>JASMDC010000032.1 GCA_030753015.1 Candidatus Undinarchaeales archaeon | reverse complement strand
CCTTACCCCATGCCCCGTAGGATCGCTGCAATCCTCGTTCTCCTTATCGCCCTCTCCTTCGTGGTCGGCCAGGATGCCAACGCGACGGTGGTATCAACATCGGAATCAGAGGGCGCGAGCACATTGGCCATCCCGATCGCCTTCCTCATCTTCGGAGGCATCATCATCATCGGCTTCTTCTCGAACCTTATATTCGAGACGACCATGATCCCCGATCCGCTCATCCTCATAGCCGTTGGCGTCATCCTCGGCCCGGCAACGAACATCGTGGATCCCGTTATCTTCCAGAGCCTTGCACCGTACTTCGCCTCGCTGGCGCTCGCCGTCATCCTGTTCGACGGCGGGCTCAACATCAAGTTCGCAGAGCTGCTCGAGGGCATCCCCAGGGCGACCCTGCTGGCCATCATGAACCTGATCTTCTCCGTCATAGCCGTGACGCTGGTCCTCTATGCCTGGGGCATGCCACCCCTGCTGGGCGGGCTCTTGGGAGCGATGCTCGGAGGGACGAGCTCGGCCATCGTCATCCCCCTCATGGGCAAGGTGAAGACGGGGGAGAAGACCGTGACCCTCCTCAACCTCGAGTCGGCAATCACTGATGGTCTTACGGTGGTAACAGCGATCGCGATCATGAACTTCATGCTCATGAGCGTCCAGCCGATGGCGGCCGGGCCCCAGGACCGGGGACCCGTCATGGAGGCAGCGCACGACGTGGCGTCCGGGTTCTCCATCGGTGGTATGATCGGCCTGCTCTTCGGCGTCCTGTGGCTGGTGATTTCCAAGCACTTCGCAGGCCACGACTTCGTGTACCTGCTTGTCGTCTCTCTCATCTTCATCGTCTATTCTATAACGGAGATCCTTCAAGGGACCGGTGCGATCGGCGTGCTCATGTACGGGCTCGTGCTTGGCAATGGGCGCGAGTTCGCAAAGATATTCCGGCTCAAGGACGTGCTCTATATCGACAAGGACGTCAAGCTCTTCCATCGGGAGATCTCCTTCTTCGTCAAGGTATTCTTCTTCGTGTACCTTGGAGTTCTCATCAGCGTTCCGAACCTGAACGCGCCGGACCTGATGACCGAGCTCAAACCCTTCATCCTCGGCTTTGTCATTTCCCTCGCGATCATCGTCGTCCGCTACATCTCGGTGCTCATCTCTACGAAGCGGAGCGAGTTCGAGAACGAGATCAGGCTCATCACGACCATGTTGCCGCGTGGATTGGCGCCCGCCGTCCTCGCGCAACTGCCAGCGAGCTATGGCCTGACTAAGATGGAAGCGTTCTCGGGGATCGAACTGTTCTCGGACATCGCGTTCACCGTGATCATCCTGACCATCCTGTTCTGCACTATCGGTGTATGGTTCATCTCAAGAAATGGTAAGAAAGATGAGGGAAATGGGTCCGAAAATAAGGACGTGCTCGACGATCACCATGACGAAGGACATGACATATTCGCCAAGGAGCATCACACCGTTCAACCTTCTGTCGGGATGCCCCCGCCCCCGCCTCCCCCAGGGTCAGAGTCCGGGACCGAGGACGGGGGACGTAAAGGGCACGTTGACACGGCGGAAGAGCTCCATCGACTGGCCCAGAATGAGATGCATGGCAAGAATGCAGCGAACGAGCTTCACAGGATGGCCGTGGCGGGTTCAGCGCAAGGGCACAACGAGCAGTACGACACCCAGAAATATCAACCACAGTACCCCCCGCAGCACCACGAAGAACATCATAAGACGCGGAAGCACTGAGCACTTAGCTCATCATTGCTGTATCTGGCCGTACCGGTTGTAGTAGTACGATCCACCTGGGTACTGATAATTCGCATAATAGCCTGGCATTGCATATCCGTACGCGTTGTAGTCCTGAACCTGGCCGGTCATCTGAACAACGGGGACAGGTTCCGGCTCGGGCGGGTGCATTCTGCTCGCTATTAGGATCACGACTGCTAGAAGTGGGAAGATGAGTACGACGCCTGCTACGAGTGGAACCGGGAGTCCGGTCTTTTTAGATGAATCTCTGTCAGCTTTTATCCCGGTCGATCCCTCGCATTCCTTGATCGTGATCGATCCCTCGGTAGTACTGGCCTGGTTCGGATCGATCGATAACGAGGCACGTACCACGAGGGTATGTGTCCCTACCGGAGCGTCCGGGCGGACACGGACATTGAGGTCGGTGGACATCGACATGCCGCGGCCCAGGGACCGTTTCTCGGGATCGGGGGCCTCGAACACGGATCCGAACGTCTCGTCCACGACCTCGAACACGTAGAGCTGCTGGTCGTTTGTTGGATTCTCTATAGTGAGATTGAGGGTGACGCTCTCTCCGGCGCATATTGAATACGCGGAAGGATCTAGAACGACGTTGACCGCATCGAAAGGAATGGCTGGGACAAGGAGAAGGACGAAGACCAAGGTTATGACTGTATATTGTCCCATCTTTCCGTAGGATGGTAATGCCTCATACATTTTATACGTCTTGGCTCATTGTCGGGCGTCCCCTGCCGTGTTAAAACACGACACGGGAATCGATTCTAACCAAAAGACTTTTAAGGCTCAAACCAAGAATGGGACGCCGTGGAAAGGACGGATATAACATCCGCATTCCATGTCGCATGGTAAATGAGCCCAAAGGGTGATCTTCCGATGGCTAATGCAAATAGTATAACCTCGATGATGGACGAGAAGCGCAAGTTCCTGCCGCCCAAGAAGTTCCTTGAGCGGGCACACATCAAGAACCTCGAAGAGTACAAGAAGCTCTACGACGAGTCGATCAAGGACCCCGAGGCCTTCTGGGAGAAACAGGCCAAGGAGAACCTCGCCTGGTTCAGTACTGGCTGGGACAAGGTGTTCGAGTGGGACAAGAAGGAGTCTACGTTCAGCTGGTTCAAGGGTGGTAAGCTCAACGCCTCCTCCAACTGCCTCGACAAGCACCTTTCCGGTTGGCGCAAGAACAAGGCAGCTCTCATCTGGCAGGGCGAGCCCGAGGGCGAGACGCACACCTATACCTACTGGAAGCTCCACCAGGAGGTATGCAAGTTCGCCAACGTGCTAAAGAGCCTGGGCGTGAAGAAGGGCGACCGCGTTGCCATCTACATGCCCATGATCATCGAGCTCCCCGTGGTCATGCTGGCCTGCGCCCGCATCGGCGCCGTCCACTCCGTTGTTTTCGGCGGCTTCTCTGCCAACGCCCTTCGGGACCGGATCAACGACAGCGGTTGCAAGCTCCTAATCTGCTCCAACGGCTACTACCGGGCCGGTAAGACGATCATGTCCAAGGACAAAGCGGACGAGGCCGTTGCCGAGTGTCCGACCATCGATAACGTCGTCGTTGTCAAGCGCCTCAGGAAGATGGATGTTAATATGGTGGAGGGCAGGGACCACTACTATCACCATCTCATGAAGAACGCTTCGCCCGAATGTCCCGCCGAGAAGATGGACGCGGAGGACCCGCTTTTCATCCTCTACACATCGGGGAGCACGGGCAAGCCCAAGGGCGTGCTGCACACGATTGGCGGCTACATGCTCTACACCACGACGACCTTCAACTACATCTTCGACCACCAGGACGATGACACCTACTGGTGCACTGCCGATATCGGGTGGATAACGGGTCACTCCTACATCCTCTACGGTCCTCTCTGCGCCGGCGCTACGAGCGTCATGTTCGAGGGAGTGCCCACTTACCCCGCTCCCGACCGGTTTTGGAAGATTGTGGAGAAATTCGGAGTGAACATATTCTACACAGCCCCTACTGCCATCCGCGCCCTCATCAAGTCCGGTGAGGCATGGCCAGAACGTCACGACCTCTCTTCCCTGCGCCTCCTGGGGACCGTTGGCGAACCCATCAATCCCGAGGCATGGATGTGGTACCACAAGGTGATCGGGGGAGAGAAGTGCCCCATCGTGGACACTTGGTGGCAGACCGAGACCGGCGGCGTGCTCCTCACCCCGCTCCCCGGTGCTCACCCCACCAAGCCCGGCTCGTGTATCATGCCCTTCTTCGGCATCGAACCCGCCATCCTCAAGGAGGATGGCACCGAAGCGAAGGCCAACGAGGGCGGCTACCTTGTGATCAAGAAGCCGTGGCCCGGTCTGATGCGGACCTTGTACGGGGACCACCAGCGGTTCAAGGATACCTACTGGTCCAGGTTCGACGGTGTCTACTTCAGCGGAGACGGTGCCCGGTTCGACGAGGACGGATACTTCTGGATCATGGGCCGTGTGGACGACGTGATGAACGTGTCCGGCCACCGCATCGGTACCGCCGAGGTGGAGTCGGCCTTGGTGGGCCACACCAGTGTGGCCGAGGCCGCTGTTGTGCCCATCCCCCACGATATCAAGGGCGAAGGTATCTATGCGTACGTGACCGTCAAGACCGGCGTCGATACATCTGACGACCTCAAGAAGGAACTCGTGAAGGAGGTAAGGAAGGCCATGGGCCCCATAGCCACGCCCGAGTGCATCCACTTCGCCGATGCTCTGCCCAAGACCCGCTCAGGCAAGATCATGCGGCGGATACTCAAGGCCGTGGCCGAGGGGCACGAGAACGTGGGCGACACCTCAACACTCGCAGACCCGAGCGTTGTCGACCGCCTTCTCAAGGAGTACCTCCTCGCAGAGAAGTGTAAGTAGTAGGACAGCAAGCTCTATCGGAAGGGTTCGGGTGAGTCCGGGCCCTTCCGCCTATCTTTCAGGGTGTATCGTCGTAATTAGTGGCGACGGGACGTTCCGGTCCCCGATCCCGCGAAAGATACCTTTCAAGAGATCATGGACCTCGTGCTCCATGGTGCCTTTGAGTTCACGGGGAGATGCTCGGGGACCCGAGATTATGGGGAGAGCGTCCTCACCTGGAACGCGAAGCTGTACAGGTCGTTCACCATCGACCTATCCGTGAGACCCGGTACGATTGCGTAGACGAGAGCATCTCTGGTACGTTCGAGAGGATGTCCGCCTACAGATCAATTTCTATTGAAACGTCGTCTATTGTTTTCAATTACTAATTAATAAGCCCAGTAATCTTATCAATGATATCTGTAATGGGCGCAATATCAAAAGTTTTTTAAGGTGTTTCCTGGTTGTGCATCACAGTGATCATGGTAGTCGCACCGAAGCCTTCCATGGTCATCCACAGAACGGTCCTTTAGGTGAGATCCCGATGGCAAATGCAAATAGCATAACCTCAATGATGGACGAGAAGCGCAAGTTCCCACCGCCCAATGAGTTCCTTGAGCGGGCGCACATCAAGAACTTGAAGGAATACAAGAAGCTCTACGACGAGTCGATCAAGGATCCCGAGGCCTTCTGGGAGAAACAGGCCAAGGAGAACCTCGACTGGTTCAGTACCGGCTGGGACAAGGTGTTCGAGTGGGACAAGAAGGAGTCTACGTTCAGCTGGTTCAAGGGTGGTAAGCTCAACGCCTCCTCCAACTGCCTCGACAAGCACCTTTCCGGTTGGCGCAAGAACAAGGCAGCTCTCATCTGGCAGGGCGAGCCCGAGGGCGAGACGCACACCTATACCTACTGGAAGCTCCACCAGGAGGTATGCAAGTTCTCCAATGTGCTAAAGAGCCTGGGCGTGAAGAAGGGTGATCGCATTGCCATCTACATGCCCATGATCCTTGAGCTCCCCGTGGTCATGCTGGCCTGCGCCCGCATCGGCGCCGTCCACTCCGTTGTTTTCGGCGGCTTCTCTGCCAACGCCCTTCGGGACCGGATCAACGACAGCGGTTGCAAGCTCCTAATCTGCTCCAACGGCTACTACCGGGCCGGTAAGACGATCATGTCCAAGGACAAAGCGGACGAGGCCGTTGCCGAGTGTCCGACCATCGATAACGTCGTCGTTGTCAAGCGCCTCAGGAAGATGGATGTTAATATGGTGGAGGGCAGGGACCACTACTATCACCATCTCATGAAGAACGCTTCGCCCGAATGTCCCGCCGAGAAGATGGACGCGGAGGACCCGCTTTTCATCCTCTACACATCGGGGAGCACGGGCAAGCCCAAGGGCGTGCTGCACACGATTGGCGGCTACATGCTCTACACCACGACGACCTTCAACTACATCTTCGACCACCAGGACGATGACACCTACTGGTGCACTGCCGATATCGGGTGGATAACGGGTCACTCCTACATCCTCTACGGTCCTCTCTGCGCCGGCGCTACGAGCGTCATGTTCGAGGGAGTGCCCACTTACCCCGCTCCCGACCGGTTTTGGAAGATTGTGGAGAAATTCGGAGTGAACATATTCTACACAGCCCCTACTGCCATCCGCGCCCTCATCAAGTCCGGTGAGGCATGGCCAGAACGTCACGACCTCTCTTCCCTGCGCCTCCTGGGGACCGTTGGCGAACCCATCAATCCCGAGGCATGGATGTGGTACCACAAGGTGATCGGGGGAGAGAAGTGCCCCATCGTGGACACTTGGTGGCAGACCGAGACCGGCGGCGTGCTCCTCACCCCGCTCCCCGGTGCTCACCCCACCAAGCCCGGCTCGTGTATCATGCCCTTCTTCGGCATCGAACCCGCCATCCTCAAGGAGGATGGCACCGAAGCGAAGGCCAACGAGGGCGGCTACCTTGTGATCAAGAAGCCGTGGCCCGGTCTGATGCGGACCTTGTACGGGGACCACCAGCGGTTCAAGGATACCTACTGGTCCAGGTTCGACGGTGTCTACTTCAGCGGAGACGGTGCCCGGTTCGACGAGGACGGATACTTCTGGATCATGGGCCGTGTGGACGACGTGATGAACGTGTCCGGCCACCGCATCGGTACCGCCGAGGTGGAGTCGGCCTTGGTGGGCCACACTAGTGTGGCCGAGGCCGCCGTTGTGCCCATCCCGCACGATATCAAGGGCGAGGGGATCTATGCCTACGTGACCGTCAAGACCGGCGTCGATACATCCGACGGCCTCAAGAAGGAACTCGTGAAGGAGGTAAGGAAGGCCATGGGCCCCATCGCCACGCCCGAATACATCCACTTCGCCGATGCTCTGCCCAAGACCCGCTCGGGCAAGATCATGCGGCGGATACTCAAGGCCGTGGCCGAGGGGCACGAGAACGTGGGCGACACCTCAACACTCGCAGATCCGAGCGTTGTCGACCGTCTCCTCAAGGAGCACCTCCTCGAAGAGAAGGGGAGATAGAGATATACTAAAAGAGGAGAACAGGGGGCCTGTTTACTGCGGGCCCCTCAGCGTTCTTTTACTAGCTAGAAAATTAGCAATTCAATGAGGCGTTCGCACCTACGACGAGCGAGCGGGGATCCCACCCAGTTCAGGGGGGCAGCCGTTGATGCAGCGGTGGTCGATGATGGTGCCCTGGTCCAGTACGATGAACTCGCCGATGTCCATGACCTCCCATTCGAACTCATCATCAAGGGGCTCGGAGGCGACCATACCGATGGTCGTGCCGTCATCGAATGTATGGTGTGCCCGGGACATGGGGCGGAATCCGCTGTTGTACGCGATGAGGAGCTCGCCGTCCGAGAAGAGGACGTTCAACTTCGCCGACGATCTACCAAGGGGGTGTGGGACCTCGAGCTCACGAGTGATAATCGTGTCAACTGCATCCGACACGGCCTCGATACGCTCCTCCTGTGTGGCATGTCGTCCTGCCAGACGAAGGGAGTCCATGATTACACAGAACGCATGCTCAGAGTCCGTGGTGCCAACGGGGTGATAGTGCTCGGTTGTGATGTCGCGCACCCGGCGCAAGGTGCCGTTGTGCGCGAACAAATGGTCTTGACCATTGAGCTCTCGCGTGAAAGGATGAGTGTTGGCAAGGCTCTGGCCTCCAACGGTCATGTTACGGATATGGGATACCAGCAAGCGCGATGCAAAGATACCCGAGCTTGTGAGGGTGGATAGGAGCGAACTAGTTCTCGATGCGGCTGCTTCCTTGAAGATGGAAACAGCACGTCCGCCATACACACCCACCCCCCAGCCATGGGGATTGTCTCGCCACCCCATCATGAATCGCTCGATCGACGGGGTTATATGGGCCTCGCTCGAGGCGCTCACGCCCATAAGGTCACACATTGGGTAGTTAGAAGTCCTTTCTTTCGTTATAAAGAATCACCTTAGGCTCTACGGATCCTCTCACAAGGACAACAGAGCCCAGTACATCAAGAGTGGTTAGATGTGAAGGCATAAGTGACCATGATGGCACAGAGAACGATGCCCACGGGCCGGAACGCCGGCGCTTCAAGTCTCATGAAGACCTCGAAGGCCGTGACGAGCTCGGATCCTGTAAGGATGGTCAATCCCAAGAGGACCACGAGCATGCGCTCCTGGCGGGGCCCCACGTCCATATGATGGTACACCCATGTGAGATTGTACACGGCAGCACCCATCATGCTCATGTAGCACACCAGGGACACTACCAAGAGCGGCATGGTCATATGGAGGTGCGTTCCAAGAAGGTCGGTATCCTGGCTCGGCATGATGAGGGAGTAGAGGACCACGAGCATGACGGGGAACGCGAGCACGAGATCCTGGCCATCGAGATTTCGTCGCAGGGCGGTAGTCGAGAACAGGGCAAAGCAGGCCGAGGAAAGCATGAATGCGTTGAACACGATAGTAAGGTAGGGATGGAGCGATACATATGATTCCAAATGCAAAGGGATACTGAATAGGGATGCCAGTCCAAGAGTGCCGACGAATCCCGCGAACAGCATCCTATCAAGACGGCGAATCCCACGGGAGAGGAGCATGCCTATAGGGATGACGGATGCAATGACGGCAAGCCCGTACAGAGGTACGTCGAGCTCCATCCAGGCTACTCCTCGTCGCCGAAGAAGCCCTTGACCCTGGCCGAGACCGATTCCTTGGAGCGGATTTCGAGGCCGTGCTTACCGAAGATGAGCGGCCTGAACCCGTGGTCGATGGCAGTGGCACGCATTTTCTGGACGTAGACGTAGTTACGGGCCTCGCCGCCCACGATGCGGATGTCCAGGATGAGTATGCCATCGAAGATGAAGTCCAGAGCATCGAACACGATCTTCTCGGGCTGGATGTTCTCACGGTTGGTAACGAAGATGGTGGTCACTCCCATCTGCTCCAGCTTCCGGAGGAATGTGTCGAAGTCGAACTCGACCTCGCCCTTCATGAACGGCTTTGCGCCCGTCACGACCTTCTTCAACGAATCGAACACAACACGCTTGGCCTCATAGCGCTCGATGAGTGCTAGGAGGGACGGGATGGAACGCTCGAACACGTCGTCCGTGGAGAGTGTCTCCAGGAAGAGGTTATTGTCGAGATGCTTTTCAATGTTCCAACCATAGCCGTCCGCGATGTGCTGTACTCGCGAGAGGGGCTCCTTGAACGATATATAGAGACCTGTTTCACCCTTGCTGGCACCCTCAATGAGGAACTGGAGGGCCATGGTGGTCTTTCCGGAACCGGGGGGTCCCTTGAGCGACATCGAGTAACCACGGGGGATGCCCCCGACGATGAGCTTATCGAGGCCAGGGACTCCAGAAGAAATGCGATCCATGAGGCTTACACCTTTGCACGGCATGGGGATGCAAGATATATAAAACATGCAACCCTCACCGCATCCATGGCCGGGGGGACGAAGCTATCGTTCGTGTACAGTATGCTAATGGTCTCGATATTCATCCTCACATTTCTTATCGCCTCACGGTTCGTGGACATCGAGAAAGGGGGATGGCAGGATTTCCTTACACTCCAATCGGCCAACACGATCGTAATCACCTACCTGTTCTTCATCCTGCTCATATCAGCCGTTGCTCTCGGATTCGCTTTCCTGTTCTTCCGCATCGACACGATCGAAGAGGAGTTCTTTGAGCGCCAGGATACGAGCAACAATATCCTACGAGCCATCGCCGATGACCTACGTACCATCGTCGAGGACCATAAAGGAAAGGAGAAGGACTGAACGGGGAACATGTCCGTGGATGCCACAGCGCTCTGTTTCGGGGCCCATCCGGATGATATCGTCATCGGATGTGGGGCAACAATCGCCTCCTTGACTAAGAAGGGATCTGTGTCCGCTGTCACGTTCACGGCAGGTATCGGCGGCTCTCCATCAGTGGATGACACCTCCTCTATCATTGATGTCCGCCAGAAGGAGACCGAGCGGGCTGACAAGGTGCTCGGTATCGAACGTCGCTTCCTCCTTGATGCCTCCCTCCCCCAACTGCGGAGCGATGATGTACTCCTCAGGCAGGCCATCGCCTATATACGGGAGCTGCGTCCTGCCCTTGTGTTCTGTCATGCGCCGCGAGATTGGCACCGCAAGCATAGTGCCGTCTCCCGTCTAGTCGAACAGGCATGCTGGCAGGCCGGTAACAACGTCTATCCAGAGGATGGGGAGCCTTGGCGCGTACAGGAGGTGTTGTGGTACGAGGTGCTCAACCTCTTCCCGCGACCCACCATCGTCGTGGACGTGACAGAGGCCTTCGAACGTAAGCTAGAGGCTCTCCGCTGTTTCGACAGCCAGCTCGAGGTGCTTCCCGGACTCGTCGAGTACGCCGAGTCACTGGGCCGGAGCCGAGGTTTCCTTGCCAACTCGGACTTTGCCGAGGCCTTCAGGACATCACGGTCGTACACGCGAATCGCCAGCGATCCGAGCGAACTCGTGCGAGGTGACATACAATGAGCGTACCGCAGATCGTTTGCATCGGTGATGTGAACATCGATCTCGTCTCGACTCCCGTCGAATCGATCGTACCCGAGGTGTCGGAGGAAGTCGTGTTCACCGAACGCGTCGGTGGGAACGCTGCCAACACCGCAGTAGCGTGCTCGCGACTCGGTCTCGAATCCCTCCTTGTCGGTAGGATAGGGAGCGATCACTGGGGCGTACGTCTCAAGGAGATGCTTGACGATTACGACGTGGCCACTGCACTCAGGAGCATCAAGGGACGGACCGCTCTCACCGTTGCAGTGACGTTCACGGGTGGGAAGCGCTCGTTCCTGGGTGACCAGGGAGAGACGAACGAAACCGTCGCTGCTGAGGACGTACCCGAAGAGGCATTACGGGGCCGGTATGTAATGAGAGCGGGGTACTGGTACACACCGGCCATCATGGGAGAACCGACTGCACGGATCTTCTCGAGAGCGCAAGCTAACGGCGCTGTTACGCTCCTCGATGTTGGTTGGGACCATCTGGGATGGACCGAGGAACGACTCGATGGGCTGTTCGGAGTGCTTGAGAATACAGACGTGCTGTTCGTGAACGAGCTCGAGGCCGTACACATCGCACAGATGCCGGACCGTGATCCTGCGGAGGCCGCCAGGGCGATCCTCGGACATGGTGTCAAGGCAGTCGTTCTCCATCTTGGTGAGAACGGATCCCGGTTCATATCCCGGGATGAGGACATCACGGTCCCCGTGGTCCGGGCCGGTGGCGTGCGCGATCCCACCGGTACGGGTGACGTGTTCAACGCGGCCTTCATATACGCTCACCATGAAGGTCTGTCCACCGAGGACATGCTAAGGTTCGCGAACGCTGCGGCAGCACTTCATCTGGCCGGTCATACCTTCCCTCACCGAAAACGGGTTGAAGCCCTCCTCGCCCGTGAGGTGGAGATTTAAAGGTTTCCCGACCATCCGAGCTCGAAGGCCTCGGCCGACACGGTGAGATCATGATGGACGAAGAGCACAAGAGGATGCTACGCCACTTCAAGATTCAGAACGACGTCATCATAACCCTTCTCAAGAAGGTGTACGGCGAGCTTGCGAGCAAGAGCTACGAGGAAGTTGACACAGAGATCGATGAGCTGCTCAGGGCAAAAAAGAACGCCCGTGTTCAGCGCGCCATCCAGGCCGAGAACGAACAACAGTAAGTTCGTCGCCCAGATATGAAATGTGCCTTACACGGCATATCAGCTGGCCTTGTGGACCCAGTCCGTGACCTTTTCAGCAGCCTTTATTGTCGCCACCAGGAGTTTCACAGCTCCGTCCACGTCCTTCATGCTGGCCACTTCGATGGGGCTGTGGATGTAGCGGCATGGTATGCTGATCACGCCTGACGGGATGCCCTCGCGGGTGAGGTATATGCTACCGGCGTCCGTGATACCGGCATCCGATACCCTGATCTGATGTTTGATCTTGAGCTTATCGGCAGCAGCGACGAGGAGATCGCGGATGATCGGGTGCGTGATGAGACCGCGTCCTGCACCTTCGACGAGCATGATGACCGGACCGTCACCGATGTTGACCGGTGATTCATGCAGGAGCATGGCCGGGAAGTCACCCGCCACCGCGACATCGAGAACAAGAGCAGCGTCCGGATTGAGGCTGAAGGCCGCTACACGTGCGCCCTTGAGCCCGACCGCCTCCTGGACGGTCCCTACTGCGTACACAGTACATCCAGCCTTACGGAGCTTTCGCATTGCCTCTATCATAACATAGCAGCCGAGCCGCCCATCGAGCGCCTTGCCCGTGATGATGTTATTTCCGCCAAGGTTCTCGAACCGCTGGTCGAAGCTAACGTATGTGCCGATAGCGATACCGAGCTTTTCCACACCCTTACGGTCCTTTGCCCCGACGTCGATGAAGAGCGCGGCCACTTTTTCGTCGTCATCACCCTTCTTCCGCAGATGGGGTGGTTTGGTCCCGATGACCCCATGGAGGTCGCCCTTCTTCGCGTGGAGAACGACACGGCGGTTGATGAGGGTCCTGTCATTGATGGCGCCGATCCTTGTGAAGGAGATGAAGCCATCGTCGGTGATGTACTTGACCAGTAGCCCGATCTCGTCCATGTGGGCCGTGATCATTATGCGCGGGGCGTTAGGCTTCCCATGTTTGGTGGCTATGATGTTCCCGATCTTGTCGAAGCGCAC
Organism: Candidatus Undinarchaeales archaeon; assembly: GCA_030753015.1. Lineage (GTDB taxonomy): Archaea > SpSt-1190 > SpSt-1190 > JASMDC01 > JASMDC01 > JASMDC01. The sequence continues at coordinate 27,440 of JASMDC010000032.1, read as the reverse complement.
CTCATCGACCAGAGGACGAAGCTCCTTGGCAAGGATGTCACGGACACGGAACTCATCACCCGATACTGCTGGCGTTTCGGAGAGATCCTTCAAGAGCGAGAATTGATCGATCATGAGTGCAGGACGCGCCACGAGCTTTAAATGCTTATTCACCGGGCCGCGCCAGACATAAATAGATGTGGGCGAACCTGAGACGTATATGTACTCCATCACGTTCGAATTACCGTCAGGAGAGATGTTCGAACGGTTCATGAACGTCATTCGCCATTACGGTTTTCTCCAGTTCATGACCTCGACGCAGAAGGTCCACCCGGCCCCGGACGGACAGGGTGCAGCAAAGCAGTACAAGGTGCCTGACGCCTTTACCCGGAACAAACCCTACATTTGATGTCTCCTGAGCAGTATCATTTTTGACTCACAAGCATCGTGACTACAGAAAAACGGGTGACTGGGGGCGATTTTTCCCCGCTTTATTTGGAAAGGTTTATAATTTCTACGATAAAAAGGCGGTCCGTAAAGGCTAGAAGGTGTTCATGAGGGAGAAATAACCGACACTTCCCGTGATTGCCGAGACCATCATGGTCATAACACAGCCCATTTGACGAAAGGTGATATGAAAATGGCTCAACAACCAATGCAGGTCATGCTCCTCCCCGAGGGAGCACTGAGGACCAAGGGACGCGACGCCCAGCGGATGAACATCCTTGCTGCGCGCACTGTAGCCGAGGTCGTGCGCACCACGCTCGGCCCCAAGGGCATGGACAAGATGCTCGTGGACACTCTCGGCGATGTGATCGTCACCAACGACGGTGTGACCATCCTCGGCGAGATGGAGATCGAGCACCCCACCGCCAAGATGATGATCGAGGTCGCCAAGGTGCAGGGCGAGGAGATCGGCGACGGGACCACCACTGCCGTTATGGTTGCCGGTGAGCTCCTCAAGAACGCCGAGGCGCTCCTCGACCAGCACATCCACCCCACCATCATCGTCAAGGGATACCGCCTTGCCGCGTCCAAGTCGCAAGAGATCCTCGAAAAGATCTCCAAGAAGGTCACCACCAAGGACAGGACAGTCCTGCTCAATGTGGCCAAGACCGCTATGACCGGCAAGAACGCCGAGGGCGGTAAGGAATTCCTTGCCGAGCTCGTCGTAAAATCCGTGCTCCAGGTCGTGGAGAAGGACGGCAAGACCGTCACCGTCGACAAGGACAACGTCAAGATCGATAAGAAGCAGGGCGGGTCCCTTGAGGACACCGAGCTCATCGAGGGTATCATCATCGACAAGGAGCGCGTGCACTCCGGTATGCCCCGGGGTATCAAGAAGTCCAAGATCGCCCTGATCAACTCGGCCATCGAGATCAAGAAGACCGAGACCGATGCCAAGATCAACATCAACGATCCCAACCAGCTGGACGCCTTCCTACACCAGGAGGAGAAGATCCTCAAGGGTATGGTCGACAAGATAAAGAAGGTCGGCGCAAACGTCCTCATGTGTCAGAAGGGCATCGACGACCTTGCTCAGCACTACCTTGCCAAGGAGGGCATCTTTGCCGTCCGCCGGGTCAAGAAGTCCGACATGGACAAGCTGGCCAAGGCCACGGGAGCCAGGTTGGTCACCAACCTCGACGACCTCGAGAAGAAGGACCTGGGTCACTCGGACATCGTCGAGCAGCAGAAGATCGCCGGGGACGAGATGACCTTCGTCCGCGGGTGCAAGGGCGCCAAGGCGGTCACCCTCCTCGTGAGGGGCGGCACCGAGCATGTGGTCAACGAGCTCGAACGCGCTGTCGAGGACGCCCTCGACGACGTCATCGCTACCATCAAGGGCGGCAAGGTCGTCGCTGGCGGCGGTGCAATCGAGGTCGAGATGTCAAAGACGCTGCGCCACTTCGCCGACACCGTCGGCGGGAAGGAGCAGCTGGCCATCAACGCCTTCGCCGACGCCATCGATGTGGTCCCCCGTGCCCTTGCCGAGAACGCAGGGCTCGACCCGATCGACAAGCTCGTGTCCATCCGCGCTGCCCATGAGAAGAAGGGCGGTAAGTGGCATGGCCTTGAGATCCTCCGGGGTAAGGTCATAGATATGTACAAGGTGGGCGTCATCGAGCCTACCCTGCTCAAGTCGCAGGCCATCAAGAGCGCCTCCGAGGTCGCTGAGATGGTGCTTCGCATCGATGACATCGTCGTCGCCAAGGAGCTCTCCAAGGGCGATGGCGGTGGCATGCCCCCCGGTATGCCTCCGGGTATGGGCGGTATGGGAGGCATGGACTTCTAGTCCATCCCCCTACCACTTTTCTTCCCAGCGGAAAACGCGAACGGCGGTCCCCGAAAGGGGGCCGCCCAGGGAGGTGTCCTCACCATGATGGACAAGACTATCCAGAAGCTAAACAAACAGAGCGAGAAGCACACGAAATCTATCGACAAGGTCCTCGGAGAAATTGGCAACGTCATCGTGGGGCAGGATAAAGTGCTCCACAAGCTCCTCATAGCGCTATTGGCCAATGGACATGTCCTCCTCGAGGGCGTGCCCGGTCTGGCCAAGACGCTCATGGTGCATTCACTGGCAGACACACTTCGCGCCTCGTTCGTGCGCATACAGTTCACACCAGACCTTCTTCCCGCTGACATCGTCGGTACGACCATATACGACCAGAGGAAGGCCACATTCACTACCCGCAAGGGTCCTGTGTTCGCTAACCTCGTGCTGGCGGACGAGATCAACCGTGCACCGCCCAAGGTGCAGTCCGCTCTGCTCGAGGCAATGCAAGAGCGACAGGTCTCGATCGGGGGGGAGACGTTCCCCCTTCCAAAGCCTTTCCTAGTGCTCGCCACACAGAATCCGCTCGAGACCGAGGGCACCTACCGTCTTCCAGAGGCCCAGGTTGACCGTTTCATGCTAAAGGTCCTCGTCGACTACCCATCGATCGAAGAAGAACGGGCGATAGTGGACCGATTCACCCGGGATACAGAAGCGTCCGCCTCGCCGGTGCTCGACGCCGATGCGGTGACGAAGATGCAACTGTCAGTGCGAAAGCTCCACGTCGAGGAGAGCGTTGTGGACTATTCGACACAGCTCGTGGATGCCACGAGAGATCCCGCGTCATACGGGCTTGACATGGAGGGGCTCATAGAGTTCGGTGCAAGCCCACGGGCGAGCATCTGGCTTGTTATGGGTGCTCGGGCGAACGCCCTCCTCAACGGCAGAGGATATGTCATCCCGGAGGATATCCAGGCCGTGGCCATGTCGGTCCTACGGCATCGCATAATCCTCACATACGAAGCAGAGGCCGAGGACGTGACCACCGACGATATCGTTCAGCAGGTCCTCAACGTAGTGGAGATCCCGTAGGTGATGGCCCGTTGACGGGTAACGAAGACGGCGGTGTTCTTTCCCGGTTCCTCTCACTGATAAGACCGTTCCCAGATGAAGATGAGCTGGAGGAAGAAGAGCATCAAACCCCAGCTGAGATAGTCCGGCGGGTCAAGCGGCTCGAGCTGAGGGTCCGTGGCAAGGTGACCGGGCTTCTCCAAGGCGCTTTCCACTCATCGTTCAAGGGCCGGGGAATCGAGTTCGCCGAGGTGCGGGAGTACGTGCCTGGTGACGACGTACGGACCATCGACTGGAACGTGACCGCGCGCATGAACGCACCGTACGTCAAAGAGTATATCGAGGAGCGGAACATCGACGTACATCTCGTGGTAGATGTCTCAGGATCATTCGCCTTCGGCTCGGGCCGTGAGAAGGGAGCTGCTGCCCGGGAGATCGCCGCATCGTTGATGTTCTGTGCGATGCGTAACAATGACCGGGTCGGGCTCATCCTCTTCACCGACACGGTGGTGACGTACCTTCCCCCCAGGGGAGGACGGAAGCATGTGTTGCGTTGCGTGCGCGAACTGGTGGCTCACCGTCCTCGTGGTGCTCGGACCGATGTTCCGGGTGCTCTTGCATTCCTAGCGAAGGTGGCAAAGAAGCGTGGTATCGTGTTCGTCATCTCGGATTTTCCCGAACAAGAAGGCCTCGTGCGTCCGCTCAGGGTGCTCGGATCACGTCACGACCTCGTCGCCGTACGCGTCCGGGACCCGCGCGAAGTAGAGCTGCCCGATGCTGGGCTCATGGAGCTCGAGGACGCAGAGACGGGTGAGCACATGCTCGTGGACACCAGTGATCGCGAGGTCAGGGAAGCATTCTCACATATCGCTGATGAAGAGGTACAAGGTCTCGTGTCGGTAGTCGGTCGCTCGAATGGTCAGCTCGTCGAGGTATCCACCGAAGAACCTTTCGAAGAGCCGCTGCGTAAGTTCTTTGCGCGACGTGAGAGGAGGCGTCACTGATGGTCGACGAGTGGTTCTTTCTCAATCCAGAATGGCTTACAGCTGGCATCGTCGTACTCTTAGTGCTCGTGTACATGGCCCGCCGGGCCGAGGGGCACAAGCGTCGGGCCGCCCTCATATTCTCACGTCTCAAGGTCGTCCGGGAGGCTGCGGGTGGCCGCGAGCTCGCGTGGCGGAGGAGCGCAGGGTTCTTAATGTCCGCTCTTGCCCTTACATGCCTCTTCCTGTCGCTGGCCGACCTGCACATCCCGTGGACGGCTACCCACAAGGGTGTCAACGTCGTACTTGTCATTGACGTTTCGGGGAGCATGCAAGCAACTGATTTTGAGCCCTCCCGTCTGGAGGCGGCCAAGCAGAGCGCTCGTGTGCTCATAGAATCACTAAAACCGGTGGACCATTGCGGCATCATCGTGTTCTCTGAGGGGGCAACGGCTGGATCCTACCTCACCAGGCTCAAGGACCGGACGATCCAGAAGCTCGATGCGATAAGGCCCCGGGAAGGTCGGACGGCTATCGGGGACGGCCTGTCGCTTGCCGTGGACATGATCACATCTATCCCGAACCGTCGCAAAGTGGTCATACTACTCTCAGACGGGGAGAACAATGCAGGCGTCATCCCGCCCGCAGAAGCCGCAGCCTTCGCCAAGCGCGAGGGTGTGCAGGTTTACACCGTTGGAGTAGGCAGCGTGAAGCCGGTCGTGCTCGGGTACGACTGGTTCGGTCGGGCGCAATACGCACGTCTGGACGAGGAGACATTGCGACACATTGCCAAAACCACAGGGGGCGAGTACTTTCGCGCCATCGATGTGACAACCCTGGAACAAATCTACGAGACGCTCTCAGAGAAGATAGAACATGAGAATGAGGATGTCTCGACGGCTCCCTGGTTCGTGGGTATGGCCGTGCTCCTCATCCTCGCCGAGCAGTGGTTGCGGTACGGTGGCGGACGCATCATCCCGTGAGGTGGAACGATGAAAAGAAGAATCCTCACTATGCTCGTGCTTGTTGCCCTCGTCACCGGCCTCGTCTCGGCAAAGGAGCTCACGATCAAGAAGGTCGTGGAGAACACGAACGTTGAATCAGGGGACGTCCTACGAGTCTGGCTTGAGATAATCAACCCGAACGACGAACCTGTTGATGTGCTCATCGTCGATAAGAACGTCATCGGTGAGAGCGGTATCGATATCGAGTGCCTCGAAGGACAAGCGCCACCTGGGGCGGCGTCGCTCGATTATGGAGACCTCACGGGCACCGAAGGGATCCAGGCGTTCGAGCCCGGGGAGCATGAGATAGCTCCGGCCGAGGTCACGTTCAGGGACCCTGAGACGGGGAGCGAGACAACGGTACGGTCTAACTCCCTTACCATCAATGTAACGGGCCCCGCACAGGGGCAGATGTCCAAGATAACGACGCTATTCCAGTGCGGTGGCCAGCGTATCCAGTCCACATCGATCTCGCGTTCAAGCTCTGGTCAGCAGGGGCAACAGCAGCAACCGCCGAGCCCGCAGGACACGCAGGACCGCATCGATCAGGTGCAACAGGGCATGGAGTCCGACATGCAGGAGCTAGCACAGCAGATCGCACAGGAGCAGGCACGTCGGCAGGCCATGGAACAGGCCCTGGAGTCGAACGAGGAGTTCCGTCAGGCCGAGAGAGAGCTATCACGACAAGGCTACCGGCGTTCGGAGAGCAACATCGATCCCGGGAACGGGGAAGGTCTCGACGGTGATTTCCAGTACGATTACCAGAGAAAGGACCAACAGGCACGGATAGAGGGCTCGATGGAGGACGGCGATGTATCGCAGATGCAGGCCGTCGTCCAGGACGACCTGGACCGCATGCGACGTGCAGTGGAGGCCGATCCGCAGGTGCAGGACCGGGATCAGAAAGCGATGGAGCAGGGATTCAAGCCAGAAGGGACCGATGTTCCTTTTCCCACCAACGGTACGAGCAGGTTCAACCGCACTCTCCGAAATCCACAGACCAACGAAACGAAGTCGATCACCGGCTCGGTCGATCTCAACGAGACGGTCGAGGACGTGCGCATGAATCCTGATGACGAAGAGCGTTCCAGGCGGATACTGATAGCCTCACTTCTCATCCTGATGCTCCTGATTGTCGGTTGGTGGTGGCTACGGCAACGAAAGGCCGAACGGGACTTGGAACGAGATGCTATTGATTTATCCAAGCCATCCGTGGATTGGCGAGCCCGGACCCGAGAGATGCTGGAGGAAGCCCAGAGATCGTTCGAGGAAGACCGTGAGAAGGAGGCTTACATGCTCGTGAGCGAGGCGGTACGGTACTACTTCAGCCATGAGCTGAGCATTGATTGCGAATGCACTCGCGACGACGTCGTTCGTGAGCTGAAGGACCGTGGTCGTGACCATGTCTATATCGCGGAATGTCTTGACATCTGCTCTCTTGTATCGTTCGCAAAGTACCGAACGAACAATGAGGACTTCGACCATATCATGAAACATGCCGAGCATGTTATCGGAGAATAGACAGATGACAGAGTCACTCAGCTTTTTATTACATCGGTACGTGAACAGAGACGGGATCACATCATGGTGTTCGATTTCCTCAAGAGTTGGAAGCAGATCGCATCGGAACGAGAGGCGATGGAGGCATGGGTTGACGCTGCAAAGGCTTGGAGGGAGCACGGTGACTGGCAGCGTGCAGCGAAAGCGTACGAGAATGCCGGTGACAGCTTCGATGCAGACGGAGAGATCGAGAAGGCCATCGAAGAGTGGATCAATGCCGCCGAAGTGCTAGCAAAGATCCGTGAGCCCGAGGGCCTGGCCGTCATCTCTGAGAAGAAAGCCCGAGCTTTGGAGAAGCAGGAGAGGTTCGATGCGGCCATCGAAACATGGCGTGAGGCCGTGGACGCCTACACTGACGCAGATAAGAATTCTGAAGCGGTTGCTGCACGGAACGAGCAGAAGCGGCTCTGCAGGACCACTGCCGAGCTCTATGAAAGAAATAGTGATTGGTTCAGAGCGGGTATCGTCTGGAGCCTTGCTGACGAGTTTGAGCGGGCGGCTCTTGCCTTTGAAATGAAGGGTGCCTGGGAGTTCGCCATCCGGATGTGGGAACAGGCGGGTGAACCCGAGAGAGTAAAAGAGCTCCTCCCCAGGTCCGCAGAGATCTTCGAGACGCAACTGCTCAAGAGCTCGCTCGACGATGTGACATCGGCCGAGAGTACGGCAAAGGAGATTTGGGACAAGGTGGACCGTCCGAATAGGACCACCGAGCTCGTGGAGACGATCATCGAGAGGAAGTGGCCGTCGGCCGATTCCATGACAAGGGCGAACATCATCGTGGAGCTCGGCGCCAGGTATAACAACGAGGCCGGGGAATGGGAGTCCATCGATGACAACGAGCGAGCAGCAGATGCTTTCACGCATGCTTACTTTTACTACTCCAGGTTCCCTGATATGGAGGACAAGACAAAGGAGATGACCAAAGCGCTCGAACGACTAGGAAGACAGGTCCCAAAAGCTCGGGGTCTCCCTTCATTCTTCAATCACGAGGTCTTCAATACCCTCATGACGGGTGACTCCGCACGTGTTCTCTTCATCACGTACGGGCGGACCAACCAGGACGTGAGCGTCGACTAGCTCACGGACGACCACCTCCGGAGTGGTTCCAAGTCCTTATTAATAGCGCTAGTTGGCACACCGTCTCAAGCCCATTCCCAGGGCAGGGGTTGAAAGAATGTACGATGTACAATTAGAGGAGGGCGGATCCCTCTATGATGTCATTTTCGATGCGTATGAACAGATCAGGGAGGCCGAGGGCGAGCCCTATAAGATCATAATCAAGTCGGGCGATGTCACAGTCGAGGCCTACTCGGAACACTTCGACAAGGGATTGATCGAGAGCTGCAACCTATCATCCCACATCGAGCAGGATGAGGACCATGTGCCATACAAGATGGTCGAGGATGCGCTCCAGCGGTTTGCTGACGACGGGAACTACCTTTCGGTACGTGCCGGTGTGAAGCCTTTAGGCATCAATCGGGTGTTCGAAGTGTCGTCGTCAGGTCGTGGGCTGCCCTTCAGCTTGTCCAGCAAGGACATTAGATACAATGAGGGGACCCGAGAGGATGGCAAGGTCCTGATGGAGGGGATACGAGGCACGCTCGGGATACGTGATGAAGATCGGCCCCGAAATATTCAATGGAGCAAGCAGATGGACGCGAGCACGGTGACCCAAGCCTACCGTGAGATCTGTGAGGAGGACCTCGATCCCAATATCTTCAAGGCCAAGGGTGACATCTGCGAATACCACGGTCTGTCGGATTACGTGGTCATTACTCGCGATAATGTCAGCATTGAGGTCAATGATTACGTGCGCATGTTCGGACTGCTCGGCGGTGTCGACCGGGAACGTATCGACGAGGTCCAGGATTGGTTCGACAACAACGTCTCTACGCCAATGACGGGAACGACGTGGAGCGTGTTCCACTCGGCGCTGAAATAACATTGAACCGGTGATCCACTCAACCGAGAGCGTAATGGCTGTCAGGCGTCATCATTGATGTGCTTGAGCAACCGTCGGAGGCCGTCCTCGAGCGAAGTCTGCGGTTTCCATCCCACCTCATCGGTGATACGATCGATCTTAGCTAGCTCGCGCCAGCGCTCCAGCGCATTGTCACGGATTAATGATCGATCATGGACCCGTGAGACCTGCTTGCCACTAACCTTCGCCAGTGTATCTATGAGGTCACTGATCCGCGTCTCGATGCCCGTTCCGACGTTGTACAATCCGGATGGAGCTCCGGGGAGAATCGCTGAGATCGCACGTGCGACGTCAACGACGTATATGAGGTCTCTTGTCACGTCGTTCCCGTACCTTACTTCTGAACCCTCGAGTACCCGATGGAGAAAGAGCGGGACGAGCGCCCCCGATCGTTGCCCCGGTCCGTAGATGTGTGATGAGCGGAGCACGGTGATATCTATCCCATAGGCCCGGCCGTAGCCACGGACCAGTTCCTCGGCGAGGTACTTGCTCTCTGCATAGGGTGAGAGGGGCTCGATGCTTGACAGGTCATCCTCATCGATACCCGGCCGGTTACCGTACACGACCTGAGAGGAAAGGTACACGATCCGTTGGACGTCACGACGGCGCATGGCCTCGAGTACGTTCGCGGTACCACCTATGTTGACATCGAAGCCCAATGAGTGATCACGTGCCATTTCGGACTCAACGGTTATGGCGGCGAGGTGGACGACCGCATCGATGTCCTGCAAGGCATCAATGACGGTTTCCCGGTCGCGGACGTCCACTCTGGAATGACCTGGAATATCCTTCGCAAAGACCCAGCGGACCACTTCGTGACCGCTCTCCTCGAGCACGAGGGATAGATGTGTACCGACGAGCCCGTCGGCCCCTGTGACGAGCACACGCTGTCCGCTCACCGGAACACCTTTCGCAGGGTGGAGGCCATATGGTCCAGTTGCTCTTCGGAAAGGTACTGATGGCAACCCACGTAGAAGGCGTCGGACCCGAGCCGTTCAGCCACGGGGAGCCGCCCCTTGTACCGATCGCGGTATGATGCATAAGCAGGCTGCTGGGTCGGTATGCACCCGAAAAGAGGACGCGTCTCGATGCCTGCATGCTCCATTTCACGACAAATTCGGGCACGTGGGAACCTCTTTGGATCCTTTATCACGAGTGTGTAGGCAAGGTAGCTCACGTCAGGAGAGAAGGGCGGTGTCGCCAGCACGTCGGCCAGCGGTTCGAGGGCTTCGTTAAGACGTCTGACGTTCTCCTGGCGTCGCTCGAGTATCCAATCAGCCTTCTGCAGCTGGCAGAGCGCTATCGCGGCCTGGAACTCCATTGTCTTGAAGTTGTAGCCGATGAGGTCGTGGGTGAACCGCGGATCAGGATCGTCCTCATCCCGGAGGTGCGGGCATTCGCCCGTGGACCGAACGCATACGGAGCAGTCGCATACCCGCCCGTTCGCCTTTATCTTGCGTACGAGCCGTGCGATGTTGGGATCGTCGGTCACTAACGCTCCGAGCTCGCCCGCCTGGATGTTATGTGCGATGTAGAAAGAGAAGTCAGATAGGAGCGAAAGGGATCCCGTCCGCTTACCTTTGTATCGTGAACCGTGGGCCTGTGCCGAGTCCTCGAAGGTCACCAGACCGTACTTCTTGACAACAGCGTCCATCCCGTCCATGTCGCACGGGTAGCCCATGAGATGTACCGGGAGCAGCATGGCGAAGGATGAGGGATCGTCCTCTTCCTCGAGCAGGGCACTAACTGTCTGAGGAGTTATGATGAATGTCTCTGGGTCCACGTCAACGTACACCGGTTCTAGACCGTTGAGGATGATGGCGTTTGAGGTCGCCACATAAGTGAGAGGAGTGGTCACTACCCTCGTACCGTCGATATACTCTCCTACCTTGAGGGCTGCGATACCTGCGATAAGGGCCGATGTCCCCGAGTTGAGCAGAACGCACTCACGGGTACCCACGTACTTGGCCCACTCGCGCTCGAACCTACGTACGAACGGACCTTCCGAGATCCGGCCCGAATCGATGATCTTGCCGATCGCCTCACGTTCCTCGTCACCGAGTATCAGGTCACCTACGCGAATGGGATCCATAACCTCACCGTCTATCCTCCCAGGCGCAGCCGTATCGGCAGCATCAATGCCTTCACGCTCTCTTGAAGCACGGGTGTCTTTGATTCGCCCAAGGTCCTCTCTCGGAAGAACACGGGCACCTCGGTCATCAGTGCTCTCGACCTTCGTGCATGATAGAGGAACTCTATTAGAAAGACGTTGCGCTCGCTGTACCGGTGATGACGGATGCGCTCCCAGACCTTGCGTCGGAACGCCCTGAACCCGTTGGTGCTGTCGACGACGCCCAGACGCAGAGTTAGCCTGGCGTACTGCCCGCCCAGGAGGCTGATGAGCCGGTTGGCGAACGGCTTGTCCGTCCCACCGCCACGAACGTACCGAGAGCCGATGACCACGTCGTACCCGTCCGATAGCCGGTCGAGGAGCCGTGGGATGTCGGCGACGTCATGGGAACCGTCAACGTCCATGGTGATGATGACATCGCCCTTTGAGAGGTCGTACCCCCTTGCATGCGCAGAGCCGATGCCGCGCTCGTTGCGACGGGTCTCGAGCCGAACGTTCTTCCAGCCGGACGCTAGTTCCTCGACCGCTTGTCCGGTACCATCGGGACTGTCGTCGTCAACAACGATGACCTCTCCTCGATAGCCCCGCTCCTCGAAGAGCTCTCTTAGCTGCTCGATTAGCCCAACGATGTTCTCGCGCTCGTTGAAGGTCGGGAGCACGATGGACAGCGTCGTCCAATCAGCGGACATGTCTTCATCTCCTGCGCGAAAGAATAAAAGTGCTTGGTCACCCATGCTTACGGGAGGTTCAATGTCTGGTCGAACGTGATGAAAGAACTGCCAGTGATACTAATGCAGCGACCGCTCGCGTAGTACTTCTGGCGATACTCCTCCTGGGAGTCGGCCTTCGTTTCTATGGACTTGATGCACAGTCCCTTTGGTCCGACGAGCTCGCGACCTGGCGTCGTACATCGTTCGCTGATGTCGATACCGTCATCGATGAGGCCATGTACCGTGATGTCCATCCACCCTTCTATCTCGTACTCGTCCATTACGTTGTTCTGGATGTAGGTGATACTGAGTGGCATCTGCGGATGCCGTCCGCCGTGGCCGGAGTGTTGACCGTCCTCGTCGTGTACGCCATCGGTTCGAGGACCTACGGTCGTCGTTCCGGTCTGCTCGCGGCCGGGCTCACGGCAGTATGCTGGTGCCCAGTGTACTTCAGCCAGGAGGCCCGCGGGAACGCGCTCATGCTCTTGTTCGTCTCTATGGCCCACTGGTTCTGGTTCGAGCTGATGACGACGCGTGATATGGACCGCCACATACATAACGCGTACATAGTAGGATACAGTGGATACGCGCTCCTGGCCGCATACACGCACTATTTCGGTCTCCTCATGGTGGGTCTTCAGGCCGCCGGGGCGTTCTTGAAGTCGATCGGGGACCGACGGGTCCTCCACAGGAGCATGACCATGTACCTGATCGTGTTCTTGGGATTCGCACCGTGGATACCTACCATGCTGGCCCAGTTCGGTGCAAGGACGAACATCAGCTGGATCGAGAGGCCCGGTGAGCCTGTGTTCGCTTTCGCGGCCTTTCTTTACTTCCTCTTCAACCGCTCCCGATATCTCTTGGTGCTCGTAGGCATCCTCTACGCATCACTGGCTGCAGTCATCTTTCGAGAGAACGATGGCCCCATTGACCTAAGAACCGTAAAACTGTTCGCATGGTCACCAGACGGTATCGTCCTCGCATGGTTGGTGTTGCCCTTCCTTGTCACGTACACGGTGTCCGTCGTCTCGAATCCGGTCCTCGTGCACCGTAACCTCATTATCTCCCTCCCGGCAGCTTACCTCCTTCTGGCCAGAGCCGTGGACAGGCTCGTACCAGATCCACGTAGGTTCGCACTGGTCGCCACCGTGCTATGTGCGTTCTTCCTCGGTGACCTCGTCCTTCGTATGGACTTCTACGGCACCCCTTACAAGGAGCAGGTGCGCGAGGCGATCGGACACATCGTCACCAACGACCGTCGGTACCCAGACGCTCTCATCATCGGCCACACCTGGAGCGCCACCTCGTTCGATTACTACTTCCGTCAACACGGCTCATCGCGACGCGTGGAGCTCATGGGAGGCACTCGCGAAGATGTCGAGCGGATTTCCACTGCGCTTGACGAGCGCTCTCCGCGGTACGTGTGGTTCGTCCGTTCCCATCGTGAGCCTGAGACCGATTTCATGACGCTCCTCCACGAAAGATTCGACGAGGTCGAGCATCATTCGTTCATCCGGGCCGATGTATGGCTCTTCAAGGTAAAAGGTGGCTGAGGGGTATCACGATCCGGTCCCGGAGCCAAGTCTGCTCGTGCAGGTAACTTTAAGCTCAGGATCGGTGATGTGCTCGCACAGGCTCCCGTCGCCGATTGCACGAGCAACGGTGTAGACGCACCGTTCCCTTGTCCCCTGGTCCGTCACATGAAGGCACGTATCGGCGTCGTTCGTCTTGGTCCCGACTTCCACGAGACATCCCTCACGCTGCACGCCATCCCCGATGTCGAGACAGACCGTTCCGACCTTCGTTAGCTTTGCGAGCGACTCATAACAGGTGTCCTTGTAGGTCGCGTTCTGGATACCCACGCATCGGGTGGCGTTGAGGCTGACGGTCGCCACATAATTGATACACCCGTCCTTGATCGCAGGATCGCTGATATTGTCACAGAGGCCGGGCTCCTTGGTGTTAAGCGCCACGTCGTACCAGCACCCGTCACGCATACGCTGGCGAACGATCTCACTACAGAGAGAGACGTTCTGGGTAATGGTCACCGCTCGCTGGAGGCAGACGTCCTTGTAACCGCCGCCCGTGATGTTGGCACAAAGGGCCGGATCCTTGGTGAGGTCGGAAAGCTCTACGAAGCACTCATTTCGGACGAGTTCGGTCTCGACGGCATCACACCTCTCAGGTTCGTGGCGTAGCTTCGCCATGTCACGCTCGCACCAGTCATGGACCAGGGTCGTGTTGATAAGGCCGCACATGGATGCGTTGCCGATCACCATGGTACGGTTGAGAAGGCACCGGTCCGCCGCTTCTCCGCCAAGGAGAGTACACTCGGTGATCGCGAGGGTGAAGGGATCGATGTAGGGAGTGGGTGATGGTCCGGGTGGTTGTGTGGGTGCGGGGCCGGTGGGCTCCTCGGGCCCTGGGGCGAGCATGATCATGCACCCGATACTGATAATGACGATCGCGAGACCGATAGCAGCGCGAGTGGTCACGGCTCACGAGAGGATGCAATCACTTAAATATTGCAGCGGGGAGTTAATGGCCTTCTTTACTATCGTGTCCTTGGCGCTGTCCGCGTGCTCGTCCGCGACGTACACAGAACAGAACCAGTGGTCCCACGTCCCTGCTGTAAGCGCGCGTGCAAGACGCGAGAGCCGGTCGATGCGGACGACCTCCTCTCCGTGCCGCACGAGGATATCGGGGATGACACGTGGTGAATCGCGGACCGACTTCTGAGGAGGCTTGAGCACGTCGACTGTCAGGTACCCTCTGGGAACATCGAGCTCGTCGGCAAGGGCGTTCTCCATAGCAAGGCTTCGTTGCGGATCCTCCCGCAGGGCGATGAGCCGAGCTAGTGTTTCAGGAGTGAGGTCGCTCCTGCCCTTGGTGTCCAGCTGGACGAAGAGCTTGCGGTCGTTGAGGCGCCCCATGATGTCCGCCGGATATCCATCCAGAGACAGGAGGTATGCGGTGACCTCGTAGTCGTCCATGCGATAGATCTCCTGAGCGGAGAGCGAGCCGTCCTCGACCGCGCGAACCATGGCCCTGACGAGCATGCAGTCGGCGATGCATTCGGTCCTATGAAGGTACACGACAGGCCACATGAGGTAGCGTGCAACGAGCAGACTCTCTGCATTGTACTGGCTCTTGCCCGATATCACGAGCCGGTCGTTCCATACCTCGAGGCTCGAAATGATCCGATCGAGATCGACGGTCCCGAACGCGACGCCCGTATAATACGAGTCGCGTAGCATGTAGTCGAGAATATCGGCATCCATCTCGCTCGAGATGATCTTGTTCTGGTAGGTCGATCCAGCTCCCGTGGCCAGGGAAACGACCTCCTCGACATCGAGCCCGGCAAGTTCGATGGCGCCGGCGACGTCGGGCTGTCGTATCTTGTCACCGGTGATTGCCTCATGATGCTCCTTGAAGTAGGTCTCGACGATGAGCTCGGACGAGTGGGAGAACGGCCCGTGGCCGATATCGTGGAGAAGGGCAGCGGTGCGCAGGAGCGGGACCGTGTCAAGAGCGAGATGCTCGGCTATGCGTGAGGCGATGTGCATCGTACCGAGGCTATGCTCGAAACGTGTGTGCACGGCCGTCGGGAACACAAGGTACGCGAAGCCGAGCTGCTTTATTCGGCGAAGTCGTTGGAACACGGGTGTGTCGATGAGCCTGAGCTCCTCCGGATGTACGGAGATGTTCCCATGGATGGGGTCTCGGACGACCTTGTCACTCTTCTTTTGGCTCGCCACTGACATAGTCCTCGCTATCCACTTCTTCTACGCTCTCCGTGACCTCGGCCCCTTCTTCCTCTGTGACCACCTCGGCCTCCTCTCCGATCTCTATGGGCACATCGAGACCGAAAGCAGCGTATATCTCCTCCTTATCATAGCCCGCATCGAGAAGAGCGCTAACGATCTCATCGTCATCGAACCCGTCTTCACGTCGTCCGTCTATGTAATCCATGAGCTCGCTGTCGACACCACCGGCCTGTGCTCTCACGAAGAACGCAAGACCCGCGATCATCACTATCAGCGCACCGCCAAGAAGGGCCGCGAGCGTCGAGTCGATCTGGAAAGGGAACGATGAGCGCTGTTTCTCGTTGACATAGCTCCAGGGCTCTGAGATCCTGCCGGCCACCTCGTCCGCACGACGCTTGGCCACCCATGCATACTTCACGGCTTCCTCGTACTGCCCTGAGGCGATACGATCCTCCGCGAGTTTGATGTATTCCTCGGCCTCGTTAGTATCGAGACCTTCACCACGGGTCGCTGCGATGGATTCGAGCGCCTCGGCGACGCTGTCCTTAGCAGTATCCTCCTTTCGAACATCATCCATCTCAGGATCGAAGTCGACATCCACCTCGTCGATCTTGATGGGCTCTACCGTGGGTGTTGGAGGTGGGGTCGAGTCGCCACCAGTCTTGCTCGTAGGCCCTGCTGTTGCACCGGGGGTTATGGTCGCCACATAGCTCCCCTGCTCCGTGGGTCCTGGCTTCGCGGTGGCTGTCGGTGTATCGGTCGGTGCTGATGTGGGTACCTTTGTTGGCTCTGCTGTCGCGGACGGTTCTGGTGTCGGTGTCGAAAGCCCGCTAAGTCCGCCCGTTTCTCGTGGTGTAGGGCTCGGACCCTCTGTAGGTATCACTACACCGATCGTCGGTGTGGGTGCGATCGATACGCCCGGTGGCGGGGTGGGTGTGGTCACCTCCTCAGGGGGCAAGGGTGTTGGGCCCGCCTCCTGCATGGCGTTGATGAACTGCTCATCGGTTATGTATCCTGCTTCGAGATACTCGACCGCTCCACGTGTCGATGTGTACGAGGTCTCCGCATCTGTGAACACAACGGTGAAAACACCCACATCACACGAATGCTTGAGGTACTCGTCGTTCATTACGCGCATGAGCGCTGCAGCCTCTTCCCGGGCGGATGCGAATCCTTCTGCATCACGTGACGGGAGGGTCACCGTCGCCGCCTTGTTGGCGGTGACGAGATCGGTTAAATCTCTTCCATGTGTCTCGTTCCATCTTGTGATGATGGCATCCTCGCTCGGTGGCTCGCAGGGGCCTGCGGGTGTCGGTGCCGGCGTGGCCGTGACGACCACGTCGGGCGGAGGGGTGAGGGTCGGATAGGGTGTCCCTGAAGGCGGAGGTGTCGCAGATGGTGTGGCTGTCGTGAATCCGATAGAGGTCGAGTGGGGCGTTGCCGAAGGTGTGAGGTCGATCTGTGAGATCTTCTCCGTGCATCCCTCGTTCCCGGCCTTATCGTAGCAGCATATCTTGAAATGGTAGCTGGCCTCCGGTAGGTCGAGATCCCAAGATACGGAACCGTCAGTTGGCGCCTTCGTACCACTCAGGTCCCCGTCAACGAAGATTCGGCAGGTATCGATCCCCGCCGTTGCATCACCTATCTGAGTGGCGCCGACCGTGATGGGCTGGACGTTGTACTCCTCCAATACTGCGATCGTGGTCGCGGGTGCGACAATATCGGCGGTGAACGCGAGGTTGAAGGACGCCTGTTTCCCTTGGCTGTTCTGGCAGGCGACGTCGAGCGAGTACTCACCGTCGGGCGAGAGCGTGAGGACTATGGCGGCTGTACCGACGTTCTTTCCGTCCCCGGAGATAGGGGGGTTCGTCGTGCCGGAAGGACCGATCAATGTCGCCGAGCAGTCCACCTCGTAGGCAGAGGTGTAGTTGAGCTCGACCTGATGGGTCGTCGTGTTCACATAGGATAGGTCGTCATGTTCGATGTGGATCCCATCGGGGTATACGACGACCCAGGATGTGAGCGTGTTCGTATAACCCGCCTTGTTCGTACAGGCGATTCGGATCGTGTGGTTCCCGGCCTGTGGCGTGGCCACCTGGAATCCTGCGGAAGAACCGCTCAGGCAGCTTGCATAACTCGTTTCGCCGAGCCAGCAGTCACAGGATGCGACCCCTTGCTGCCAGCCGGAGAAGTCATATCGACCGAAGTATCCTGCGGTGATCTCTACCTTGGGTAGGTCACCGACAGGTACCGATACCGAGAGGGTCAGGTCCGTCGAGGCGGTCTCCGGAGATACCGAGATCTCACCGAAGTATGGGTAGATGGTGGCAAGGATCTGGAGGCCCATGAGTAACCGGCCCGTACCGCTCGAGCAATGAACCTCATCTCCCACGACCTCGCACGGGGCGCCGTTAATGGCACGGTCGCCCAGCTGGTCGAGGTAGCCGAGATAGGTCTGGTCGTTCGTTGTGAGGTATACCTTGGAATAGGCGAATATAGAGTTCGCATGGAGGGTGCTGTCGCCGCAGTCCCAATGGTCGGGAGGTCCGCAGGAATCGGGCGGCCTGACGTTGGCGTACGCTACCATCTCGTCCTTGTAAGTGGCGGTCCCGGTTATCTCATAGGTCTTGGCGAGACCGAGGATCATGAGGTCCTGCCATTCATCGTTGTGGCAGTCATGGCCGGTCGTGCACCCGATGTTGGGATCGGCGGGCCGTGTGTTCGCCAGGCTGATGAGGGTCGACTTGTACCCGCTCTCACCCGAAGCGAGATACGCTTCAGCGTACCCTAGCATGTACTCACCATGGGTACGGGACCCGATGCCCGATTCCTGTGTGCCGAATCCACTGAAGTGCCCCTTGACCGTCGAGCTCTTTGCAGCACCATAGGCCATGGAATAGCCGATGACCATGGCCACGTGGTCGTTCCCTACCTGGCCACCGCTGACCGGACCAGCGTCGATCGAACCCTGGTTCGCGAAATTATCGAGGTAGGAGCTGTAGGTCGATTTCTTACTGGAGTCGGGTTCAGCGAGGTAGGCCATAGCGTATCCGACCATGTACCACCCATGGTCCTTCTCCCCGCTACGGTAGTCCCCGGGGCCTGCACCCGTCTGCTCATTGGTCGAACTATGGTCGGCGTAAGCGTGCATCCAATCGAGGTACTTCTGCTCACCCGTCTGCCTGTAAAGGCTCGAGTGTGCCATGATGAGGTCCGCTTGGACGTTCCCGTGACTACAGTCCCAAGAGGACGGCGGACCGCATGAGTTTGATCCTGTACGAGAAGCAGCCACCCGCTCCATGAATGGCTTATAATCGTGTGTCACCTCCTGTCCTGAGGTGGCCAGAGGTATTACAACCACGAACAGAATCGCTAGAACAAGAAGATACCACACCCTCTTCATAGCCACATATTGGTCTGGGGCATTTATATTTGTTGGGATTGCTCCGCGGGCGTCTGGTCACCGTTTTCCTGGTCCGCTTCAGCAGTGGCCTGGACCTCGCCCGTGTCACGGTACGCATAGTAGTAGCCGTACTGTGCAGCGTAATATGAGTCGTAGGTGGATGTACCATAAGGTGACCCGGCATCGGTCGCTACGACCGCCTCCGTGGCCACATCAGTTGTCTGGTCCGTCGACTGAACTGATTGCTCCTGTCCGGCCGCATCCTCGCTCACGACGGTCGCTTCAGCAGTCTGCTCCCCGCCCTCTTCTGCCATCTCCCAACCACGCTCGGTCCACACGAACGGTGAGCCGGTACTGTTAGCGTAATACGAGCTGTACTCGTACGCATCCCCCTCGGTCTCAATGGTATTTATCGTGGACTTGTAGAGGAGACCGATACCCACCATCGTAAGGAGGCAGATGAACAGAAGGAGATAACCGAGGTTGGACCAATCATCCTCCGGGCTGTCCTTTAGACCTTCGATCAGGACTTCTGCACGCCCATATCTTATCCGTGCCATCTGGATATCGCCCTCGGCCTCGAACTGTCGTGCTTCATCCAGAGCCTCTTGGGCCATCTCTATGATAGCCCTCCCCTTGGCATCGAGCTTCTCACGCTCCACTGTGCTGAGCTGAAAGACAAGTTCTTCGTACCGTTCGGGTATGGGGGCGGGAGTGGGAGTAAGATGGAGTTCGAGTTCTACGACCTCCGTCCGCATCGTGGGCTCGGGCGTAGGCGACGTGGACAGGTCGGGAACGGGCGTCGGGGTCGGTGTCCCTTCAGGTTCTGGTGGTTCGAGAGTAGGTAACGGGGTGGCTGTCGGTACCGGTGTTGCGACCGTGATGGGTATTGGGGTCATGCTCGTTTCTGGAGTGGGTGAAGGTGTTGCTGTGCTTGTTGCCTCGGGAGTTGGCGTGGGTGATGCTGACGGCGTGGGCGTTGAGCATCCTCCATCCATCGATAGATAGACCTCCGCGGTCGCGTCCGTGTTTACGCAGTCCCGATACACAGTGATCGAGAAGTTACCCAGTTCAAGGGACTTGGGCTCTATACCGGACTGCACGGACGTATAGTTGACCAGGAACACGTGTGTGGCGCCGTCCGGTTCCAATACTTCGAGGAAGGCCGTGTCGCCCGTTGGTGCAATGTCATTGAGGTGGACGGTATACCCACAGAACGATGTCGGGTCCGCTTTGATGATAATGGTCTTGGTGCCAGGTGGTGGGGTGGGTGCTGGAGTCGCTGTTGCGTTGGGCACCACTGTAGCGTTCGGCGTGGGTGTTGCAGTGGCGTTGGGTACGACCGTCACGTTCGGCGTGGGGGTTGGAGCGACCTCGGTCTTGTTCACCCAGAACGTGGAGTTCCGTGCTCCGACGTTCCCAGACGTGTCGTTGCACTTTGCCACGATCGTGTGAGACCCCCAAGCTACCGAGGCGTTCCATGCGACCGTGCCCTGTGACGGGACCTTGATACCAAGGTTGGTGGCGTTCAATGTGGTCCAGCAAGCATTAACCGCTGACGTCGCGTCCGCAGCGTTAGAAATGGTGATGTTCACGGAGGGATCGTCGTTGGTGGCGACGATAGAAAGGTCGAAGTCCGGAGGCGTGATGTCCACCGTGAAGGGGATCGACACGTTCGTCGTCGTGAACCCTGATGCGGAACATGAGATGGTCAGCTCATACGCACCGTCCGTGGTGGGGGCGACCTCGATGGTGAACTTTCCGCTCCCGGCATGCATCGTGTTCTCCTTGGAAGTACCTTCGTGAGCAAGATGTGCCGTGCACGCGAGCGAACCGACATCGTTCACCGTTCCAGTGGCATTGAACGCTTCATTGACGGGAGAGGTTACGTTATCGAAGGATATATCGAGCACATCCTCCTTCACGACCACAGAACTGACACGTGAGGTCTTGCGTCCCGCAGCATTGGTACATGTGATGTTGATGTTCATCGTCGCATTGCCAGGATGTGGTAGGTCGACCGATGCGAATGACCCTGAAAGACAGTCCGATGCGGCCCCTCCGTCAACCTTGCACGTGCATGAGGTGAGCCCGTGAGCTATGTCCGAATAGTCAAGGCGTGCATAGTGCAGCGCACGGTACGTCCCCTTTGCTGGATCGCTTGCCCGTGCAGCGAGACGGACGACGCGACCGCTCGCCGTGTCATTGAGCGTTGCATTGATGGGCTTAATGTCCGGATAGAGGGTCGAGATCGCCTGGGCCGCCATGATGACGATACCCTGGTTAGTATCACACTTGTACCCGTCACAATAGGTCACGAGCTTCTCTGCGATATCGTTCGCCCAACCGAGATAGGTATCGTTCCCTGTTACGAGGTACGCGTTCACGTACGATATCAGATAGATGTTCTGGTAATAGGAACCCATGCACGTCCAATCATCAGGGGGGCCACAGTCGCCTGCAGCGGCTGCAGTCGAGGCGAAATGGTCCAAGGCTGCCCGATGGCTTACATTCTGTGTTACCTGATAGGCGCGGGCCGATGCGAGCATCATGAGCGCCTGATATTCGTTGTCCCCACAGTCGAAATCATCGACCACGTTACATCCGTAGATCGTGTCGTTCGAGCCGGCCGCCATGAGCGCGTTGAGCCGCTTGAGGTGGGTCGCGTCCCCCTTCGCCTCGTACCCGTCCGCGTACCCGATGATATACTCGGCCTGAAGGAGAGTATGGTCACACCTGTAGAAAGCAGGTGATTGTGGGTCCGGACCCAAACCTGAACACCCGTTGACACCGAGCTTGTCGACGTGGGTCTTGATAGGCTGGCTCCCGGTCTGGCCGAAAGCACGGAGGTAGCCTATCACCATGGCGCTGTGGTCGTTACCGACCTGATGAGGGCCTGGAGTCCCTGCATCCTGTGATCCATGTGAGGCGAACTGTTCAAGGTATCCGGAATACTGTGTACGACGTGCAGCGTCACCCTCCACCTCGAGAGCATGCGCGTAGGCCGCCATGACGAAACTATGGTCCTTCTCTGCAGATTGCCAATCGTCTGGAGGTCCGCATCCAGTAGTGCCAGAGGATTTCGTGTCAACGAAGTTGCGCATCCACACAAGATGCGTCGTGTTCCCGGTCTGTTGGTAGAGAGCCGCGTAAGCCGATATCATCCGCGCCTGGAAATAGCCCATGTTGCAGCTCCAAGCGTCAGGTGGTCCACATAGGTCATCATCGCTCTTCGAAGCTGCTAATCCACGAAGTATCTCACGGTACGGAGGATCGGTCTCGAAGGCGTTTACTTGCAGGACGATAATGCTCGCAAGGACCACGACCACCGCGAGGGTTCGTCCGAACGACCCCATATCCGTCCCTGCTCACTCGACGCCCTTGATGACCTTCTTCTTTGGCGGGAGGGCAAAGATGACGACGAAGAGTATGATGCCCAGGATGGCCGCGCCACCGAAGAAATAGTACACCTTCGGATCAGTGGGTATGATGGGGACGATGTCGACAGTTGGTTCGATCGTCACATCCACCTCGTCCTCATCACCTGATGGCTTGGGTGGGGGCTTCCACTCGTTCATGAAGATGGAGGTATAACCGGTGAGCTTTGTCTCCCGCTCCTTGACGAAGAGAGTGATCTGCATACCGAGCCAGGATGGTGGCACCAATAGGTCGGAGGTAAACGTCCCATCTATCTTTCTACCGAACGCGATGAGCTCCTCCTGCTGTTCGTCGTCCGTCTCGCTCGAGAAGATGAGCTTCGCATCGATCGTTCCGTCCTTTGGATCGCCGTCCTCATCAATGAGCTCGATATTCACTCTCATCTTGTCCCCGGGCATGAAATCCCTTGTATTCTTCCCATTCTTGATGGTCGTGACATTGACACTGACCAGCTTGGCCGGGAATTTGTCCTTGTCGATGTGGATAAATACGTCATCGATGATCTTTGGCCCTGATCGTAGGTTCGCGTGGATGGTGAAGTTACGCAGCCGGCGTGGCGCAGGGATGCTGGTCGTGATCAAACTGAACGCCTCGTCCGCTGTTATGGTCATCTCCGGATGGACGAAGAAGCCGACCTTGCCCTTAGGATCGTTGATCTCTATACTGAGGAAGAGATTCTCTCCCTTGTTGACACCGTCCGATGCTGACAGGATCATTGTTGTGATGTTGACCACATCGCCGGACTCATACCTGTAATTCGAGGGCTTGATGCTCGTTATCCGGCTGCCGACGCCCCATACATCGACGCGGCTCCGATAAATGGTGAGGGTCTCGTTCTCGTCCTTCACGGTGATGAGTATGGAGTAAGCAGTGGAGAGGTCCGGGAGCATGAATGTCGAGTTAGCCCAGACCTTCTCGCCTATCCTGATAGGGCCCACATAATACGTTTTGTTCGTCTTGGGACGTGAATGGATCTCAGGAGTCAGGCCGGACTCCGGCTTAGTGTCGTCCCATGTATAGGCTTCGACGGTGACCGATACGTTCGTAGTGTCCGTGGGCCCGCGGTTCTCGAGCATGAAAGAAACGGGCTGTTCAGAACCAACCTTGGGTGTGAAACGCCACTCGTTGACACCGAACACGTTCCCGATGCCCCACGCCCATGTGCGGGGATCGAGACCCGACTCACGGAGGACTATGAGCGGCAATACGGTCTTGCCCTCCTCAGGCATTCGGTCGACCCGACCGGTCTGCCCGGGCATCCCGGCAACGAGCATCGATTCCCGATCGATCCGCAGGTCCTTCCACGTGCCTTCGTTCGTGATGTTGAACGTTGGACAGATCGTGATCTCACCACATCGGATCATCATGGGTTTCGGAGTGAAGTAGATGAAGGGAAGACCTGAAATCGGATTTCTCGGAGTTGTGAAGTATGTATCCATCCTGTATTCTCCCGGTGGGATATTCACTGGGATATCGAACGTGGTCTCGACTTCGATCGTGTCGATAGGTCGGATGTTTATCTCATAGGCGACCTTTTCAGCGACCACGTTCTCGTCAATGACATAATTCGGATAGACGGGAGTGTCGTTCCCTCTGGTGAGCATGAAGGTCAGGTAGCCGTCCACGACCGGTACGGAACCTTTGTTCATGATACCTACTTTCATAATGGCCGTATCACCAGCAGCATAGGACGTCCTGTCCATCCTTCCATCTATCTCGCCGCGGATGAAGTTTGGAGAATTAGCGAACGAAAGACAAAAAACCACGAATAAAATCGTGATAAGGCGCCGCTGTAATGGCATTAATCACTCACCGCAAGGTATAAATACTACGAAGCTTTAAAAGTTTTTAAAAGAGAAGTCCAATCTTCGGGGGTGGTATTGTTGGCTAGAGTGAAAAATAGAGATATTACTAGATTTTTAATGGTATTTGCGGTCGTTACGTTCGTATTGGCGACATTCGACGCCGTTGCGGCCGGCGATGAACCGGGTATTCGGGAGAAAAGTACCTACATCCTTCTCAATGAGAACGATCCCGATGATAACAACATCACTGGAGCCGTAATCGATGCTGCTTGTTCCCTTGAACCAGGGGAACCCGAGGATCCGTGTACATGGAAACGCTATACCAAGAACGAAGCTTGCATCACCCACGACCCCCAGCACCACGATCCCTCGGGCAATCCCAAGAAAGTCAGGGTCATGTTCAATACCACCAAGTACCGAAACCACAAGGCTGAAGTGTGGTACTATGCCTCCACGAACTGTGAGTACCCCGTCGCTTACACCGTCGCCCTCTGCCAGAGCAACAACTACACCCAGAACCTCGACTGCAAGGAGGAACTTGGTGACATCTGGGTCCTATTCAGGGGTGATGAAGAGATACTCAACACATGTGAACCGCTCATGGGCGACCAGAAGATCGTGGAGGAGATAGAGCTCACTCACGATTACCATTACTTCAGGTTCGATCCGTATGGCACTCCCATCGAAGGCTGTGGCATCTTCATCGACTCAGGTGAGGACCAGTGGGACAGTACTGGTGTCCGGTTGATGATCGAGAACAATCCACCCAAGATCATCGATGCGGGCAACGAAGAAGAGCACATGAAACAGATCCCTCAAGCAGGGGGCGATATGCTCACCAAGTTCGATATCGACCTCACATGGGAGGACCCCGAGGGGGACGAGCTCGTGGAGACGCACATGGCCCTCCACAACATTGAGGGCGCTGTGATACACCAGTGCTGGTCACGTGATCCGTCCCTCCACTGTGAGCTCCACAACATAGATCAAGGTAACTATCGCCTAGTCGCGAACGCGACTGATGAGTTCGGCGCTTTCTACCAATGGGAGAAGTTCATAGCTGTCGACGTGCCACTCATTGAGCTTCGCGTCCTTGACATCTCCAGTGAAGAGGTGTCAGAGATCCACCCCAAGAGCAAGCTCGTGTTCGAAGTGACCGCTGGTGGCGTCGGTGTCCCAGAGGCCTCTGTAGAGGTCCGGGCCCTCAACAACGAGGGCAATGAGCGCGTCATGAGCTATGGCGTTACGAACGAGAATGGAATCCTGAACTGGGACTCCGAGCTCGAAGCCGTCATGGACATGGTGTATTTCGTCGGCGAGCTCAAGGTGGTTGCCTTCAAGACGGGCTCGTCCATCGCTGATAAGACCGTCAAGCTCAAGAGCGACATCACGGTTGCCGAGACACCGGACAGCGGGTGCCGTGGTGTGTCCTTCAAGGTACGCGTCGTTGATGAATGGGGCCAGGGGGTTACAAGGGGTAACCGGGTCAATGTCAAGATGCTCAACGGCGACACTGTGATCGGGAACGTCAAGAATCCCGATGAGAACGGCTATGTCGAGTTCCTCATCCCGTCTGACTTCGATGGCGATTCGATCAATATCGTCGCTGAAGGGGACGGCGCGGGTAAGTACTACAGGACGTCGCCTGCCCTGAACCTCCCGGTCTCCGGAAGGAACATCGACTTCTACGTGTTCCCGACAGATACATGCCTTGCAGCATCTATCTACGTAAAGGTCGACAGCAAGTGCTACCCCAAGGGCTCTGAGTTCGATATTCATATGGGCGGTAAAAAGCAGGGTACCTGTCCGGGACCGACGGCCGAGGAGACCGGAGGTGTGTTCCTCGACGACATGGATGCCAATCCGTGGTGCCGGTTGTCCGTTGATCCGAAGACGTCCACGGGCTCCCAAGGCTTCGCTGTTCGTGTAAAGGGGACCGGGGACGATGAGAGCATTTCATGCAAGACAGGGACCTGCAAGGTGAACATCGCTGCCGTTTGCGGTACGATGAATACTTGTGGCCATACCTGGGGTGCTGCACAGTCGACAGGTGTCAAGGGGACGGTGACCATGAACTTCGACATCGATCCTGACAAGGTCGGACGACAGATCTGTCCCGGGGACATCATCTACTTCAAGGCGGCCCTTCAAGCGTACAACGTTGTCTGCAGCGACGGTTCGCGACACGGCGGAACCCAGCACTACTTCAGCACGTACGCTCGCATCTCACGGTGCGGTGACATCCCTGAGGCCGGGACCAACCCTGTCTGCGATATGCATCGCTCACCCATCATCGACATGGGAGGCAAATCGTCACGCCACCTCTCCAACACGGAATGCATGCTGTGCGAGGACGGCTCCTGCACGAAGAAGGTGAGCAATCCAGGAGTCATCGCTTTCCTGAGGAAGAGCAGCGGCGCGAAGTGCATGGTGTGGAGCACTGCTACTTCGGACATCGAGACACCGGCGAACTATCCTGCCCCCAATGCTCCGGGCGTTTACACGGTGTACGTCGACTCCGTTACCCGTGTGTGCGACAGCGGCGGCCACTACGCTTGCCCCGATTGCGGCGGAGAGGGAGACAGAGGATGGGGGTGCAACCAGTACTCCGATTCACGTATGTCCAGCATCTGCAAGTTCGGATCTGCCAACTCTGCAAAATCCGCCGATGGATGGCGCCTCGGTATGGGGGACGAGTCCTTCGACGTCGTCGATCCGCAGCTCGACCTCACCGACTCGCCCGAGATAACCGAGCTCTGCCCAGGAGCGACCATATCGTTCAAGTATCGCGTCACCTGTACTGCAGGAGAGGCATATGTCTACTTGGACAAGATAGCTGGCGATCCGTTAGCTACATGTAGCGTGGGCGTCGGTCTCCAGTACCGTACCGAGCAGACCTGCTCTTTCCAAATACCGGCCGATACCGCAAGAGGCCAGCACAAGGTGCTCATCGCACGGGACGTGAATAACGATGGCGAGATCACCTGTGATCCCACGACCTGCGCGTTCGATGTGAAACAGTGCGAATGCGACGAGTTCTATATCAAGGTCCAGAAACCGCAGATCGCGATCTATGATCCGCCCATCGACCTCGACCTCAATATCTGTCCTTCAAAGGGCGACCCGCTCCACTTCTCGTTCACGAGCCAATGCACGACCAAGCTCAGGAAGATCGAGCTGCTCCATGGCGGGGACGACAAGGACACGAAGACGTTCTCCTATGAAGGCGATGACCCCGAGTGTAACATCCTCCGCGGGAACTGCGAGGCCGGTGACAACATCGACTACACCTCGTGCGAGGGAGAGTGCGACTTCACGCCCACGGCATCC
>JASMDC010000031.1:13842-42563 GCA_030753015.1 Candidatus Undinarchaeales archaeon | reverse complement strand
CCATGCAGATTTCCCTTTCGACTCCATCCCCTCCCTCTCGTAAGGGGACTTCCCGTCGAAACAAAAAAAGAGTTAAAACATTGGAGGTCACTACGAGCCCTCAAAGATGGTATGTGCCGAGCTGTGGAAAAGGCTGGTTGCTCTGGAGCCCGCTGAGGTCGCCCGCCGGGCCGGTGTGAGGCTCGATGGAGACGGCGCATACGAGATCTATGTGCTGAACGAGGTCTATCGCGTTGATCCGAGTAAACGCGAGGTCGCCCGGACCGAGCCGCCAGCTCCGTCCAAATCCGACTTCATGCGCAATACCGTCATAGTCTCATACCTGCTGGGTGCAGAGGAGATCCCTCCGTCCGGCGAATGGGTGGGCCCGCGTGACCTTATTGGAGGACGCGAGTTCTTCATTAGACCCCACGAGGTGCCCGTCAACAGGATCGTCGAGCGGTTCGGGAGCGACAGGGGCGCCTTCGAGGAGGCCTGCAAGACGCTCGGTGGCCGGCCCGAGCAATACGCGGACGCGGCCTTCTCTTTCCTCCTGCTCCCCCGTCTCCCAATCGCCGTCCTGCTCTGGTTGGAGGACGAGGAGTTCCCCGCACGGGCCACCATGCTCGTGGACCGCACCGCTAGCAAACATTTCCAGCTCGACGCTCTCTGGGCCGGTATGAAGCTCGTCCGAAGCGCGCTGGTCACCGCCGCAAGCCCGAACGGTTAATAAGCTTGAACGGCAAATGAGGCCCCGAATGGAGCTCAAGAAAGAGCTGAACCTCATCCACCTAGTCAGTATCGCCTCGGGGGCGATGATCAGCTCGGGCCTCTTCGTCCTGCCCGGGCTGATGTTCGCGAAAGCGGGACCCGGGATCATCCTTGCCTATGCCCTGGCCAGCCTCCTCGTGATCCCGGCCCTCCTCTCCAAGGCCGAGCTCTCAACCGCCATGCCCAAGGCCGGCGGCGTCTACTTCTTCATCGACCGGAGCATGGGGCCCCGGTTCGGCACCATCGCCGGGTTCGCCTCGTGGTTCGCACTGGCCCTGAAGAGCGCCTTCGCCCTCCTGGGGATGGGTGTGATGTTCGTGCTGCTGGAGCCGAGCATCCCCGTCACGCATATCAAGGTGGCCGCCATCGCCTGCTGCCTGTTCTTCACGGCAGTGAACATCGAGGGTATCAAGCTCACGGGAGGGCTCCAGACCACCATGGTGACCGTCCTCATCCTGCTCCTCTTCACCTACCTGGGCCTCGGCGCCCGGGCGGTGGAAATGGACCGCTTCACACCCTTCATGCCCCACGGCCTTGGCTCGGTCCTCGCGACCGCAGGCGTCATCTTCATCTCGTTCGGCGGCCTCACGAAGGTGGCCAGCGTCTCCGAGGAGGTCAAGGACCCCGGGCGCGACCTTCCCCTGGGGATGTTCATATCGTGGGCACTGGTGTCGTTCCTGTACGTTGCGGTGTTGTTCGTCACCGTGGGGCTCGTCGACGGCCAGGAGCTTGCGGGCTCCCTCACGCCGATCTCCCAGGGTGCCGACGCCCTCGTGGGATTCAGCGGTAGCGCGGTCATGGCCATCGCCGCCATCCTGGCCTTCATCACCACCGCCAACGCAGGGATCCTCGCCGCGTCGCGGACGGCCATGGCCATGGGCAGGGATGAGCTCATCCCCAGGTGCTTCGAGTGGGTATCGGCCCGGGGCACCCCGTGGGTCGCCATCCTCGCTACCGCCGGGTTCATGGTGGCCGTGATCCTGTTCCTCGACATCCCCACCCTGGTCAAGACGGCGTCCACCCTCGCGCTGATGCTGTTCATGCTGGTGAACCTCTCAGTGATCCTCATGCGGGAGAGCAACGTGCAGTACTACCGCCCCAAGTTCCGCTCCCCGGGCTACCCGTGGGTCCAGATCATCGGTATCGTGTGCTACGGACTTCTCATCGGATTCATGGGCCTGACACAGCTGGTCCTCGTGGCAGGGTTCGTCACCGTGTCCCTCCTGTGGTACCTCCTCTACGCCCGCGGCACCATCGACCGGCAGTACGCGCTCCTCCACATGGTGGAGCGGATCGTCGGGATCAGGACCACCACCTACCTCCTCGACGAGGAACTGCGGGAGATCCTGATGGTGCGTGACGACGTGAGCGATGCACGGTTCAATCGTCTGATGGAGAACGCAGTGGTGCTCGACCTACCGAGGTCCCACACACCGAGCTCGTTCTCGCGCTCCGTGGCGCGGGCCCTGGCACCACGCGTGGACATGCGGGTGAACGACCTCTACCAACTCCTGATGGAACATAAGGAGCGGGACATCAGGCAGATCAAGCCCGGGAGCGCAGTTCTGTCCGTCCCTATCAAGGGGCACAGCGGATTCGAGATCGTCATGATCAGGTGCAAGGAAGGCATATCCCTTGGGAAGGGTTCTCCACCGGTCTATGCTCTCTTCATCATTGCCTCCTCCCACGACGAGCATACGTTCTACCTCCACTCGGTCACGTGGATCACCGAGGTCGTCGAGGAGACTATCTTTGACGGGGAGTGGTTGCTCGCCAGGGAGCCGGAGGAGCTGCGTGACGTTGTCCTCCTGTTGAAGGGCATGGAAGAGGTCACGCTCTGAGCAAGAAGGGATAGGCGCCGAGGAGGGGATTTGAACCCCTGCGGTCCGTGAAGACCACCAGCTTTCCAGGCTGGCGCGTTAGTCCAGGCTTTGCTACCTCGGCACGCGTTTTCCAATAGGCGGTGGACACGTCCTCGGGTGGAACGTCCCGCACCGTCCCGGAGGTCCCGCTCAGGCTCCACCCCGCAACCCCGGAAGCGTGGAACGCCTCGACTACCGCTGCTCCGATCAAGGCCTGACGGGTTCACCAAGCGAAGGCGGTTGCCCCGAAGGGCCCGCCAACGCCCACCAACCGGGACGTGGCTTCGACACCGATGAACGGGGTCGGGACGGATTGTTCTGTCCGCCCCGTGAACTTCGGCCCTACCGTATAGAGGGTTTGCGGTAACAGAGGACCCCTAGCCCTCCGGCCTAGCCCACCGCCCCTTTTAAGGGGGGATGCGATTATAAACCTTTCTCTAGCATCCCGCCCCATGCACGCCTTGGACGAGGAGGGTGCCC
This sequence comes from Candidatus Undinarchaeales archaeon, assembly GCA_030753015.1. Classification (GTDB taxonomy): domain Archaea; phylum SpSt-1190; class SpSt-1190; order JASMDC01; family JASMDC01; genus JASMDC01. The sequence goes on along the minus strand of JASMDC010000031.1, from coordinate 39,471 downwards.
TCTCCGTTGTGCGGGAGCACAGCTACCGCACCATCCTGCTCGAGGTGCCCGAGGGTGTGCGCGACCGGGCGGCGGTCCTTGCCGACCGCATCCGCCAGGAGACCAGGTGTGTCGCCATAGTATGGGGCGGGACATGCTGGGGGCCGTGCGACCTCCACGAGCACGAGGCGGCACCTCTGGTCGACGCCGTCCTCCACTTCGGCCACACGCCCCTGCCCGGAGGCGAGCGACCTGTGCCGGTGCACTTCCTTTCCATCGAGTACGAGGGGGGGCTACCGAACGATCTTGTGGCCGACCTGCGCGAGCGACTGGGTGACCGGCCTGCAGCGCTCATCTCAACGGTCCAGTACCTGCCGCTCCTCCCCCGGCTCCGTGAAGCCCTTGACGACGTCGTCATCCCCCAGGGCGCCCTCGCCCCGGGCCAGGTGAGCGGGTGTGACCAGTCCGCCGCCGTGGCGGCCCCGGAGGACCGGGTATTGGTGTACCTGGGCACCGGTCGGTTCCATCCTCTGGGAGCGGCACTGGCCACCGGTCGTCCCGTGCTCGTGCTCGATCTCGAGCTCGGTATGGTGGAGGAGGTCGGGCGCAAGGAGGCCGAGCGCTTCCAGCGCAAGCGCTTCGCTGCCATCGCCCGGGCACTTGACGCCCGCAAATGGGGCGTGTACATCTCCACCAAGTCCGGCCAGGGCCGACGCGACCGGGCCATCGGGCTATTGGAGGCCGTCGAGGGCGCGGGGAGGGAGGCCATCCTGATCGCCATGGACGACGTGTCGCCTGCTGCGCTCCTCCCCTTCCACCTGGAGGCACTGGTGAGCTGTGCCTGCCCGCGGGTGGCCGTGGACGACGGCATGAACTACCCGTTCCCCGTGCTCACTCCCGACGAGGCCGAGATCGCACTAGGGCTGCGGACGTACGATGACTGGACGCCGCCGTTCCGGGGGCCGGGGTAGTCCGGGCAGGGCACGAGAGTTATCAGGAGTTTTCTGATAAGCTTATCAGAAATATCACATTTTCTCGGAAGGACCTACGTTCAAACGTCAGCTGGTCCCTCGGGCGACGCGGCCAGTGAGCGGAGCGCCGCCACAGTTGTGGCGAGGTCCTCCTCGGCGACGCACAACCAGAGCCCCCGTGGCGTGGCGGCCCAGCAGGGAACCGATAGGCCGATGCGTGCCAGTAGTGCCAGTGCCGTTGGCACCAGTGCGGGCGGGAGGGGTCCGCGGTCCAGAGAGACGGTCACCACGGCCTCACCCTCAGCGAGGTCCCCAGGCTCGAGCTTGCGCAACGCCGTCAGATACCGTCGGTCGGCCACGACCGTCGCCTCACCCCCTGCGGATGCCAGCTGGAACACGGCGTCCGGTTCGCCCCGGGCCCTGAGGGAGTCCAGGGAGCGGAGGGTTCCCTCGGCCAATGGGTACGTGACACGGACAATGCCCGAAGTGGCAGAGATGCGTGCGCCGGCAGCTCCCTCGCGAACATCGGCCAGGGCGGCACGGGTGGACGGGTGGTCCCGGTACCGGAGCACGGCGTTCACGATCGAGGCGACATCGCGTACAGGTGCTCCCGTCCGCGCCTCCACGCGTGGTCTGATGGACCGGGCCACCGCCCGGACGTTCATGAGCCCCGATGCAAGGCAGTAGGTGAGAAGGGGATCTGCGGCGAGCAGTTGTCTCACTGTGGCTGCGACGCTCTCCATGATCTCACACCCTGTGCTGGCAGTACGACTTGATCTCCACGAGCTTGAGATTGTCCGATATCCGGTGATCTGTCACGGCAGGGAGGCCCGAGAACTTGAGCGCATAGGGGAACCGGCGCTGGACCCGGGAAGATAGGAACACATGGGTGATGTTATGCCGACGCACCAGTTCACAGGTGATGTTGTTGGTGGCCATGAGGAGGTGGAAATCCGTCCAATGCTTGCGGTCGAACACCTCTCGGGTCAACATCACGTCCACCGGCGATACGGTCGCCAGCAGCTCCATATTGACCTCGTCGGAGAGGATCACGGCGTCAGCGGGAAGGTCGGTCATACCCTTGGCGGCAGTGTACTCCTCGTATGTGAGGGATGGCTGGATAGCATCGCTCACGTTCCACGCGTGGAGCAGGGCAAAGGCAAGGATGGCCACCATGGTGGTAGCTCTGTAGATGACGGCCGTGCCCCGTCCGATGAAGAAATGGGCACCAATTGCCTCCATCATCACAACAGCGACGGCGAAAGTGACCAGGAATTCGAGCTGGAAGGCGCGTCCCAGCAGGTAACCGAAGAAGCAGGTGCCTGCCAGGATGATGAGGAAACGGGCCAAGCGCGGCCCCTCCTCGAAGGACTCCAGGAAGAGGAGGAGGAAGAGGAGACCTATGCCCACCGAGGGGATGCCGATGTCCGGCCGTCCAGGGCCCACCGTGGACGCTTCGGGGACAAGGGTGCCTGCGAACCATGTCATCAGCGCTATCGGCACGAGCCCGATGACCACGGCCCGGCGCACGACCTGAAGTCTGTGGACCCCATACCCGAAAGTGAACGAATAGACCACGAACACGGCAAGCCACACCGCGAACCCGCCGGTGGCGGCCAAGGCGAACGTGAGCACACCGATGGCCCGCTTGCTCCGCTGTCGGACAAGCTCGCGTGCCAGCAGGGGGAGGAAGAGGTGGACCAAAGAGAAGGGCCCATAGGAGGTCTGGATGAGGAGCGGTGTTGTCGTGTAGAAGAACGCCGACAGCAGTGCTGCCCTGTACGAGGCGAGGTCCCGGACACATACGTATAGAGTGACCACGCCCAGGGAGGCTAGGACGGCAGGGACCAGGCGCACGACGACCAAGGCGTCCAGATCCATCACCCGGGACATGAGCCCCAGGAGGAGGTGGAATAGGGGATAGGGGCTCGTGAGGCCCACCATCAGATCGTCCTGGACCGCCACGGTCATGCGGACGTGGTAGAACCCGTCACTGTCGAGGGGAGCGATAGCGCCGACCGCTGGCGCCAACCGTAGCAGGCCGCACAGAAGGAGCAGCGGGAGCACGAGGAGGTCACGCCGCACCGGCGCTCACCATTCGGACCCTTTGGCCACAAAGAGCTCTTCCACCACGGACTTGAGGCACACGGTGAGGAGCAGGCACGAGTATAGGCCAATGATCGGGAGGATGACTAGGTAGGTGGCCAGCGACTCCCGGGAGACACGGATAGACAGGTAGATGTAGACGAAACCGAGCACCATGGACAGGGCCGAGAGGGCCTTGAAGAGCGTGAGCTTGCCGAGGGTGTAGAGGCTTGCGCTCGCTGTCGCCACCTGGGCGGCCAGGAGCGCCATGAACCCCTGGGACAGCAGGATATCCAGGTTGGCCTCTACCAGCGCCCATTCTGGGAGGGAGTTGAGGATGATGGTCGGGATAGCGACGACCGGCACGAAGAGCCAGAAGATTGCCATGGGGAACATGACCATGCCCAGGAAGGAGTAGTCCTGGTTGAACACCATGTCCGAGTGCTTGCGCAGCAGCTGGATACCACCACGGAACCAACGTGTGCGCTGCCGCCACCAACCCGATAGGCCAGGGGCCACGGTGTGCACAACGCTCTCCACGTCGGAGCGGACTCGGTAACCCAGGCGGTGGATGCGGATGCACATGTCGAAGTCCTCGACGAGGGTGTCGTCCTTGAAGCCGCCCAGGGCGGTGAGCACGTCCTTCCGGTAGGCTGAGAGCGGACCTGGTGTGATGGTGACGGCGTTGAGCATGTCCTGGATCTCGCGCTGGAAGAAGCACTGGAGGTACTCCAGGTCCTGGATCCTCTGGAAAATGGATTCGTTGTTGTGGACCTTGACGCAGCCCGCAACGGCACCGACGTCGGAGTCGGCGAAGTGCCGGACGATGTTGCGCAACGAATCCGGGGCGATGAGGCTGTCGGCGTCAACGGTGATGATTATGTCCGTCGTGGCATCGGCGATGGCATGGTTGAGGCCCGCGGCCTTCCCGAGGTTCGTCTCATGGGTGATGAGGGTGACCTGATCGGCGTAGAGGGCGATCTGCGCGGCCGTCCCATCGGTGGAGCCGTCGTTCACCACTATGACATGTTTGTCTGGATAGTCCGCGTCCAGGACGTGCTTTAGGGTCCTGCCTATGCTCCCCTCCTCGTTATGGGCCGGGACGATGACGGTGATGGGCGGTAGCTCGTCCAGCGGTAACGGGCTCTTCTTGGAGCCTGCTTTGAGGTAGAAATAGAGCAGGATCCAGAACGTACAGATGGCTATGAGGATGGATATCTCAAGGATAGCTATCTGCTGTAAGAGGGCCATCTGGATTGAAAGGTCTCTCGATCCTTTATATGGGTTTCGGTTTATGAGTTTCTAAAAACGAATATTATAGCTTAATAGAAGTTATAAACAACTATTTTTCCGTTTTATTCCGATTTAAATCGATTTCCACGCTCAATTATTCGAATCGTGCACGGATTATTCGTTTCTAGAGCTCGTGCGCTGCCACACCGGGTCGAGCACGTGGTCGGCCAGCACCAGCGCGGCCATGGCCTCGGCTACGTACCGCAAGCGCGGGACCAGGCACGGATCATGACGTCCACCGAAGGTCACGGAGGTCTCCTCCCCGGTCGTCAGGTCGATGGTGTCCTGAGGTTTGGCGATGGTCGCCGTCGGTTTCACCGCCAGGCGGACCACGAGCGGGGCGCCCGTGGAGATGCCTGCGACCACACCACCTGCGTTGTTGGTGGCAGGGCACATCTCTCCGTTCACGAGGCGGTAAGGATCGTTGTGCTCGCTTCCGCGCATGCGGGTGGCGGCGAAACCAGCTCCCAGCTCCACGCCCTTGACTCCACCGATCGACATGCAGGCAGATGCGAGATCGGCGTCGAGCTTGCCCGCGACGGGCGAACCAAGCCCCAGTGGGACGTTCGTGACCACCACCTCGACGACGCCGCCCACGGAGTCGCCCTCGTCCTTGGCCGAGAGCACCTCGGCCTGCATGGCCTGAGCGACCTCCTCGGTATGGGTTCCGAACGTCGTGAGCTTATCGAGCCCGTCCATGTCCAGCGGGTCCTTCACGGTGCCGATGGCGGCGATGTGGGACCGGATGATGATGCCCATGGGAGCGAGCACTGCACGTGCTACGGCACCTGCACAAACCCGCGAGACGGTCTCCCGTCCGCTATACCGACCTCCGCCCGGGGCGACGACGCCGAACCGCTGTCGGTACACAAGGTCGCCGTGGGATGGACGCACAGGGCCCTCGGGGTAGTCCTCATCACGGGCGTCTGCGTTACGGACCACCATCATGACGGGCATCCCTGTGGTCATTCCCTCCAGCACGCCGGAGAGTACCTCCACGGTGTCGGGCTCACGACGAGGCGAGGTCCAAGGAGCAGTTCCGGGGCGCCGGTGGTCCAGCGCGCGCTGGACGTCCTCCGTTCGGAGAAGCAGGCCAGGGGGTACCCCGTCCACGATGACCCCGACTGCAGGGCCGTGTGACTCTCCCGCGCACGTAGTCCGCAGGTTCCTCCCGAAGGTGTCCATGGCATCACTGTGGGAACGAGGATATAAAAAGTTAGGCGCCGTGCTGAGCCTTCTTCATACGGGGCTTGGCAAGGGCGAGACCGAGGTTGAATCCGCGGCCGCGGACCCGGTCCACCCGGTAGGGCTTGATCCGGGGAATGCGGATCGAGAGGATCTTTACCTTCTCACAACCGGCGGCGCGGAGGATTAGCTTGAGCATCGCCCGAGCGCCACGGTCCTTGCCCACGATCCGGGAAAGCACCGGGAAGAACGAGTGGACGAGAATGATCGCCCCCATCTTCCCCTTGTGCTTCTTGACCCTTGCACGTCGCCCCCGCGATGTGTTGAAGGTGAGCGGTGCGCACCGCTCGAGGAACCGCTTCATTAGAGAGGTCACCGTTCCCATCATGAGGGGCGTGGCCATAACTACACGGTCGGCATCGCGCATCGTGATGAGGAGGTCATGCATCCGGTCACTATGGAGCGAGCAGACTCCCAGGGGGAGGCCGTCCTTCTCCATGCACTGGAGACAAGCGGTGCAGAATCCCATCTCCTCCTCCCTGAGCACGACGTGTTCCACGTCCATGGGCTCACCCGCGGCCTTAAGGCCCATTTCGCAGCTCTCGATGAGCTTCTCCACGATGTCGTCAGGGCGCATACTGCCACTGACGACCACGACCTTCATGTCCCATATCAGGAGGCCAATGAATAAAAAGGCTGCTTCAGCGGGGAGCGGGCTCGGGGTAATAGCAAAGCCGCGGTTTGCACAGCGTCCGGTACTCACGTGCATGACGCCGCTTGGCCTCGGTGATGAAAGCATCCCGGTCAGGACCTTCCTCTTCAAGGAACCGGACCAGGCCAGCGATGAAAGCGACATCACGTGTTTTGTCCTTTATCGGAAGGCCGCGGCCGACCACCTTCACCGCACCCACACCGGCTCTCTGGAGGTCGTGGAGGGCGCACGCACCGCACGCACCGCTCCCCCGCCGTCCAGAAGCGACATGGGACCTGATGGTGCGCAGGGCAACAGGATCTGCGTCGTCCGATCCAAGTGAGAGGTTCCACGGGATGTCGCAGCAGTTGAGGTCGTCACCAGTTATATCCGTCAGCCCATGCTGGAAGGTGCACAAGCCGTCGACGTTGATGCACGGCTCGTTGATGATGAATACCTCGAATGTGATGTCGGGCAGGGACGTCACGAGCTCTGTGATCTCCGCGATAGTGAGATGACGGGGGAGGACGATGCGGGACAGACCGAAGGCTCTCCACATGAACGAGGCCGCCCGCGGATTGAGCACGGCACCTCCTCCACTGAGATGGAGAGGGATGTCATGCCCCTGCTCGCGCACCCAGAGCATGAACGCCGGATCGGCGACGAGCAGGCCATCGGCCCCGGCCGAGACTATGTCGTCCACGACACGTGCGAGGAATGGGTACTGGGAGGGGACATAGTAGTGGGCGTTGAGCGTGACGAATAGTGAGGTAGAGCGGTCATGAGCGAGCTTGATCGCACGTGCCAGCTCGGACGAATCGGTCATCTGTGCCGCCATCTCATAGCGACGGTTGATGGAGCCCACGAGGCCGTAGCGTTCGAGCCACTCGGTAGGGAGCAGGCCGCAGTAGAACTCGTCAGCACCGGCCTCCGTCAGCGGCACTACGTCATCGGGAGAACTGATGGGCGCCAGCACGTGCATCGAACGGGGGCTCATCTAGAGCGGCACCTCCGGTTCCACAACAAGGCGGTCGATACCGCGTTCCTCGAGTGACTCTGGCAGGACATCATTGCGGACGAAGTGGGTGTTCCCCCGCAGGATGAGCGGGACGGGCATAGACGGGTGGGTCCGGGTGAACGTGAAGCGATCGCACTCCCGCCCACAAGGGCGTATCCCAACTGCCTCACGGGTCCGATCGCAGGCGTTCGTCAGGCACATTCGGGTCGTGGAGACGTAGGCATACGGGGTGTACAGGGAGCCTACCAGTGGTGGATCACCCGCAGCGAGGTCCACATTGAGCCCGTGCAGGGGATTGTCGAGCTCCATACGAGCTATGCCATGGGTGGCGAGGAACCTCCTGAAGAGGGGCGCTGTCACTCCGATTGAGCGCAGGGGATCGAGCATCGTGTCGGGCACCTTCCCCACGAGCTTCACGGCCCGCGGCCCGCGCTTCTGCTTGGTGAGCAACCTTCCGAAGACCGGTGTGAGCGCATCGGACCGCTCCTCAAGCAGGTGGAGCGTCCCCCAGTCGTTGATGACCACCTCGGCATCCGGTACCCGGTCCGCAAGGACGTCGAGGAGCGGCTCCAGACTCGCCAGGCCCTCCCCCGTGACGTAAGGGGTCATGAGAGTGAAGGTCATGTCGTGGGCAGCGGCGTGGTCGATCGCCTTGCCCAGCTCTTTCGTTGTTGGGACGAGACGTTGGCAGAACTCGGCACCGAAGTAGAGACGGGTATAGTCACCCTCGGCGAGCTGCAGGCTCGCCGCCCTAGCTACGTACACTGCTCGCTCCATGGTACCTCGCACAGTTCCGGTTCACCCCGTATGGGGTCGTGGATATCCTTCCCCTCAGGCCCGGGTTCGGGCCCCTGCCTCAGTACACTCCGAAGGACTGCTTCTTCTTGACCTCTTCCCGCTTCCCTTGGGCACAGATGACCGAGCAGACCTTCTTGCCGTCAGGGGTCCTAAACGAGAGGCGGTCGACGTCCGCGCCGCATACCGAACATTTTGCACACATAGTGAGTAACCTCGTGAATATGATACGATCAGGGATAGATACGGTTCATGGTCCTAGGGAAGGGGAGAGCGTCCCGGATGTGCTCCATGCCGCAGATCCACTTGATGAGTCGGGCAGCCCCCAGACCGAAACCGGCATGGGGCACGCCACCGTACCGGCGCAGGTCCAGATACCACTCATAGTCGGTGGTATCGAGCTCCTCCTCGTTGATGCGTGACATGATCTCCTCTATGGTCCAGGTCCTTTCGCCGCCACCGACGATCTCCCCGTGGCCCTCGGGCGCCAGCATATCGGCGCACAGCACCTTGGAGGAGTCCTCGGGATCGAGCCGGTGGTAGAACGCCTTCGCCTCGGCGGGGTAATGGTAGACGAAGAACGGCTGTTCGAACTCCATCGTGAGCTCCCGCTCCTCCTTCGTGCCCAGGTCCGCGCCCCAGGGGATGTCGACGCCCCTGCCCTGGAGGATGTCGATGGACTTGTCATAGGAAATGCGTTCGAAAGGCGCTTTCACGCCAGCGATGACCTCCGGATCCCGGCCCATGGCCTGCAGCTCCTCGGGGAATCGCGTGGCGATGGTCTGACAGATGTGGGCGACAAGATCCTCCTGGGTCCGCATGGTCCCTTCGAGCCCGCAGAAGGCCTCCTCGGCCTCGATGTGCCAGAACTCGGTGAGGTGGCGCGTTGTCCGCGACTTCTCCGCGCGGAAGGAAGGTGCTACGCAATACACCCGCTCCAGTCCTGTGATGAGGGCCTCCAAGTAGAACTGCGAGCTCTGTGTAAGGTAGGCTTTCTTGCCGAAATATGGCACTTTGAAGAGGGTCGATCCCCCCTCGCAGGCGGCCGTGATGAACATGGGCGGATGGACCTCTACGAACCCCATGGTGTCGAAGTACTCGCGGGAGGCCTGGAAGACGGCTGCACGCAGGCGCATTACCCGGTTCATAGGAACGCTGCGTACCCACAGGTGACGCAGGTCCATGAGGAGCTCGGTGCTCTGGTCCCTTGTGATGGGGAAGGTATCTGAGAGTCCAATGATCCTGAGCTTCTCCACGCGCAGCTCCTTGCCCCCGGGGGCTCGCGCATCGGCGTGCACCGTCCCTTCCACCTCTACTGAGGACTCGATAGTGACTTTTTCAGCCTCTGGGAAGGGCTCGGTACCCGCGCGTACCGTCGTCTGGATGACGTCCGTTCCGTCGCGTACGACGAGGAAGGCAATCTTCTTGGACTGGCGCTTGCGGTGGATCCACCCCCGGATGCATGCTTTCTCACCAGCGCCGTCACCAGCGAGCACATCGCGAACCTGGAGCCACTCCATGCGGGCAAGGGTCGGATAAAAGTATATAAAAACTCGCACACGAGGGGAGGGTGGAGCAGTACATGGACCGTATCACACCGGTCGAGATCGAGGAGTGGATCAAGCGGATGGGCTTCCGGTACTTCGTAGATCCCGAGCTCAAGGACTACAACGGCCTGGTCATCGATATCAAACCCCGCATCATCGTGTACTTCTCGAACGAGATGCGGTACTCCCATATAATGACGCTGCTCAAACCGCTGGCCAAGATCGATGTACCTTCTCGCGAGCGGTTCTTCAAACAGCTTCTAGAGACCAACGCTGAGTGGAACCTGATGAAGTTCGTCATCATGTTCCGAACCATCGGTATCAAGATCGACTTCGATCTCGACTCGCTGAGCTTCGACGAGTTCAAGGATGGGTTCAAGGCGCTAGCGGTAGCGCACGACGAGTACAAACGGCTCATCGAGGGCCAGGAGTCAGACAACATGGCGAACGCCATGTACGGGTGAGACGGTATGGTAGGAGACGAACCCGCTGTTGTGAACCGGAAGGTGGTCGAGCAGTGGATCGAGAAGATCGGGCTCCCTCACTCGACACCACCGGACAATCCAGAGGTCATCCTCATCGACCTCAAGCCGAAGATGATCATCATCCCCGGTGAAAAGTTCATGCGCGTTTCGCTCATCCTTGGGAACGTCAATCAGATCTCGACGGAACGACGCGAGATGCTCTACCAGCGCCTCTTGGAGCTTTCAGGTCAGATGAACCTTATGAAGGCATCCCTCCACGGGGACACCCTCGCCTTCGACACGGACTTCGACATGGCCTGCATCGATTACCGGGAGTTCAAGGACGGCATCATCAACACACTTGGCGGGTTCGAGAAGTTCAAGAAGCAGATCGCGCACTTCGTCCAGGACGGGATGATTTAGGAACGGGGCCCGCCATCAGCACGCTTCAGACCGTACTCCTTGGGTCCCTTGCCCGTATCGTCGATTTTCTCGGGGACGGATTCATTCCTCTCGACCGATTCGTTCGTAGACACCAAGTCCTTCGTCCCTGATGTGGATGAAGAATCCGCAGGGCTTTCGGCCCCTTCCGGCGTCGGGGCCCGGTAGCGCCCACCGTCCTCGCGTCCGAGCTGGTCCAGGAGCCCGCACCGCTCCATGGTGAGCACGGCACGGACCACATCGTCGCGTGGGGCCGACAGCTCCGCTGCCAGCTCATCGAGAGTACGGCCAGGTCCCCGGCAAGCTTCCATCGTCGCGGTCATGAGCTCGTTCCCCGCAGTCTCCATCGCATCTAGGAGCCCGGCCTGGACGCTCAGCCGGTAGTTGATGTTCCCCCGCACGACCGGCGCATAGTGTTTGCGGGTGAACTTGCGCATCTGTTCCGCGGTGACCGCGGTCGCCTGGCGCAGGGTCCGGGCGATGTGGGTCACGAGTAGAGCAGCGTCGATGAACTCACCCACCTCGAACCCGGCGGATATATCGCGCACCTCCTCGTCCACGCCAATGGTCACCAGTGATGGTTTGATGCCGAACACCGTGCGTGGGATGTCCCGGGAGGGGACGTTCCTCGACTCGAGAACGAGGGAGAGCGGGTCACGGAGCCGCACATTGTACGAGTCCTCGAGCCGCGCGAGCGCGGCGAACAGACGTTGCACGAACTGTGCCATCCCGCGGTAGCGGAAGCTGAGTGTTCGCCGTCCGTCCGCCTTTGCCTTTATCACGACGTAACCGGCAGGGAGCACCGTATGGTAGTGGTCGGTCATCGGCTGTGCGGAGGACCCCTCTATCTTTATAAGGCTAGTCCGTCCCCCAAGTATCGTGGACCCGGGCTCCTGGGAGGGTACCGAGAATGCCGGATACGAGCAGACCGTCGCTGACCCGCAGGAAGGGTACACCTATCAGGAAGGGTACGGTGAACCCTGGCAGCAGACCGGGCACTGGGAGGCGTCCCCCGAGCCGGAGACGACACACATCCCTCTGTGGGCACTGGCCCTCACGGTAATAGTCCTGGGTTCGCTCCTCTACTTTGCCTCATTAAGGGGCGGTGGGGTCACCGCACCATGCATGGACCGCCCCCAGGGGATCGAGCGGGACGAGTGTTTCATCGCCAGGGCCCAGGCTGTCGGTGATCATTCCATCTGTGATGGTACGTCCGCTGGGATGCGCGATCGTTGCCTCTATGACACGGGAGCGTCTGACTCAGAGGTGTGCGACCGGATGACGAGCGAGGACTGGCGGGTCCGATGCCGTGCGCGCGCTGCCCAGGACCCCACCCTGTGCACCGCCCTGGCCATCAATTCCCTCCGCCAGCGATGCGAACGTGACGCGGCCGCCTCACCTCTCCCCCCACCGGCCGAGAGGATCGTGCCTCTGGACGGGAACGTTATCGTGGACATGAACGTGACCGGCGAGGGGAACCCGACCACCGGCAACGCTACTGACGCACCCCACTTACCCGATGTGAACGTCACCGAGTTGGACAACGCTACGGCGACGCCGCAACCGGCCAACGTCACGGGGCCGTCCGGTGTCCCATCACCCGCGAACGTGACCGGTAACGAGATGGAAGCTGAGACTTCCGGTTAGCGGCGCAAGAACTCCGCAAGGAACGCTACGTCTGATTCAGTGAGCCCCAGTCCCTCAGCGAGTTCGGGCGAACGGGGAAGGACACGGACCAGGACAGGAAGGTACTCGTCTATAACGACACGACGCGATGTATGGCACCGCCGCGCCACTTTCTCGGCGATCTCGTCACGCGTGGCGCGAAGCTCCTTGCTCCGCCCCATCCTAATGATACGCTGGGGATACCCGTACTTGACGAACTTGCGGTATTTGTCGCGTTTCGCCAGGGCAACACCGGCGGTCATGAGGTCGCGCATGTACACGAGGTACCGCCAGTTCTGTGACCGGAATATGCGTCCACGGAACACATCGGCCCGGGAGAGCCGGTCCATGGCCCGGGCCAGGTCCTCAGGTTCGTCGTACTCGAGCGCGACATTGTGGGCTATCCAGGTGAACACCGTGTCCGGATCCTCGGTGAGGTTGTCCGTCGCTTCGAGGGCATGCTGGATGTTCCGTGTCTTGAGCACGATGCGCACGGCCTCCGTGAGCGAGCGTGTCTGGTCCCGGTTCCCAAGCGCCTCCAGGTCCGCGAGGGGGATACCTCCTGCGAGAGCGGTCTGAAGGTCGTTGATGGCGGCACGGATATCTCCCCCGGAACGGCTTGCGATGTCGGAGAGGAGCTCGTCCTCGACGTCTCGTCCCTCGGTATCGACCACACGACGCAGGGCTTTCTTCACCGCAACGACCGCGGGCTTGCGGAACGGGACGACCTCGCATAGGAGCCGCAGAGCCCTGAGCTTGGGCTGGTAGATGTCGTTGGCCGTGAGGATCACGGGGTAGGCGGTGGTCCGTATGATCTTGAGCAGCGAAGGGAGGCCGCCCCGGTCGGCGGTGCCATGTATCCCGTCGACCTCATCCAGCAGTAGGATGCGCTCGCGCCGGTACAGGCTTTGTTGGGTCGCGGCGTTACCCATTATATCGTTGATATCGACCTTGCGCCGGAAGTCGGAGGCATTGAGCTCCACTACCTCCCTGTCATGTTCCTCGGCAAGGGCGTATGCGGCCGTGGTCTTGCCGCATCCAGCAGGGCCATGGATGAGCAATGCTTTGTGGCGTTCACCCTTCCAGTTGAGCAGCCATCCATTCATCCTCTTGACAACGGAAGGATTCCCGAGAACGTCCTTGAGCCGGCGTGGGCGATGTTTCTCCACCCACGGCGCCTCGCGCATAAAACGTCAAGTTCGCTAAAAGTTTTTAAAGCTTCGAGTCACAGCACAGCACGGTGACTACATGACCGTCGTCGTCATAGGCCAACGCAGGTATGATACTCCCCATGCAATATGGACCGCGAGGTACATCATGGACAAGAAGCCCAAAGCCGTTGCGCTTGAGCTTCCCCGCGATCCATTTCAGGAGAAGCTAGACAAGTACAGGGCAGGCAAGCTCAAGGACGCAAAGCTCAAGGAGTTCATCCTTGACTTCGTTGGGAAAGAGATCGATCTCGACGAGAAGCTCGTTCAGAAGTTCCTCGAGAACGAGATCGATGCCGAGGAACTGGAGGACTTCGAACCGGACGGTTCTTTCTTCTACATCCTCAAGGCCGCCAAGGAGGTCGACGCGGACATCCTTGCCATCGACGTGCCCCTTCACGAGATCGAGGAAGAGGTCGCCGAGGAGCTAACGGCCATCGAGCAGGACCACAAGGACAACCTCATCAACAAGGGCAAGGACATAATGGTAACCAAGAAGGTGCCCTCCCACGTGATGGGGTTCGCCGAGCTAATCCACAAGCCGTTCCACTGGTTCGAGATCGTTATCGGCCACGAGCCGGCCGACAATCCGTTCCACCACCCGCCCCACTGCCGTGTCTGTCACTGGGGTGTCAAGTACGAGAGGTTCTTCCATAACTTCTATGCCTGGTTCAGCGAGCGCTTCCATAGCGAGCACGATAAGCGCGTGTTCTCCGTGCTCCACAAGTTCGACAAGAAGCGCGAAGAGAAGATGGCCGAGTCCATCGACAAGGAGCTGACCGCGCTCAAGAAGCGACATTCAGATGGAAACATGATCGTGGTCATGCACCTCTGGCACAAGGACCGGGTGGAGAGCATCCTCCGGAACGAGGGTGTCGAGATCATCGACATCACCATCTGAGGCCGTCCGTCATCTCCGGGACGTAGGATAACATCCAGCGTGAGCTGTCATTTCGGAGTACGCAGCAGGATGTTTAGGCGCCGGGATCCAGTTCGACTACCTTGACGAAGCACTCCATGGCCTTGTCGTGGTCGCCCCGCTTCTTGTAGAGGTCACCCAGGGCACGCCATGCAAGCGGATCCTTAGCTCCGCCGCTGGTTGCATGGATGAGCACCTCGAACGCCCGTTCATCGTTCCCGGCCTTCGCGAGCGCCCGCCCAAGCTCAGCGGTCGTGGCGGGGGAGGGCCGGACATCGGCGAGCCGCTCCAGTGCCTTGGCGGCCTTGGACCATTCCTGTCGGGTCGTGCGAAGCTCTGCGAGCTGGATCCATGCGTCCGCATTCTGCCCGTCGAGCCCCACGAGCTGGTCAAGTGCATCCGCTGCCCTCCCCAGCTCCCCCATGGTCCGGTAGCATGCCACGAGCTGACGCCAGCGGTCAAGGCGTTTCGGATCATCTGAGAGAAGGGACTTGAGATGGCCTGCTGCGGTCATATGGTCCTGCTGTCCCAAGGCGATATCCGCGAGTGCTTCCCGCGACTTCAAATCGCCCGGGCGGGCGGTCACGGCACGGCCATAGTAGTGCACGGCCTCGTTCATGCGACCCATACGGTGGTAGGCCCTCGCCATACGGGAGAGGATCGCTGCGTCCTCTGGCCGGAGCGCCGACAACCTGCCGAGCCATTCGATGGCCCGTGCATTGTCGCCCGTGTGCTCGAAAGCATCGGCGAGCGCGCCGACAACATCATGGTTCTGGGAGTCGACCTGAGCGGCCATCTCCAGGTGGGGGATGGCCTCGGCATACCGTTCCATTTCTATGAGCCCACGGGCCAGGATGGTCCTCGAGGCGACGTGCCCGGGTCGCAGTTCGAGTGCACGTGTGAGGTAGCGGGTGGCCTCCTCGGTGCGTTTCATCTGCATGAAGGCCCGCCCACCGTTCGTCCAGCCGTCCACGTCCCCGGGCTCCAGCTCCACGAGCTTGGAGAAGCACTCGGCCGCCTTCTCCATCTTCCCTGAGCGCGCTGCCAGTAACCCAAGGCGTTTGAGGGCCATCGTGTTCTTGGGCTCGGCCGCCAGCACCTTCGTCAGGCAGGTGGCCGTCTCCTTGGTGTTCCCCTTACTCTTGCACACGGAGGCGAGCTGCATCCATACATTCGGATCATCGCGTATCCCGAGAGCGCGGCGCAGGCTGCTCTCCGCCAGGTCAAGATCCTTGAGCATGTTGGCACTGGTCCCCAGTGCGAGCCAGGGATCGGGATCATCGGGAGAGAGGGCCGTTGCCCGCTGGAGGAGATCCCGTGCACGGGCGAACTCGCCACGAAGGTTGTACACGATACCGAGGTCGAGGAGGGCCTCGAACGACTTCTGATCTAGCTCCAATCCCTTCTCGAGGGCTGCCTGGGCCCCCTCGACGTCCCCCGCCTTGAGGAGGGCTGCACCCTTGTTCACCCAGGCCGCGGCCATGTCGGGCCGCTCATCAGCTACGGAAGCGAAGGCCTCGGCCGCTTCGGAGTACTTGCCATAAGCAAAGTCTCCTTCCCCACGGGCGAATGCCTCCTCCTCGTCACCCACGAGCGTTATACTGCAGCCAAGGTTTATCCAAGTTCCGCTATCGCCTCGCCCCCCTGCGAACTTTAAAAATGATGAAAGGGCCAACTCAGAATGCATGGTGCTGCGACGGCTGGCTTTCTTGCTTGCACCCGGAGTGTTCGCAGAGCTCGACGCCCTGCGGGCCGACCGTACCGAGCTCATCTCAGTACAGCGCAAGCGAGAGGCGCGCCTCCGAGAGACTGCCGAGAAGGCCCGCCGCGAGGCTGAGCTCCACGCACGCGAGCTGGCTCGACGTGACGAGCAGGCGCGCCGCCTCATGGAGTTCCTCTGGAACCGCCTGTCACGCAACGAGCAGAAGGTCATCGCCACCCTGGTGCGTAACGGTAACGAGAACATCACCGCTGCCGAGATCTTCGAGCAGGCCAGCTTCTCCACGCGGTCCCAGATCACACGCGTCACACGGGACCTGTCCAATCTTGGGATCCTGCGCGTCTGCCTCCACGGATCCGATGGGGAGCGCTGCTTCACACTTAGCGAAGGCGACATGGTGGCGTTCGTGCGCGAGAAGGTCGCTCGGTTCGATCAGCGCCGTCGCGCCCCGATCCGGAAGAAGAGCAAAAAGGTCCGGACCACAGAGGCAGATGGGATTCAAGAGGAGCAAACCGAGGTCGATGGGACGGACGAGGATGATGTGGACATCATCAGCAACGATCCGTCAGACGTCTCGGACGAGCTCACTCCGACCGAACTGGTGGGCCTCGACGAAGAGGCGGCCTTCGAGGGGGATATCGGTTACAGGTTCGACTTCGGGTCCGAGCTCATGGGCGGGCTCATTTAGACCTGCTCGATGTGATCATTCATCCTCTTCTGTCGGGCCGAGCTTCGAGAGATTGAGACGTGGCCTGCAGGCATCGCATCCTATCTGCTCGTGGAGCCGCTTGCTGGTGTCGTTCTTCCATCCTCGCTCATCGCAACCCTCACAAGAGAACAGGCTCCGCTTCAGCTTCTCCATGGGATCTGCTCCTTCATCTCCGCCCAACCTTATATAGGGTTCGGACACCGGATCCTCGACCAAGGTTTTATCAAGGTTAGCCGTGTTCGTTCCCGCAACATGGGAAGGAAGAATGGTCTGGGCGACGGCACGCTACCGTCGCTGCTCATCATCGCACTGCTCCTTGCAGGATGCATCGGGGGGCAGTCAGTGGACGAGGCGCAGGATATCAAGAACAATGCTCTGAGTAGTAACGATCCGGGCCTGTGCGCGGCCATCACCGATTCCGGGCTCCACGACTCGTGCTACATCGCAACGGTGCCAGCGTTCGGTGACGTGAGCGTGTGCGAACGGTGCGTTGTCCACATTTCCCGGGACAAGTGTGTGGTGGCGACCGCGAAGGAGAAGGGCGACATGACGCTATGCGCGCGAGTTCGTACCGACACCGACGCCCAACCACTCCGACGCTCCTGCTACCGGGACCTCGCTGCGACGATCGACGACGCTGACGGATGCCGGTGGATCGAGGACGCGGGCGTCAGGAACGCATGTCTGGCCAGATTCCCGGAGCAACGGACCGAGGGTCTGTGCACAGCGCTGGACGCGGGTGGGCTGCGGGACGACTGCTTCTCCTCGCTGGCCGAGCGCTCTGGTAATAGTACCTATTGCGAACAGATCGCTACTGATGAGGTGAAGGGCACATGTATCGCTGCAGTGGCCCGCTCTCTGGTAGATATGGCACTGTGCGAGCTCATCCCTGCGGAGAAGGACCGTGACTGGTGCTACCGGTCCGTCGCCATAGAGCGTAATGATCCCTCGATCTGCGATCCCATCCTCAGCAGCTTCGCCAAGGACTCCTGCCTCTCACCGATAGCGATCGCTACAGCGGACATCTCCCTTTGCGCTCTGATCGCCGATCCTGCCATCGCGGACGAGTGCTATTTAGGGATCGGGATCCGAGGATGGGACGCGACTGCGTGCACCAATGTCCAGAATCCCCGGTCCAATGACCGCTGCCTCGAGGCATTCGTACCGTATATTCCTGCGGTTGATGCATGTTCGAACATGGCCGACAAAACGACTCGCGAATCCTGCCTCATCCGTGTCGCACTCGCGACAGGCGATGTCGACATTTGTGTTAATCAGCTCGGGGAGGCTACGAAAGGACTGTGTGTCCATGCAGTAGCAGCGGCCACAAGCGATCCGTCGGTGTGTGACGTTCTTCCCAAGGGCCCCGAGCGCGAGGCCTGCGCCTCTCAGGCTCTCCCGGGGATTGCCCCTCTGGTCCTCTGCGGGCCGATTGCCAACGAGCATCCGCTCACGCTCAGGGAACAGTGCGTACTGGCCGGGGTGAGGAGTGGGAAGAACGTAACTGCCTGCCCCTCGGACATAGTCACAAAGAATGTCACCGGAGCATGCACAGTCCATCTGGCCGGACGTCGCATTGAACCTGAGGTGTGCTCCGCGATCGATTCGTCAAACATGTGGACGACATGTATCCTAGCCGTCGCTGCAGCGGCTGTTGAGCCCGCCTTGTGCGACGCGCTCCCCGAGGGGAGCTCACGCACATGGTGCCAGGCCGTTTCCTCCGGCTCATGCGAGCGTTGCCTCTCAGACCACCTATCGCTGCCGTGGATGCGCTCACAGTGCATGGCTGCGTGCGTCCTGTCCGTCAGCGCGCGAGGGGAGCAGGCAGACTGTTCCAGCATCGAGCTGGTCATGGTCCGCGACCGCTGCATGCATGACCTCGCCGTGTACACAAAGGACGACACCGTGTGTAAGGAGATTGGCCTGGCCGCCCTCCGGGACGACTGTCTAGCGAGGGTCGCGGAAGCATCCCGGAGCGTGTTCCCCTGTAATGACATCGTCAATACCCGTCTCCGGGGCGAATGCACATCATTGTTCGCTGTCCAGACCCGGAATGCGGAGCAGTGTCGTGAGATCGAGGCCCGCTTCCCGCGCCAACGGTGCATAGCCCTCATCGCCCGAGCGTTCGATGATCCGAGCATCTGTGACGATATCCCCACGACACTTGAGCTGAACTGGTGCAAGGCCCTTGCGAACGAGGAGTGCACCGAGCCCTGCACCGCCCTCACAGTTGAATGGGCACAGGACCTTTGCCTCTACCACTGCGCCCAGGCCAGAGCAGATGCGGACGTGTGCGCGTTCATCGCTACCAACTCTACCAGGGACGCATGTGTCCTCTACCTCGCCACAACCATTGGCAACCATGAGCTGTGCGACAGCCTGGCCGGCGAGTCCCGAGCTTGGTGCCTGTCAGAAGTCGTGGGAGATCTCGCTGCCTGCGATGTGCTCGACGGGACCATCCGGGACCGTTGGTGCTGAGAGGAATGACACGTTCCAGGACGAGGTGGTGCGTAGCGACCATCATTCTCACTCTCCTCATACTCATCACGACTGTAATTGCCCAAGAGAAGCGCGTCATGTTCACGACCGGTACGCGCCGCCGTTTCTGCGACATGACGCTGACCCTGGCGAGCGTTACCCGTGATCAGATCACGGGCGGACACGCGGCCTCACTCATCTTGGTCGATACACTAAGCAAGGATGTCGGTACGACTCTGCTCGTGCCCTATGGGAAAAGTGCCAAGCCCTTCTCGTGGGCACACCCGCTTGGGACGTTGAACATCGAGAGGTGTGATGAGTGTGCAGCCACACCATCATCGGCCCAGATGGTCATCACCTGGCCAGATGTCTGTCCACTCAGGTCGAAGCCTGTGGCCTTGGCACCCTCATCGTCCGGTATCGGCCGTTGGCAGATCGTCATCGGACTCGTACTTGGCGGGCTCGTCGTCCTCGCTGCGATATGGGCCCGGGGACGTGGTGAGATCGCACCGTCCAGCGAGTACCTCTTACGCGACTTCGTCGAGGGAGAAGGTGAGCAAATATCCGTGGACATCGATGAAACTGAGGGGGGATTTGGGCGTATGGCCATTGCGGTGACGGTATTGATCGCGATGGTCAGTGTCGGGCTCTGCCTTGTGGTATGGGATCTCTCCGCGTCCGAGGGCTCCCCTGACACCACTATAGCAGTGACCTGCGATTCTATGAGCTTAGCATCGGATGCTTCTGCCAGAGCATGCCGCCTTGAACGCCCGGCCCTTGTCATCACCCTGAGGAACACAGGTAGTGACCACATTTCTCGCGAAACGCTCCTCGAACCATTCGTTGTGATCGACTCGCTCCTGGGCCGTATCGTTCCGAAGACATCGTCCTTAGGAGTGCGCACACGAAGGGGCGCCTGTGGTCGTCTAACCGCGTGCCCCGACTGCCTTCCCCAGAGCCTCCCTCCCGGTGAGACCATTACCTATGTGGTCCCTGAAACGCTCACTCAGGGGCTCATGTTCATCCCCTGGCTAAGAGCGCGCGTCCTCCTCCACAGCGCACGGCTGGATGCGCCGTGCCTTGCTTGGCGCGGGAGGGTGAACTTCGAGCAGATGACCGAAAAGGTCACACTCGACGCCCTCTCTAAGACATTCCTATTCTCCTGGGGGTCCTTAGCCAAACAAGGCTATGCACCCATTCGTAACTATATCAAGGAAACGTTCAACGCCGACTGGGTGACGGATGCCGAAGTCGTGATGAGAGAGGACGGATTCAGACTAGTCTCCGGGGACAAATGGGTTCAGGTCGGCCTCGACCTTGATAGCGGTAGTGTCAATCTTGAGAACAATGAAGGAATCACCCGTGAGCTCGCCGCTGTTCGCGAGGGGGACGATATAGACGTGTACGATGTGGTCGGAAGCTAAGCAATTTCGAGGTGCAGTCTTACTTTCCGATCATTACGGCCTCGATCTTCTCAGACGGGTATCCCATACCAAGTAAGTACTCACGGACCTGGTCGGGAGTGTACCCCTGCTGTGTCCATTGGAGGGTGAAAGAGCGGATAGCCTCCGTCTCACGGTCCTGTTGGGCGGGATTCGACATGATTACCATCGCAACACCGATGATGAACACTACGACCAGCAGGCCCACAAGGACCTTGATGATGGTCCAAGTGAGGTCACCAGTTGTCGTCTCCGTTGCATCTCCGGTCGCGGCTTTGGCTGCAATCTCCTCGGCTTTCACTTTGACCTCGTCGACACGAGCACGTATTTCCGCGTCGCCGGGATCATCGATGAGCACAAGCTCGTACATCAGTTGCGATTCTTTGTACCGGTCCAGCGCTTCGAGAGCCGTGGCTCGTTGAAGTCGGGCCCGCTTGTTGGAAGGATCGACCGCTAGGGCCTCGTCCGCCATTACCAGTGCTCTGAACGGCTGGGTTTTGACAAGTGCCCGGGCTCTTGCGGCCATGTCGGCGGGATCGGGCGGTGGCGTCGCCCGGATAGCAGTCACGGGATGGGGTGTTGGTGTGGGGAAGGGCGTAGGAACTACCAACTCGGGAACCGGTGTGGTACCGGGCGTCCCGCCGGTCACGTTCTCGTCAGGACCCGGCTCGACCGGGACCGTCGGCTCGGGCTGATAGACGGCGTCAAGAGTGAGCGTCAAAGCCTTCGATGTATCTAGGATGAGCCCCTTCTCGGCCTTCGCACCCAAGGCGGTCGCCACTACTCGGAAGTTGCCTTGGAAATTATCCTTGCTCCGCGTAATCTGCTCCGCTTGAGCCTCGATTCGCGTATGACCATCGCTATCCGAGTGTGCGACATAGACAGGTTCGCTGCCGAGGGGCTCGTAGAGTGCAACGCGCGCTCCCGGGAAGGCCTTCCCTTCCTTATCCTTGACTGTGACGTCAAGGTAGTACGTGACATCAAGTTTGAGGAGATAGCGGTCATTGGATGGGAATTGAACCGCATCTAGAAGAGGTGACCGGGCGTCGTTGAGGCGGGGATTGATAAGTGAGAGGGTACCGCCGATGAGGGGTGTGCCCTTCAACGTCAGATCGCGAAGTGTGCCGGCCTTTGACTCAATTCTGGCATCAGCTGTAATGTCGAAGTCGAGTACAGAGAGCTCGGTAGAGCCTTCTAGCGTCAGGTTCGCCCATCCAGAAGTCCGGAACGATGGATGCTCCTTCCCGATGCCACCCGAGCCCCCGTTCGCTCGGACCGTGAAGTCCATTATGTTCACCTGCTCACCTGTGACGGTCACGAGGCCGTTCCCGCCTACAGCGGCCCACTCGGTGGACGGGGCACAGTCGCCGCCAGTGGCCCGGAACGTGTCGTGCTCGATCACAAGTGTCCTCCCCGTGAGAGTCACCCGCCCATCACATCCGTGACTGTCCTTACGTTGGTAGTTAGGTTCTCGTCCCTCACCACCATTACTGTTCATGACCGTACCGATGACCGTGACCTTGTCCGCTTCGATTGTAATGATATCATCACCACATAATCCTGGCCCTTTCCCAGCGTCCCCGGGGAAGCCGCCCAGGCCATTATAGGTCATGTCTCTAAGGGTCGCAGTCTTGGCTCGCACCATCATTGACGAGTGTCCACCATTGCCTCCAAGCCGGAGTTCCACACCGGGATCGAATCCCCCGTCACCCCCCTCACTACCGTTAAGCGAGACAAGTCCGCGGTCCACGGATGTCTCATCACTGAGGAACAAAGCGGTGGCATTACCACCGTTCCCACCAATGAACCGTCCATCGCCTCCGTATCCCCCAATGAGAGTGAAGGTGAGGTCTGCAGCGGTCATACGGTCACTTGCGATGATGATGGTGGCGTTCGCGCCATGCCCACCAGTGCCATCAGGGGCCGAGCCCCCCTTGAGGTTGGCCATGATCGAGTGGAGGATGAGCGTCTTGCCCTTGATCTCAAGCGTGATGTTGGCACAGCCCACGTCACAGCTTCCCGTTACTGTGAGGTTCCTGGCGTCAACATTAGTCCCACGCAGAAGGATGCCGGCCCGATGACCTTCGGCGACCTCCATCTTTGAAGTGGAAACCAGGAGTGTCGGTGCTATGAGATGGATGAGGGTCAATCCTTCGGGCTCCTTGGCACTCAACCAAGAGTCGCGCACTTCAAGTTCGAATCCCGACGATATACGGATCTCCGGGGCTGTGGCTGTAAGATTGGATACCACAGAGCTCGTCGATGTGCCCTTGAGCTCGAGCGTCTCTTGGCTCACGATCACCGAGTCTATAATCTTGAAATATGGGGCGTCAAGTGTGTGAAGGTTCTGAATATCCGGGCAGCCATCGATCTTTGCCTCACTCATGGCTTGGATATCGAGCCGTTGAGCGAGTATCCGACTACGGAGCATCGTTACCCGATCTGCCTTCAGCGTAAGGAAACCCAGTGCACTCGAGTCGGTGAATGCTATGGTTCCGGTCGTATCGGTCAGGAGTTCGTCGACGATTATCGTGCTGTTAGTGGCCTCGAGGGACCCCCCTTCCAACACACTGAGCACGATGTGCTTGTTCGAGCTAATCTGAACGTTCGAGAGGATGAGTTTCCCTTGCTCCTCAACCCTGATGATTAATTCGTCATCATAGGCCTGGTTCATGTCAAGCTCCATGTCCCGGAGAATCAGGGTGGCACTATCTTTAACGATGATATCCTCGGTGGAGCGAAAGTCAATATCGAGTGTGACGGTCCCCTCACCTTCCACTATCTTTTCACCCAGACCGGGTGCGAAGGCAATGAATAGAGTGAGCACTAGTGCCCCGACAATCGACCCCGTCCGCTCCACCATCTGCTCAAGGGACTGACACCCGTCAATCAATATATAACTATCGGGGCCAGCTACTTATCAATCTTGGCGAGCGCTTCCTCGACGAAACCCATTCCCTTGGTGAAGTAGTCGTTTGCGATGCGGTCGGTCCGCCCTTCGGCAACCACTCGGATCTTGGGCTCGGTCCCTGAGGCGCGGACCAACAACCATCCGTCAGATGTGTCCAGCCTCAATCCATCGATATCCAGCATGCTCTCCACATCGGAGAAGGATGTTAGCATACGTTCGTGAACATGGGACATTATCTGTGGCTGCGTCCCGGGTGTGACATACACGTTCTTGCGGATCAGCGGGTAGGCGGGGACCGGTGGCACGAGGTCCGCAAGCGTACCTTCATGGCTCACCAGGGAAGCTATGCGTGCAGCGCAGAATATTCCATCGATCCACCCACCGAACTCGGGGAATATAAGTTTCCAGGGCTCCGCACCGAACACGGCACCGGTCTCCCGGATACCTTCATGGAGCGCACCGAGGCGCACACGTTTGAGGCTGCCGCCTGCTGTCTCCACGGTCTCCTGGATGGCCCGTGATGTGTTGATAGAGGTCACTACTGTACCGCTCCCTTTCTCTTCCACGGCAAGACGGGCGAAGAGATTTATGAGAGCATCGTCCTGGACGATCGTTCCGTCACCATCGACAACAGCAACCCGGTCTGCGTCACCGTCCAATGCAAATCCAATGTCCGCTCCCGTAGAGCGTACTACCCGGGTGAATTCGCGTATGTTCTCGGGGGTAGGTTCCGCAGGTCGTCCCGGGAAGAAGCCGTCCAATTGGGAGTTGGTGGTAATGACCTTGCACCCCATGCGGCGGAGTACACGTGGGGCCACGAGTGCGCCCACACCATTGGCGCAATCCACTACAACCCGCAGCTCGCGTTCCATCTCCACGAAGCCGAGGAGGTAGTCGATATACTCCTCGATCACCGTGTCCAGAGTTCTGAGCATACCTATTTCGTCCCACCGAGCGAGGTTGAAGCTTGCGTCACCCACAAGCCCCTCGATCTGCTTCTCAGCAGTTAGGTCGAACTCGCTTCCCTCGGAGGTGAACAGCTTGATGCCGTTATCCGAGGCAGGATTGTGGGACGCAGTGAGCATCACGCTGCCATCGACAACATAGTTATAGGACGCAAAGGCTAACAGGGGCGTCGGAAGACAACCCGCATCGAGCACATCGATCCCTCCGGCCATGATACCGGAGGTTAGAGCATGGAAGAGCATCTGACCTGTCACGCGTCCGTCCCGGGCCACTACTACCTTACCATCGTTGCCGAGGTATGTGGCGAGAGCCATTCCCACGTTCATGCACAGCTCGGGGGATACCTTGGAGAGTGGGCCGCGTATGCCCGCCGTTCCGAAAAAGGCCATAGGGTCGATGTCCGTAGTCACATTTATATCCTTGTCCGTACTCCTCTATAGTATGCGGTACTTGCACCTTTTTACGGTACTGCTAGTGATCCTATCCTTAGGTCTTGGGGTCACAATTCCAATTCAAATATGGAGCTATGCCGGGGATAGGTTCGGAGAATTCAACGATATCAAGGTCGTCGTCAAGGTTGATGATGATTATGTGAAGTATGTCAGTGAGTACAACACATTAGTTACCGAGGAAAAAAAGACCGTGCCCGGATTGATAAATCTGGACGTTGAACCGGGCAAGCATACCATTACGGTAATGACCCCAATGGTGAATACTTCCGGTACGGATGATAAAGCGGACGTCAAGCGATGGGTATATGGGAAGCTCAAGCCTCCAACACGATTCACCTATATACCGCGATCCGAGTACTTCTATATCACCTCTGCGGAGCATCCTAGGCTATCCGAATACAACCGTTTTAAGATCGGTAATGAATGGTACAACCAGAGGGTTTCCGAGGATGCAGCGGAAAAGACCGTCTTCACCCTCGAACAGAGAAACCGTACAAATACGGGTCACATCATCGATGTACTGTATTTCGATGAAAACGGAGAGCACCTCAATGATGAATTGGTATACCTTTTTGGACAAGGTCGGCTGCTTGGTGTAGGGGAGGACCTTGAAAAAGAGTTCGGTGTAAGACTCTATGATGTAAACATCGGCCTGAACACGGGGTTCACTGCCTGGTCTCACTGGCGAGA
>JASMDC010000031.1:0-13832 GCA_030753015.1 Candidatus Undinarchaeales archaeon | reverse complement strand
CAGATGTCCAATCCACAAAATTCCAGACATGTGAAGAAAAGGATGAAAAAAAGACTTGTATTGACGAGCCTCGTTATGGCGAGACCGTCGTAAAGGTCTACCTTCGCTCATTGAACGCGACGGATTCAAACTATACAATACACGCCTACACGGATACGAATCTTGATCTTCAGGCCCTCGAAGATGAATTTAGAACGAGTAATGACATTCTCGAACGAGATGAGAAGAAGCTTGTCTGGCGCCAGCGTTCTATCCAGGGGGATTTCTTGTTTGAGGATCACCTGGACGGCAGGATACGCATCGACCTAGTAAATACTTCTTTTAGTAACGCGAATGATACTCATTATGGTACTCGCCGTGTGTCGGACTTCAATTTCACATCTTCTGCCATTAGCTATAAATTGCTGCTCGACAAGCTCGAGGAGCACCTACACGATATTTACCAAATTTCCCCTATTCATGAGACGGTCATACACAACCTAGCAAAAATATCCGGATCCGATTCGACCTTCTACGAAATCGAATTAACTGATCCTGAGTCTTTCTCCATGGAATTCATCCGTTGCGGGATACTTGAACTTCTCGGAAACACGGGGGGATCCGGATTCAAGAATCTCAATACTACCTTCCCAACACCTGTTGACAGCTATTTCAACCTCACTAATTATATCATCGAAACATCCCATTTTCAAAATCAGGAAGAGATACTGTCGATGAAAATCGACCTCTCGACAGATTATGAAAAAAAGACAGAGCTTCTCGTATTATGCAAGAATGATGTTCCTCCAGTGATTACTGGTTCCGAAGGGGATGTCAAGCTACATCGTATTTTCAGTGAGATCTCGCTACCCCCAAAGGAGTATCTTGGACTTGAAGTGACATTCCCCAAAATGAATTTTGCTACATTAACCGAGGAGGTGAAGAAACGGGATATCCTCGGGCTTGAGAGTGACCGTTCAGTTCGCTGGAGAGATCATGGCTTCTATTATCAGGCATTCTCGAACGGGAGTGTATATGTTTATAATAAAGGGTACATATCAATCCTATCCCTTCGGAATCTTATTGAAGCAATAGATTCTCTTGAGACGTTCTTCCGTAGCACGGGCGTTAGTACTGATGTGCCTGAGGATCCGGGCATCATTTCTAGCATCCCTATTCGATGGATGGAATTCCGTAGCAAGGACAGCGATCGATACAATCTCAAGATCACTAACCAGTCTATGCTGTATGATATAGGATTGAAGACGATTTGCCCCAACGACCTAACTATCAGCGGTCTTATGTTCTGCGGGGACCATACCATTCTCGACCGGTCGCAGGAAGGTAACAACCGCATCGGGCTGTTGAAAGCGGATACTCTGACCGTTACTGCTCTTGCTAACGCATCATTACCCATGGACATGTCCCTAATAACTAAAGAGGGCGACTATGTGAGCGAGAAGAGGCATCACACGGCGGTGCTCCCATCTTTCCCCATCGGCCCCCTCTGCGGCGACGGGATCTGCTCTGAGCTGGAGGAACGGCAAGTGCCCGGCCAGCCGCCCTCGCCCGGAAAGATCTACTGCTGCGAGGACTGCGGTTGCCCCAAGGTAGTAGTTGAGCGGGAGTTCTCAGACGCAACCCCCATGATTGACGAGGTAGTCAACGTAACTGCCTACGTGATGAACGTCGGCTCCGTTCCCGCGTACAATGTCATTTTCAACGAGGTGCTCCCACCCGGCTTCATCTTCGTCAAAGGAGAGAAGGGTTTCTCAGGCACCATTCCTGCAAAGGGCGTCGTCAACTTCACATATGACATGCAGGCACCCGAGGACGGCGGTGAAACAAGTTACCCGCCCCTCCTCACCCTCTACTTCGATGCCAGCCAGAACAAGTTCCTCGTGAACGCCTCGGCCAAGTATATGGAAGTCGTGCTCACCGAGAAGGACCCTCAGATAGTGTTCTCACGCATCATTAAGGGCGAAGTCGCCCTCCTCCGACGGGAGATCGTTAAGGAGATGGGTGAAACGCCTGACGTCATCGTGCTCAAGTCTCTCTCTGACCTCAATCCTGCCGTGGGTGACATCGTCCGTGCCTATGTGCACGTCACCAACAACCTCGACGAGGACATTGCCATCACCTGTGTTGAGCCCACGTCCGAGACCCTGGAGTTCCTCGACCATACAGCCCGGTTCAGGGACATCCCCCAGATCAAGGAGGGCCGGACCATCGAGTACATCTACGAGATGCGAGCTATCCGGACCGGAAACTTCACGATCGATCCCACACGCGTTCTCCTCAACATCGGCGGCCTCAACCAGGAGTTCCAATCCAACGAGATAAAGTTCAAGGTGCTGGATAACAAGGCGAACGCAACAACCATGTTCGGTGGTATGAACTTCACTCTCATGGTGGAGAACATCGGCGAAGGCGACGCCCACAACGTCACCATCTACTCCGCTGTGGGTGACGATTTCTTCGAGAGTAAGAAATGGGGGGAAGAATACACCTGGAACGGAGATCTCCTTGCGGGCGAGGCAAAGAGCGTCAACATCACGCTCACGCCCTATGCTCTTGGGAGCTACGACCTCCCACCGGCCAGGGTGACCTACAATGACCAGGACCTCAAGAGCCACGAGGTCCTCGCCAATAACACCGACGTGTTCTACGCCGCCCCTGCCCACTTCGGCCTCTTCCCCAAGATAGAGATCATAGGGCTGCTGGACAAGAACGACTACAACTCAACCGAGGACGTGAACCTCGAGGCCATTGTGTTCAACCACGGTGAGGGCACTGCCTTCGACCTGGAGCTCAACCTAACCCTCTCAGAAGGGCTGGAATGCGGTACCGCTTGCGGCTACACCGGTTCCATCCCCGCAGGGGAACTCGTGCGCGTCCCACTCCATCTCAAACGCACAGGGACGGAACCCCCCCTGCGCATAACTCTCACGAGCCACTGTTTTGACGAGCTGGGATACGAGTACGTCGCCCAGTCCTTCCCCCTCGACGTTCCCCTGGCCTTACCCGGTTCTGACATTACCTTGTTCCAGGTCGAGCAGCGCTACAACCAGATCTCCGAGACCCTAAACTACAACGTGCGCGCCTTCCGACCGAACCTCACCGCCAAGATTGTGTTCATGTTCATCCCGCCGAGCGACATGAACTTCACCGGACCGGAGGAGCTCGTCGACGAAAACGGCACCCTAATCCTCCGAACGTTCAGGAAGCTCGGATCCTACTCGTACAAGGGCCTCAAGGACAGCATGACACAGCGCATCAACTTCCCCGAGTCAAGGACCCAGGTGTTCTTTGTGGACCTCTACGGTGTGGCGCACTCCTACGTCAAGGAGTCGAAGGACGTGCTGTATGACGCTAAAGAGGTGGCAGCCCCGACCGCAGAGGCCGCAGGCGACATGAGTGGCACGGATGAAGAAGATGAGACGAACTGGCTCCTGATAGCCATGGTGGGCCTGGTGTCCATCTCCATTCTGGGCGGAGGTGTGTACGCTGTTCTCTCTGGCCTGCAGGGCGGCGGCGGCACCTCTGCAGAGGACCTCGAGGACACCGAGGTTCCCGACTACGTCGGTGGCGAGGACAGCGAGGAAGAGAGCGATGCGCCAGTCACGGAGGGGATGGGTGGCGGCATCGAGGGCATGGAAGGCGGTATGCCCGGTATGGGCGGCGAAGGAGCAGAAGGCGGTATGCCCGGTATGGGCGGCGAAGGAGCGGAAGGTGGCGGCTGGGGCGACCAGCAGCAGCAGGGATGGGCCCCTGGTGGCGAAGAAGGTGGTGGCGAAGAAGGTGGTGCCGAGGGCGGCGGCTGGCAGGCTCCCGAAGGTGGCGAGGACGACGGATCCGGCGGGGGCGGCTGGTAGGCCTCACTCCCCGCCCTTGATCGACTCCCGCACCTTGACGGCGACACCGGCCGACAGGTCCATCATCTCACGACCCGATACCTGAGCAGTGCCTTCGGCCAGGAGTGTTCCCTTCAGGTCCCGCACGGCCACCTCGTCCCTGGCTCCGATACCCGGGTCAGCACTGTCCACGAACCGGCAGAACGCGCTCCGCCCCTCGCGTACGAAGGGTGTAGCATCGTCATCGACGACGACCGTCTTTACACCTATGGGCATGGCCTCGAGGATTGAGAGCTTGGGGATAAGAGCGAGGTCCGACGCCCTGAGGGCTGCGATGAGCTCCCCATCGGGACCGTACACAGCACGCAAACGCTTGGTCTTTCGGGATCGCTTCACTCGTGAGCCATCGGGTATCAGTGCCCGGGCGCCCCGATACAACTGGTGGTCCGCGAGTGCACGCACGGTCTCCACATGGTCGGGGAGGGGGACCTTCACGTTCCCTGACACTCGTTCCTTCCCGGTGAGGACGAGGACCGTGCCGTAGCGCTCACCGAAGGCATCGATGAACCTGCGCACCTCGGCGGAGCGTCCCCGGGCATTAGAGGGATATACGCATTGGGCCACGGGGTACGCTTCCTCGAGCTGCTCGGGGACCACACCGAACAGGTGAGAGCTCGTGCAGTACTGGACCGAGGCATCAGGGTGCTCGGTATGCACCCAGGCACGGGAACGTACGTGGAGCCCGGACGAAGCGAACGGCGTCATCCCCGGATCAGGGATCACGGCCAGCACGTCACGTGCAGGTCCGTCGAACCGATCGTAGAGCCTGCGCTGGAACCGGACCACCTCGGGCCGGTAGCGCGCCTCAGGACCCGTGTAGAGGAGAGCGCTCCGCTTCGATACGGGATCGTAGGGCTCCATGAGCCGGCCGTACCGCTTGAAGTCGTCGAGGATCTCCGTCATACGGGGGTGTGAGCGCATCCGTCGCAGGGCGAGCTCGAGGAGCGTTCCCGACCGGATGGCCTCGCGGATGCGGGCAAGCTCCTCCATAGTGACGATGAGGTTGTGCGTGGCCAGGGCCTTGGTTCGTGCGTCCCGGTCCGCCTTCATGAGCTCAGCGGGCGTCGTGCGACTGCACACCTCGCACGAGCAGGGGAACTCGGTCATCGTATCGAGGCGGAGAGTGCCCGAGAGGGTAATATAGCGGTTGTCCCTTGCGGCGAGCACGTAGAAGGCCGAGTCAAAGAGGTCCACACCCAGCATAACCGCGGCCGCCATGTAAATGGGGTGGCCGGCACCGAACAGGTGGACGGGCCGATCGGCAGGCAAGTGCTCGCGCACGTTCGCGATCGAGCGTGCGTGGGCAGCGAACATGTACCGCACGAGCATCTGGACCGAGGAGCCTATGGCCACCACCGGAAAGTCAAGCTCGCAGATACCGCGAGCAGAGCGCTTCACAAGGTCCCGGTACATGTGGCCGTGCACTGGACCGTACCATAGCACGTCGTCCTTTCGCCGGCGCTCCACGTTCTCACGGGCACGCTTCAGGGTCACATCGATCGCGGCACGGACCTTTGCCTTAGGAAGGTCGAGTGGTGGTGGTGTGTCGAGGATGACCGCAAGATCGGAGCCGATGTCCTCCTGGAACGCTTCGATCTCAGCAGCCCCCACGTCAACGTTACCGTAGGTGTATATCTGGAACCCGCCGGAGTCGGTGGCCACGGGCCCTGGGAACTGGATCAGACTATGAAGTCCCTCGTCCAGGGCGCGGGCGCGGAGGTCCTCGTGCGAGTGGATGATATAGGCGTTGGTGATCACGGTCCGGGCCCCGAGCCGGTAGAGGTCCGGACCGGAGATGGGCTGGTTCTCGGGATTGGGATTCATCACCGGCATTATAGTGGGCGTCTCGAAGCTCCCGCTGGCGGTCTTCAGCACGCCGATACGCCCTAGCGCGTCCTTATGTTTAATCTCGAAGCTCACGATAGACCCTCCATTCATCCTCACACCCACAGGCAAGGCCCGGCAGGGAGTAGTCGCCCGACAGGGCAGCATGCCGCAAAGCACGCGTCACGTGCTTGGAACAGCGTCGACAGTTGTAGGCGCCGCGCCGGCTGCCGGCCCCGGCCAGCCCCATAAGGAGGCGGACGGGCAGGTCCTGGCATTCACGGGCCACCTCCACCGCGGACCACAGCCACGGCGGTCGGT
Organism: Candidatus Undinarchaeales archaeon; assembly: GCA_030753015.1. Taxonomy (GTDB): domain Archaea; phylum SpSt-1190; class SpSt-1190; order JASMDC01; family JASMDC01; genus JASMDC01. The sequence continues at coordinate 7,794 of JASMDC010000031.1, read as the reverse complement.
ACTCGTCCCGTCCCCACAGTTTTTCTACGAGAGTCCTTTTCTGCACGTTGAGCAGGTTGATCGTCACAGTGTCAGCGATCTTGGCAGCGTCGCGACATGACGCAAGGCAGTCGTCGATGGCCTCTCCTTCTGTGAGGAAGGGCGGTTTTAAGAGGAGATATAGCTTGACGCCCGCGCCCGCCAGACGTATCTCCTCGGCGGCCCGGCGCACGTCGACGAACCGTGTGGGTTTATGCACACAGTGAGCGAGCACCTCGTCGTTGGACGACTCCAGTCCCATGGCGAACTCCACGTGCTTGCCCGGCAGGGCGGCCAGCACCTCGGCCACTCCCTCTTGAGTGACCATGTCTGCCCGTGTCTCCAGCACGATCTCGCGTGCCGGGCTCGCTGCCAGGCGTGCTAGCAGTTCACGTCGTAGGTCGGTCGGGAGCTCGTCTTCGTCCAGGATGCTCCCCGAAGTATAGAGCTTCACGCCCTCCGCCTGGGAGAGCTGGCCGCTCAGACCTGCCACCTGTGCCACCACCGCCTCGGGCGATATGGCGGGATCGGCGTCGGCCTGGTAGCCGCACATCAAACAAGGGCCCTTACCGCGGGCCCAGGAACAGCCACGGGTGGTGAGAATGAGGGTGAGGTAACGTAGCAGTCCCTCCGGCCCCCGGTCGTTCTCGAAGAACCAGTACGTCATCCCTACTCACCCCCCTCATCGGCGCGCTCACGCACGGTGATGGCCAGCCCCCGCCGGGAGCGGACCATCTCGGGTCCTGTCATCTCGGCGGTACCCACGGCCGCGAGCTGCCCCTCACGGAACACTATCACATCGTCTCCCCGTTGTACACCGTCTGCAGCGGCCATCACCCCGGGGGCGAAGATACTGGCCTTGAACTCGAAAGGAGCGATGTCCACCCTGTGCGTGGGGCTGTCGCCCATGGCTCGGGCCCCTGCGATATTGAGCGCCCAAAGACCTGTGTCCGGGTCGATCGCCGCCAGGCGCTTACGGGTGTCCTGATGGCGAAGGGTGCCCTTGCGGTAGTGGAATGGCTCGAGCCCGCTCCATGTCCCGGGCCCGAACTGTATGTCCAGTACAGCATGCGACATCTCCTTCCCCCAAGCGCGGCGCTCGTCGTGCGCGTCCTCTGGCAGGAGGCGGGCCAAGGCCTGCAGCTCGGTCGCCACGTCGACGTCCACACCTCGAGCAGCAAGTTCTGCTGCCACCAGCCCGTACGAACCGGGCAGATAGCCCATCACGCGCTCGTAGGCGCCCTTGTCTATGATGTTCTGGACCAGGGAGGCAGAGCGGTCGATCTCCTCGGTGCTCCAGGTACCGGTCACCGGGATATCGTAGTGGGCCGCAGGGTACACGCCTTCGAGCTCCCGGGGGACCGCACCCAGGGGTGAGGTCACGATGACCTCGTGCACGCTCCCCGGCCGCCCTATCGCCTCCCGGACGGCCTGGTGGGTGCGCGAGCGGGAGTAGGGCTTCGTGTAGGAGCAAGGGAGAAGCAGGAGCACAGAAAGTGATGGTGGTGTGTAGCGCTCGCGGATGTCCCGCTCCCAGCGCACGACCTCGGGACGGCCCAGGGAGGCTGCCAGCACGAACCGCTGGGGCGAGGCCTTGGCCCGGTCAGCGAACCGTGACGTGTCCGCCAGGTCCCAGAGCCTGAGCGTGCGCATGGCCTCAACATCACGGGCGCAGTAGCCCTCCACGGTCTCGCGAACCGTTCCCGCTCTGACAGCGGCACGCAGGAGATCAAGGGTGCGGGAAATGGATGCCATTGTGTCGGTCCGGAGCTTGTCCTTAGGCTCGTCCACGGCCAGTGGTGCCAGGTCGTGGAGCATGCGTCCCCGGGCGGGCTCGAGCGACAATGGTACCGGATCGAACACGTCCACTCCGCACATCACGAGGAAGGGGATGAGCTCGAAGCGTTTGGTGGACGCGATGAGGATAACATCGGGGAGCGATTCCTTCACGACCATAAGCTTCCGGATGAGATCGGCACCGGTCAGCTCGTCGGGATTCCGTATCCAGGCGACAGGCACGCCGCTGTCGTACAGGGCATTCAGCTGGAGGTCTAGTAAGTCATTGTGCTGTGTGAGGTGGAGATGGCCCAGTGAGGTCGGTCCGTCGGCCGCTGCCAGGAGATCGGCGTTGCGCTGGGCCAGGGGGCGGGCAATGGCAGCAGGCGAATGGGCCGTGAACCGGAACGAAGGCACGTCGGTCAGGGCGGCACCGGCCTCCGCTGGCGATGCATGCGAGAGCATACGGGCATCAGGTCGAGGCGAGACGAGAGCACCATCGGTAGGGAGAAGTACAGGAGTGCGCAGGTCCCCGCTGGTAATGCGGAGGGAGCACTCACGGGCGAGTCCGTCTCTGCGCCTGAAGACGACGATGGCCATGACGTTAGATAGAATACCGCAGTATAATCAAAAAGATAACGTCTCCGAATACCAGGCTCACCAGCACTGCCAGGGGGAACACGGGAGCGAACGGCACGCCTTCCTTGATACGGATTGTGTCCTTGAACCGGCCTTCCTTGGCCAAGCGCACGATCTCGTCGATCTGCTCCTGGGAGACGCCCGGGTCCCAGGTAGATGCTACCTCTCGGTCGGGAAGGGTCACGACCGAGCGGTCGTCGTCCTCCTCGCGGACCACGTACTCGGCGAGCACGGATCTCTTCTCGCGGAGGACCGCCTTCCCACCCTTGTCCTCCAGCGTGAGGGTGAGCTTCCGTCCCTTGGCCTCAATGGTGATGATATCGTCCTTCTTCTTCACGGTGGCCTTGCCCGCGAGCTCCACCCCCTCCAGCATCCGTAGATGGTCGAGGAGCGCGGCCTCCGCCGCCTTCCCGGGGATCTCCCCCCAGGCGAACACGGGCTCGTCCACGATTACGTCCTCATCGATCCAGTCCTCCTCCTGCAGCTCGTCCACCGGGACCTCACGCTTCATGGTGACATCCTGGATTATGTGGGCGAACTTGATAAGGAACCACATGAAAGCGAACTGTATGTACAGTGGCCAGGATCGGGCCAAGTAGGACAGATCGATCGTGTTCGTGAGACCGTAGCCCACCAGCAGGATGAATATCGCACAACCGACCAGCACCACGACAAGCTCCTTCTCGTCACGGCGCACAGTCCGCTTCAGCTCGGTGATGGCCTTGGGATTGCGTAACCCGAGGTACAGAGCGGCCATGAGGCCGTACACGGCCCCGACGAACATGATGTTGAAGAGCATGGTGGTCCAGAACGGCCAGGGTGGATCGATGCACGGTGCCAGGCATTGGGGATTACCGGCGACCTTGGGGATTCCGGCAGCTGCTGCCCCCGGCAGGATCTCGAATCCCAGATAGTCCTGCAGATGGAAGAACTCCTGGGGGAAGGTACCCAGCAGGCACCCGATAGCGATGAGGAGCTTGACGTCCCCGCCGCCCCACTGGCAGCTATAGTAGAGCACCGCCGAGCCCAGGAAGTAAAGAAGAGCAACGACGAGCGGCGTGGTGATGAACTCATGATCTCCGGTGTTGATGACGTGGTAGGTACGGATGTAGATGCCCGCCAGAATGAGGAGAAGGTTGAGCTCGTTGGGGATCTCCTTGGTCTTTATATCGGACCAAGTGGCGAAAAGGCACCCTCCCAGTGCGATTGCCGCGAGCACGAACCCTATCATGAGGAGTAGCTCCAGATGTGAGGGAAAGGAGGTTCAGGCTTTAAAAGGATATGTGCCCGAGCGTGTGTGGGCGGGGGGCGCTCGGAGCGCCCCCCATGCACACCTAGTTCTCGATGCTGATACCGTTGGGGAGGAGGATGAGCCAGCGGTCGTCCAGACCGGCGACCCTTCCGTTGCGAGTGCCGCACGTCAGCTTGAAGCTGTCGATGGCCTTCTTCATCGCGAATGTGTTCTTCCGCATGTCCTTCCCGAGCTTGATGAGCACGATCTTGTCGCCACGGTACTCGTTGAGGATGTTGTATGTATCCTTCAGCTCCTCGAGCGAGTGTACGGTCATAGTGGCCCGGTTGTGGTCCGGATCGCCTGCGAGCTGCAGTTCAGGGAGATCCATGGGGAGCTCCTCCCGGAAGCTACCTTTCTTGCTCGAGAGGAATTCCTTGATCTTATCGAAGAGCTTCTCCATTATGTCTGCCTCCACGGGGGTGGTATTGGGAGATATGCAATGATCGTTTATAAAGATTCATCCACCGGGAGACCGCGCGTGATCACTTGCGCCGAACGACCTCTTTCAGGGGTGAACCACCGATATCGGTGATGGCGATGCGGAAGGTGGCCTCACCGTCCACGGTGAACGAGAACACCTTCTCCCCCTTCGCTTTCCCCGGGATGTGGTACGTTGAGGGGTCAATAAGTCGCTTCCCATCCTGGAAGATTGACACTGTGAGGACATGGTCCTGAGCGTGGACGTTGGACCAGCGCACCGTGAAGAACACCTTCGAGCCTGTGCGCTGCAGGTCAACGACCTCGATCCCCGGCTCCTCCACGGGATTGAGCCACGCCGAGGCCACCAGCACGAGGAGGATGCCCGCCACTGCGACCGCGAGCTTGATGAGCGCTTCCTTGTCCATCGCTGGCTGCTCCTCGTCCATCGCTTGGGAGTGGGCGGCGGAAGTATTAAGAATGTATCGGCGGGGTGGGCGGTGGCCATTAATACTCGAACAGCTTCCGTAGCTCGCGCTCGACCATGCTGCAGGGGACGAGAGGAGGTTTCTTGGTGACGGTGACCGTCACGACGTTGTCGGTGACGGTGTACTCGCCGGCAATACCCTTACCCTCGAAGGCCCCGTGCCCGGTATCGCCCGAGAGCTCGATGCCGTAGGCGGTGAGATGCTTACGGATGCGCTCGAACAGCGTCTTCGGGTCCCCCGTGACCGCAATCGTGATCGGCGGGCAGGCGGACATGCTCTTATGGTTTCCCGACAGGTATTTATTGGTTTTGGGCCCGCGGCCGGTAGCGGCTGCACGTTGAGTCGTGGTGAGCGGTCGACCGGTTAGACCTGCGGCTTCCCGTTCCCGAAGTCGGCCAACGTCTTCTGGGAGAGATCCTCCTTGAAGAGGTCAGGGGCGTGGATGTGGTGGTCCTTCCCCATCACGTCCAAGGTCTTTTGCAGCACCTTCTCGGCCACGGCGTCGATCGTGGTCACATAGGAATCTATGCGGATGAACCGTGCAGGATCCCGCGAGACTAGGTCCTCGTAGATCTTGGCCGTCTCCTCGGCCATGCGCACATCCTCGCTGGTGATGCGCCAGCCCTTGTTCAGGGCCTGTCGCTTCAGGGCGTCCTCGGGCCCGGCCTGCAGGAGGAACGTGATGTTAGGTCGGATGACAAAGAATTCATGGAACGCATCCAGCCACTTGAACACCTGCTCCTTGTTCGTGTGGTATCCATCCTCCACGAACCTATAGGGCTGGTACACGTATGTCGAGTCGTAGTACCTGTCCTTGATCACCACCTTACCCTGCTTAAGGGCGGGGACGATCACGCGCTCGGTGAAGAACGCCCGGTCGGCCGTGACCAGCAGGGTCTCGGACAGGGGCGGAAGCCGAAGGAACGGGTCGCGTGTTAGGCTCTCGTGGATCGAGCGCCCGATGAGCGAGTCCGAGAACTCGGGGACCACCAGTACGTCGTGGCCGCGCTCCTTGAGAGTATCGCAAAGCCGGGTCGCCATAGTGGTCTTCCCCACACCCGTCGCGCCCTCGAACGAGATGAAGAAACCCGGCATCGATTCCGGCTTATGGGAGTAACATTAAAAGATTAACGCGGGGTATCGGATGCGATGGGAAGCGTCTGGTTCAGGTTCCGGCAGGAAGTCGTTCGCGGGCTCGAGAAGGCACTGCAAGGATTCGAGCTCAAGGAGCGGCCCGAGGTGGAGACAATGGTGCAGGATCCACCGGATCCAAAGCTCGGCGACCTCTCGTGCACGGTGGCGTTCTCGCTCGCCAAGCCCCTCAAGAAGGCCCCCCGGGCCATCGCTGAGGAGATCACCGCCCTCTTCCCGTCCAAGCGTCATTACGTGGCCAAGGTCGAGGTGGCAGGCGCCGGGTTCGTCAACTTCCGCGTGGACGAGAAGGTCTTTGTGAAGGAGACGCTCGAGCGCGTGGAGTCCACGGACGATGGTTACGGTTCCTGGCATATCGGTGAAGGTCGTCGTGTCATTGTGGAGCACACATCGGTGAATCCCAACAAGCCCTGGCACATGGGCCATGCACGCAACGCTGTGATGGGCGACTGCATGGCGAGGCTCATGACGGGCGTGGGCTACGACGTCCAGGTGCTCAACTACATCGACGACCTGGGCAAACAGGTGGCCACCACCATCTGGGGAATCATCAACAAGGACGTGGACGCCGGGGACGAGAAGTACGACCAGTTCCTCGGTAAGCTCTACGTCGATGTGAACAAGAAGCTGAATCCGAAGGTGGAGAAGGAGATCGCGGCCATCATTAAGGGCATCGAGGATGGCGAGGAAGGAGTGTTCGACCGGGCCCGGGAAATCTGCACCGACTGTGTCAAGGCTCAGCTCATCACCGCCTACCGTCTAGGCATCCTGTACGACCTCTTGGTGTACGAGAGTGATATCGTCCATGCCAAGCTCCTCGACGAGGCCATCGAGCGGCTGAAGTCGACGGGTATCGCAGAACTCGATGATGAGGGTGAGCGTGCCGGTACATGGGTGCTCCGACTCGGCAAGTACGGGATGGACGACAAGGTGCTCATACGCTCTGACGGCACCGCGGTGTACACAGCCAAGGACATCGCGTTCCAGTTGTGGAAGTTCGGCCTCATGGAAGCGAACATGCCTGTCACCGAGTTCGGCATCCGCCCCGATGCTCGGCACCTGTATACGACCGCCATGAAGGGCGAGCCATGGGAGCAGCGCCATGCCGAGATCGTGGTCAACGTCATCGGGATGGAGCAAAAGTATCCGCAGCAGGTCGTGTACCACGCGCTCAAGGCCCTTGGACACGAGAAGGAGTTCGCCAACTCCCACCACCTCTCCTACGAGCACGTCACGCTCCCCGAGGGGAAGTTCTCAGGACGCGAGGGCACGTGGATCGGGTTCGACGCTGACACAGTGCTCGACGAAGCTGTGAAGCGGGCCAGGGAGGAGGTCGAGAAGCGCAATCCGGACGAGGACGACCTGTTCAAGGACCAGGTCGCGCGGGCCGTGGCAATAGGCGCGGTTCGGTACGCCCTGGTGCGCACGTTCCCCGAGAAGCAGATCGTGTTCCGGTGGGAGGACGTGCTTGACTTCGATGGCGAGACCGCCCCTTACATCCAGTACGCGCACGCACGCGCCTGCCGCATCCTTGAGAAGGCCACTCCCGGTCTTCCCGACCTTACTAAGCTCACCGAGCCTGCCGAGCTCACTCTGGTCAAGACCATAGCGCGGTTCCCGGACGAGGCACGACGGGCGGCTGAAGAGGTAAAACCCCATGCTTTGGCCAACTACGCCTACCACCTGGCATCGGTGTTCAACGACTTCTATCGCGACGCGCCGGTGCTCAAGGCAGAAGAGGACGTACAGGACGCACGCCTCGCCCTGGTGGACGCCTTCCGCATCACCTGTCGCAACGCCCTGGAGCTGCTGGGCATCGAGGCGCTGCGGAAGATGTAGGACGCTGGAGAATGATCGTTGTAGACTAGTCCCATAGTCAAGTGACCCTCTAATCTACTGGTAAAACTACCAACCACGGATTACTGTTCTGTCGAGCGATCTCAGAAAAAGGACGCCCTTAGGGTAGCTTGTAGCACAGGCTCTCGATGATGAACATCGGGCAGAATGTAT
>JASMDC010000030.1 GCA_030753015.1 Candidatus Undinarchaeales archaeon | reverse complement strand
AAGGGAGGACTGAACTACATGGTTATTTGCGACAAGAGTCCAGGAAAGCTCGAGCGAAAAAATATCCGGACTCTACAAATCCCCCGGGCGGTGAAAACGCCCGGGATGTCCTACTGTCGACGGTCTACTTGGTGTCGACCAGCTTGATGATGTGCCAGCCGAACTGGGTCTTCACCGGCTCGGAGACCTGGCCCTTCTTCATGTTGAAGGCGGTCTTCTCGAAAGGCCGCACCATCTGGCCATGTTTGAACCATCCAAGATCGCCCCCCTTCTTGCCGGAGGGGCAGGTGGAGTTCTGCTTGGCCAGTTCGCCGAAGTTCTTCCCGTTGTCGATGAGCTCCTTGATCTTCTTCGCCTCGTCCTCGTTCTTCACGAGGATGTGGCTCGCGCGTACCTGCGTAACCATGGTCGTGACCTCGGTACCGGAAAAGGAGGCGAAACTTAAAAAACGCTCCGGTGAGCGCTCACGTCGCGGACCTTTTGGCGACGGTCATCGTCCATATTGGCATTGCCCCTGACATTGGTGGCTAGAATACGGAGAAAGCCTCCTATGAGCGCGATGAGTCGCTCAGCGGAAATGACCTCCCACGATTCCTTGGGCAGACCACCGGGATTTAATAATAAGTGTACGTTAACGCCTCCACGCGGGCACGACCGATCCCGCATACTGACCATGGAACACCGATCAGTCATCGACACACCGCCCGCATTCAAGCCATTCCTCAAGCTCGTAATCATCGTAGCGGCCTTCCTCACCGATTATCCTTTGGTGTGGGGGCTGCTCTTCACGCTGGCCTTCTGGGACTTGACACTGGACATGCGCACGGCCGCCCTCGTGGCCTATCCCGAGATCAAGCTCGAGGGAATGGACGCCGAGACGGTATGGGCGACCCGGTCGAGACGCTGCTCCCATGCCATCCAGATGGCCCTCAACGCCTTCATCTCCAACATAGCATTCTACTCCTTCCTCGCGGTGATGTGCCTTCTGGCCGGATTTGTCCTCACTTCGCTCTGCGCTACCAACAATATCGAGCCGTGCCCGAACCCCCTTCTCCGCGTCCGCTTGGTGGCCGTTCGGGCGACAGTGTTCGTGGCCATAATGGTCGTCTACATCGTTCGTGACCTCTACATCCGTCGCTGGCGCAGGCTGGACCGCCTCCACACGACGTGGCGCGCCCTCATCTTCTTCGCAGCAGGCACGTTCATCGTCATCCCAGAAGTGGTCCGCCTCTTCTGGGCGGCCTTCAAGATCCTCGGGATCGCCTACGTAGTGGGCGTCATCTACCTGATCTATATAATCAAGCGGGCCCTGGACGAGAACCACCAATCGTTCTATTCCATGTCCCTTGACGCCGACGACCGGGCGCAGTTGCGGCGGGAGTACACGCAGCGACTGGACCGTATACTCATGACGGTCTTCGGCAGGCCGGAGGAGGAGCTCCCAACGGGGAAGCGCGAGAAAGTACATATCCTCACGAATATGGAGACGTTCTTCGTCGCCGGCACCATCGCCATAGTGGCGCTCCTCGCGCTAGTCCTCCTCTTCGGCTGGTACAGGCCCGGCGGGGAAAAGGACCCGCCCCATATAGCCCGTCAGCTGGAGCTCTGCCTGGGCGCGACAGAAGCGACGATCCGCGCACGGTGCGTGTACGACGTCGCCCGGGACAAGCAGGACGTCGATCTGTGCAACCGCCTCCCCTCCCAGGAGGAGTACGAGCTCTGCTACCGTCTGATGTGGCGGGACCGGGTGGACCGCCTGAACTATCGGTAAAAGCACTCTCACCTAATCCCCCGCATGCCATTCCAAACAAGGGAATCGTGCGTTACTACCGCAAAGTATATATACGCCCTGAACTGCCGAAAAATGGGTACAGGGGACCGTGGGTATGCTTGATCTTGAAGAGCTTTCGCTACATCAAGAAATCGCCTCGCTGAGGGCGCAGGGGAAGAGCGTCTACGACCTCCACTCGCACACGCAGTACTCGGACGGACTGAGGAGCCCCGAGACCATGGTACGGACCGCCTACGAGCTGGGACTTTCGGGCATCGCCATCACGGACCACGACTCCACCGACTCGTACGAGCGGGCGTGCGCCGAGGCCGCGAAGTACGACGACTTCATGATCATCCCCGCCTCCGAGGTGTCCTCGGGCGCGGGCCACGTGCTAGCCTACGGCATCCGTGAGGAGCTCCCCGCCGGACTCCCCCTGACCGAGACCACCGAGCGCATCCACGCCCAGGGTGGCGTGGCCGTGGCGGCGCACCCCTACTCCGCCAATCTTGGCACCCAGGATCCTTTCGACCTGGATAACATCGAGGAGGCGGAGCTCGCGCTCCTGGACGGGATCGAGGTGTACAACTCCTCCGTGCTCTTCCCCGGGAACGCCAACGAGCTGGCTTCGGCGCTGGCGGACAAGTACCAGCTGGCCCGCCTGGGCGGCTCGGATGCGCACTATGCATGGTCGCTGGGCACCGGCCTCACCGTGATGCCCGAGACACACACCGTGGACGGTTTCCTCCAGAACATCAGGGACCGGAAGTCCGAGGGCCACAAGCCTGCGGTGAACGACCGGTTCGGCACCAAGGTCCACAGGTACCTGGACTACTTCGTGGGCGGGATCCCCCGCGCCTTCATGTTCATTGCTAACCAGATCAGGGAGCGCTACTTAGATCCGCCTCAGGGCGAGGTATTACCGGAGGAGTGAGCGACCATGTACAAGCGCGAGATCGAACTGGAGTCGGACGGGGAACGAAGGTCCGAACTGGTGGAGGGCTACAGCGGTACCAATGATCTGGACAGGAGACATCTGACCTTCGGCGCGGTGATGGGTGGAGTGCTGGGAGCGGGCTACCTCGCCACCGCCGACTTCGACAAGGACGGGGCATCCAACATGAGCGAGCTCCTAGGCGGCTCCAAGCTCCTGAACCCCGACTCGGACGGCGATGGCATCATGGACGGATCGGACCCGGCGGCTCTGAATCCGGACGCCGACGGAGATGGTCTCCTCGACGGCCTCGACCCTGACAGCGGGAACCCGGACACCGACGGTGACGGCATCGGTGACATGGCCGATCCATACCCCACGCGGTCCGATTACGATAATGACGGCCTCCTCGATGGAAAGGATCCCGACATGGAGAACCCTGACGTGGACGGCGACGGCCTGCTCGATGGTGCTGATCCCTATATCTCCGAGGCGGACCATGACGCGGACGGTCTGCTCGATGGTCTGGATCCCGACCTGGAGAACCCTGACGTGGACGGCGACGGCCTGCTCGATGGTGACGAAACGAACGCATGCATATACAACCCCGACTGCGACAACGACCTTCTCATCGACGGGGAGGACCCGAACCCGGACAGCACCGACAGCGACGGCGACGGCCTCATGGACGGTTTCGACCTCTACCCGCGGGACGCGGACCATGACGGTGACGGGAACCTGGACGGGAGCCCTGCGCTCCGCGACTACAGCTCCTCGTCCTCGGGCCTGCTCCTGCATGCCCGTGACGCCCACGAGTACGTGGATCCCGACGATCCGGTGGTCCTGGGGTATGCGAACCGGCTGGAGATCGAGAACGACGAGCTCCGGCTCGCCGACGGCACCGACCTGTTCCAGCGCTACGAGCGTGACATCGACCAGTTCAACGAGTCCGACTACTGGATCAATCCCGATAACTACCTGGCCAACGGCAGGGTGGGTGACTGCGAGGACTACGCCCTGACCGCCTCGTCCATCCTCATCGCCCGGGGGAATCCGTCCATGGTCGTCGTGGGGTTCACCCAGCCCAACAACGAGGGCGGTCATGCCTGGCTGGAGACGGACATCGACGGCACTCGATACGTGGTGGACTACGACAGTCTCGTTGAGCGGGACGCCTTCTACGAGTCACACACCGACTGGAATCCGCTCTATGCGTTCAACGACGAGGTAGAGTACGGCGACTACGAAGCGGACTGGGCAACGGCCTGAGCGGCTCGCGCGGACCTCACGACAGCGATGCTGTCGTGCGTCTCGCCTCTTCGAGCACGTGCTCCGGTGCATCGCTGTGAGCGAGCACACGCTGTAAGTGGCGACGTGCCTTGGCCTTCTCCCCGAGCCTGGCGAAGAGCCTGCCCACGAGCAGGTCCGTCTGTGGGATGGAGGCGATGGAGCGGGAGAGCACCATGGCCGACTGGAGGTCGCGGATGGCGCTGCGCACCAGCTCGTCCGAACCGCCGTCCTCGGCCAGATGTCGAAGGGTCATCCCTCGCAGCAGGTAGAGCTTGGCATCGGTGGGGTCCGCCTCGAGCGCCTTGTCCAGAAGGTCGAGCGTTTCCTCGAACTCCCCCTCGTGCAGCAGGGCCTTGGCGAGGTCCTCCATCTCGTTCTGATCTACGGGTGAAGGGATGATGCCGTCCAAGGGCCCCGCCTCATCCTCGTCCGTGAGCAGGTTTGTCGCCAGCACGAACGACCGGAACACCGCCCGGAGCACATAGTAGAACATGGTTACGATGAGCAGATCGGCGAGAACGCTCTGTGCGAACACACCGATTAGGAAGAACACGATCACGGCCCGGCCGAGGTCCGAGAGGACACGACGCCCGAGCATTGCCTTCCGGCTCATCAGCCTCGTCTGACGTGCGCAAGTATAAAAACCTTCGACATACCTGCCGCTCAATGGATTCTGAGTGCGTCGAGCTCCATGTCCATCGCGTGGTGACGGGGGACGAAGAGCCAGTGCTCGACCCGGTGGACGTCCCGCCCGGGCAGCGGGCGGTGGCCTCAGGACCTCCCATCATGGTCCGGTCCGAAGGGAACGCGGACCTTGCCCGGGACGTTGCTGCGGCCCTGCCTGCCGGGTGCGAGCTCGTCTGCCTGGGCGAGCCGGTGGACGGGTGTTGTCCGGTCATTCCGATGGTCCTTGAGTTCCGGAGGAACGCAGAGACCGTGGACGTCCTCGTGCTCACCAAGTGCTATGGCGAGGAGCCCGCGGTGCTCCTCATCCGGCGTGGCCGCCCGCCGTACGAGGGGATGCTGGCCCTTCCCGGTGGCTTCGTCGAGTACCGTGAACCACCCCAGGAGGCCGCGGTCCGGGAGCTCGCCGAGGAGACAGGGCTCGTGCTCTACCCTCGCGATCGAGAGCTTGCCGTGCTCTCACTGGACGAGCTCGCCCGCAGGTCCGCCACCTTCGGGTCCATCGAGCAGGAGGTGTCGCTCGAGCCCGACGGCCCCGTGATAAGTGCGATTTATCTTGAGCGGGTCATGGACGGCTGGGACGATCCACGGTTCCCGCGAGGAGCCGTGCGCACGTCCCTCTTCGTGCTGGAGCTGGACGGCCCGTCCGAGCGGCTGGCCGCCCGGATCTCGCCCGGCGACGATGCATCTCACGCACTGGTCGTCCCGATCTCGAAGCTCGCTAATGGACCGGTTGGTTTCGCCCATCATCTGGTGCTGATCGACGCCGTGCTCGACGAGCGGGGCATACGTGTGCCCTGGGAGGGGGAGAACCGGGAGCGGCTCGATGCCGTGCGGACCGGTGCACTTCCCATCGACCGATAGGTGCTCTCCTTGATCGACATCCACGAGCTCCACCACACCCTCCGTCCGACCATCGAAGAGCGTCTGCACGGATTCCGCGATCAATGGGAGAGCGCCTCCGAGGAAGAGCTGTTCCGCGAGGTCGTGTTCTGTCTGCTCACCCCCCAGTCGAAGGGTCGCGCCTGTTGGGACGCTGCTTGCGCCCTGGATGACATGGGCCTGCTCCTTACAGGTGCCGCTGAGGACGTGGCCGCGGCACTGGCGAGCACCGGTGTGCGCTTCCATCATACCAAGGCACGCCGGGTCGTGGCCGCCCGCTTGCTCTTCGCACCGGAGGGTAGGCTGTCCGTTCGTACCGTGCTCGGCCGGTTCAAGGATCCAAAGGACGCACGGGAGTGGCTGGTCGAGCACGTGAAGGGGCTCGGCTACAAGGAATCAGGTCACCTCCTGCGCAACCTGGGCATGGGAGCGCACCTGGCCATCCTCGACCGCCATATCCTGCGCTGCCTCAAGGAGCTGGAAGTAATCGCCGAGATCCCCAAGACGCTCACCCCGCGTCGGTACCTGTCAATCGAGCGCAAGATGGCCGCTTTCGCCGAACGCGAGGGCATACCTCTGGACCACATGGACCTTGTGTTCTGGGCACGGGCCACGGGCGAGGTATTCAAGTGAGGACCGGAGAGGTCCTCGGTCACTGGTACGCGGGGAATGACAAGCTCATCCCTGTGTACGAGGGCGGGCCCGAATTCGCGCACACTATCGACCTCGTAGCATGGAAGGGACTGACCGGTCCGGTCGAGAAGGATGTCGTGCTGGTGAGCGCATGCCTGGGGGGCTGCCCCACGCGCTACGACGGTACCGCTCGATACGATCCTGCCATCGCCCGCCTCGCCCGGCGGTATGTTCTGGTGTTCGCCTGCCCCGAGTCCCTAGGCGGGCTGCCGATCCCCCATCTACCTTCCGAGATCGAGCCGGGCAGGAACGGTGACCACGTGGTCGGGGGCGTCGCACAAGTGCTCACGAAGATCGGGGACGACGTGACAGAACCCTACATGCGGGGGTCCTTGCAGACGCTCGCGGTGGCCAAGGCCGTGGGGGCGAGGACAGCGGTCCTCATGGACCGGAGCCCTGCATGCGGACCGAAGAACATCCACGACGGGACGTTCAAGGGAAAGGTGGTCCCGGGCCGGGGAGTAGCAGCCACTCTCCTGGAGCGGAACAACATAGAGGTCCTCACCGTCGAGGATATCACAAGGCTCCTTGAGGACTAGGCGGGGGACCGCATCCGCCGAACGAGATCCTCTTCACGCTCGCCGGGGCGGTCGACGAGGATGGTGGTGAGCGGCACCTTGATGATGCGTCCTCGCAAGTACCCGGCCTCCTCGACAACCATGTCGATGAATCCACGCGAGGCCTGGTCCCGTTGCTCAACAAGTGATTCGTAGGTATCGATGTCCCCCTCGATGGACATGATCGCGCAGTAGATGTCGTCGTCAAGGAAGAGGTCGTCGCAGGCCGCTTCGGGCTGGGCGTCAAGGGCCCGCTCGTAGGTGCGGATGACGTAGGTGTTGAACGTGAGCTCGGCCAGAGCGAAGGCCTTGACCGCCGGATTGTGGACATGGGGCTTGATGTATGAGACCATCTGCTCTAGTATCGTTTCTCCACAGTGCTCGTACAGACCGATGAAGGACGAGATAGTGCGTTCATAGGCCTCGTCTTCGTCGATCTTTCCATCGAGGAGGTCTGGAAGCTGCTTTTTCCCCTCCTCACCGAGCTTCCGGGCAAGATCGGCCATGTAGTCACCAAGGAAAATACCCTCTGCGTACCCGTCGAGCTCCGAGGAGCGGCGTGTGTAGACACCGTCGATACACGTCCCCAGGATATCGTCCCCTTCCATGTCCTGTATCGGTCCAATATGACCCTGTTTATAAAGCTCGTTCCACCGGTGACCGGAGGAAAATCAAAAGGCTTATATACCGGCCACGGGGCCGCCGGATGTGTTACCATCGCAGGGGCGTTCCCTGTGGGGGGCTGGATGGACATGTATTTCGTTCCTGGGGCTGTTGAAGCGGTCGTTCTTGAACCGTATGATTCCTCCGTGGAGGAATCCCACACCCTGTACATAGCGTCCCCTCAAGAGACGATCCTGGTCAACATGGCCTCACTGGAGGCCCATACGTTCTCCAACGATCTGGGCGAGACCTACCGGATGCGCCTCTGGGAGGCCGACGATGCGGACGGTCTGGCCGATGTCTACAACAACGTGTACTCCAACCAGGAGCACTGCGACAAGTCGATCTTCGAGGCCGAGAGGTTCCAGAAGGACCACAAGACTATGTCCTTCTATGGTTCGGACTACCTCACCAAGGGCGGTGGGCGAGTCCCCAATTTCGACCTCTGGTTCGTCGTGGAGAAGGAGACCGCTCCCGGTGAGTACGCCGAGATGGTCGGCTCTTTCGCGATCAACGTCCACAGCGACGACCTCTCCGGTGAGATGTCGCGGTTCGCCATCAAGAAGGAGCACCAGGGGAGCCACATAGGCGGGAAGGCCATAGCTCTGCTCGACACGTACGCCGAGGAGCTCGGACTTGAGAAGACCTTCGCCGACGCGACGTCCCTCATCTCGTTCAAGGCGCTGCTCAGGCAGGACTATGCGCCCGAGGGTGTCAACGTGGGCGAGTTCGTGGAGAAGCTCGATACGGGCGAAGGACACAAGCGGCTGAACTCCATGCGGGTCGCCAAGCTCACGCCTAAAGGCCTGTCCAAGGTGGACGTGGACATCTCGGACTTCCAGTTCTCCCTCATCGTGGCCGGAGCCGAGTTCGAGGAGAGCGTGCGCCAGTCAGTGGGCCTGGAAGGCCTGGGGATGCACGGCGATATAATCCAGGAGTTCTCAGAGCGGAATCCTGATCTCGTCGAGCGATCCGTGAACAACAACCCGCACGTCCGCTCGTACGTCGAACGTATGCTGGCCCAGCAGTAGCGGGGTTGGTCGGCTCGGCCTAAAGAATAAAAGAGTGATGCAGCATATTGTCTCTTAGATGCTCAAGATAAGTGAGCGCTTATTGAACGCCATGACCAACCTAGGCCTTGGACGGTACGAGGTGCTCGTCTACCCCCATCTCCTGATGAGGGAGAGCGCCACCGTGTCTGACCTATACGACATGCTCAAGATCCCCAAGGCCCGCATCTACGAGGCGCTCGACATGCTCGAGAAGCGCGGGTTCATCTACAAACAGGACATTAAGCCCATCCGCTACATCGCCGTGGAGCCCGACATCGCGCTCAAGGAGCACACGCGCTCGATGATAGATGCGCTGGAGCAGAGCCACGAGACCGCTCGCGCCCAGCTCGCGTCCTTCGCCGCAAAGAGCGATGAGTCGGCCAGCATCCCCGAGTTCTGGTTCATCCATGGCAGGTCCAAGAAATACTTGCGTATCGACAAGATGATGAACACCACCGAGAACGAGGTGCGCATCACCGTCAACGAGGCGGGTCTGGGGAAGATGCTGCTCTATGAGTCGAAGAGCAATGTCCACCAGCGCCTCCGCGACGAGGGGAAGCCCATCAGGATGCTCGTGTTCGACATCGCACATCCGGAGCAGCTCGAGCGGGCGAAGCGGTTCGCCGATGTCCGAATGCTCGACGCCCCGCTCCCACGCATCGTGATCGTCGACAAGTCCGAGATGGCCATGCTCCTGCGGGCAACGCGTGACAGCCTCACCATTAGCAAGGGCGAGGACATCGTGCTATTCTCAAAGAACGCAGACTTCGTCTCCCTGTTCTGCGGGATCTTCGACACTTACTGGGACTCCCTCGGGAAGCCTGTCTAGACCCTGCGCCGCATCCGTCATAACGTGTCTTTTTCCACCGTACTCCGGAGTTGTAACTAAGCCGTAGTGATGCGTTTCTCGCGGAATTTTCCGATATATGGAGGAACAACCTATATAAGGTCGGAAGGGTGGCGAATGAGGTCCGGACGCCACGGTACAGTATGGCATGCCGCAGCCGTGGCTACGGGGACGGACGTATGAAACTAGGGGGTAACCGAAATGAGGAACCTTGAGGACGAGAAGCTCAAAGAGGAAGACCTACAACCGGACAACCGTGAGGAGGAAGTAACTAAGTTCTCGGACCTGCCGCTGGGCGCGCAGGCCATGACCGTCGGCAAGTACATCGGCCTCGGTCTCGCCTCCCTCGGGGTCGGTTTCGGTATGGTGTCCACGGTCGGTATCGTCCCTCCCAACACCGGCGCCATCATCCACGAGTCCGTCCAGCTCGATGAACGGGGCATCCTCGACTTCGAAGGTGGCACCCGCTACATCGAGAACGAGACCGATGGAAGCAAGTTCGTCCTTCGTCTCCCAGTCCCATTCTCCAGCTACGAGGAGGTGTCCCTTGAACGTCAGACGGTCGACATCGACATCCCCGTCGGGCAGCTCGCAACCTACACCGGTCAGAAGGCCGACGCCGCCAAGGAAGCGTACATCCACGGCCAGGTGTCCTACAGCGTCGAGAACCTGGCGCAGTTCGATGCCCGGACCGATTACCACAAGCTTATCGAGACCATCGAGACCTCCAGGATCAACGGAGGTAACGGCCCGCTCTCCGAGCAGGAGAAGGACGCCATTTGGATGCAGTTCTCCTCGCGTGAGGGCGCGTTGAAGACAACGCTCGAATATGTGGGCACCCAGGTGGTCCAGGCGACACTGAACGAGTACCTCGAACCCGTCCAGAAGCAGTACAAGGACGAGGCCACGCTCGCTGCCTTCGAGGGCGAGGAGGCGGTCAAGACATTCGAACGCGACCGTGTCCCCTACTTCAAGGGCGAGCTCAAGAAAGCCGCCCAGCAGTTCTACCAGGATATCCAGAACGATCCGTCCAAGGTCATCGAGGACTTCGAGGCGTCGCTCCACATGCGAGGCCAGGGCAAGGACATGCACATCATCCCCTCCTTCGAGGACGTGTACGGCGTCCAGGTGTACGAGATCGACGAGAGTGGATATGAGCTCGAAGTACGGGAGGGGAACTGATGGCGATGGACATCGACCTCGAGACCGATGAGGCCGGGACCGCCACGGCGGCCGACGGCTACACGGTCACCGAGGACCTCAACGCCGAATCTGTGGCCAAGGGATTCATAGCGGTCGGCCTCACCATCACCGGTGGGCTCGTCCTTGGTGCACTGCTCGGCAAGGAGGCCGAGCCCGGGCCCCCCAAGACCCGTGTGCTGGGCGACGACAGCGTTCCCACGCTCTCTCCCGAACAGGCCATGGCGGACGCCGACGGCGACCACCTCTACGACTCCATCGACCCTCACCCCGGTAATCCCGACATCGACGGGGACGGCATCCTCGACGGCCGGGACTGGGATTGGTCCAATCCTGACGTGGACGCTGACGGTATCATCGACGGCAAGGACCCCGACTTCATGCTCCCCGACCGGGACGGTGACGGGCTCGCTGACGCCTACGACCTCCACCCCGATAACGCTGACGCGAACAGCGATGGCATCCCCGACGGCTTCCCCTCGCTCAGGCACCAGGAGATCGGCGAACAGCGGGGCTTCTACATGCCCAACGATCCCTCGTCCTACATCACACCGGACAGTGAGATCGTCCAGGGCTACGCCAACAACCTCGAGGTCCGCGACCTTCCCAGCTCAATAAATATCGGCGAGAACACCATATCCGGTATCAAGTTCATGCGGTTCGCCGACGGCAAACCGCTCATGGGGAAGTACTTCTTCGACGCCGAGCATCTCGGTCACACCGACTACTGGCAGAACCCGGAGCACTTCCTCACTTCCCTCGGCAGGGGGGACTGCGAGGACTACGCACTCGCCTCCAACTCGCTGCTCGAGGCCAAGGGTTACGATTCGGTGGTGGTGCTCGGGACGATGAAGGGCGGAGGTCACGCCTGGACCGAGACGATCATCGACGGTAAGGCCTATCTCACCGATAACAACGTTCGCGATCTGCTCATCCCCCGGGATGTCGCTTATTCGCAACTAGGGTATTCACCACAATCGATGTTCGGGGACGACCTGCCCCTGGGCACCTACAATCCCGACTGGGTGGAGTGGGAGTGATGATCATGGTGACGGAGTACGAAACGGACTTGGAGAATGAGAAGGAAGGGCTCACGCTCAAGAAGGTCGGCGGGTACGCCGCCCTGGGCCTGGGCATTGTGGCCGCCATTGGCGGGGCCATAAGTATCATCCCGCCCCCGCCGGGCACGACCCCGCGGCCGGCCTATCTGACCGAGATCGAGCACAGCAGCCAGGGGAACGTCATCGACATGGGCGACTACCAGGTCACCCTTCCCGAGGGCACCCCCATGGTGTACAGCGAGGGGTACGTGCCGGACGAAGTGCTGGTGAAGTTCAGTAGAGATTTGTACAAGAGCGACTCGGATGCGCTCATCGATGGCCTGGATGCGCGGATCGAGGGCGAGATCTCCTCCCTCGACGTTCAGCTGCTGCGCGCCGGCGATGGTGACGCCAAGAAACTGTTGGATGCGCTGAACAACTCAGGGCTGGTGGAATATGCCGAGTTGAACTACGTGGCCCATGCTTTCGACATAACGCCCAACGATACATATTGGTCTTTGCAGTACGGCCCGCAGCGCATCCGGGCTCCGCAGGCGTGGGACCTGAGTACCGGATCGAACTCGGTCATAATCGCCGTGTTGGACACCGGGGTTGACCTCGACCACCCTGACCTGGCAGCCAAGATCGTGCCTGGATACGACTTTGTCAACCGGGACGACAACCCGCAGGACGATCAGGGGCACGGTACGCACGTGGCGGGAATTGCAGCGGCGGTCAGCAACAACGGGGAGGGCGTCGCCGGCGTCTCGTGGGGGGCGCGCATTATGCCGGTCAAGGTGCTGGGTTCGAACGGCGCCGGCAGGTACTCCGCCATCGTCGACGGCATTATCTTCGCCACGGATAACGGTGCGGACGTCATTAATCTGAGCTTGGGAGCCCCTTTTAACTCCAGGGCGTTGGAAGACGCCGTCAATTATGCGGTGGAGCACGGCGTGACGGTGGTGACTGCCGCCGGCAACTCCGGCAGCAACACCATCGACTACCCGGCTGCCTACGAGAACACGATTGCAGTGGCGTCTACGGACTCCAGCGACAACCGCTCTCGTTTCTCCACTTACGGCGATTTTGTAGACCTGGCCGCGCCCGGATCGGACATCGGCTCCACCGGCCTTGACGACACCTACATCTACAATAGCGGCACCTCCCAGGCGGCGCCGCACGTGGCAGGGGCGGCCGCCGTGCTGATCGGCTATTCCAGCGATTTCAACACGCCAGAACGGGTGCGCACCGCGCTTGAGACCACCGCGCTGGACCGCGGCAGCAGCGGCTGGGATCAGTATTACGGCCACGGCATTATCCAGTTGGACCGCGCTCTGCAGTCCGATCCCGGTTCCGCTCCACCGCCCACAGGGACGGATAATCCCGACGGAGTGGAAGGGGAGCAATGATTACCGGATCATATGACAGGGACGGGAGATGATGATAATGGAGACGGAGTACGAAACGGAAATAGAGAACGAGAAGGAAGGGCTCACGCTCAAGAAGGTGGGCGTGTACGCCGCACTGGGCCTCGGCCTCGCAGCCGCCGTAGGTGGCGCCATCGGCACGGCCGTGGGACCCATGGACGCGACCCCCGCGTCGGGGACTGGACCCTACCGGCCCGCCTATGTCACGGAAGTGCAGGACGCCGTCAAGGGCGGCACCATCGACATGGGCGACTACCAGGTCACTCTGCCCAAGGACATCCCTCTCGTTTACGGCGAGGACGCCCGGGTTCCCGCTGAGGCCAAGGAATGGACCGTCATGATCTACTCCGCCTCCGACAACAACCTCGAGAACGACCAGCTCACCGACATCAACGACATGGAGAAGCTGGGATCCAACGACTACATGGACGTCGTGGTCCAGGTGGACCGCGGATACACCGCCGACACGCCCCAGGGCGGCGACTGGACCGGTGCCCGGCGCTACCACATCCAGAAGGATACCGACCCGGTCAACTACAACTCACCGGTGCTAGCGGAGCTCGGACAGGTGGACATGGCCGCTCCCGAGACACTGGCGGAGTTCGTGGAGTTCACCGTCAAGAACTTCCCCGCCAAGCACTACATGCTCATCATCGCCGACCACGGCTCGGGCTGGGAGGGCTTCATCGACGACAGCTCACACCACGCCGGACAGATGTCCACGCCTGAGCTCGACCAGGCGCTCGAGCGGGTCAAGGAGCGCACTGGTGCACAGATCGACATCCTCGGATTCGATGCCTGCCTCATGGGATCGACCGAGGTCGCCTATCAGGTCCGCGACGCGGCCGGGTTCCTGGTGGCCAGCGAGGAGCTGGAGGGCGTCGAGGGCTGGCCCTTCGAGGGTATCATCAGCCAGCGGGCACTGGACGTCATGGAGAAGTTCAACCGCACCTTCAAGGACACCGACCGCCCCGCGCTCACGCCCAAGCTCTACTCCTACCTCATCGTCAAGGAAGGCGCCAATGATACCGCCACTTTCGACACGCTCTCCTCAACAGAGCTCGAGAAGATGCCCAAGGTGGCATCAGCCGTGAACGGGCTCGCCGTCGCCCTGCGTGCGTCCGAGGTCCCTGTCACCGAGTTCAATACCATTGAGGGCAACAGCCAGGACTACGGCTGGGGCTCGCCCCTGGTGGACGTGGTCGACCTGGCCACGAACCTCGCCGCAAACGACCAGTATGGCAAGGACGTGAAGCTCGCCGCCAACAAGGTCATCGAGGCCGTGGACCAGGTGATTGTGGCCGAGCACCACAACTCGACCCATCCCGGCTCCCACGGGCTGCACATCTACGTCCCGTCGAGCTGGTGGGCAGGGTCCTACGACGGCGAGGCGTACGAGCAGCTCGAGTTCACCGAGGACACCCAGTGGGACGAGTGGCTCAAGGATCGGGCAGAGAAGATGAAGCAGACCCCGTCGGGTCCGTGATGTTCAACAGGTGATCATGATGTATATCGAGAATGAGAACGAGCACGATGAAGCGCCGGAACGAGAAGAGGACGGGCTTACGTTCAAGCAGGTCGCGGCCTACACCGCAGCGGGCCTTGGGCTCGTAGCCGCCATCGGCGGTGCGATCAACATCCTTCCGCCGTTCCAGCCGCCCCCGGACACGACCCCGCGTCCGGCCTATGTGACCGAGACCGAACAGAGCACTCAGGGTAACGTCATCGACATGGGCGACTACAAGGTAACCCTCCCCTCGTCCCTCCCCCTGACCTATGCGGACCAGGACGCCCGTACGCAGGGCAAGGAGTGGACCGTCCTCGTCTACTCGGCCGCCGACAACAACCTCGAGCCGTATCTCATGGCCGACAACGACGACATGGAGACGGTCGGTTCTGACAAGTACGTGGACGTCGTGATCCAAGTCGACCGCGGCACGGTCGCCGAGGGCCAGGTCGACTCGGGAGAGAGGGCCTGGACCGGCGCCCGGCGCTACCACCTCCAGAAGGACGCCGAGAAAGGGAAGCTCAACTCCCCCATGATGGGCGAGCTCGGGCAGGTCAACATGGCCGATCCCGACGTGCTCGCGGACTTCCTCGAGTGGGGTGTGAACAACTACCCCGCCGATAACTACATGCTCATCATCTCGGACCACGGCGCCGGATGGACCGGGGCCATCGGGGACGACTCCTCCGGGGACCACGAGATGACCTGGGTCGAGGTCCAGGAAGCACTGGGCAAGGTCCAGCAGCGCACCGGTGTGAAGATCGACGTGCTCGGGTACGACGCCTGCCTCATGGCGTCGGCCGAGGGCGCCTACCAGGTACGGAGCGTCACCGACTTCCTGGTGGCGAGCCAGGAGCTGGAGGGTGCCGAGGGCTGGCCCTACGAGGGTATCATGGGCAACCGGGCCCTGGTGGTCATGGAGAAGTTCTCCACGGCCTTCAAGGACGGTAAGCGCCCAGAGCTCACTCCGAAGCTCATGAGCTTCCTCATCGTCAAGGAGGCCGAGAACGACCAGCGGAACCTCCCTACTCTCTCTGCCGTCGAGGTGGAGAAGATGCCCAAGGTCGCCGAGGCCATGGACGGATTCGCCGAGGCGCTGCGAGGGTCCAAGGTGCCCATCAGCGAGTTCAACAAGATCGCCGAGGAGAGCTTCCACTTTGGGAGGCAGTGGTGGTTTGAGGAGCCGCTCGTGGACGCAGTAGAGCTGGCCGAGAAGGTCTCTGCCAATGGTGCCTACGGCGCTGATGTGCGCGAGGCCGCGGCAAAGGTCATCGAGGCCGTCGACCAGGTTGTCGTCGCCGAGCAGCACAACGAGACCAGCCATCCCAACGCCCACGGGCTGCACATATACGTGCCCTTCAACGGTCCACCTGGAGAGGGCCAGGACTCCTTCGACGGTGATAAGTACGGTGAGCTCGACTTCGCAGAGGACACCCAGTGGGACGAGTTCCTCCAGGAGCGGGCGAATCAGAATAAGGGAGGCCAGTAGGAGGGTTAATGATGTACGTCGAGCAGGAACCTGAACCGGAAGCGAACGAGAAGGAAGAGGGGCTTACTACCAAGCAGGTGGCGACCTACGCCGCCGCAGGGCTTGGACTTGTAGCCACCATCGGTGGTGCTATTGTCGGCATCGGTGGCGGCATGCTCCCCAACACGCTCCCGCCTCCCGGAACGGACCCTCAGCCGGCGTACGTCATCGAGACCGAACAGGCCAAACAAGGCAACGTCATCGATATGGGTGACTATCAGGTCACTCTCCCGTCGTCCATCCCGCTCAACTACGCTGCCCAGGACGACCAGGCCGAAGGCAAGGAGTGGACCATCCTCGTCTACTCCGCCGCGGACAACAATCTTGAGGCCTATCAGGTCGCCGATGTGGACGATATGGAGAAGATAGGCTCCACCGACAACGCGGACGTGATCGTCCAGCTCGACCGCGGCGAGAAGGCAGACGGCAAGATCGACATGGGCAAGCGAGCGTGGACCGGTGCCCGGCGCTATCACCTCCAGAAGGATGGTACTAAGGGCGAGCTCAACTCCCCCGTTCTGGGTGAGCTAGGTCAGATCGACATGGCCGATCCTGCGAACCTCCAGGACTTCGTGGAGTGGGGCGTCCAGAACTTCCCTGCGAAGAACTACATGCTCGTCATCTCCGACCACGGTATGGGCTGGACCGGCTCGATTATCGATGATTCCGCGGGTACCGATTCCATGACTTGGGCACAGGTCCAGGAGGCTCTGGGCAAGGTCCAGCAGAAGACGGGCGTCAAGATCGACGTGCTCGGGTACGACGCGTGCCTCATGGCATCGGCCGAGGGCGCCTACCAAGTACGGAGCGTCACCGACTTCCTGGTGGCCAGCGAGGAGAATGAGGGCGCCGAGGGCTGGCCCTACGAGGGCATCATGGGCAACCGTGCCCTTGTGGTCATGGAGAAGTACTCCAAGGCCTTCAAGGACGGCCCGCGCCCCGAGCTCTCGCCCAAGCTGATGAGCTACCTCATCGTCAAGGAGGCCGAGAACGACCAGCAGAACCTCAGGACACTCTCTGCCACCGAGGTGGCCAAGATGCCCAAGGTGGCCGAGGCCGTGGATGGATTGGCCGATGCTCTGCTCGGATCGAAGGTCCCCATGGAGGAGTTCAACAAGGCCAACGACGCAAGCCTTCACTTCGGCACCAATCCTTTGCTCGGTTTCCCGGAGCCCCTCGTGGACCTGGGTGACCTGGCCGAGCGGCTCGCGGCCAACGAGAAGTACGAACCCGCAGTGCGCGATGCTGCCAACAAGGTGATAAAGTCCATCGGACAGGTGGTCGTTGCCGAGCAGCACAACGCCCAGTCCCATGGCACTGCAACGGGGCTCCACATCTACGTCCCCAGCGTGCAGCGGGAGTACGATCATTACAAGCAGCTGTACGAGGCCACCGGGTTCGCAGAGGACACGTCGTGGGACGAGCTGATGCAGAAGCGGAACCCCACCATCGAGGAGGCCTTCGAGCTCCCTCTGTGGCTCCAGATCTACCTGGAGTCGCAGCAGGGCAAAGAGTGAGCGGCCCGATGGAAGACGCAGGTCCCGTCGAAGAGGTCGCGGAATACATTCCTGAGCTCGAGGACCAAGCCCCGGTATACTCAACGGCCCACCGACCCCTCTGCCAGTACCCTCCGGCCTATGCGGACCACGATGTCACGGTCCCGGGACCGTACGGCCCCGCAACCGACATGTGGTGGGTGTGGGACCTGTCGGTGATGCCCCCCCGGGACGAGCAGATCGCGGCCAGTGTGCGCGGTGAGGGGAGGAACGTGTACGTCGTCGTCGAGGACGCGGCCTGGGGCCACTCCGTTGACGAGGGGACGGTGGCCAACCTAATCAGGGCCTGGGACGAAGGGACACCTTCCGATCCCGAGCACGGTCTCTACGACCAGGTCACGGGCCTGTTCGGCGACCCACCGGACGAGTTCGACAACGATCCGAAGGTCTACCTCTTCCTGTACGAGATGGAGGGGTACCGCGGGCACAGCTTCGACGGCTACTTCAAGGTCGAGGACCAGCTCGACGTCCCTGTGTCCAACCGACATGAGACCCTACACATCAACACGCTCCATTACGCTCCCGACTCCGATTACATGCTCTCCGTACAGGCCCACGAGCTTCAGCACCTCATCCATTGGGGCCACGATCGGGATGAGGAGAACTGGCTCAACGAGGCCATGAGCGAGGTGGCGATGGTGCTCACCGGCTACGGTGCGGACGAACGCTGGGTCGATACCTGGTTGCGCGACCCCTCCCACGCTCTTATCCCGGACAAGATCGGTCGGGGGCACTACGGCCTCTACATGCTCTTCGGCGACTACCTCTGGGAGAGGTTCGGTGACAGCTTCATCAAGGACCTCACGGCCGATCCACTGCACGGGAAGGACTCGCTGGACGCGAGGCTCGGGGGTCTGAACCCCTCCCTCGACCTCGACACCGTGTTCGCCGACCTGGGCCTGGCCATCGCGGTGAACGACACCTCGTTCGAGGGGGGGATGTACGCGTTCGAGCGGCTAGACATAGGTGAGGTGAAGGCGACCGAGCTCTCCGATGGACTGACCTGCTATGCCGATGTGTCCGGGCGCGGAGGGATGTCGTTCATGAAGGCCCAGGTCACCGCGGGGCGCACAGTGAGGGTTGAGAGCGGTTCGTCCGACGGGCTCCGGTTGCGCGCTGCTATGGTGGGGTCATCGGGACCTACTCTGGTGGCGGACACGCTCAACGGTGGAGCAACGGACATCGATATACACGAGGACGGGACGCTCTGGCTGGCGGTCACCAATATCTCGGGCGAGGACGCTTCTTTCTCAGCAAGGTTCAAGGAAGTGTGAGGCGGATCCATCCACTTCCCATCGATAGACACTTCGAGCATCTGAGACATTATACTATAGGGGAGATATGGTCGCATACCGTATCGATGGTGCTCTCGGCAGCCGTGTCACTTGGCATCTTGGGCGGGCATCAGGTGTATAAAGATAGCACGACTCGGGGGGCCTAAGTGATAGGTATAGCTATGGGAAGGTGGGGATTATGAAACGGTCATCAGCCCTATGTGTCCTCCTCGTGCTCGCCCTGGTGCTAGCCTCGGTCATCGCCGGAGACCAGCGCCTGGATATCGAGGACGGATACGCGCAGGGGGAGCTCAAGAAAGCCAAGGACGGCGTGGAGGAGGTGGAAACCACCGAGATCGGCGGTCTAGCGCTCGACGCCATCGGCAGTTCGGGTGCGAGTGCGCCGTACATCTCCAATCTCGCTATCCCCTGCACCGGCCAGGAGTTCGACAACATGGCCGACTACCTCGACGCCATGGCCGGCGCGTACGAGCAGATGGTGCAACACTACTCCACAATCTCCACTAACATGGTAGTTGCACAGGATGGGTTCATCCAGCAGTGTTGGATCTGCAACAAGGCCATCGAGCAGGTAAAAGGGCTCGGACTGGACAGTTGCGATCCCCGTCTTGGCGGGGAGGGGCTCACGGCGATGAAGGTCGCCAGCGAGGGCCTCGGACCCGCGCTCTGCGACCAGGCCGCGGGGCGAAGATGCGAGGTGAAGGGGCTCGATGAGTGTCGTCCCGACGAAGGGCGAGAGGTCGGTGGCGGTGAGGACGAGGCGACCGGGAGCGGCTCCGGGAGTGGGGCCGACCAGGGTACGGGCACAGGCACTGGTGATGGCGAAAGCACGCAGTCCGGTTCAGGGGGCGGCAAGCTCGTCGAACCGCTCCGGGGGACGAGTCAATCGCAATGGAAGACCTACGGCGCAGCGGGGCGACACCGGGGCATCGATATCCACGTCCCCGCGGGCACCGCGACCTACGCCGTCGCAGACGGTACCCTCGTTTACAGCGAGCGCGGTCACACGAAGTGGACCACACCACCGGACACGCCCAACAGCGTACTCCTCAAGTTCGACAAGCCGCTCAAGTACAAGGGCAAAACGTACTATTTCGCCTGGTACACGCACATGAAGAGCCTTGCGTTCCACGTCCCGGACGGGAGCGGTGGCAAACACGTCACTGCAGGTACGAACCTGGGTGCCGTCGGGCTCGGGAACAAGGTGCCGCACCTCCACTTCGCTATCCTCATCGCACGCCCACAAGGTCCAGGGCAATACATGGACCCTCTGGACATCAAGGCCTACTACTCTGGCGGGGGGGGTTCCACGGCTGGCCAGACCGAGGACCCTTCAGAGGGTGAACAGGGCGCCTTCGGATGCCAGGGCGGCGACATGGGCAAGCTCGGCTCGAGCAGCTTGGGCGCGTGCGCTCCTTACATGAAGACCGTCGAGCGCTATATGGCGAAGCACGGATTGAACGGACGCGTGGACCCGCTCCAGATCGCGGCCCTCATGATGCAGGAGTCCTCGTGCAATCCAAGCGTAAATTGCGGCGGTATCATGCAGGTCGACCATCCATGCCGCGTGGACAAGAGCTCCCCGCTGTACTGTGCGTGCAAGGGGAACGCCGACCTTGGCATCGACCTGGGGCTCAAGGAACTTGCTGCGAACCTGAACAAGGCCGGTTCGTTGGGTGCGTCGAGCAGTGAGGCCCTCTCCTTTGTCCAGTTCGGTTACAACCGCGGCATGGGTGCTATGGAGACCGCGATCAACTACCGCAAGGGAGGCGCCTCGTCATTCGACTCCATGATGCGCTCGTGTGAGAAGTACTACGGTGCCGGTACCAAGTGGAACAACGCGAACTACTACTGCCGGAAGAGGGGTCACGGGCCATACTACCCGGAACTCGTTCAGGAGCGGTTCGAGCAGGCTTGCCGGGATATCGGGGGCACACCGGGCAGCGGCGGTCCCGCCTTCCAGCACTCCACGGGCTCGGCACCGGAGCTAAAAGAGAGCAAATCCGTCGAGGAGGCCGCAGAATGCCCGCTCTGCGCGGCCGTTCCCTGCGCGTTCGCGTCAGCATGCGAGATCGGTGATCCGTCCGAGGGCGAGAAGTGCGATACGAAGGATGCGTGCGGCGAGGTCCTGCGGTTCAAGAAGGACGAGGAGAAGGGCACCTACGAATGCGTCGTCAAACCCGGTGAGGAGGGCGATTGCTGTATACGCGAGAAAGCGACCTGTCCCTCCAAGTGTAATGGTGACTGCAAGATCGCCAACGCGACCGTCGTCGCCGCATCGGCCCGTTCGGTCATCACCGCGCCTTCTATGCTCCTTGCCTGTCAGCGGGCGATGTCCGATCTCTGGGACGCATGCGCCGTGGGCAGTTCGGACGTCCTCGGCGGCATCACTCTCGATCCATGCACGATGGCCGAGCGCACGGGCAGGGGCCAGGCCGCTCTCGACCAGCGCACAGCCGCAATCTCTGCCGTGGCCCGCCAGCTCCGCCTGCTGGCCGGGGACGTGCGCAGCTCGATGCGGACCGGCGCCCCGCCCCCCGGGCTCGAGCAGCACGTGAACGACCTCGTGGGCATGCTGGAGAAGGGAGGGCAGGGAGGTAATTCGGTTACCGAGTTCCAGTACGAGCTGACGGCCCTCGTCACCCTCGCCGGCGATCCCCTCATCCGTGATGTATCGACCCCCGGCATGGCGCGCAACAGCGACTCCATCGGGTACACCGGCGTCAATATCGGGCCCATATCCCTCAACGTCCCCATGTCGAGCAATCGGCGATACGATGTGGACGACAGCTCTACCGGCCAGAACGGTGACAGGGATGATGTCGGCATAATCGTCTCCAACGAACTGCTCAGCGCGAATGTCAGCTACCGTGGTTCGGGCGTCTGGGGTGACTTCTGCGGGCGGTACAACGTCAAGGACCGGACGACCGTCGCAAAGGAGCGGGCGGCCGGTGGTTCGTCCAGCTCCTCGGGAGGGAGTAAGGGTGTCCCGGAGCTCCGACAACTCGTCAGGCGGATCACCAGCGATGCACCGGTCGCCGGGTGCGGTCGTCCGACGGGAAGATGCGAGTCCGAGCTGGAGGAAGGCGTCGAGCTTCTGGACGTGAACGTGGACGCCTGGTCGTCCGGCCACGTCGCCGCGCTCATGAACCTGGCGCGCCTCGATCCGGACAAGCTCTTCATGGACATGCAGGACTGCTTCAGGTATAAAACGCGTCGCCCGCCGACAGCTCCTAATGATGCGCAGTTGTCCCCGGGGCAGTGCCAGGAGGCGTGCCAGCTCTGCTTCGGAACGACTGGATCCCACTGTCACCCCGAGCTCAGCCTGTGCGTGTGTCATACTGGGAGCGGGCACCATCTCATCGACATGAACTGCCCCATCAACTGGGACCAAGAGGCGCTGGAGCTTGCCCGGCAGTGCTGTGCGCCGGAGGGGACGGAAGGGACCGCAGGACAGCTAGGAGCAGTACCCCCTGCCCGGTCCAGCTATCAGCCCATGTCCGGGCCCACGAGCGGGGCGAGCGTGTGCCAGTCGCCGTACGGGGCTGCGGGCATGACCTACGACGTGTGCGTGGGGACGACGTCCGAAACGGGACTGTGCTGCCTTGAGGGATTGACCGAACGTCCGGTGGGCAAGATCGAGTGCGAGCCACGCGAGGTGCCGTGCGATGAAGCGTGCCTGGACCAGCACAAGGACAACAGCACGGCAGCACGTAAGTGCATCAAGAAGTGCAATATGGGGAACGTCACCGCGACGCCCACACCGACACCGTCGCCTACCCCCTCACCGACACCCAACGCCACCGTCACCCCCAGCCCCACGCCCAACGCAACGGTCAGCCCCACACCGATGCCCTCGGTGATGCCGACGCCCACACCTGAGCCCGAGGATGAGCTCAACGATACACTCGAGTGCAAGCGGGACTGCCTTGCGGGCAACGAGACCGATGTTCGCGGGGCCCTTGACTGCATGCGTACCTGCGATCCGAGCAACTCGACGTGCGAGGACACATGCGCGCGCGAGCGGCCTGACCCGGTCCTCCTTCGTCCATGTCTGGAGGCGTGCGTGGGCCTTGGCGACGGCGAGACGGACATCATCTGCGAGGAGGGGTGTGTCATCAAGTTCGGGGCCGGTTCGGGCGACGCCCGGACGTGCATGCGGAAGTGCGACGATGTGCAGGTCGCCTGCGAGGAGCGCTGCCTGGGCGAGGACGACGTCGACATCCAACACACATGCCTCGTCGATTGCGGGCGCGATCCTGCGTGCGTGACCGACTGCGGGATACGCTTCCCGGAGGACCGGAACGCCCGGGATGGATGTTTCAAGGGGTGTGATCCCGCCAATGCCACCATCGCGTGCATGGAGAACTGCACGAGCTCGGGCGGGAACGAGAAGGAGTGTGCCAAGCTCTGCAAAGCCGTGTCGCCGGAGGTCACCGTATCGGAAGTGGCGCTTCTCCGCGGCTCAGAGGAGACCCGTACATTCTATGCCAACGAGAGCGTCCGGGTCCGCGCCGTGGTGAACAACACGGGTGACTACTCCTTCACGGGACGTGCGGTCGCCCGGCTCAGGGTCATCGGCGAGTGCGACTGCCCGCCATGTCCTGACACGTATGAGTGCGGGTGTGCATGCGAGGAAGAGGTCATCGAGCTGCGGGACGTCCCCATCCGACCGCTGGCGCCCGGCGACTCGTGGGCCTATATCTCCGACCCCATCCAGCTGGAACCGTGGATGGCCAATGCAACCGTCCAGCTGGAGCTGGACGTCGTCGACGACGAGGGGGAGGGCGTGGCCACGGCAGCGGGGCCGCTGACGCACGTTGTCGAGATGGGCGAGGTGAGTGTGACCCACGGCGCCTTCGTGTCCACGGACAGCGACGAGGAGGTCACCGACGGCAACCCCGGTATGGAGGTCGTCGGCCGGTTGGTCGTGACGAC
This sequence comes from Candidatus Undinarchaeales archaeon, assembly GCA_030753015.1. Taxonomy (GTDB): domain Archaea; phylum SpSt-1190; class SpSt-1190; order JASMDC01; family JASMDC01; genus JASMDC01. Next base: position 19,361 of record JASMDC010000030.1, on the reverse strand, counting down.
ACAGATGTTCCCTGTATCCGTGGAGACGTACGCGGTCATCGGCGCGTCCCAGGAGCTCGCGGGGACGCGCGCTGCCAGGACGATCGACGCCCCCGGTGAGGAGTTGGTGGTGGAGACGGCGCCGTTCCAGCTCACGGGCGATCTGCTCGGCTGGGTGCTCCATATTGGCGTCCGCGTCACCGGCGGTGACGGGAGCGTGCTCTTGGACACGGTGCTGGACGAGCAGGGGTTCGATCCGGAGCGGTGCACCGGTCGCGTCATGACCTCTTGGTGCGTCGGGGAGCGCTCCCGCGTCATGCTCGGCTACCCCCGGGCCTACCTCGAGGTGAAGCGGCCCCAGCTCAGGATCGCCGAGGCCGTGTTCCGTGATGCCGACGGTAGGCCTATCACCACGGCGGTGCTGCGCCAACCCGTGTCGTTCGAGATAGATGTCAGGAACCTCGCGCACGTCCCGTTCTCAGGGAGCGTCGAGGTAGCACCGCGGTTGGAGGACGGCATGGACGTTATCGGTGGACTGGTGCAGCAGGACCTATCGGAGCTGGCACGAGGGGGTACCGTCACTCTCCGCTCGTCGGTGTTCGGAGCTTTCGGCGATCCCGAGGGTGGTTCCGCCATGGGACTGCACGTCACCGCTACGGACGGGGACGGCTCCTTATGGATCGACGATGACGCCGATCCCACCCTATTCCCCAACGCACGGGTCATCCAGGAAAAGGAGATAGAGTTCGACGACACCGCGCGTCAGACCATCGACGCCACCTTCGACTTGGGAGGTTGCCGCCTCGAAGTGGTGTGCGAGGATTGCCTCTCCACCTGCGAGCTCCATATAGACAATAACGACTGCACTCTCGAGACGAGGTCATGTGGCTGCACCTGCGCACCACGGAGGAGATGAAAATGGTCGCTCGATGGTCCCGTTCATCGGCCCTGCTCCTCGCTTTCATGCTCGTCATGACCCCCGCGTTTGGCTTGATTGCCTTCTCCGTGACCGAGGACGTGGACTTCGCCTCCCTCGATAAGCAGACCGCGACCGTCACCTTCGAACTCCAACCGAGCGCTGCTGCAGTGCTGACGGACGCCGACCTACGAACGCGATGTAACATAGCGGCGCCCGCGGCCGATTGCCAACCTTGGCGTGATATTACCACAGGACGGATCATCTTTACAGTAAACGATGATCCAATATTCGGCGTGGAGGAGCTTGCATGGGAGGATGTCTGGGGCGAAGCGGGTGTACGTGTCCGGCTCTCCCATGAGTACCGGCCCCGACAGTTCACCCTCGCGCCCGGGCTGCTCGCCGAGGAACGCGAGCTCTCGATCCATTACCCCGCCTATCGGGCGATCGTTGAGGACGTGCGTGATCAGCCCACTCTATCCACCTTCACGGTATCGGGACAGGACCAACCGCTGGATGTCCCCTCGTCGGTCGCCGAACTGGCACGCTCGCTCGTCATTGGTGACGCGTTCAATATCCCGCGCCTCCAGGGGAGCCTCTGCATCATCGCCATCATACAACCAGGGGAGACACGCCCCGCCCTGAGCGCCGTCTCCCCGAACTGTGAGCCCTTCGTGCTCCCGACGACGGGGCTCCTGGTCGAGGAAGGTGCCGAGCTGGCATTGATCGCGATCGACACATGGGGCGATATCCCTCGCATCTCCTCCGCGCGCACGCCCCTTGTGGCCTCCCGCGCCCAGCTGTCGGTCGCTGTGAACATCGCTACCGCCACGGTCACCGGCCCGTCCTTCGATGTAGACATCTCTGCTGAAGGCGAGGTCGACCGATGCGAGGTGACTGTGCTCAACCTAGAGGGGCACCGGTGGGACGAGCTCGACCTCACAACCTGCGACAGGGTACGACTGGGCACCGCGGGATTGGTCCCGGGTGACTACATGATACGGGTGCGGGCCACTCGTGGCGAGCTCACGGGCACCGGTACTGCGGCGTTCACCTTCGCCGATACGGGCGAGGGGACCGTAGAGATTACGACGGACAAGGACGTGTACTCTGCGGGCGAGAACCTCGCGGTGTTCCCCGCCGGCGAAGGGGAGCTGTGCGAGGTCACTGTCACCGACAGCGACGGCAACGTCGTGACCCGAACGACCTCCGGTGGCTGCGAGCCTGCCGACATAGAACTGGAGGATGAGCTCGATCCAGGGATGTACGAGATCGAGATGGAGGTATACCAGGGCGGCGAGATCGTGGCGACGGGCGTCAAGACCGTAGAGATCGTGGACTGGCGGCCGCGGCAGGGATCCGTGCACTCCGACCTCTGCTTTGGGGGCACCCTCCCCGTGCTCGATACCAATATACCCTGCATAGGCCCGCGGATGGCATGCCATCCCACGTCCGCAGCCTTCCCCCTCTGCCTCTGTTTCGACGAGCACGGCATGCCACGGGACGTGTGCGAGTACCAGGATACCTGCCTCCCGATGCCGGGGAGCGCCACTGCCTGCTCGTCCCCATCGGCCTCGACATCGCCGTTCACAGTCATCCGTACGCGCGGCACCTGTGTGGCCAAGCGCGGGTTGGAGACCCTCACGTGCGTGGAGGTAGGCGAGATCTGCTCGGGCACGTGCGTATGCCTCGATCCGTCGGACCAGGCACTATCCCCCTGTACGGCTGGCCAGGTGTGCACTCTGGCCGGATGCCAGCAACCAGAGTTCACATTCGAGGTCAAGGAGTTCAAACCGATCCATGTCCGCACCGATGCCATGAGCGAGGGTGTTTCCCTGACCTGGACCGGAGTTGTGAAGATGGGCGACCACGTGGACGACAAGCGCGTCCATGAGGAGCTGGAGGCGTCCAGCTTCCTGGGCGGTACGGGCGGTCCCCTGCCAGGGATCTCCTACGACGGCGGCCTAAACGAGTGGACATTCTCCACGGCCTTCAACCATACCCTCGCTCCTGGGCGGTACGATGCGTTCCTCATGCTCTCTGTCGGTGATAACATGCACCTCGTCCGCCGGCCCTTCGAGGTCTGGTACCCCCTTGAGCAGAGCGAGATCGGCATCGACGTGATCTCGGTGGCACCGCGCCGGGTATCACGGACAGCGGTGGAGCACGGGGCCACGGTGCGCCTTGGCATGCGCATAACCGATACCGAGGGCGCGGACGTGCCCTATGTGCCCGTTTCGGCCATGACCACGCTCCTGGACGGCGGGGAACGCTCGGTGCGCGCCGATGTGACATCGGCCACCTACGATCGGCACACCGGTACCTGGACCGTGGTCGTGTACATCCAGGGAGATAGTACGGACGCCGACCATCTGACCTTCGCGGTGAACCACCTAGGGCGGACCGGCCAGGCACGGGCCCAATTCGACGTCCTCGAGCACGTTCCCCTGTCGATACGTATCCTCAGCGTTGAACCGGGGACACGCGAGCGGCCTCTGTTCCTGCTCCTAGCGGGGCTCGGGTTCGACATGGACATCTTGATGGACCTCGAGGGCGGGGAGACCATCAACAAGGACAGCTTCTCAGTCAGGGTCGGACCGCATGACGTGAGCGACACCGTAGCATTCGTCTACCCCACCAGCGTCGGTGTCCGGCTCCACCTCTCCGCCATCCGCCTCTGTCCGACACCCGAGAATGCCATGCCCCTCGATGTGGTCGTGACGGTCCGTGACAACACAGGTGACGAGGTATCGGACACGAGCCGGATCCAGCTCTCCGGCAATCCGGGCAACTGGCGCAACCTAGAGGGGGTGGTGTGCTGATGCGCGGCCGGATTGTGTTGGGCCGTGGACGTGGTCAGGTAAGCCTCTTCGGGCTAATCGCTATCGCCCTCGTTGTTCTTGTGATCGTATCCTACGTCCTGCGTGGGAGCCGGACCGACCGCACGGTCCGGGCCGAAGCGGGGGAGACGAGAGCGACCGTGGACCGTCTGCGTGACCTCTCGGAAATCATCGAGAGCGCCCTCCGCGACTCCGTGGAGGAGTCCGTGTATGAGCTGGGACGGCGCGGCGGCTACACCACCAACTCGCTCCCGGGTCCTGTGGTGGTCAAGCGCCCCGTCTATCTCCAGAAGGGCCGCATGGTGCTCTTCCCCACGGTACAGGTCATGGAGGGCCTCCTCTCACAGGAGGCGACACGGCGGCTGACCCCGCGCCTCGAGGCGATCCGTGCAGGCGAAAAGGCCCAGGTCGTCTTCGGCGCACCACGGGTCACAGCGAAGCTGCAGGAAGAGGGAGTCGAGGCGACGCTCGAGCTCACATATCACCTCGAGGGGGACGAGGAGGCGACACGGTCGGTGGAGGATATGACCATCACCCTCCCACTGCGTCTTCGAACCCTGTGGTCCCGGGCAAAGGCCTATCTCGAGATGTACGAGAAGGAGCGGTACATGGAGCGCAATCTCCTCTCGGGCATGATCAATGACGACCGTATCCCCAGCCCGCCCGGCGGCATCGGAGAGACCATGGCGTGCCGGAAGCAGCGTATCATCGCCACCAAGCGTGACATGGCCCGGCCCTTCGTGGAGAACGCACAACTGTCGGTGGCCAAGGAGCTCCAGCGGCAGCGCAGTGCTTCAAAGGACGAGCCGGATATCGAGTGGTCCATGGAGATGGTGCGCGAGCGTGTCGACATGACCCTGCTGGCCAATCCCCGTACCGAGCAGGAGAGCACGAAGCATGTGGAGTACGTGCCGGTACCGTTCCCGTTCATCGACCGACGTGATGCCGATGAACCAGTCTGCCTCAGCCGGTACAACGTGAGCTACACCGCCCAGTATGACGTGATGATGGTCCTACGTGACCTTAAACCGGTGGCAATGGGCGTCCGGACCGAGGGACGACCGCTGGAGTTCGCCTTCGTGCTCGAGTCCTACCTCACAGGCGTGGACCCCTACGCCCGGTTCGGCCAGGAGCATCCGGTGACCGTGGATGACCTGTGCGGGACCGGTGGTTGCGATCTTGAGCTCACCATCACCGGACCTGGGAACGCTCCCGTGGACGGTCAAGCGTGGCTGGACACCTGTCTCCATCCCTTCGAGGGAGGGCGCCTTGAGCGGAAAAAGGTGCCCTGTGGCGAGCACACACTTATCGTGGAGGCAAGTCGCCCGCCCGGACTCGGTCGGCTCATCGAGCGTGTCGAGGTGTCAGGCCATCTCACAAAGGATGTCGAACTGGGTACCAAGGGCCGCGTGCATGGCCGTGTGTACGTCAAAGACAGGATATCGTGCACCGGTGATCAGCGTACGAAAGCGGTGGGCGAGCGAACACTCACCTATGTGGACGGTGTACCGCCTCGTGCCATCCGCCTTCACATGGTGCCCCTGGATGGCTATCCGGGCTCAACAGTCACCGTGGTCGCCGACGAGGAGGGCACGTACGAGTTCCACGAGGTTGACGCCGGCATGTATCTTCTCCTCGCGCATGCCACGACCGATACGGCCGACCGGCCCGCGTACAAAGTGCGCTCACGTGGCCAGGTCGTGCGTGTGCGGGGCGATACCGAGGTGCCTGTCGAGATGTACCCGCTCATCCCCGTGCACACCAGTAAGGGGTACGAGTACGTGACCCGCATCGAGGCATGCTGAGGGCCTACGTATGCCGTTTTCCAGTCCCGCGCAGAGAAACCTTTATTAAGGCCGTACGGGGCCGAGGCCAACTTGATGGAGGACGGGCTGCTCGATCGATTATACGACGGAGTGAAGTCCTTCTTCTCGTACAACCACCGCGAGCGGCAGCGCCTGGACGGCATCGTCGAGGAGGTCAACAGCTACGCTGATGAGATGACTACCCTCTCCGATGACGAGCTTGCGGGAAAAACCGACGAGTTCCGGGACCGTTATTCTGCCGGCGAGAGCCTGGACGACCTCATGCCCGAAGCCTATGCCGCCGTGCGCGAGGCAAGCAACCGCGTTACCGGGATGCGCCACTACGATGTCCAGATCAAGGGAGGTGTGGTCCTTCACGAAGGGCGTATCGCCGAGATGCAGACAGGCGAGGGCAAGACTCTGGTCGCGACACTCCCGGCCTACCTCCATGCCATTGAGGGCAAGGGCGTCCACGTCATCACCGTCAACGACTACCTGGCCGGCCGCGATGCCGAGGAGATGGCCCCCATCTATGAGTTCATGGGGATGTCGGTGGGATGCATCCAGCATGACGAGTCCCCCGAGGACCGCAAGGCCGCCTACCAGGCGGACATCACCTACGGGACGAACAACGAGTTCGGGTTCGACCACCTCAAAGACAACATGGTCCGGCGACCCGAGGATCGGGTCATGCGGGGCATGCACTACGCCATCATCGACGAGGTGGACTCCATCCTCATCGACGAGGGCAGGACGCCTCTTATCATCTCCGGACGCACCGGCACTACGGCCCGCGAGTACCTCATCATGGACCGTATCGTCCGCGACTTCGAGCCCGGGCGCGACTACGAGGTGCACGAGAAGGACCATCTCGCCTTCTTCACCGAGCGGGGGGATGACAAGCTGGCCAAGGCCCTCGGAGTGGACTCGCCCACGGACGAGCGGACCATGCACCTCTATCACTCAGCACGCCAGTGCATCGCCGCACACTCTCTCTTCACCAAGGACAAGAACTACGTGGTCTCCGACGGCGAGCTGCTCATCGTCGACGAGTTCACCGGGCGCCTCATGCACGGCAGGCGATACGAGGCCGGGCTCCACGAGGCCCTGGAGGCGAAAGAGGCCAACAACGACATGCTGGCGACCGGTAAGACCGACATGAAGGTCCGCGAGCCCTCCCAGACCTACGCCTCCATCACGTTCCCAAACTTCTTCAGGATGTACGACCGCGTCTCGGGCATGACCGGGACCGCAAAGACCGAGGAGGGCGAGTTCATCTCCCTTTACGGCATGGACGTCGTCCAGGTCCCCACGAACGAGCCCATGCAGCGCGACATCCAGCAGGACCTGATATACCGCACCGCGGAGGAGAAGTACGACGCGATCGTCGACGACATCGTGGCCCAGCACGAGGCAGGCCGCCCCGTGCTCGTGGGCACCCGTTCCATCGATGTGTCCGAGCACCTTAGCGATATGCTCATCGCCCGTGGCATCGACCACCAGGTGCTTCATGCCAAGCACCACAAGCAGGAGGCCGATATCATCGCCCAGGCCGGGCAGAAGGGTGCTGTGACCGTGGCCACGAACATGGCCGGTCGCGGTACCGATATCAAGCTCGGTGAGGGCGTGGCCGACATCGGAGGTCTCCATGTGATCGGTACCGAGCGTCATGACTCACGTCGCATCGACGACCAGCTCCTGGGACGTGAGGGCCGCCAGGGGGATCCCGGTTCCTGTCGGTTCTACCTGTCCGCTGAGGACGAGCTGCTGCGGTTCTACGGGCCGGAGAAGATTGATAAGTTCTTCTCGGGGGTCCACAAGGACGAGCCGCTATCGGGCAAGCTCATCGACAAGGTCGTCCGACAGGCGCAGGTGAAGGTCGAGGGCATGCACTTCGAGATGCGCAAGAACCTGCTGAAGTACGACGAGGTCATGAACACACAGCGAGGGATATTCTACGACGACCGCAACGTAATCCTTGAGCGGCCTGACCTGAAGCAGGACGTGTACAACGTCATCGAGCGGACGGCAGAGGAAGTAGTTGAGAGTTTCACCGCTGAGGGCCCCAAGCCCCATCAGTGGGAGAACGAGTTCCTCGAGAAGCAGTTCACCTACAACTGCCAGGCCGTCTTCGGCATCGACGTGGCCGACCTGAACGTTGGCTCGGTCAAGAACGCCGACGAGCTGACCGAGAACCTCACGAACGAGGCCATGAAACGCTACCACGAGCGGGAGGCTGAGGTCGGGGCGGAGATAATCGGGCAGGTGGAGCGACAGGTCCTCCTGCACGCCGCAGACATGTCATGGAAGGATCACCTTCTGGGCATGGACGAGATGAAGCGCGGTGTCCACCTCCGGGCTTACGCACAGAAGGATCCCTTCATCGAGTACCAGACCGAGGCCTTCCACATGTACCAGGGGATGCAGAGCGGAATCCGCTGGCAGTCGACGCGATCGCTCTTCCACTTCCAGATCACGAAGAAAGAGGACGAGGGCGAGACGTCAGGCGAGGGTACACCTGAGGGCGCCGAGGCGGCTGCCTAGATACCTTCTCTAGTATTTGAAACGCCTCTCATACTCCTTATGGTCCAACCATTCAAGGATAATTGAAATAATTCTTAACCCGGAGCGGAGTCCTGCGGGCCCGTTCTGTGATGATACTTGACCTGGCTTGTGTTCCTACTCGGCGGTGACACGGCATTCCGATCCAGACCGTATTTTCGTGAACCACCCTATCTCTGGTGGAAATGCCCTTCCTTTTCTTGATTTGTGACGTGTCTCAAGGGTAGTAACACACGAGTTTTCCGGTTCGCGTAGGAAAACCTTTTTTAAACCGACGATGGCGCCCGTTGGCTTCATGTATGATGCAGCAGTCCTCGCCGAAGAGGATTTCCAAGAGGAGAACAACACTGCCTCTGAGATTCTTACACGCAAGCTCGACGCGAATCCGCTCTTCGTAGCGGGAGCGCAGTACGACGAGTTCCAGCTGAACCCGAACAATCTCGAGTTCGCGAAGGCCAACTTCGGGCTGGAGGACCAGTACATGGACCTGGTGAACGCCGGGTACGACGGTGCGCGGTTCTCCGTGGTGTACCACACCGACGAGGAGGGCATGCACGTGGACGCCTACCGCGTCGCTGCGGCCGCCGGTAAGGATGCGGTCTTTACGGCGTATGACGTAAAGGATCCCGCCTTCCACCCGGCCATGGCCTACCGTACGGAGGTCATCACCGAGCGGGGGGAGGGCAAGTTCTTCGGCTCTCTAATCGGCCTCAAGAAACTGCCGGTCCCCGATGACGCTGACCCTGGCCTCAAGGAGTACCTCAAGGGGAACGGTTTCAATCTCAAAGAGACCGTTGAGTTCGAGGAGTTCGGTTTCAACGAGGACTTCAAGAGCTTCTTCGGCATCCCTGACGATCTCTCCCTCGAGATGTACCAGATGGACGAGAAGTCCTTCATGGACAAGTTCAAGGTCTTTTACCGTCTGTTCAAGGAGGACCCTGAGTACGCCGTCCTTAAGGTCGGCGACCTTATGGGGAACGTCGGTGCGGCCATGCTCCTGGGCGTCATCACCCCCAAGCTGTGGGAGCAGGGTGCTGCTTACGGCATCGCCTCAACCATCACCTCCATCGGCAACATCGGCAGCCCCGCCCTTGGCATTATCGGCGAGAGCTTCCTTGGAAGCGTCGTCGACAACGCCGTCAACTCCGAGAAACCTATGGAGGAACTAAAGAAGGTCAATCTCTACGTGGCCGGGCTGGGCACCGTTACCGGCGCCAGCTACTTTGGGCTCCACCCGGACATCCTCAAGCACTTAGGGGAGAACCCCGGTTACGCGTTCATCGGCATCTACGGCGCGGCCACCGTGGCCAGCGCCATCTCCGGTACAATGAGCGGTAAGGCCAACTTAGCCATCCACGATCAGATCATCAACAAGAAGGAGCACGAGCACGACGACTACTCGGAGAACTTCTGGCAGATCATGGGCGTGGAGTCGTCCATCGGCAGCGGCGTCTACCTGGGAACCTACTCGGGGACCGTGGCCGCCACCAAGGCGTGGCCTGTCTCCAGCGTGCCCGTGGCCGCCGCCGGCGCCGCCCTCTGGGTGGGTTCCAACTTCCTCTTCTCGCTCTACCACGAGAAGCCCGAGGTCAAGACCACCATCGAGGGCACTGCCTTCATCCACGATGGTGACAGTTACATCTTCGACTCCGGCTGGGAGGTGTCCTTCAAGGGTTCTCAGGGTAAGATCGTCAAGGAGGACGACAACCACTATGCTGTCGCCTTCAACGAGGGCGATCTGTACATCAAGCACAACGGCCCCGAGGAGGAGGCCGTCGACCTCACGCACAAGCGCCGCATCAAGGACTTCATCCCCGTGCTCAAAAGCATCAAGGCTATGGGAGAGAAAGAGATCTGGAAGCTGGATGACGGCAAGGACAAGGTGGAGGTATCCCGGTTCGGCAAGAACGGGTACCACCTTGAAGAGGTCTCGCCGAACGAGTGGGTGGTCACCAACAAGACCGACGAGCTCGAGACCTTCTGGGACGACGAGTAAGTCCGATTAGAAAGGGGATCAAAGGGAAACAGGGGACTTAGGCCGTGGAAGAAGCCGGGGACGGCGATGGTGAGGGTGTGCTCGCCCGTGTGGTGAAGCGTGCCACCACCTATGCCCTCCTCGGTGCCACGGCCATCACCGCTATCGCACCAATAGCGTACGCGGCGGACCATCCGGCAACGACGCCTCCCGCCCACCAAGAGCTGCTTGAGCACGAGCTGGCAGACGACTACCGGATCGACCTCGGCGACTACGAGATACGGCTTCCCAAGGAGATGGTGCTCCCCGCTGAAGGGGGCGCTTATGACCGTGACGATGCCCTTGATAAGTATGTCGAGCAGGGACAGTATGTCCGTTCCTGGCAGCGTATACCCACCGATTCGCCTCTCAGGGACGGTGGTCTGGGCAAGTACCACGTCCCCGAGGAGGTCGCCGAGGAACTGTACGCTCTCGAGAAGAAGGCACCGGACCTCGCTCATGTCGAGGTCATCGGGAAGAGTGGACTCGGTAATCCGATCTACGCCATACGCATCGGCAGCGACGCTCGCGTGAAGGACCGCGAGGCGCGGACCGAGGTGCTACTTGTCGGCCAGTTCCATGCCCGGGAGGCCATCGCGGTGGAGGTGCCCCTCGACGTGGCCAAGACGATGGTCGACGGCTACGGCAAGGACGCCTATATCACAAAGTTGGTGGACAGCCGGGACACCTGGATAATCCCGAGCTTCAATACCGATGGCGGGATGATCGTGGCCGAGCAGGTGCGGCGGTACGGTGACTCGGACCACCGCAAGAACGCCCGCGATAACAGCGAGCTCGTCGAGGAGGGGAACTGGGCCGAAAGGTCGTCCTCGCTCCATGGTGTGGACCTCAACCGTAACTTCTCGGAGGCCTGGGGCAAGCCCGGTGCCAGCGGCAATTACTGGCACCAGACCTACCGTGGTCCCGAGGCCATGAGCGAGCAGGAGACCACGGCCATGGCCGAGTTCGTGGCCGAGCATGATTTCAAGGGGACGCTGGCGTTTCATTCCTATGGTGGCGAGTACCAGTACGCCCCCGACTACACCACCGAGGATGGCGAGCGTGAGGAGCTTTACCGCGCCATCGGCAATGGGATGCGCGAGCTCATGGAGCGCCCGTACGACGTGATGCACGGCGGCCGGACGGCCCTGGCCAGCGGTACGTACACCGACTGGGCGGACTCCAAGGGGATGCTCGCCTACACCGTCGAGCTGGAAGGCGGAGGCGGATGGGGCAACACCTTCACGCAGTTCAATCCCGACGAGGAGGACATCGACGATGTGGTCGATAACAACCTTCCTGCCGTGCTCTGGTTCATCGAGATGATGGACGATCCGGAGCAGGTGCTCGATAAATAGTAGCGGGGCTCACGGGGCGGACTTCCCGCTCTTCTCCTTTCTGAACACGTGGTACGGCGCCTGGTCGGCACCGAACATCTTCTCGTCGAAGGCGGGATCGGTCTCATTGTATGAGGCACCCTTCTTGTGGTTGTGCTGGTAGTCCGACTTCACACCGTCGTAAAGCTCCTTCATATCGGTGAGGCCCACGGGCATGCCCAGGGCAGCGCAGCCGATGTCCGTTCCGTCCATCCCCTCGATAACGGCGTCCGCGGCCTCCTTGGCACCGCTCTCACTGGCGTCCGCAGCGTACGTGCCTTTCTCGTGCTTCCGCTCGCCCTCGAAGTATTTGATGGTCTTCTCCACCGGGGCCTTGGCTCCCAGGGCGGCGAGTACGCCGGCAGTGCCGCTGGCGACGGCGTCAGCGTACTGGCCGAGCCAGGGCATGCTGTTGGCCACGTAATCCTGAAATCCCACAGCGTCCAGGCCCTCCCGTGCCAGGAGGTAAGCGCCTACACCAGCGGCCACGGTGCCGACTGCCTTGTAGGTGCCCGGATGCTTGTGGTAGTTATCGGCGACCTTCTCCTTGACGGCAGCATAGCCGTCAGACACGCCATCAAGGAATGTCGGTCCCATCGGGATATTGTAGGTGCTTCAGGTATATATAGTTTACTACTGGGGAGTAGTTACATAAAATGAATAGGGATAAGGTCACCGGATATAGGTGGTATCCTTCTGGTCTATTCCATGCTCGAACTCGATGTACCGCTGCTCGGGCCTCATACCTACGGGTGAGAAAACGATGTCCGGGAAGAAACGGCTCATGTCCGTGGCAAGCTCGATGATGGTCTCATTGCCCAGGGTCTTGGCTATGGACAAGGTGAGCTCCTCGGTCTCCCTTTCATTGGAGAAACCGAGTCCATGGATGTACTCATGAAGAAGGATGAAGAACAGATATTCGTTGTAGAGCTCGGGGCGTTCAGCCTTTACCTTGACGAGGATCCGCTTGTTGATGACGATGATGTTGCCCCCGATCGCACAATATGCACCGATGAACCCACCCGGAGCGGTTCCAAGGTCAGAGAGGCCGACCATGAGGTTAGTCCGCTCCCTGCCGATGTGCAACGAGACCCTTGTCTTTACGAGCTCGAAGATCTCCGCGATCGAACTGCATCCTTTCAAGGACTCATAAAAGGGCGTATTATCCTTATCGACATCGGCCCCCCTTGATGAAGATGCAACTGACGGTGTGGCCGTGAGCGTAAGAACGCGTTGGGGAACGGTCACCATGGCGTAAGGCTTATATACTTTCATTTACATATTAAATAACCAAAAGTAATATAAAAGGGTTTTGTAACCATTTAGTAAGTTGATTTCCGTGGAGAAAGCATGCCCCATCCAGACGACACTGGACTACATCTGGAAGAAGTGGACCCTGGTTCTAATAAGGGACCTCTTCTATGGGAGGAAGAGGTTCAAGGATTTCCTCGGGGCGAATCCGGGCCTCAGCGGTAAAGTGCTCTCGGAGCGTCTGAAGGAACTGGTGAAGAACGGGCTGGTGGAAAAGAAGGTCGTGAGCACCGATCCCGTCCTCATCGAATACACCCTTACGGAAAAGGGCCGGTCGCTGAACAAGGTGCTCTACGAGGTGGCCATGTTCGGCGTGAAGGAGTACTCCTGTGAGCTCGAGAAGAAGTGCTGTTCCAATGAAGCGCACGACCATCTTCGGGACGTGCTCGGGATCAAGGATTGATCCGTGTCCAGAAGTATCACACTTATCGGCAAAGGGAACGTTTATTAACCGACCTGGGGGCCGCGGGATATCCATGTACCAAGAGGTCCTCCACCTCGACGCCACGTACACGGGAGACCTTACCTCCTACAGTGACGTCGAGCTCTTCGATATGCTGAACGAGCTTCCCGACATAATGGAGCAGAGCGTGATGCTGCTCAATCCCCGGGCCGGTGGCTCTGTCTACCACTTCCAGGAGGTCTACGGCGCGACCAACAAGCTGGTCGGAGAGCTGGAGACCAGAGAACTGGTGGACGTAGAGCGTACCCCGCGCCCCGGACCGTACGGCTCGACCACCTTCGCACTCCACGTGGAAGCGAAGGACCGAGACCTTGCCGTGGACATCGACTACTTCGCCGACCGAACGTAGAAGGTCACAGAAGGAGGGTTCGCCGATGGTCCAGGAGATCATGCCGCTCGAGGGTTCCTACCTTGAGAGTCCGAGCGATATGTCGGATATCCAGCTCTACGACGCCCTCATCGGCCTTGCGGAGAAGGTGGAACGCAGCGTGATGTGGTGCCAGCCGCAGTGCGATGGTCCGGTGTACCGCTACCAGGAGGTCTACGAGGCGGCCGTTAGCGTGATCGGTGAGCTCGAGTCTCGGGACCTGGTTGAGGTGGAGACCACACCGCGAAAGGGACCGTACGGCGTCCCTATCCCCGGGTACACCGTTGACGCGCATGACCGTGATCTTCATGTGGTCGTCGACTGGTTCGAGGTACACTCGCTGGGGTGAGCCGTTGTTCCCAAGGAAGGGTATTTGAGCAAGCCTTAACCCAGGGATGTCACTCATGTACGCTGATGTAGTAGATGGTGCCCCCACCGGCGACGGCGACTCCTGGGACGAGCTGTTCCGGACACGGATGAATCCTCTAGCCCATGACTACGTGCGTCTGCCCATCGACACGGACCTGACAGCGGACCTTAATGACAGGAGCGAGATCGAGCTCTACGACACCCTCGTGGACCTCGAGGAAAAGGTCAAAGAGAGCGTGCTCGACTTCGGGCCGTATATCCACGGCGAGAAGTACCACTTTCTGGACATCTACCGGGCGGCCGAGAAGGTCGCAGACGAGCTGTCGTCACGGGGACTTGTGGAGACGAGCACATCGTCCTGGCCCGGTCCCTGGGGACATGAGACACCGGGCCTCCACCTGGACGCGAAGGACCGCGAGCTGCACGTGGACATCAACTACTTCAAGTACAACTGGTGACCGCTCACGGTAGCTCAAGGGCGGCGAACCCGCTCGACCGGAAGACCTCGCGCTCCTCGGTGATGACCAGCGCCTCGACACCCTCGAGCGACTCGACCAGAGCGAGCCCCTTCTCCTTGCCCATCACGAACACAGAGGTGGCAAGAGCATCAGCGCGCACCGTCTCGTCAGCAATGACGGTCACGGAGATGAGGCCGAGGGCGGAGTATCCGGTAGTGGGATCCACGATGTGGTGGAACTTCTTCTCAGGGTCGTAGTACCGCTCGTAGTCGCCGCTCGTTGCCACTCCTGCGTCGGCGGCACGGACGCGCGTGATGTACTCGGTGGCCTCGCGGGGGTTCTGGAGGGCGAGCGTCCAAGGATTACCCTTGACGTTGCGGCCAAAGGCACGGATGTCACCGCCAGCGTTGATAAGGACGTTCTCGATACCGTCGGCACGGAGCACGCGGAAGGCGACGTCGATGATGTAGCCCTTGGCGATGCCGCCCAGGGTTATCGACATGTTGGCCGGAAGGGCGGTCCATCCGTCGTGAAGCTCGATGCGTCGGTAGTCCACCTGCTCGAGGGTGGTGTTGATCTCCTCCTCGGTGGGAGGGCGCTTGAGGTCCCGGAAGCTATGAGTGTAGAGGTCGAGGAGCGGCTGGACGGTCACGTCGAAAGCACCACCCGAGAGCTCACCGTGCTCGACGGCGAGCTGCAACACCTGAATGAGCTCGGGGCTGGCGGGCTTCATTTCCCCTTGAACGTTGAGGCGGGACACCTCGCTCTCGGGGACCGTGTTAGTGAGCAGCGCTTCGATCCGCCGCATCTCTGCGAAGGCCCGGTCGATGGAGGCATTGGCCGCCTGCTCATCGGCGTGGACCACCTTGATGGTCACCAGTGTCCCCATGAGGGACTCGTTCCGCACGACCTCACCAGGGGGCTGCTGGCATCCGGCGAGGAGCAGCATGAGAACGAGCGTGATGGCAACTGGGATCCGTCTGTCGTCCATTGTCCGGACCTCGCTCTGCTCCGCTTTAACGGGGCGTCCGAGGGGAGGGCATAACATTTATAATCTCTACATTCCGAGTGTCAGCCAATGGCCACCTTCATCGGCGGTATCCACCCTCAGTACAACAAACTATCTGCGTCCAAGCCCGCCGAAACGGCGCCCTTGCCCGCACAGGTGGTGCTCCCTCTTTCCCAGCACATCGGTGCGCCGGCGAAGGCCGTCGTCGCCAAGGGGGACACGGTCAAGGTGGGTCAGGTGATAGCCGAGGCCGGAGGGTTCGTCAGCGTCCCCATCCACGCCACGATCAGCGGCACGGTGAAGGAGATCGCCACCCGCCCTCACCCCTCCAAGGGACGGAGCCCGGCCATCGTCATCGAGAGCGATGGGGAGGACTCGTGGGTTGAACTTTCGGGTTGCTCCAAGGAGGATGTCGAGAAGCTCACCGTCGAGGAGCTCAGGTCCATCATCCAGAAAGCCGGTATCGTCGGCCTGGGGGGGGCCGCCTTCCCCACGCACGTGAAGCTGTCCCCGCCCAAGGACAAGCCAATCGACGTGGTGATCCTGAACGGCGCCGAGTGCGAGCCGTTCCTCACCTGCGACCACTGCCTCATGCTCGAGATGGCGGAGAAGGTCCTCTCGGGGTTTGAGCTGGTCAAGCGCTCCGTGGATGCCGACAAGGCCTACGTGTGTATCGAGAAGAACAAGCCTGACGCGCTCAAAGCGTTCACCAAGCTCCTTGAGCAGTCTACCTTCTCAGGGTTCGAGCTTGTGCCCCTGGACGTCAAGTATCCCCAGGGTGCCGAAAAGATGCTCATCTATGCCGCCAGCGGCCGGAAGGTACCGACCGGCGGCCTTCCCATGGACGTGGGGTGTGTCGTGTCCAACGTGGGTACCTGCAAGGCGATCCACGAGGCGGTCTACGAGGGTAAACCCCTGGTGGAGCGGGCGGTCACCGTGACCGGTGCCGTCAAGGAGCCCAAGAACCTAGTGGTCCGTATCGGCACCTCGGCAGCAGAGCTCCTTGAGCTGTGCGGTGGCGCCAGGGGCCCGATCAGGAAGCTCATCGGCGGCGGTCCCATGATGGGCATGGCCCAGACCACCTCCGAAATACCCATCATCAAGGGTTCCTCTGGCGTGCTCGTACAGATCGAGACCGACATCGACGATGCGCCCGAGCGACCCTGCATCAAATGCGCCAAGTGCGTCGACGTGTGCCCCATGGACCTCATGCCGAGCATCCTCGGCCGGCTGGCGCGCAAGGACCGTTTCCAGGAGGCCGCGAACGCGCATGTCATGGACTGCTTCGAGTGCGGCTCCTGCGCTTACTCGTGCCCCTCGCGCATTCCTCTGGTCCATTGGATCAAGCACGCGAAGAACATGTTCAACAAGACATGCAAGGGGGGATGAAGATGGCAGACGAGAAGACCAAGCCCGTAAAGGCCGAGAAGAAGGAAGAGGACGAGCCGTACATCCTGTCCACGAGCCCCCACGTGCGCAATCCCGAGACCGTTCGGTCCATCATGTGGGACGTAGTGCTTGCGCTCATACCGGCGGCCGCGGCCGGCGTGTACTTCTTCGGCGCCGACGCTCTCCTAGTCATCCTCACCTGCATCGTTGCCTGTGTGGCGACCGAGGCCGCGCTCCAGACATGGTTCGGCAAACCGGTCACCGTGAACGACGGCTCGGCAGTCCTCACGGGCCTCCTGCTGGCACTCACCCTCTCTGCTGGCGTCCCGTTGTGGATGGCCGCGATCGGAGGTGCATTCGCCATCGTCGTCGCGAAGTACGCGTTTGGCGGGCTGGGCTATAACATCTTCAATCCCGCACTCACCGGCCGGGCATTCCTCATGGCCTCCTGGCCCGTGCTCATGGCGGCCCGGATGCCTCTCGGTGCTGCCGATGCCGTGACCCGGGCGACGCCCTTGGCGCTGTTGAAGGTTTACACCAAGATACCCGCAGTGGATGCGACAACCGGAGCAACGCCCCTCACCGGGACCGCCTTCCCGAGCCTGCTCGACATGTTCTGGGGCAACATCGGCGGGATGCTCGGCGAGACCTCGGCCGCGGCCCTCTTGCTCGGCGCCGCCTACCTATTCTACAAAGGGATCATCGACTGGCGCATACCGTTCACTTACGTCGGCTCGGTGTTCGTCCTCATGCTCGTACTCACCCAGGACCTCATGTTCACCGAGTTCCATGTTCTTACCGGTGGCCTCATCCTCGGTGCGTTCTTCATGGCCACAGATTACGTTTCCAGCCCCATCACCAAGCGCGGCCGCATCGTGTTCGGTGTGGGTTGCGGCCTCCTCACAGCGGTGATCCGTCAGTTCGGCGGGCTCCCAGAGGGCGTGATGTACTCGATCCTCATCATGAACGGCTTCACGCCGCTCATCGATCGTCTCACGGCTCCCGAGCCATTCGGGGCTGTGCCCAAGGAGGCGGGTGACTGATGGTGAGCGAGACCGTGCAGCTGACAGCAGCGCTGGTGGTCGTGTGCCTGCTCTCGGGCCTGTCGCTGGCAATGGTGTACGACACGACCAAACCGTACATCGATGAGAACCAACGCATGGCCCTTGAGATAGCTCAGAAGGAGGTGTTCCCCTCAGGGGAGCGCTTCGATGAGCTCGCGGACCACCCGCTCATCTCGACAGAGAAGGAGGGTGTCCGTTCCGTGTACGCCGGGTACATCGGCGATGCGGTGGCCGGGTACGCCCTGAAGGTCGAGGGCATCGGATTCGGTGGCTCCATGAAGCTGCTCGTAGGCGTCGAGGTGAAGGATGGGAAGGCCACCGTCACCGGTATCAAGGTGCTCGAGCACCTCGAGACCCCCGGTCTGGGCGAGCGCATCAATGAGGATTTCTTCAAGGGTCAGTTCGCCGGAAAGGAAGCACCGCTAAGGACCAATCAGTTCGACACGATCACCGGCGCCACCATATCGTCGAGCAAGGTGGTCCAGATGGTGATCGAATCGGTGAACACCCTCCATACACAGGGAGGTGGAATGTAATGGCAGACGATGATTCGCTATTCGGGACTTTCATCCGGGGCTGCTGGGTGCAGAACCCCGTGCTCCGGCTATTGCTTGGGATGTGCCCGACACTGGCCGTCACCAACACAGCGGTCAACGGCCTGGTCATGGGAGGTGCTACTCTCTTCGTGCTGGTGTGCTCAGCCATGCTCATCTCGCTGTTCAGGCGGTTCATCCCCGCCAAGGTGCGCATCCCGATCTTCATCGTGGTGGTCGCGACGTTCGTCACCATCGCAGACTACATGCTAGCGGCCTTCATCCCGGAGATCCACAAGATCCTGGGGATCTTCGTGCCCCTCATCGTGGTCAATTGCATTATCCTTGGCCGTATCGAGGCCTTCGCCTCCAAGAACGGCGTGGTCCAGTCGCTTGCGGACGCGCTAGGCTCGGGGCTGGGATTCACCCTCGGTCTCTTGGTGCTCGCCAGCATCCGCGAGGCCCTGGGCTTCGGCACGATCTTCGGCTACGCTGTGTTCTGGGCGGGCTTCAAGCCCATGCTCGTCATGGTGCTCCCGCCGGGGGCGTTCCTCACACTGGGATTCCTCATCGGGTTCATGAACTGGTACGACCAGCGACAAGCGAAACTGGCGTGTGTCGAGTGTGGAGGTGAATGCGAATGATCCGCGATCTGTTCATCCTGTTCTTCGGTGCCGCCGTGGTCAATAACTTCGTGCTCTACAGGTTCCTGGGCATCTGCCCGTTCTTGGGCGTCTCCAAGAAGACCGAGTCAGCCGCTGGCATGGGCGCGGCCGTTACTTTCGTGATGACGCTGGCCAACCTCGCCACATGGCTTGTGTACAACTACGTGCTGGAGCCGAACGGACTGTTGTTCCTGCAGATCGTTTCGTACATCCTCATCATAGCGACCCTGGTGCAGCTCAT
>JASMDC010000002.1:164576-184207 GCA_030753015.1 Candidatus Undinarchaeales archaeon | reverse complement strand
GAAGCTCTCCGGCAGGGAGAATCGTTTCCGTCGCAATACTAATCATATCATCTCGAAGCGTCTGGTGGCGAAAGCCAAGGACACTCGTCGCGCCATCGCCCTCGAAGACCTCGGAGGCATTCGCGGCAGGACAACGGTTCGGAAGGCGCAGCGTCGCCGCCATGAGAGTTGGGCATTCCACCAGCTCCGCTTCTTCCTCGAGTACAAGGCCAAGCTCAGTGGGGTTCCCGTTCAAGCGGTCAACCCCGAGTACACATCGCAGGAGTGTCCCATCTGCGGTTGCGTGTGCAGGGAGAACAGACCGTTCCGGGCTTGGTTCGAGTGCGTGACCTGCGGGTTCGCTGGCTCAGCAGACCACATCGCAGCAATCAACATCGCTGCACGGGCTACTGTCAAGGTGCCCATCGCGGCAGGCTTGGTTTCGCATCATGCTGAACCTCTGTCTAGCTGCAAGCCCCCTATTCTAATGGGGGGTACTTGACGGCATTCCTGTATCACATAGGGAATCATGGCTAGCAGGTCACTAGCGACCAGTCCGTCCCCTCTTTGTTCATAGGCACTGTCGCCGGCCGAGCCGACGGTGAACGCGGCCGCGCACGCTGCATCGAACGGATTCCCGCATAGGGCGAGGTATGCTGCAGTCACCCCGGCAAGTACATCCCCCGTCCCACCGACGGTCATGCCCGGGTTCCCCGTCCGGTTGTGCTTCACCTGCTCACCGTGCACGATTAGGTCCTCCGGTCCCTTGAGCAGCACGCACGCGCCGGTATGCTCCGAAAAGGACGCTACTGATCTCTCATCGGCCCGTGTGCCCGCGAGCCGCTTGAACTCACCACGATGGGGTGTTAGCACGACATCGCGCTCCCCGAGCACTCCCTCGCGGCCCGCTACATGGTCCAGTGCCGAGGCGTCAAGAACCAGCGTCTGGTCGGTCGATGTGAGGATGATGTCCATCGCGTCAGCGGCCTCCTCACCTGTCAGACCAGGTCCAGCGAGGATGACATCGACCCGTGATGCCAGGCGTTTCAGGCGTCCCTCGTCTAGTCCCTTTGCAGTGATGAGGTCGGGCGTCAGAGCATTGATCGCCCAGGCGACACGCTCCGGTGCGGCCACGTACACGAGGTCGGCACCCGCACGCAGGGCAGCGAGACCGGCCAGGGCAGGAGCACCGGCATAGTCCTCGGAACCGCCCACGACAAGCACGGACCCTCCGTCGCCCTTGTGCGCGTCCCTAGCACGTACCGGGAGCGCGTACACGTCCCCCGGTCCGCAGGTGACCAGCGTCTCTGGTGAGAATATCGGGTGGACGTGGACATCCCCGGCCATGCCCTTCTTCCGCTTGTGGAAGGTGATGGTCCGGCCTGCATGCACGTAGACCTCGCCGTGTTTCCCCGTGTCCGGGTTCACGCCTGAGGGGACGTCGACCGCCACAACATCGGCACCCGATGCATTGATCGCCTCAAGGAGCTCTCTTGCGGGCGACCGCACCTCACCTCGGATGCCCGTGCCGAACACCGCGTCCACGACCACGTCGAATCCAGAGAGGTCGGGCACGGGTGGGACCAGAGTAGTCGGATTTTCTAACAGTTCGTGATTCAGGCGCGACGCGGGTGTCGTGGGCTCGCCTATGGTGAAAACAGAGCTTCCCGGAATGCAGCGGGCGATTACGTACCCGTCGCCACCATTGTTCCCTCGTCCGCACACAACCGCGAGCTTGCCGGGATCGAGGTCCGGGTAGCTTGCCCGGATAAGGTCAGCGGCACCGATGCCGGCCCGTTCCATGAGCACCTCGCCACCCTCGCCGAGCCATGCCGATGTGAGCTCGAGCCCCCGCATCTTACGGGCGGTGATAGTGTCCCCCGGGTCCATGGGGTACCATGACCCGACCAATGCTTAAAAAACTTGGAGGATGTGCCACGAACATGCTATCTCTTGACGACGGGAAGCTCCTTGTACGAACGGCTCGAGCGGTCCTCGAATCCCAGCTTGGGGGTGAGGTGGATGTGCCCTCCCTCCCAGAGCGCTTCAAGGGGAACCGGGGTGTATTTGTCACCCTCCACACCCACCCCGACGACGAGCTGCGGGGTTGCATCGGATTCCCACTGCCGATCCTGCCCCTCGACGAGGCGGTAGCTGAGGCCGCCATCTCGGCCGGAACCCGGGACCCGCGGTTCCCACCGGTCAGGCTCGCTGAGATGGACCGGATAGTCGTCGAGGTGTCGGCTCTGACGCCACCCGAGAGCATCGAGACCAAGGATCCCAAGGACCGGGAGAAAGAGGTGGTCATCGGTCGTGACGGGCTCATCATCAAGTTTGGCATGTTCTCGGGGCTGCTCCTGCCCCAAGTACCCGTGGAACTGGGCTGGGACGTCAATACCTTCCTCGAGCACACATGCCTCAAAGCTGGGTTGACCGCCGATATATGGCTTGAGCCCCGGGCCCAGCTCCAGCGGTTCCAGGCCCAGGTCTTCAGCGAGACATCTCCCCGAGGCGAGGTCGTCGTCAAGGAGGGCGTAACGTGTGGACGGGAGGGTCGAGACGATGAGTGACGCGCCAAAGTTCCGGTTCGGCTGCCTCAAGGACTGTTCCCGGGCCGAGCAGTGCTGCCGTCGGGAGATCGTCATCACCCTTCAGGATCTCGAACGATGGGGTCGCGACAACACCCTTATGCTGATATTCCCGCACCTGCAGTACGAACTGGTAGGCGGCACCATGCCGCGCATCACCATCAAGCGAGGGGAGGACGGGGTCTGCCCTCTGCTCCATCGTGAGGGCAACGCATGCACCGTCGCCCATGCTCGCCCCTTGAACTGCGAGGCGTTCCCCCTCGGATGGTCCGGTACGGCCTACTATATCATGGACCGCGAGTGTCCAGGCCTGGGCGCCGAGGAGATGACGGCCGCTCAGCTGGATGAGATGCGTGGACGAGCGCAGGCGGAGCATGAGGCCCGGACCTTCTCGGGCTCGGTGCTCCCTGTCATCCAGGCGGTCCTCATGGGATTCTTTGAGGAGCAGTCGCGCATCGCCATGGACGCCATGACGTCCGACGAGAAGGAGAAGATGCGCACGATGTTCACCGAGGTGGCCGAGCGCGGGGCCACGGTGGCGAAAGAGAAGGCCGAAGAGGCGAAAGAGGCCGCTGACGAGGCCAAGAAAGCAGCCGAACAGGCCGTCGAGGAAGCGGACAAGGCCCTCGACGAGAGCGGGACGTCCGACGAGAGCTGAGCCGAGGGTGTTAAGGGTGCGGCAGATATAAAAGTCCTAACCGCGGTGGGTGGTTCGATGCCCGTCCAGCCCCATCTCAAGGTCGAGACCGTCCCGCCCAACGTGGTCATCACCGGCGATCCCAAGCGTGTGGCCCTCTTCGAGGAGACTCTCCGGGAGCCCCGGAAGCTAGCGTCCAACCGCGAGTTCGAGATCGTGGCGGGGACCTACTGGGGTGCGGACATCTGTGTGTGCTCCACCGGTATCGGAGCACCATCCACGGCCCTTGCCGTCGAGGAGCTGGCTAACGCCGGTGCGAAGCGCATCATCCGTCTTGGGACATGCGGTGCCATGAAACGGGGAATCGCCATGGGCGACATCATCATCCCGTCCGGGGCCATCAGGGACGAGGGGACCAGCGACCGGTACGTGGATCAGGGCTTCCCGGCAGTGCCCGGCCATGAGCTCGTGAAAGCTCTGTGGAACAACCGGCCAGCGCATGTACCCTGTCACGGAGGGCTCGTGTGGACCACGGACAAGTTCTACCTCTCGGAGGAGGAGCTGGCGAAGTGGTACGACACCTCCGTGGCCGTGGAGATGGAATGCTCATCACTCTTCGTGGTGGCCCGGTTGCGCGGCCTGGAGAGCGGTGCACTGCTGGTGGTCGACGGCAACCTTCCCGAGGGCCGGCTCAAGGAGCGATTGGACCGACCCGAAGAGTTCGACGTGGCCCTCCGCAAGGCCGTGGTCATGTCGCTCGAGGCACTAGCGCGAGGCTAACGACGAGCCTTTCGCTTCTTCGGTGGCTTTGGCGGTAGTGCCATGGTGTGCGCGTGCGAGTGTTCAAGCCACTTCCGCAGCTCTCCCGGATCGTTGACGACCGTCTCGGGGAGCACGACATATGCCTTCATTATCCGCCCCATCATGGGCTCGAAGGGGATGACCTCGTCATGGTCCCGGGTCATCTCTGCCCGCAGCTCGACGGGGAGCCGGAGCATGATGATGTCCTGATGGACACCGGTGAACAGGTAGCCGTTCGTGAAATATGCAGGGCACCCGAACATGGGGCGCAACTCGCACTCGATCCCCTCGATAGTACTGGCGAGCAGGTCGATGAGCTCTGGATTGGGCTTCCTCCACGCCATGGTGCGGATCAGATCTCGCTGCCCAGCCAGCTGAACATGTTAAGAGCGAGCTGCTGGTGGTTGGGGTCCGCAAATAACTCGTTGGCGAGCACGGAGCCATCACCGAGAGCGAGGACGCGACCACTACCGTACTGGGCCGCCACCATCACGGGGATGTAGCCGAACTGCTCCCCGACGTCATACTCCGAATCACCGTCCACGTCCTTCCAGCTTCGCGGTCCGCCCCAGGCCACGATCTGGTTCTTGTATGTGGGATTGATCGAGCATCCGGAGGTTATGACGAAGTACTGGACCTGATTCACGATGGGGTAGTTGCGGTTGAGCCCGGTGATGCGGATGTTGTGGGCACGCTTCCTTCCTGCCTTGGTGGGCTGGATGTTGTCAGCATCACACACCCGGTCCTCGTTGAATGTCAGCCCGAACTTGCGTGCGAGGACGTTGAGGTTCTTGGCGTTGTCGAAGATGCCGCCCCATTCTGCCATCATGAGCAGGCCTCCACCGGACTGGACGAACCGTACCAGAAAGTCGACCTCGTCGGTGAATATCTTTTCTTTGGGGAACGCCACGACCACTATGTCAACTTCCAAGTCCTTCAGCGGATCAGTGAACTGGCGCAACTTGTGGCCTTTACGCTCGAGGAGATCTGCTAGCTTGGAAAAGCCGTTGTTGTCCTCGTCGTCGATGGAGAAGTTCTTGGGGTCCTTATGGCTCTCGTCGAACCCGATGATCATGAACGAAAGAATGCGCCGAAATAATATAAAGCTAGCCCCGGGGTCACGCGGGGGGGAGCTGCCCCTGGATCCAGATGGCCAGGAGGACGAATCCCGCCAGCGAACAGAGGACACCACCGGCACGGAGCACGTCCCGGGAGCGCGCAAAACCGAGGTAACGCACGAGCGTCATCGGCGCCATGGGCATCCATACCAGCACCTGACCCCCCAAGAGGAGACTGGCAGCTCCGACCGGGACGCCGAAGAGCCCGGCGATGAGTACCAGAGATACCACCAATCCGAACCGGAACAGAAGACCCAAACGGTAACGGAGTGTGTACCCGCGAGCATATGCAACGGCCACGGGCTCGTGCTCGCCCAGTGTGTTCCGCAGGCGGCCGAGAAGCTCGCCCCGGTCCTCAGCTTCGATTAGATACACACCTGCGAGACGGCCAAGCTCGAAAGGATCAAGGTCCTCGAACCTAGTGGGTGTCTTCCTGACCGTCCCTTTACTGGACGGCTCGACACTCTCGACGGTATGCTCCTCGCGGTCGTCCCCGTCTGACGTCATCGCTCACGCCTTCCGTTCTATCGGCCGGACTATCTCCACTTGCGCAATAACAACGTCCCGCTGGACGGTGAATCCCTTGAGCGCGATCCCATCGGTGCGGCGCATGAAGGGCATGAGGTCGCGGAACAGCTGGCGTGTCACGTTCTCCATGGACGTGAGTGGAGTTCGCAGCTCAACCGTCACCTCCCGCACGACCTCCACGAGGTCGTCAGCCCGAGCAGGGCGGTAGAGGAACAGGTCCCCCAGATGTACAGGTCCATCAACCTTCCCTGCTACTATCTTTCTCACACCTCCTCCACATGACCATTATCCTTTGTGCGACGGTGACACCCGTGAGCGCGCAGAGGAACATTATGAACGGCACCAGATAATCTATGTCCCAGTGGGAAAGGCCGCATCCGAAGGCCAGCACAACGAGACGTTCGGCCCGCTGCCCGATACCACCCATGGGAATGTCGTCCAACAGGGATTCGGCCCGGGCTCGTGTATAGGATACCATCAGGCTCCCGAAAAGTGCCAGCATGCACCAGGTGGCCGGCACGGCACCCGAGAGCAGCAGGCCCGTAAGTATGAACATCTCGGTGAACCGGTCCACGACCGAATCAAGGAACCCGCCGAAGGTCGTGACCGTCCCGGTGACACGAGCGAGCGCGCCGTCGAGCACGTCGAATATCCCCACGAGCCCGATGGCGAATGCAGCGTACAACCACATCCCCTTCACGATGAGTACGCTGGCACCCAGGGACGTCACGAGACCGAGCATGGTGAACACGAAGGGATTGGTGGTCACCGACGTGGTAGATCGGGCCATGGACTCGAAGAACGGGGCTAACTGAGGCCTAAGCTGGGACAGCATACAGGAACCTCAGCGATAGTGGCCAACATCGTTGGAGTCGTGGGAGATCTCGACGAACCTCTTATAGGCCTCGAGCGCCATGTCCACGTCCGTCTGCGTGATCTCACGGGGCTGTTTGATGTTCACACCGCTCATAGATATGGAAAGCTGTCCGGTCTCGGTGCTCTCACCCTGCTCCTCTTCCTCAGGCATGGATGTCCGATGTGGTTCAAAGCTTTATGAACCTTCTTTTTTTTGCCCCCCTCTCGGTCGTAACGAATCTTCTTGTAGTGCGGAGGACGATATATCGACATGGAACCGAACTTCCGCACAGGCATCATCGCCGCCGCTGCACTGGTCGCCAGCGCGCTCCTCCTCTTCGCGGCAGGATCACTCCGCGGTGCGCTCATCGCAGGAGCCATACCGCTAGAGGGTCCTTGCCCGCAGAATACCACTCTAGACGTCGCACCAGGCGCCGTCACCGATGCGGGTGAGATCCCCATCGTCCGCGACCTATGAGCATCAGGAGGTGCTGGCGCATGATCTGCCAATCCCATCGAGCCGTCCTCGTAGCGATGGTGCTTGTAGTGGTCCTGGCCTCGGCACCGTCGCCGCCCAGTGATATCGCGATCACCCTCACTGTGCCTACGGATGTGCAAGCATACTCGCGGGCGAACATCACCCTAGCCATCAGCAATCCGGAAGGGGAACAGTGCAACGCCTCCTATTATGTGAAGCTCTCGGACGTTGATACAAAGGAGGAGCTGCTCAGGCCTATCGAGCACGAGGTGCCCCTCCACGGAAACGTGGTCCGGACCGTGCTACCGCTCATGGTGCGGGCGGGGAGCTATCGGGTGTACGCCGCCCTGTCGTGCCGTAGATCGGACGGGACGGTGCGTCGCTCGTCCACCCGGACCATGGAGGTACTCCCACAGGGGCTGCGGGTATCGGCAGGACGTGCCGACGACCTGGGCACCATCCCCGTGCCCGCCGCCGTCGGTCGGCTCATTCTCAGGTTCGCCGAAATCATCACTGACGCGGACGGCACCATGGCCTGGTCTCGTCCGCTCAACGTCACCGTGACGCTGGACGGGGATGCCGTTCCCCTCGACAAGGACGGCACGGCCGTGCTCACTGTTACAGCTGGCCGGCACGTCCTATCCGTGGATGGGAGGAATGAAGAGGTGACCGTGCCGCCGGGCGAAACGGTCCACCACGTCAGAGAGGTCCCATCCACGCAAGGTATGGTACGCGGCCGGTTGGTCGAGAGGGTGATGGACGGCGATACCGTGGTATGGAGCCAGATGCTCGCTGCACGGACGGTGTATATCTATCGAGGTACGGTGCTGGCCGCTACGACCGAGACCGACGGCGATGGACGGTTCTTGGCAGTCCTCCCACCCGGGCGGTACGACGTGTACGCAGCACCATTGTCATGACGCGAGGACCGTCCCATACCAGATAGAGGATTCATGCTTCTATCTCCACTCACCATCAAGGGCATCTCCCGCAAGGTATAGCGGTCTACCCTAGCCCCTTGTAGAACTTGAGGAACTTTCCGAACGAGCGGAGTAGGTGCCTTGCATCGCGCCCACCACGGACACGTGCAGCCCTCCGGGCCATGAAGGCAGGATCAAGGTAGAACGTACGATAGGCCCAGGTCGTCGCCTGCTTGACGTCATCTGCCGTGAACTCTGGGCGAGAGAGATGTCCGTTCTCGTCCAGCCACCCCTTTCGGACGGCCTGCGTGTGGAGGGGTGTGTCTGGATAGGGAAGGATCGAGCGGAAGATCGTGAAGTCGGATCCGACCTCCCTGGCAAAGCTCACGCTCTGGGCCACGCTCTCCCATGTCTCTCCGGGCAGTCCAACGATGAGGAGCGCGCCCGCCGCGATTCCTGCCTCATGGACCGTGGAGAACGCGCTGCTTACGGTATCGAGGTCCACGCCCTTCCCCGTGGAGCGCAAGATGTCCGGATTGGCGCTCTCCACACCGATGTCTATGCGGAAGCATCCGGCACTAGCCAGCGCCTCTGCAATCTCCTTGTCGATACCGTCCGCACGGGCAGTGATGACCCAGTTCACATCAAGGTCCCGTTCCCGCATCTCACGAGCGATGCCAAGAACACGATCTCGGTCGTGAAGGAAGTCTTCGTCTATCACCCGGAATTCACGGATACCAAGGCGTTCGCTCACCTCCTGGAACTCGTCGGCCACGTTCGCAGGGCTACGTCCTCGCCATTCGCGACGTTTCGAGAAACTCCGCGAGCAGAAGGTGCATCGATGGACGCATCCCCTGCTGGTGACCATGTTCGTGTAGTGCACGTCCTGCTTGACAAGGTAATGGATGTACAGATCGAGAGGGAACAGGTGCCTTGCGGGAAAGGGGAGAGCGTCGAGGTCAGTATGCGGTCGATCAGGATTGATGACCGTCCGGCCACGGTCGCTCCAAATGAGCCCATCGACGCGGGCAGGGTCCCATGGACGGGAGAGGAGGTCGGAGATCATCTCCTCATGATCATCGATCGAGATGGCATCGACCACGTCGAGCGCTCTCCTGTGAAGGGAGGGTCCGATGAGCCCCATGAGCACCTGCCTTGTGTCAGGTGCGACCTCCCGTATCGCCCGGGCGTCCGTCAGCACGGGCTCAATGGAGGTTGATGAGGCCGGTATCACGATGACATCGGGGTCCTGCTGCTCCACCTGGGTGAGCACATCATCGAAGGGGGTCTGTAGCGCGTTCGCATCCAGAACGGATATCGAGCAACCGGACGCAAGGAGCGATGAGGCGACAGAGGCGAGGTTGACCGGGAACTCAACGACGTCCACGGGAGGCGTGTCACCGAAGAGGATATCCCTGAACTGGTAGCAGCCCTGCGGCGGCGGATTGAGGAGAAGGACATCTCCCATCAGCAAGTAACTATCCCTGAATCCTTATAACGGTTGCCTCAGGTGAAAGCGGCCTTCCCACACGCTCGGGGAAGGCCGCTAGCCCTTCTAGACCTCGTCCACGTGCACCTGGTACTCGATCTGCGTGGGGAAGGGGATCTTGATGCCTGCCTTGTTGAAGCGCTTGAGGATCTGGGTGTTGATCTCGTGCTTGGTCTTCTTGGTGTTCCCCTCGCTGGACCAGAACTCCACATCGAAGTTGAGGGAGAAGTCCCCCAG
The DNA here is from genome assembly GCA_030753015.1 of Candidatus Undinarchaeales archaeon. Lineage (GTDB taxonomy): Archaea > SpSt-1190 > SpSt-1190 > JASMDC01 > JASMDC01 > JASMDC01. The sequence continues at coordinate 174,577 of JASMDC010000002.1, read as the reverse complement.
CTCCACCATGAACACCATGGCGGGCTTGTGGTTCTCCTCCATGACGTCCACGTTCTCGTGGAGGATGTCGCGCAGGATCTCCTCGGCCTTCTCGAAGTCCGAGTCGTAGGAGATGCCGATATGCATGATCACCTTCTTCTCCGACGCCAGCTCCTTTGTGAGCTTGGAGGCCAGGGTCTGGTTGTAGATGACCCGCTCGGTGATTCCCCCGTTGGGCACGGTGATGAGCTCGCCGGTCACCGAGCGCAGGCGCATGTTCTTGAGCGAGATGGTATCCACGTAGCCCTCCACCCCGGTGTCGAGCTTGATGTAGTCGCCCTTGCGGAACGGGCGGTCGAGGATGATGAAGACACCCGAGAGGATGTTGGAGAGCGTGTCCTTGGCGGCAAAGGACAGGGCCAGTCCCATGAACGACATCCCGGCCAGCCACGCTGTGATATCGACGCCTGCCGCGGTGACCACGGTGAGGAAGAGGAGGAGCACGAACACGTAGCGGGACACCTGGCCGAACATCTGGCATACCTGGATGGCGTACTTCTTGTTCTCCGCCTCGGTGAGTGTCACCATCAGGCGTTCCTTCCCCCGGAAGTCGATCTGGGACCAGAGGATGTAGGACACGAGCACCCCGACGAAGATCTTGATGAGGATGAGGCCAAGGGTGAGGGCGTGGCCCGTCAGGAACCCGGTGAAGACCTCCACCTCCTGGAACGCGATCACGAGGCCCATGAGGTAGATGAGCAGGGAGAGGGGATAGCCCCCGGACACGAACAGGAGGTCGTCGTACTCGAAGTCCGGCGTGTACTTCTTGGCGTACCGCAGCCCCTCGGTCTCCAGGGTTGCCCTGAACAGTGATGCGAAGAAACCGGCCACCAGCATGATGGCACAGACCTTCAGTAAGCTGGTGACGATGGTGAAGGACTGGTCGGCAAACTCCGCTTTCTTCGCAGCGAGCAGTTCCGGGGTGGATAACTGTGTAGGGTCCAGGCCTGCCTCCATGAGAATGGGGATCACGTCGAGGAAATGGAGGGCAATGATGATACCCACGCCCCAGATGAACAGCCGGGCCGGTGTCTCGAAGTACTCCACGAACCGGTCATCCAGCTCCGTGGCGACCAGCTTGCTCTCTGCCAGGGTACGGAGCGCCCTCCAGAGCTTTGTGAGAACCCGCCGCTGGATGAAGTAGGTCAGGATGAGGATGAAGATCGACACAACACCCTTGATACGGTTGAATCCGTCGTCCAGGAGCTCTTGCACGATCGAATCCACAAGTGTCATGGCCCGGACCTCACCCCGTAGATATAAATCCGTTTCGTACGAGGACAGGGACCACGCTCACGCTGGGAAGTGAACCGTGAGGGGAGCGGAACGCGCCCCTCTCAGATCTGGGCGAAGATGTCCTCTTCCGTTAGGGTGGCCCAATCGGTGATCTCGCCGTCTGCGTCCACGATGACCTTGTACTTGTTCTTCTTCCCTTCGAAGTAGATGTGCCAGGTCTTGACCTCGCGGATGGACTTGTACGGCTTCAGGCGCCCATCGCTCACACGCTTCTTGATGTAATTCTGGGCAAGGTTCTCAGCGTCCTGGACGGTGAGTCCCTTACGCACCCTGCGGATGTACTCGCGCCGAGCCTCCTCGATCTCCAGGGCACGCTTCTTCTTGAACTTGCGGTTGATGGCACGGTAGCCGACCCAGACGACCGACACCAGCAAGAGCCCTGCACCAAGGGTGTACAATTGGTCTATCTCTCCGGGTATCCCCGTGAGCTGGTTGGTCTCTTTCAGATAGCCTGCGGCCCCCAGGACCACACCTGCAATTAGCATGATCTTGATGACGTTATTGGTCTCGGAGAGGAAGTCCCGGACGGTCAAGCTGAGGCTGTCCAGAACGAGCCAAACCAAGAAAAGGGCGGATAGTACAATTACACCCAGTATTAGGGGCTCCATGGTGTCACCTAGTGATAGTAAGTCCCTAAGGGGTTATATATAGTTTGCGAAACGAACTCGCGCGTTTCGGGAGTGCGTTCTCACGTTCCCGTTATCGGGACCCGTCCGGTTCCTTAATAAATCTTACCTCCTACCAACCACCGGCGATGAGGCTCAGGAACAAGGTCAGGGCAGGATGGGCAATATTCAAGTCCCACATATTCGGCACCAAGACTCCCGTCTCGGTCGTGCTCATGAGCAACGACTCATGCAACCTCAAGTGCAAGTACTGCGCTATCTGGAAGACCAAGCGCCGTCAGATGACCACCAAGGAGCTCCTTGATCTCGTGGACGAACTGGCCGACATGGGCTGCGTTCGCATCTCCATCTTCGGTGGCGAGCCGCTCGTCCGTGATGACATCGGTCAGATCGTCGACCATATCCATAAGCGCGGTATCAACGTCGGTCTGGGCTCGAACGGGATCCTCGTTCCTAGGAAGATCGACCAGCTGAAGACACTGGACCATCTTCATATCAGCCTGGACGGTCCCGAAGAGTACCATGACATCCAGCGCGGGAAGGGGAGCCATGCCGCGGCCATCCGTGCAATCAAGGCCGGTAAGGAGGCTGGCCTCATCGTATGGACCATGACCGTACTCACCAGGCATAACCTCCACGTGGTCGACTACATGCTAGACCTTGCTGAAGAGCATGACATGATTGCTTACTTCCACCCGGTCTCCCCGCGGGCAGACTCCGGCCCCTATGTAAAGGACCTCGTCCCACCGCTCGAGGCATATCGAGCAACGATAGATCTCATCCTCAAGCGTAAGGCCGAGGGACGGAGGGTGGGTAACTCAACTACAGCCCTGAACTATTTCCTGCACTTCCCCCAGCAGACGATGGACTTCAGGTGCTGGGCTGGCAAGCTGTTCTGTCACATCGATGCGAACGGCGATGTTTTTGGGTGCCTGGAGAACAAGGACAAGTCACCGCCCAACAACCTCCTTGACAAGGGATTCCGCAAGGCGTGGGACGAGATCACGATGGGACCGTGCCCAGGATGCTGGAGCTATTCCACGTCCGACTTCAACTTCCTCTTCTCCCTCGAGCCCCACGTCATCTGGAACACGATCAAGCTGACCCGGTGATCGGGCCGGGATACTCAGTCCTTCGTGGCCAGGAGCGAGAACATCAATGGGACGGAGCCCTTCTGTCCTTTGAGCCGCCACCACCCGTCCTCGCCCTCCTCCATGAAAGGGAAGTAGGCGTAGGTGCACACAGGATACTCTTCGAGTCGTCTGACGCGCAGGCCGACACCTGCCAGGGCCGATACCACGTCCCCCAGCGTATGGGTCCACTCGTACGATGGACCGGGGACGGTAATGGACGGATCTGCGTAGGAGGGAAGATCGTCCCATCGCACGGGTCCGTCACCGGGGAAGTAGGAGCTGGCCACTTCGAGAAGGTCTGCACCCCGTTCGCTGTGGAAAGTCGTGAGGAAGGGATGAAAGTCGGCGATGAAGAAGGTACCCCCGGGCTCAAGGACATGGGCGATTACCTTGGCCCAGCGCTCGAGGTCCGGCAACCAGCACAGCACCCCATATGAGGTGAACACGATGTCGAAGGTCCCATCCAGCACATCCGGAAGGTCGTCCACCGCGGCCTGCACGAACGTGGCCTCGATGCCCAGCTCACTGGCAAGGGAGCGCGCCAGCTCGATGGCCTTGCCCGATATATCCACACCCGTCACATTCGCACCGAGCCGGGCCCACGAGAGAGTGTCGAGCCCGAAGTGACACTGGAGATGGATCAGCCGCTTGCCCCTCACGTTACCCAGCGCCTCGCGCTCGATGCTCCGAAGGGTGCTCTTCCCCGATTTGAAGCCCTCGACATCGTAGTACGCGGACCGGGCGTTGATCGCGACCAGACCATCCCAGAGCCGCTTATTTACCTCTAGAGGAGTCTCACCGCTCATTCGGTGACCTCGTCCACCCAGTCAAGATAGGGCCTGTGCCCGGCTTCGATTGGGAGGACCAGCACGCACGGTACCTCGTAGGAGTGGAGCTCGACGATGCGCGCCATGGCCCTCTCCACCAAGTCCGCGCGTGTCTTGGCGAACAGCACGGTCTCGGTATCGTGCTGGACGGCGCCCTCCCATCGGTAGACGGACCGGACCGGGAGCATGGTGACGCAGGCCACGAGCCGTTCCTCCACCAAGGTGGCGGCGATGGCCTCGGCCTCTTTCTCATCAGCCGCGGTGATATAGAGCATGCGATACATCGGCATCCCCGTCGCTGATCGTCCTGGCCAGGCTTATAAGGTTACCTCACTGCCGGGGCCGGATTGTCCTCACCCGCGGTGCCCGTGATGCCCATAGCGGCGCAAGGCCTCGATGAAGTCAGGGCCGAGCACCTTCGCCTGCCATCGCCGGAGCCCCTCGATCCCCTCGAGGTCCTCTGGTCGTCGGGGGTCCACGCGCGCCACCTCGCACATCACCTGGGTCGGGCACAGCACGCCCGGGTCGAGTCCAAGCTCTGTCGATTTGGCCTCACGCACGGGTTTGAGCGCCTCGTCTACCCGGCGCTCCACCGAGCGCGTGCGGCTCCTGCCCTTCCGCTTCGGCGGCAGGGGAAGTCTGGATTCGGGAACGTTCATCCCTGCCTTGACCGCGGCCACGACCTGACGTCCAAGACGCCGGATTAGCCAGTCCCGAACGTCCGGCACCCGAGAAAGTTCCTCCAGGTTCCGGGGCCGGGCCTCGACGATTGCACTGAGGAGACGGTTCCCCACCACCTTGAAGTGAGGGACGTCACGTTTCCGAGCTATATGGTCCCGCATCTTGAGGAGGCTCTCGAGCACAGCCAGTCCCCGCCGGTCGAACTTACCAAGGCCCTTGAAGGAATAGAGGAGCGAAGACTTAGGGTCCACATAGGGAGCACAACCGCAGGCGAGCGCGAACTCCTCACGCGCCCATTCCATGCGCCCCTTCCCCTCGAGGCGGTTAGCGAGGATGTCCCGCAGCTGGAGTAGATGGTGGGTGTCCCTGATAGCGTACTCGAGCATGTCGTGACTGAGAGGCCGCCGTGACCAATCGGCCTTCTGGAACCGCTTGTCCACCTCGATCCTCATCAGGTCACCGAGCAATGATGCCAGACCTACTGACTCGAAGCCGAGGAGCTGGGCGGCGACCTGAGTCTCGAAGAGGTTGTGTATTGTGATCCCCTGCATCGCCAGGAGCCTGACATCGTATGCGCAACCGTGGAACACCTTTTCCACGGAGGGATCGGACAGCATACGCCCCAACGGTCCAAGGTCGTCCATGGCCAGTGCGTCCACTATGTAGTTCTCCTCCGGTGTGGAGATCTGGATGAGGCACAGTTTCTCATCGTAATGGTGCAGCCCGTCCGCTTCCAGGTCCACGGCGAACACGGGATGATGTGCCAGCACCACAGCTAGGGGCTCAAGGTCATCCTGGTTCTCGATGATGGTAGCCGAGACCGGCTCGGTCGTGAGGGTCATCTTGTCATCTCCGTATGTCTTGTTCGGGGAGGCCAGCGTGGTTGACAAGTAGACCTCGATGATGATGACTTATAAATCGTTGTGACCGCTCGATGACCAGGGCCTACGCCTCGGGCTTGGCCAGCGTGATGGCGATGGTCGAGACGTTGATGTTCCTGCCGTCCTCCGCGGTGAGGTGCTCGGTGGCGATCTCGATCTTTGTGTCCTTGACACCCGGCATGGCCCGGTTCTTGACGATCTCGGCCACGTCAACGGCACGGGTGATCGACTTGCCACGGGCCATGAGACAGACCTCATGGGCTCCGCTCTGGAACTGGGTCAAGACCGCCATGACATAGGCCATGGGCGGCTTAATACCTACGAAAACTACGTACTCCTCTGTCATCGGTATCTCCTATGTCGTCGCTGTTGTTAATGAACGTTATCGTCGTTGTCCGGTGCCGGGCTCAGTGCTCACAGGAGGATAGGCCAGTCCTGGGAGCGCTGGAAGCGCCCATCAGGAGGAGCGACTTCCGGGGCGTCCTCCTTCTCCTCTATAGCCCTCGGTTCTGCGTTGTAGATGTTGAAGAGGGCGTTGTAGGTGAGGTCACCCACTTCCGCGAGCTGGTCCGGGTTATTGTTCTCGGGCTTGTCATTGGGCGAGTGGATGTCGGGGATGGAGTGCCCTTCCATACGGCAGATGAAGGTGGCATCGATCCCGGCCTTGATCAGGGCGGCCTGGTCGCTGGCACCGAAGCCTATGGAACGCTCCTCATAGGCGATGCCCATGGAGTCGGCGGTCTTCTCGATCTCCTCGTTTATCCACGGAGTCGTCCGAGCATAGTAGTCCTTGGTGATGATGACGAGGTCTGAGCCGTTACCGATGCAGTCGAGGTTGACAGCGCCCTTGATGTAGGACTTCTCCTCCTCGCTGAGAGCGGCCGCGTACTTACGCGCACCGATGAGACCCTTCTCCTCAAGACCGAAGGATGCGAACCTGATGTTGATCTTGGCATCGTTGCGCACGAGCGCGTCGGCGAGCTCAAGGAGCATCACCGAGCCCGAACCGTTATCGTTGGCGCCAGGTGAGTTGGATACTGTGTCGTGGTGGGCGCACACGACAAGGTACTGGTCGGAGTCCGGGTCGCCGCGGTAGTCCGCGAACACGTTCTCATCCTCGTTGGAGTACCAGCTGATGGGGGTTACTTCAGTGGTGAGGCCCAGTGCCTCGAACTGCTCGCGCATGTACTCACCACGTCCGGTGTTCTCCTCTATCTCGCAAAGCTCGTAGAGATGGGCAATTGCCGCATCTCCATCTATAACACTCTCATACATAGCAGTATCCCCGTCAGCCAATTCCAGCGGGGCCCGATGCTTTAATATCTTTCCCTAGAAAGGATACACGATGCCGAAGTTGACGTGCCCCGCCTGCGGGCACGGGTGCTGGGTGGAGACGCGCCTGTTCGCCATCGTCACGTGCCCCCAGTGCGAGGACCCGTTCGTCGTGAGCGAACGGGACGGAGAGCTTGTGGCCCAGCCGGCCCTGTGCACCGGGTGCGGCAAGGACACTCACACGGACCATCTTACCCAGAGATGGGACACGGGGTACGGTTGGGGCCTTCTGTGCGAAGAATGTCAGGAAGAATGGGACCGAGAGTTCCCAACAATGACCCTTGAGGGCGCTGTCGCCCGGTTGCGCGAGGACAACAGGCTTCCGAAATGGAGTGTGTGATGCCCATGCGCCACTGTTGCGCACGAACTGTAGTGCTCGTTCTCCTCGTAGCGCTCTGGTGCGGTGCTGCCATCTCAGTGGACGGGACCTCCGATGAATGGGACCATTCAAAGGCCGTACAGGATCCGGCCAATGACACGCTCCGAGATGTCCCCGGCCTCGACATAAGCTCATTCTCCTTGGAGGCTGACAACGATACCGTCTACCTGATGGTCGGTACATGGTACAAGCTCAGTTCCGATGACCTCCTGCTCGAGCTCACCCTGGGGGACATGGTGATGAACGTTGACCGCAAAGGAGTGCGGTGGTGGCGTGATGGGACGGACTACCCACCCGTGTGGATCGAGGAGGCCCAGGTGGCCTTCGACGAGGTCATCGAGCTTTCCATCCCCCGCTCGAAGGTACGGGGCGATCCGTTACGGATCGAGCGCCTGAACCTCTGGGTCTCCAGCGATTCCAGCGTGGTGGACGTAGCTGATGCCTGCCCTCTGCGCTTCGGTGTGGATCCCAGTGCTCCTGCCCTCGTCGGGACGCATCAGGTCGACGGGCTTGCCAGCGAATGGGGTGAGCCAATTGCACGTGACAGCGAGGGTGATGCTCCCGGACCGGACAAGGACATCACTACGATCCACCTCGAGGTAGAGGGTGCGCACTTACACTTCGCCATATCTACTAAAGGCACCATTGTGCCACCCAACGCCATGATAGAGCTCACGCTCGGTGACGCAATCCTCAACATCGACGGCGAGGGTGTGCGATGGTACGACAAGGGTACCGAGTTCCCGCCGCGGAAGCTCGAGGGAGCCGTGGTAGCCATCGGCGAGGTGTTCGAGGTGATGCTCCCGCTCGAGCACGTCCTCATCGGTGATGTGGTGTACATCGAGCGCTTGAACCTATGGACAGAGGGTCACCCCGACGATCAGGGCGATTTCGCTCCTTTGGCGTTCAACACGACGACCAATGCCATCGCAGATCCAGTCACCTCCCTTTCTGTGGATATAAAACACAGCCAAGGCTCTCATCTGGAGGTCAAGCTGACCGTCGAGGGTACCGACGGCTTCCTGGACATGGGTTTCTTCCAGGGTACATGCCCCATCATCCGGCCACCGGTAGGAGGTCGCGCTCGTAGTCGTGGGACATGTGGATTTAGGATCACCCTCCCCTCCGCACCCGTATATTACACGGTTGACCTTCATACCATTCAAGAGAGCGATTCCTTCGCACGGCTAGGTGATGACGTATGGATCGTACCGCTCGCCGTGCCGCTACCAGAAGTGCGGAACGCTCGAATCGCTGACGTGACGGTGCGCTTCGACCTACCCGCTGGTTGGAACGCTGTTGCACCGATGCTCCAGAACGAGCCGGGAGTATTTGTTGCACAGGACTTGTCGTTCAAGGAGGTGCGCATGTTACGTGTCATGCTCGGTCGGTTCGAGCGCTTGGACGACCAGATAGCAGAGATGAACTTCTCCATATTCCATGCGGGCATCCCTGCCGAACGCGTCAAGCTGTCCGTGGACCGGATCAAGCGCTATCTCCCTTATGGCCAGAAGGTGTTCGGTGAGTGGCCAGGTGGCAACATCTCCGTTGTAGTCATCAATCCACGCGATCCCTCATCGGGCTTCTGCCACGGGGTGGTCGAAGGAGGCATGGTGGTGGTCGATTCGAGGGAACAGTGCAACGAGATGGCCCACGAGCTAATCCATCTCTGGATGATGGGCGCCATCCGCATAGCCTCCCTCAAGGACCGATGGATAGGTGAGGGCGTGGCGGAGTACTATGGTCTCAAGACACAGATGATGACCGGTGAGTGGGACGAGAAGACCTTCCTCAGTGAGCTCCGCGACCGTGCAGCCCAGTCACCGGGTTGGTCCGTGGATCTCGTGAACGCCGGTGAACGGAGCGAGACCGATCCGCAGGCCCTTCACGCTCTCTATGCAAAAGGTGCACTGGCGGTATACCTACTCGACAAGGAGATCGCTGATCGGACGGGGGACGAGCGTGGTCTCGATCTCCTTATGCAGCGTCTCTACGAGGGATATGGGCGCACAGGAAGGGCGGTAACGACGAGCGATGTCATCGAAGAGGCATCGTCCATATCGGGCGAGGACCTCGGGCCGTTCATAAGGGCCGTGCTCAACGGCACAGCACCGCTCCCGGAAACACTTACTCCCCCCTTGGCACCAGCGAGGCTCGACGCTGCTAGCGACGAGAGGTGCGAGATCGAGCTGGCCAGGCTCCAGAGGCGCGAGCTCGCGCTGCTCGTCCTGCTCGCGCTCGTCACAGTTTACACGCTTCGAAGAGGCCAACACGTCAGCCAGGACTAGAGAAGGGTATCGCGGGACACAGGCGTGCCCTGGACGGGGATGAGCTCGTCCGTCCCGAAACGCTCGGCGTATTCCCGCCACACGCCTTCGCAGATCAGGTTGTACCGGCACACGGGGCATTGCGGGCCTTTGCGTTTGTCATCCTCCCTGCGTGCCCGCCGGTACTCACGCTCCACACGTCCGGGCTCCCGCACCTCGCACGAGGCCATATGCAGCTCGATGGCCTGGTGCTTATGATCCGGCATGAGGCAGTAGGGTATGGCCTCGTAGAAGGCGGGGATCCCCGCAGATGTGGCCACGTCCAGGGCCTCAGCCACGTATTGGGCCGCCTGGGATATGACCGGGACGATGGTGTCCGCTTGGGCTTCAGCGTTACCCATGGGATGGACGAAGTCGAACTGCATGGAGTCCGGACCGAAATCAATGAGGAATCTCGCGATGTCAGGGAGCACTGCGTAGTTCGGCTTCGCAACTACTGTATTGATGATGACGGTCAGCGGAGCATCGCACACGTTCCGT
>JASMDC010000002.1:0-164566 GCA_030753015.1 Candidatus Undinarchaeales archaeon | reverse complement strand
GTAATCCAGCGATGGCCTGGTCAAAGGCGCCCGGCGACTTGGTGAGGTGATCGTGGAGTGCGGCCACGTGTCCATGTACGGCCGGCACTACCTGCGTGAGGCCTGCCGCGACCAGGTCGTCCACGAGGTCACGATAACTGAGCATCCTGGCGTTTGTCTGGAGCTGGACGTCCCGATAGCCGAGACGATGCGCCATGGCGATAATGTCGACAAGCTTGGGATCGAGGGTCGGCTCGCCACCTGTGAGCACAAGGAAGTCGGCACCATCGGCGCGACCTGCGCGAAGGTCCCTCTCTACCTCTGATAGGTCCTTGGACCGGCGCCCCCGCTTGTCGGCTACAGCACAGAAACGGCAGTTATTATTACATCTGTAGCCCAGTTTAAGGTCTAGGCGATGCACCATGTGTCGCTACGAATCCCCGTCCGGCTTAATGGCTGTTGCAGTGGGACGAGTGCGAGGTGTGGCTGTTATGATTGGCGTGGGCGGGATCGTAGTGGGAGTGCACTGCCTTAATCGTCGACCCGGAGTAGTGGATACCCGCTGCGCTCTGTGAGTGATCGTACGGATTGTTGGTATGCGACGCGTGAGAACCATGGCTCCCATGGCTGGTATGCCAACTCGTCGCTGGCTTTGCAATCAGGCTGGAGAATGCGTAGCCAGAGAGGATTGCCCCCATGGAAAACAGGTTTCTCTTCGTGATCCTGCCCTCCTCCTCGACGAGGAAGGACTTGATGGTTTTCTGAATCTTTGGTAGTGTCTTTGTCATCGGTGATCACTCCGGCTAGTACTCTCTCTCTAAGATACTATAGATTAGCTACCTTATAAATCTATCGTCGGCTTATAAGGCTACTGTCATCCATTCAGTCGAGCGTCCGTGCCCAATCGAGAAGGATCTTACGGTCTTTGGGTTTTTCGATGATCTTGCGGAAGAGGTGCTCAACGAGCCCGCCCCGGATCGCGCATTCCTTATCCAAGGGAAGCTTGGACACCAGGTTCCCCTGCGATCCGTAGGTGCACACGGCACACGAGCCGCAGTAGGGGAGCCAGACGCAGGTATCGCACATGGTGCAGACATGGGACGTCAGCCCCACGAGGTGTTGGACCTGAGGTGAAGTGAACACCTCCTTGTAGGTATTCTTCTGTACATGACCGATGCGGAATATATCGAAGGACCGCGACTCATCACAGGCAAAGATATCGCCTTTCTGGGTGTAGGCCACCTGGTTGAGCGCTGCGCCGCAGGGCGAACCGAAGCACGTGTACGTGGAGGAGTTCAGGCACAGGATCTTGCGCAGTACGATCGTAGCCATGTTCTCATGCATGCGAACACCTGACCGATCGAGCTCGATTATGTAGTCGAGCGTGTCCTTGTAGAAGCGCATGAACTCCTCGGCCGAGTAGCCCACTTCCTTCCATCGCTCGGCGGCGAAGCCTGCGTCGTTGAGCTGGCGGAGCCGGATGTTGGGGAAACCCCATTTCACGTACTCGTCGACGATCTCCTTTCCGTATGAAAGGGAGTGCTTCGAGATGGTCGGGAGGGCGGAGAGGCCCACATGCTTGATGTTGCGGATGCGGTTGATCCAGTAGGTGACCTTCTCATAGGAGCCGGCGCCACCGAAGTACTTTCGGTTCGCGTTGTGGACCTCCTCGGGCCCGTCCAGTGATGTGCAGAGACCGAACCTGTTGGCGGCTAGATAGTCAAGCTTGTCATCCGTCATCATGGAAAGATTGGTGACCATGAGGAACGACATCCGCTTCTTCTTGAGCCGGGCCTGGTCCTTGGTGTATTCGGTGATGTAGTGGACCATGTCGAAGGCGGCTAGGGGCTCTCCTCCCTGGAACTCGAGCGTCAGGTCCCGGCCAGGCGACTGCATGATGAAGTCCACGGTAGCGCGGGCCATCTCCTCGTCCATGTCTACGCCCGTAGTATCCATTGGCCGGGACTTCGCATGGCAGTATACGCAGCTGAAGTTGCACCGCAGGGTGGGGACCACTATGTGGAGCACAACGCCGCGGTCGAGGTGGGCGAAACGACTGCGGTACTGCTTTGCCAGCTTGTCGATATCGTTCTCATGCACCATCACGCCGATTCCACGGAGGGTGAGCATCAGGTTCGGGTCCTCGGTGATGCGACCCAGACGAAGGAGGTCGTACTCATGCTTGGTGAGCACCGCCCACGAACCATGATCAGCGGTGATCAGGTACTTGTCCTTCGCCAACCGCTTCGTCTGATAGCGGTTGATGAGGTGCGGTCCCTCGCCGAGGCCCTCGAAGAAGGTCTCTACCATGCATCTACGCCTTCATGACGCTGAGCACGTAGTTCAGGAACTCATAACCGAGCTGGTTAATCCTGATCTTCTTGCTTCGTGGGGTGAGGGTCACTCGCACCAGGCCCTCGGCATCCCCGTCAACGTACACCCAGCAGGTCTCAAGATAGGCCTGGGAGGCCTGCATTACCGCGTCCATCGGATAGAAGCGGGTATCAAGGTCGAGCACAACGGTCCTGAGATCCTTATCGACGGTGACGATCTTCATCCGCTACTCCTCCGTTCCACTCCAGGGCTTTGCGATCCCTTCAGGATCGTCCCTGTACGAGGAGGCTCCCTCCGAGGGAGGGTCCCCGCACGGATCGGTACCGGCATCGACACTCTCGCTGGTCAGGAATGCGCGGCGCACGATGGCGTCCCGCACGTCCTGGTTCCGCGCGGTCTGGATCGTGTACACGGCGTAGTTGATGAGCTCGTTGTTGAACTCCCTGCCGAGCTTCTCGAGGCTCTCCCGCTTGCTCTTCGGCCGGATCTCCACGAGGACCTCTTCCTGCGGATCGCCGCCGAGGATTATGTACGCCCTGTCCATGAGGACATAGGCTGCCGAGTAGATAATCTGGAGCGGATAGATACGAGGATTCACGGAGACGAGGATGTACCCCTCCTTCTTGTGGATCTCGAGATTGTTAATCACGCTGAAACCCTCGTTCGAATCCTCCTTAGGTTCTGGTTTCTTCTTAGTCGCACGCTTAGCCATGGAACGCACCCCGGAGGCTGGAAGGCCTTGCAAAGCTTTAATAGTTTACGTTCGGCTTTCCCAAGTGCCTGCTCGGACTGTGCTGGCCTCTCGTTCGGATGTCTTGGCCATGGGAATCAAGAGACTTGATTTGAAGGTTGGTTTCGCCTGCAACAACAACTGCCGGTTCTGTGTGGTTGCTGACAAGCGGAGACTCGGGAACCTGAGCACAGTACAGCTCAAGGAGAACATCGTCAGCGGCGCTCGCTCGGGTGCCAAGGAGATCGTCTTCACAGGCGGCGAGGTCACCCTCCGCAAGGACCTTCTGGAGCTCATCAGGTTCGCACGGGACCAAGGATTCACCAGGCTCCAGCTCCAATCGAACTGCAGGATGCTGTTCTACAAGGACTTCATCGACAAGCTCCTTGACGCGGGTATCAATGAGTTCTCTCCGTCGATCCACGGATCGACACCCGAGGTGCACGACGACCTCGTTCGCGCCCCCGGCGCATACAAGCAGACGTTGGGCGCCATCCGTAACCTAGTCGACATGGACCTCCTCGTGCTCACAAATACGGTCATCACGCGTCAGAACTACGAGCAGCTGCCCCAGATCGCCCAGATACTCATCGATATAGGAGTCATGCAATACCAGTTCGCCTTCGTCCACGCGGAGGGGAACGCCTACAAGAACTTCGACGAGATCGTCCCCCGGAAGTCTGTGATCCAGCCCTATGTCCACAAGGGGGTCGACCTGGGGGCCGAGTCCGGTACGTCAGTGATGGTGGAGGCCTACCCCTTCTGCTTCATGGTGGGCAGGGAGCAGTTCTGCTCTGAACTCTTCATCCCCGAGACCGAGGTCCGTGAGGCCGATCGCGTCCTCGAGAACTTTAGTGAAGTCCGTCGGAACGTCGCCAAGCTCAAGGGCCCGGACTGCCCGCGATGCCGCTACAATCCCATCTGCGAGGGTCCATGGAAGGAGTATCCCGAGAAATTCGGGTGGGAAGAGTTCGTGCCCGTGCCAGGCCAGCCCATCACCGATCGGCTCGAGCTGCTCCAGTGAGAGGCCACCATGGCGACCCACCTCCTGCGCCTTGGCCATGCCTGTGATCATGCCTGCCGCTACTGCACCGTGGCGGACGATCCCGACCCAGAGCTCTCCCGAGAGGAGGCGCTGGCCCGTGTCGATGCAGTGCCCAAGGGCGAGGGGCTGACCATCACCGGTGGAGAGCCGACCCTGCACCCTGACCTCCTGGAGATCGTCCGTCGGGCGAAGGAGCGCGGGCTCTTCCCCGTGGACCTCCAGACGCACGGAGCTCACTTGTCAGAGGCATCCTCGGTCGACCGCCTGCACGAGGCAGGGCTCGATATCGCATTAGTGTCCGTCCCATCGCACGATCCTGCGGTCTACCGCGAGCTCACCGGAAAGGACGACCTTGCGAAGGTGCTGACCGGTATCGACACGCTCCTGGCGGCCGGCATCGAGACGAACATCGACCACGTCATCACGGCACGCACATACCGGTCCCTCCCGGACTTCGTAGACTTCATCGGCAAGCGATTCCCAAGAGTGAACCGCATCCTCCTGGGAATGGTGCGGCCTAATGGTGCATGCGCCCAGCACCCCGAACTCGTTCCTCGCCTGGTAGAGCTCGAACTGTTCCTCTACGATGCGCTGGACCGCCTTCGGAACAGGCACGCGTACTACGAGGTGGAAGGGGTGCCCTTGTGCTATCTCCAGGGATACGAGCATCACAACGCTGAGACGCAGCGCGCCCTTGACGCTCCTGTCTCCTATGCAGGAGGTAAGCGACGGCGCGATATCCACGGATTCGTACATTCACGCTTGAAACGCAAGGCGGCCGTGTGTGAACGCTGCCTTCTAGACCCACTCTGTGTAGGGATGTGGGTAGAGTATGCACAGCTCAACGGTACGAACGAACTGTTCCCGGTATTCACACCGCCGGATCGGGTGCGTGAACGGATGGAGCGGTATTATCAGCGATGGAGGGAGGAGCATCGTAGACATAGGTCTCGGTAACGCATGCAATAATTCATGCATCATGTGCACTTCCATCATGCCACCTCCCAAGGACGTGGATCCCACCACCGAACAGATCATCACCCACCTCAATGGGCTCGATGAGCCGGACATCATCATCTTCACCGGCGGGGAGCCCACCTTGCGCCCTGACCTCGAGGAGCTCGTACGATATGTGCACAATCGGTTCCCGGACACTCCGTTCAGGCTCCTCACGAATGGTCGGAGGTTCTCCTATCGTGACTACACGGAGCGGATGGTGGCAGCTGGTGTCGACGAGGTCGAAGTATCACTTTGCGGCCCCTCCCCTGAGGTGCACGATGTCGTGACCCGTACACCGGGCTCCTTCATCCAGTCGCTGGAAGGCATCCGGAACCTCGTGTCGGCAGGGGTGCATACTAACGTGCGCTATGTGCTCCATGAGCTTACCTACAAGAGCGTGGTCGACGTCCCGGACCTTCTGTACAGGGAGGCACCGGGCATCGGGCAGCTGGTCGTAATGTACATGGACATAATCGGCAACGCCCTACGCCACCGGAAGCAGCTCATCGTCCCGTACCGTGACGTCGCACCCTACGTGGAGCGCGCCGCTGATGCTGCCGTCGAACGGGGGGTTCCACTGGCCCTGTACCACATCCCCTCCTGTGTTATTGCTCCGGCCTACCGCCATCTCTCGGCGGGGATCACCGTCATCGAGCGGCGCATCACCTACCCCCCCCAGTGCGAACGATGTTCCCTCCGAAGCTCGTGCTGCGGTGTATGGAAGACCTATGCAAAGGACGTGGGTACGGAAGAGTTTGTCCCGGTCATCGAGCCATAGGGCAACTGCCTAGAGACCCTCGTCACCAAAGATGTCCTGGTCCTCTTCTTCTTTGTTATCGGATGAGCTCTCGTCAGCAGCGTCCTTCTCCCCCTCGTCCTCTGCTCCAGGAGCTGCCGGGTAGCGTCCGGCCGCAGGGTAGCGTCCAGCGTAGGCGTCCTTTGGACCGGCCTTCTTGTCCCCTCGGTGGTAATGGGCAGGACGTGTAATCTTTGCACGGGCGTAATAGCCAGCGTCCTCCTCCGAGCTCTCGTCCTTGAAGTGGTCCACGAGCTCACTGATGAGCCCGGTGATCATCTCCTTCTTCTCACCGAACACGGTTACGTAGATCACGCCGAGCCCAAGGTCCATGCGTACCCAGATGCCCAGGAACTTCTTGGAGTAGGCGCCCATCCCCGAGTAGATGAGGTCAACTGAGCGCTTCTCCTTGTTCACGAGCTGCTTGACCGTGTGGATCCCCGAGAACCGCTCCGCGACACGCTTGATCGCCTCCTTGGGAGGGATGGCTAGCTCGATGGTCTGCTGGTTCGACTCCAGCTCCGCGATCTTCTTCTTGAACGCCACGGTATTCATAGGGACACCGACGAGAAACGGGCACACGCTTCCCACGTTTATGGGATCGAACTCCACCATCTTGCGCTCCCCGCGGTTGTCGTGGTAGACAACGGTGCCACCTATCTTGGCGTTGACGCACCGGTGGGGAATGAGCAGGAAGATGGCCGATTGGAACTCATCCGGTTTGATGGCCCCAAGGGAGATGAGCTTCGAGCCGTGCTCGACCTCAAAGGCGTCGGGGACATCGAGGTTCACGTCCACGTCGGTTATGGAGAAGGTGGAATGGTTATGTACCTTGATGCCGATCTTTATGTGGTTACCCTCGCGTGTGACTCCCCGCATGATATCGACCTCCTCGTGACCGATCACACGCTTCTTGGCGAACTGGAGACCCAGATAGATTATACCGATGAGACCGAAGATGTCGATCCACTCGGTGATGGCGTCGAGCATGTTCAGGTCGAGTTTCTCTTCCATGTTGCCGATCTCCACGTCGGCCAGGTTCAGGTCGCTCTGAGCTTTGCACTCCTTCATGATGTCCTCGATCTTCGTCATGGACGTGTTGAACCGCGTGGCATCGTCATCAGTGACACGGAACATCAGCCGCCAGGCGCTGCTCTTGAGGTTAGTGTCGTACATCTGGAGGACGTTGTAGTAGCGGTCCTTCAGCTCGACGGGCACGGTGCAGTTTTGTGAGGAGATTAGCTTGAGTGCGGCATCCAGTTCACCCTCATCGTCCGCTACTTCTGTAGTGTTACTGTAGAAGAGCCGGATGCCTTTGAGCACCGGTTCACAGAAACCATCGGAAGTGAAGAGTGTACGGAATTGTATCCACTGGTCCCCGTAATGGAGGCTGTTCACCCCGGTGGACGGTTCAGTGTAGTGGTCGTTATTCTTATCAGGACCGAGCCACGTAGCTTCCTCGAGTTCTGCCTCGGAACCAGAGCTCCGTGTCTGTAACTTGATGGTGCACGGTGAGGGTGAGTCGCTATCCCACGAGAGCGTGGTGTAGATCGTGTCGGGCATCCCTGTATCGAAGGGTGGGGATAGGAGCACTCCCTGCTTGAGCCGCTTCATCTGCTTTCCACTGGCGATCTGAAGGTTCTTCATATAGACCTTAGTGGGTTGCGCACTGGTGCCAGTAGTCGTGATCCTGATCGTGTTGACCTGGCTGCCTCTTACCGTTCCCCGCAGGGCGTCACCGTGGGAGAGAAGTCTGATGCCGTCTCGATAGACATTGAAGCTGGCCGAGGCACCGACGAACATGATGCGCCAGGCGTGGTAGTTCTCTGTATCCGTCTTGCCCTCCCACTGACGGTAGCGTCGGTCCTCGTCATCCAACCTGTCAATACCATTGGCATGGAACACGAAGCAAGGACCCCGAACAATTGCATGGACACAGATCCTCAGACCTCCCTGCTCCTCCATCCTGAAAGTCGTCTCCAGGGTCCAGTCGCTCTTGTCGGGGACGGTCACCGACCTGACAATCAGCGGGTTCACCTTGTCGTTCGCATCATAGATGAACAGGGTACCCGGTGGATCGACGTCAATCACGGCCTTAACGTCATGTTGCCTCCGTCCCCATCCGTCCAGCGAGGGCCAGTTCGAATTGAAGACATCCCAGAGGGGAGCATCGAAGTCAAGGCGCAAGGAGCCCCCGGGTCCAGGATTTGTAACATTGACCCGCTCCATCACCAGGAAGTCATCAAGGGTATTCGTCTCCCAGATCCGCCCTGAGACAAGTGTGAGGGTAAGGACTAGTGCGAGAATGAGCCCTCGTGCACGACGTTTGCTCGGGAGAGTCCCCTCTATCACGGAGCCATCATTTCCTGCGTAACAATATATTCATTTGCCCGAGATTCCCAGGTCCGGCTCACTTCACGGCCTTCTCCACAAGCTCCCGGAGGGGCGGGCCCGTGCGCGGTTCAAGGTCGTAACGCACTCTTAGCGCCGGTTTCCCCTTGATATCGACAAGCCGCCGCAGGTCGATTGGAGTGCCGATGAGCACGAGGTCAGCATCGGTTTCATTGATGGTCGTTTCCAGCTCCTTGACCTGCTTTGGTGAGTAGCCCATGGCAGGGAGCACTGGACCCAAGTGATCGAATTTCTTGAACACGCTCTTAATGGTGCCTATCGCCGCGGGACGGGGATCGACGATCTCACCGGCCCAGAGCCGACGGGCGGCCACGGTCCCCGCGCCATAGGGCATCTCGCCATGAGTGAGCGTCGGCCCGTCCTCGACCACGAGCACCCGCTTCCCCTTCACACTGTCTGGATTCTCAACGGTGATTGGTGATGCCGCTTCTATGACCACGGCCTCGGGATTGGCCAAGGCGATATTGTCCACGACCTCATGAAGCTGGTCGGGGCGGGCGGAGTCCACCTTGTTGATGATGATCACATCGGCCATCCGCAGGTTTGCCTCGCCAGGATAGTACGCGACCTCGTGGCCGGGTCGATGAGGGTCCGCGAGCACGATGAAGAGGTCTGGTTTGTAGAAGGGCAGGTCGTTGTTACCACCGTCCCAAACGATGACATCAGCCTCTTTCTCCGCCTCTCGGAGGATGCGCTCGTAGTCCACGCCCGCGTACACGATTGCGCCCATATCGATGTGCGGCTCGTACTCCTCCCGTTCCTCGATGGTGCACTTGTTCTTCTCTAGGTCCTCATAGGTGGCGAACCGCTGGACGGCTTGCGCGACGAGGTCACCGTACGGCATAGGATGCCGGACCACGACGACCTTCTTGCCCAGGTCGCGCAGGATCTGGAGGATGTACCGGGCGGTCTGGCTCTTACCGCAGCCAGTTCGCACAGCACAGACCGCGATCATCGGTTTGGATGACTTGATCATGGTGCTCTTTGCGCCCATGAGACGGAAGTCCGCACCTGCTGCGAGGGTGATCGATGCACACGTCATGACGTGCTTGTAGGAGAGGTCGCTGTATGCGAGTATAACCTGATCGATATCGTGCTCCCGGATGAGCTCGGGGAGGGCCTCTTCCTTACGTATCGGGATACCTTTCGGATAGAGGGCCCCTGACAGCTCGGGCGGGTACCTTCGTCCGGCGATGTTGGGGATCTGGGTGGCTGTGAAGGTCACGACCTCATAGTCATCATTGTCGCGGAAGAACACGTTGAAATTGTGGAAGTCACGACCTGCCGCTCCCATGATGATGACCTTCGTCCGTCCCATGGAGGCGTCGAGAAGGCCAAGGTATTAGAAGATTGGCTCTGCTACGTGCACACATGTCAATCAAGTGCCCGATCCTAAAGAAGGCCGTCAAGCCCTCCCTCTGCAAGGGACGGAGCATGGGCGATAATGCCGTCGAGGCTTACGCTCAGCTCAAGGTCCATATGGGTAGTCCCTGCAAGCACTGGGAGCAGAAGTGCGCTCACAAGGACCACGGTCCGACCACGAAGAAGGTAGTCAAGAAACCCGCGAAGAAGAGCGATAAGAAGCCGGCCGCCAAGAAGAAGGCCTCCCCGAAGAAGAAGGAGTAGGCCTGATATGGTCGTGGGGGCCGTGCATGGCGTCCTAATACTCGTGCTCGCCCGCTGCCTCGACCTTTCCCTGAAGTCATCGGTATGCCGGTGGGGACGTTCGTGAGCGGTCGCGATGCTGTCGCCGTGCTTGTGCTGCTTGCCCTCCTCTACGGACGGCCGGTGCCGACAAGCGAAGGACTCCTCCCCTTCCTGGGCGTCATCGGGGGATTCTATCTCGTAATCCTCATCCTCCTCGCTGCTCCCATGGCAGCGCTCGGACGGCTCACACTCCCTACCAAGGCACCCTCTGTCACCGACCTGGACGCGCTGGCCGACCAGGTAGAGGCTCGTCGGGCTGAAAAACGTAGGAGCGCGATCATCTTCGACGAGCCTGTTGCGGACATTCCGGCCCAGTTCGTTCAGGTAGCTCACCGGTTCGTTAACGATGGAGGGGACGGTCCCTTGGCCGCAGCGGTCATCGCCAAGGCCGTGAGCACCTTATTGCGGCCGAGCCCTCTACCGGCGCTCCGATTGGTGATGGGGGTGGGTGTGCTCGCTATGACTGCGCTCGCGTACACAGGAGATGGAAGGACAAGTGCGGCAGGGGGAGCCGTGCTCATATTCGTGGCTCTTTCCCTCCTACAAGAGATACGGAAGATCGTGGTCATGGGCAAGGAGCGGGCCGTGGAGCATGCATGGGGTGAGCCGTTCGGTACCGGTACCCTCATCCGACGGAGCGAGGTAGAGGGAATGCGCACGTCACCCATGTGGGTGATGTACGGCGCGGCCCTTGACCTCATCTGGCTGGGATGCGTCGAACAGAGCGAGGATCTGTGCGAGTACGGACGGACGACCATGACCGAGGTGGAGGCCTGCTATTCCAGCATCGAGACGTCCAAGGAGCTCTGGGGGCGACATGAGCGTAAGAATCGGTTCGGGACGGCGTACTAAGGTGAGCGCAGTGGGGACCGTGCTCGTGCTCGGGGCAGGGATGGTAGCGCGCCCGCTTGTGCGCTATCTTCTGGACCTGGGGGGCGTACGTGTGATCGTCGCAGACCTGGACGTGGAGCGGGCCCAACGACTCATCACGGACCATCCTCGCGGTGAGGCGCGTTCTCTGGACGCGGAAGACCGCGGTGCTATGGTCTCCCTCGTGAAGGACGCTGATGTCGTGGTCAGCATCCTCCCACCGGCCTATCTCCAGCGGGTCGCCGAGCTGTGCGTCGAGAACGGTAAGCACATGGTATGCACTTCCTATGTCGACGATGCACTTCGCGCGCTGGACGCCCCTGCTCGGGAAGCGGGCGTGCTCATACTCACCGAGCTCGGCCTCGATCCGGGCATAGACCACATGTCCGCCATATCCATGATAGCCCGGGAACAGGAGGCTGGCTTCAAGATCGTGGGATTCCGCTCGCTATGCGGCGCCCTGCCCGCTCCGGCAGCGGCAGATAATCCTTTCCGTTACAAGTTCTCATGGAACCCGCGCGGTGTGCTCACCGCCTCCAAACGACCTGCACGCTACCTTGAGAACGGCCAGTATGTGGTCATCCCCGGCGAGACACTGTTCGAGCACTACCAACTCATGGAGGTCGAGAACACCGGATCGTTCGAGTACTACCCGAACCACGACGCGATGTGCTACCGGGACATCTACGGGCTCGGGGACGTACGCACTCTCTACCGTGGCACCTTGCGGTACAAGGGTTGGTGTGATACCATGAAAGCCATCGGTCGGTTGGGATGGCTGGACGAGCACCACTTGGAGGGTGTACACGGACTGAGATATATGGACGTGACGGCCCAGCTCATCGGCGCCCCCGCTGGTGCGGACCTCACCCAAAGGGTAGCAGAGAGGCTCGGGCTCGCGTCCACCTCACCAGTCATCGCGCGCCTCTCTTGGCTGGGTATCCTCGGCGACGTGATCGTGCCCGAGGGTGCGGAGACACCCCTTGATGCCCTGTGCGCCCTCATGGTCGGGCGGCTCGCCTACAGTGAGGGAGAGCGGGATATGGTGATCATGCGCCATGAGATCGAGGTGGAGCACGAAGGGACCTGTGAACGAGTGGTGGCAACGCTCGTCCAGCACGGTGGACCGGGCGGGGATACAGCGATCGCCAGGACAGTTGGACTTCCTGCAGCTATCGGTGTACGCCTGCTCCTCGAGGGCCGACTTGATTTGAAAGGTGTGCACATCCCCGTCACACCCGAGGTGTACGTCCCGGTCCTGGCCGAGCTCGATGGTCTGGGGATCAGGTTCACCGAGCACAGACAGGAGCTATAAGGACCTAAACATCCGTCGGGCACCGGTTGTTCAACCAGCCACCCGGATTCGGAACTATGATGATCGTCTCTGAGGCGGTCACCTCGGTACCGTCCGGTGTCGAACCGCGCAGGGTGACCATCTCCTCGCCGGTCGTGATGATGTCCGGGCAGAAGCGGACGTTCACCATGCTCGCTCCGAAGGACTCCTGGTATGGTGTGACCAGCACATCATAGTCCTTCCCGCGCACCGTCGCAGAGATGCGCTGGATATCGCCCTGGAGCACGAGGTCCATGGTCATGTCGAAGCCCCATATGGTCTGGGCCTGGAACACTTCCTTGGGCGTGACCTCGCGAATGACGATGCGCGCCGGCAGCTGCTCCACCAGCGTGACGGAGCGCTCGGCCATCCCCTCCATTCCCAGGTGTGAGATCTGCACCGAAAGCGGGACGTCGGACTCCTCGAACTCGCCCAGGCCTAAGAGGGTCGCTCTCCAATGGCCGCGGGCGCGATCGTACTCCAGGGAGTCGATATTGAGCACCCGCCACCCCAGCGAGAAAGTGAAATCATCCTGGATCAGGTCGGTGAGCTCTGTGCCCGACGCGTCGAAGGCCCGGAACTTCACATCGAGCCGCTCGCCCTTCTCGAGGCGGTCTGTGGATAGCGTAGTGGGTGCGTCGAGGATGGTAACGGCCACGTCCGCCATCCATCGCGGGAACCATACCTCGACATGTGACCGTACGCTATACACCGCATCACCGTGCCTGCCCGTGAGGAGCAGGGGGTACTTGCCCGGCGCAAGAGGGATGGAAACGCTCCCCGTAATACGCCAGAGGCCCTCGCCCCGTGACTCGATGGCAACCAGCTCGATGGGGGAACCGCCCAGGTCCAGAGAGAACGTCGGCTTGTCGGCGAGCACATTGCCCTTGTACGTCACCAGTACTGTAAGCTCGAACTGTGTGTTCGCCAGGGCATCTGCCCGGACGCTCTGGGGCTCGAGATGGGTGAGCTTGAGCACGAGATCGGGTTCGACACAGCCATCTGGTGTGCAGGCCTCGCCAAAGTAGCAGTTGTCCACTACCTGCGGACCGCTGGTGCAGGCACAGAATCCCGAGCAGACCTCACCGTACCCGATGCACGGGAAGCTCTCGAGCCCTTTTCGCACCACGCAGTTCCCCACATCCCGGGCGATGATATAGGGCTGGAGCCCCAGCTCCTGGCAACCGTCATCAGCACACTTTTGCGTATGTGTGCATACTCCGACGAACGTACCGACGCCAGTGAAACATAGGCAGCCAGGGAGCTGGACCGAGGTGGGATCACAACGCTGTCCGGAGTCGATGCAGCGCAGCTTGCCAAGGGTGAGTGCGAATACGCCCCCTGGACAGTATCTGGAACGATCGCTGTCCTCGGCGGCCTCGGGGCGGTGGATGACCACCTGCTTCCGGGCAGTGGCCACGACCACGTCGTCGCTGAGGACCTTGATAAGGAGGGTGTACGTCCCCGACCGGAGCGTCTGAGGTGTGTCCAAGAGCACCTTCGTACACGGGCTCTGCTCGCCCATGGCCACCACATAACCTTCAGCGCTCACCAGCTCTGAGCGGCAGGCCATACCGGGGAGGTTCAGGTTGGCTATGACCGTTTCACCCGGAGCATAGTCACCGCGCTCTATCTCGACCGCGGGATCTGCTGTAGTGCTGGAAGGGAGGATGCGCAACGGTCGCGTGGTGACGGTACGACCGGAGGAGGACTCACGGACCTCTATGATGTAATCACCGGGAGGGATGTCGAGGGTGACCAGCCGAGCCTCCCCATTGCACGGGACGGCGCGTGTCACCGACATCCGACCGTGAACGTCCTCTAGGTGGAGCGAGCACCGGGAGTCAGGGTCGGGCGAGGTCAGGTGGACCGACACGGGTTCGCCAACGAACCAGATGTCCCCGGTCTTGTCGTGCATGACCACTGACACGGGCACCACAACGTCATCACCCGCCACCACGAGACGCTCCAGGGTGAGCGGATCGATGTCCGTGCCCAGCGCGACACCATCGAGGTAGAAGGAGGTTGCCGTGGTCCTTACCTCGTACTCGCCCGCCATCCATTCCTCGCTCGTGCCGAAGTAGGTTGGGATGCAGCCCTTGACCACCTTGGTGCCCAGGGTGTGGGTGTCGTTGGCAAGGGTATGCACGCACATCACCACCCGAGGTCTGTTTGCCGGGAGCAATGTGGTGAGCGCCACCATCTGCCCTAGCTGGAGCTCGGGTGCTCCCAGTTCCACGTCCAGAGGGAGGGGGGCGAGCACGGGGAAGGTGTACCGGACGTCCAACCGCGTGGGCTTCGTCCCGGTGAACGAGAGGCGTTGCCGGTCGGGCATGGTCACTTTCATGGACCAGCGATCCATATCGAGTGGCAGGCGGGTGAACAGGGGATGATAGCCGATAGTGAGGGTGAGCCGCTTGTCCTTCTGACCGATGTCGAGGATGGAATCGGAGATGTCCTCTATACGTACCTGGAAGAACGCCTTGCGGTTCGCCTCGTCAAGAGTGCCATAGCAGGATGAGATAGGACTGGTGAGGGTCCGTTGGCACAGATCCTGGCGTAATCCCTCGATACTCGCGGGAATAATGTCACCTGGGGCGAACGTCACTTTGACGAACACGTCGGCTTCCGGTAGGGCTGAGAGGTCGAGTCGTTCCTCTATCCGGATGGCGCAACCCATGGCGAGCAGCACCACAAATGCGGTCAGCAGCATGCGTCTGTTCTTGTTACGAACTCCCATTTTCCATCCACTTGTACGGGAACCAGCGGTTCCATGACTATCTCATATAGGCTCTCAGTACCAGGCTCGACGCGAACCGAGCCCATAAAGGTCTGGACCTTGAACGCAGTGTTCCCCATGGTATCCTTGTTCGGGTTCGCGATGACCACATAGTCGCCAGGCACCAGGCCGTCGATCTTGAAATTCCCTCCTTCATCGACGACCGCAGTATGCTCCTCGCCTGTGGCAAGGGCTGCCACGACAATCGTGACGAAGCTGGGAGGATTCCCCTTGACGTACCCGATGCGAACGAGCCCTTTCTCAACGACTCGGTCACGCTGGCCAGCACAGGACTCCCGTGTACAGTACACACGGTTCCGGCGGGACACCGAACCAGTAAGGCTACCGAACGGGTTCAGCATTAGTTCTGCGGTGGCCGCACGGTCCGGGTGCAGGTTCACCGTGAGCTCTGCGGGGGCGAAGCCCTCCTTAGCCACATGGAGAGCGTGTGTCCCGCAGGGGATTTCACGGTACTCACCTGAAGCGTACCCCACGAGACAAGGTCCCAGGAACACGGGGGCATCACCCACCCCATCACCCTCACGGAGCGTGAGGTCCAGCGAGCATCGTCCCTTGCAGAGGGGCGAGACGAGCGATGGGCCCTCGAAGGGCACGTTGTCCGCAATGGCCAGTTCCACCGCCACCTTGAACTCCAGAGGTCGGGCCGTGAGCACGCTCTCGCCCCTTACCCGTGAGATGGGCTGGGTATCCATCACGGTCACCCTGATCGGAAGTGTCACGTTGTAGAACGCCTTCCAAACCCTGAAGCACTGGGCCCCGAAGGAGGTCACCTCCTTGACGACACGGTCGGTGTTCCCACGCTGGTCCAGGAGAGTAACGATCAGGTCCTCATCGTCATGGTCGAGGGACCATTGGATGTTGCTCTGCTGGAGCTCGGACTCACGTACAAGGGAGAGCTCCTCGGAAACGGTGAGCACCATGTTCTCTTGAATGTGGAGTCGGATCTCGTCCACGGTGACGGTCTCCTCCTGACACCCGAACTCCGGAGGGCTGTTCGGGGAGAAGATACGCGGATCCTCGATGATGAGATGGCCGAGGGACTTCTCGAGCCGGCGGCCGTTCTGATGTACCATCACGTACTCCTCTGCCAGCCGACGGAGGAGGAGCAGGCGGACGGGGAGGTCCGCTGCGACGTCCATCCGAACAGTGCGCTCCTTAGCATCAGTGACATCGATAGATACGGTTGTAGTGATACGGTTCTCGTCGGAGTATCTGACGGTGACCTCGGGGGTGCCGAACGTCAGGTCAGTGATCTCCTTACCCAGCGCGTCGATCGCCTCGACGAACCGGGCGTTCGTCTCCGCTCTTAGCGAGTCTGTTACCTGCTCGATAGAGGGGATCGTGGACACATTGCCACGGACGAACCAATACGGCGTTGGCCCATGACGCAGGAACGGGAGGTGCTCCCGGCGATATCCTCCGTGGAGAGCGAGCTCCTCGCACGCCCCGAACGTGGCGTCCTCTAAAGCCTTTGTGAGCACGACATCGAGCTTTACCGCCTCACCCGCGTCGGTCTCCGCCTCGAGCTCATGTTGCCGGACCTCTGTCTCGGCACTGCCCCGGGAGTATTGTAGGTACAGGACCACTGCGACCATGAGGGCGAACGCCATCATGCCCATGAGAGCTATCTGTCCCCGGCGGCCCACAACGACACCGAGCCATCGCAGTATTATATGTTTTTTGGGATGATTAAGATGTGACATCCTCCCACGGACAAAATCCATGGGATTCCGGCGTCTATTGCTCCGAAGAGCTCACCGCGTATAGTTCCTGCTTCGCCGACTCCACTTGCCCCCGCTTGACTGGCGAGAGTAGAGGCGGAATCTCCACAGGCATGACTTCGGGCTCGTCCAGCCCTAGTTCCTGCGAATAGATTCTCTGCGACGTTCACGCCCCAGTGCACCTCTAATCCACAAAGCGGGCATTGATGGGCGCGGATCAGCGCCCTGGGAACGATGTTCCTGCAGAGGCTATACACCCGTGATGTATTCCTCGGGTCCACTTCGACCATTTCCGCCCCGGCCGCTACAACCTAGTAGTGGAGATGTCTATGAAAGCGTCCCACGAATCACTCTAGATGAGCGTTACCTGTCTTTTTTACTAGATGATGGGCCTTAAGCATCCCTCCAGATAATAGTAGGTAGTTCAATGATTAATACGAAAGGGGAGTGACGTGCCGGTATCCGAGTTGGCGTTTTACTTTTCAGGCTTGCTTTCCCTCCGGGAAACGCGGCATTCATCCCACACCTGATAGGAGGTGGTTTTTCTACCTCAAACCCTTTATAATACTTGAACGGACTACTTCCGAACGGTGGAAGCGAGAGCTGTAGTGGTTGCTTTGTGCCTGGCAATCGTGACGGTGTCAGCCCTGGATGTCATGCCGTCATGCACTGGAGCGTTCACCGATGCCGGTCCGCTTGACAAGGGCGCGACATCGGCGACTGTGGGTACGCTTGCGATTTACACGCACCAGAAGTGCGCCCAACGGGCCATCGACGGATGCTGTTACTTCATCGTCGGTTCGGTACCCGATGGATTCGACCACTGCGCCGTCGCCTCAAACGGCTACATCTGCGACACGGATGGCGATCCCTGCTATCACGTGAACCAAGTGGTGGATGGTGCACATCCGAAGTGCTGTCAGGACCTCACTTCCCAGACCGCTCAGGGTACGTTCGTGGCCTTCTCCCTTGAGAGCGTAGCCCCGTTTTCCTCTGTCTCCTTCCGCATCACGGCAGCCTGTCCTCCCGGGACGTCCACTGTGTGCGAGGCCGGACCCGCTATCGCACTGGCTACGTGCACTTCATCATTATGCGACGACAGCTCAAAGGAGGACTGCTCCCCGCGTCCTGCCGTTACGTTCACCGCGTCCGGGGACATCCTCACCGCCGATATAACGACCGATGTGCTCGAGACGCTGGCCGCAGGGAGCACCGCAATAGGGCTCAGGCTCACTGCGCCTGCAACGACCCATACGTTCTCTTGGCCGACCGATACGCTCTGCACCGAGATCTACTATGATGACAAGGGGCGGTGCGACGTCGTGGAGGGGGTGAAGCATACGGGTGTGCAGCTCAGTGGTGACGGTGCACCGGTGCTCATCGTCGACCGTTCCTGTACGAAAGGGAGGGACTGTGGCCCCGGGGATACCTGGGAATGCATCCTCTCGCAGGGCATCACCGGCCAGTGCGGCGAGTGCTCGGGCAGTCCAGGAGCCTCGTGTACGACCCGGGAGGGGACAAACGGCTTCTGCTGCGGTTCGATCTGTGCACCCGTCCCGTTCATCTGGGCCGATGCCAGCGGGGACGGTCGACCATCAGGTGAGGCGTGCGGGTCCGGCGCGTGCGCAGGCACGGTCGGCTGCGGCGACGCTGCATGGACCTGCTCTTCGGCAGGGAACACATGCTGTCAGGGGGATGCCGTACGCTCGTGCTCGATCGCTGGCATGTGCGAGGGGGAGGTCACGGCGGAGTGCACGCCCTACCTCTGCTCGAACGGCTCGTGCGCCACCTCATGCGCGGACGACGAGGGTTGTACGGACGGATACACCTGCATCGAGGGTACCTGCCGTCAGCGGTGCTCGTCCACGTTCACCTGTGCTGGCGATCCCTGCGTGGACACCGACGGTGACAGTACGCTTGACGCCTGCATTCCCTGCGGTTCGAAAGGACAGCGATGCGGGCTCCCCGAGGGAGGCTCCGGTTTCTGTTGCGGCGGTTCCTGTAAAGTACCGCCGTTCACCGTTGACAAGAGCGTTGCCGTGCTATCGGTCGATGTCGTGTGCGGGACGGGTCAGTGCGCAGGAAAGGCCCTCTGCACCGATGATTGGCTCTGTGACACCAAGGGCACGGGCTGCTGCATCGACGACCGCCAGGGCGCTTGTACCTCCGACGGTGCCTGTGAGACGAGAACGAACTGCACGCCCTTCAGGTGTGACGGGAACTCGTGTGCCACGAGCTGTACCGATCACCAGGGATGCACGACAGGATGCTGTGCTGCAAACGTGTGCGTGGCCTTCGGCTCAGTGGTCGAGGGCGATCCGTGCCTCGAGGGATGCCAGTGCACAACCGGGCTGTGCGACAAGGGTGTGTGCCGCACGGCGCCCACGTGCGTCAGGGCGGACGAATGCGAGAGCGGGCTGTGCGTGGATGGTGTGTGCCGCGACACATGCGGACCCGACGGTGCTGCCTGCCGTACCCTGGGTGGTGTGGGCAACTGCTGCGCGGGATCATGCCTGGCCGCACCTGCCGGGCTCTCCCCTGGCGGAGCATGCGGGGCAGGGAACTGCACGGGCAAGGTCATTTGCCGGGGGACATGGACATGCTCCTCGAACAGTACCGCCTGCTGCTCTACCAGTGAAGCCGGCTCCACGGCCGCGGGTACCTGTTCATCCCTGGGTGAGTGCCGGCCGTCCGAGGTATGCCTTCCAGGATGCGATGGTGTCCTGTTCCTGGTCCGTGGCTGCTCTGCGGGAGCATGTACGCCCGTCAAGCAGGAGATCTGCACGGGACGCTGCACGTCCGACGGGTGCGTGGGATGCTTGGAGACCACCGACTGTCCTCCCACCGAATGCGACGGTACCGTGCTCGTAACGCGCTCGTGCGTGGACACGGCCTGCGTTGAAGAGGAGGCTGACTGCGGGGCGGACGGGCTTATATGCACGCCCGACGGCTGTGCTGGCTGCACTGGGGATGCGGTATGCACCGATCTCTATGGCGAAGGATACGCATGCCATCAGCCGAGCGGTACATGTCGTCAGGCCGCCTGCAGGTCCGATAACGACTGTCCCGGTGTCTGCGTCAACAACACGTTCGTCCCGGGATCATGCCGTGACCTGGTCTGTGTCCAGGACGAGCCCGTACCCTGTACCAAGGGCGAGGTCTGTTCGGTCCTGGGCTGTACTCTATGTACCGATCGCGTGAACTGCACCGTTGCATACGGCCTCGGGCGCTCGTGTGTCGCAGGCCAATGCGTGGACCTGTGCGGGGACGGCACCTGCGATGTCGAGGAGAACTGTCTTCTCTGTCCCAAGGATTGCGGGTGCCCCACGGAGATCATGTGCGATCCCCTCGCCACACAGGCAGATGCGGCCGGGTGCGTGGGGGACGAGGACGGTGATGGTATCATCGACTCGCGGGATCCTCGACCCCGCGACCGGGACAACGCATGCGCACGCAACCAGGACTGTCAGCTCGCATGCTACACCAACGTGCTCTACGAGTACCGGTGCGTGAACGGGGGCTGCACGATCCTCGAGAAGACACCCTGCGGTGACGAGCACCTTGTATGCGATCCTGGTCTGGGGACGTGCGTACGATGTTCTGATGACGGTCCATGTCGCACCCTCATCGGCCCCCATGGCCAGTGCTTCAAGGGGACCTGCCTCCCTGATTCGGACGAGGACGATGTGCCCGACACCATCGATCCCTGTCGCCTCGATCCCACCAACACCTGCACGGTCCGGTGCGGGGACGAGCGGTGTGACGAGGGCGAGGACTGCGTCACCTGCCCACAGGACTGCGGATGCGATGACGGCAACCTCTGTACCAGGGACCGGTGCGATCCCGACGTACGCGTGTGCGCCTATGCTCCCCTTACCTGCGGAAGCAGGTGTGGAGGGGGCAATGTGTGCGACGGACGCGGTGGGTGTGGCGAGCTGGGTGACGAAGCCGCCTCATGCGGCTGCACCGAGGTCTGTCGACGTGGCCTCACGTGCCTCCAGGGCTCGTGCGTAGTAGCTACATGCGGTGACGGTAAGTGCGAGAACGAGTGCGGGATCTGCCCACAGGACTGCCCCCCGCCGACCTGCGCCGGGGACGGGACGTGCGACACGACCACCGGCGAGGACTGTCTCACCTCTGCTGACTGCGCTTGCGCGGCCGGGGAGCTGTGCGACCCGGGATCCCCACTAGCCGATGTCAACGGATGCGTGGGTGGGTGCGGGGACGGCCAGTGCCATCCCGATGAGTGCGCCTTCTGTGCAAAGGACTGCTCCGTGTCCGACTGCAGCCGAAACGGTGTCTGTGACACGGCCATCGGTGAGAACTGCGCCACCAGCAGCGAGGATTGCGTGTGTCATGCTGATGTGAACGTGACGTCCGTGGTCGAGTCCGAAGCAGGTACGTGGACATCCATCCCCGTTCAGGTACATAACGACGGGACGCTCGCGGACCGCTTCGTCGTCATGGTCAGCACGTCGCTCGAGAGCAAATGGGAGCGCGTGGAGACCTCGGAGCTGGAACCGAACGCCACCCAGTTCCTCACCCTCGAGGTACAGGTCCCCGAGAAGGCCGGCCGCCACCCCGTCCGGATCCGCATAACACCCAAGAGCGATCCCTCACGGGAGGTAGAGCGGACGGTGATGGTCGAGACAGTGGCCAAGGGATGGCTCGAACGGACACTGCAGGGCACGATCCTTGGCTGGGTCCTCGACATCAAGGACCTCCTCGAGCTGTTGTTCATCATCGTGTCACTTGCCGGAGCTGTGGTACTGGCCTTTCGCCGGCGCGGCTCACAGACACCTACGGTCCAGACGGGGGCCAAGGCGGTCTACGATCAGTCCCAGTCCATGTACAATATGCGGAACTACGGACCGTACTACCGGTGAGGGACCAGGTTCAGGCTTAACCCTTCCAGCCACCCCCACCCGGGGGTGGGTAGCGGTTGTAGTAGTTCTGACCTTCGTACCCGCTGCCGTAGTAGCCCGCCACGGGCGCCTGGGAATGTTGCGGCTCGTGTGTAGTGCGGACCACGGACAGCGCCGCCAGCACGAGCGCCAGGGCCACCAGTCCGGCGAACACCATGGTCCGACGGTCTGTGTAACCCTTCGAGCGGACCACGAGCGGCTGCGGTGGTTTATTATCGACCGGTGTCGCTGTGGGCACGTCCTCCACTAGATCGAGGGGGACACACTGCTCATCAGGGCAGACGGACGTGACCTTGATCGTCCCCGTGGTCTTCACCGCTACGGACGTGTCCTTGATGGCGGCGGTGATCGTGTAGTCGAGCGGGCCGGTCTTGTCCTTGGGCACACGGAACGGGAGCTTGAGCACCTCGGTGGTGCGCATACCCAGGTTGTATTGCTTGGCGTCCTTGAAGAGCGCGGCGCCCTGCCCCTGGAGATCGAGCTCCAAGAGGGCCGAGCTAGTGAGGTAGTTGGTGATCACGACGTTGACGACTCCCTTCCCACCGGCACACGTGGGGACGGATTCGTCCACGAGCTCCACACCGATCGTCTTGAGACCGAGGGCCGAGGATGCGCAGAGCAGTAGAAGGATTATCGCTATGGTGCACTGACCGAAGATGGACCTGCGCATGACCACGATGCCTTGGTATCGGGGGTATTATAAAAAAGTATCCGCAAGCCCGGCCGCTCACTCATCGGCACGGTGGACCATGAATACCTCGGGCCCTCCGTTGAAGAGGTAGGGTGCGGGATGGACATAGAACTGTGCCTCGGTCACCGTTGCCGGTCCGAAGCCCTCGACGTACCGCT
The DNA here is from genome assembly GCA_030753015.1 of Candidatus Undinarchaeales archaeon. Taxonomy (GTDB): domain Archaea; phylum SpSt-1190; class SpSt-1190; order JASMDC01; family JASMDC01; genus JASMDC01. The sequence goes on along the minus strand of JASMDC010000002.1, from coordinate 142,066 downwards.
CCACGGCACCGATAGCGCTGCCATTGAACCGGAAATCGTCCACGACAAGGATGTTCCGGCCTGCGAACCGCTTGATGTGCTCCTCCGCCTGGGGAGGGGCTATGACCTCGCGGTCCATGCGTGTCTGTGACGAGTAGCGCACGGCCTCCACATCGAAGTCGGAGTATCCCATGGCCTCGAGCTCCTCGCACACGATGCCAGCAGGCTCCACGCCGCCCGACTCCACGGCCAGCACCAGGAGGTCATCGGCATAGGATGGGTCTTTACCGACCTCCCGCTCGATGTGCGCGCGGACCTTCTGGCGGAAGGCATCCTCCCACCTATCCCTGAAGGGCAGGTCGTCCAGGGTCCGTCGCGTCACGGGCACGTCGCTCACGGCCGCGGCGAGCTCGTCCTTGTGACCGTCTAGCGTCTTCTGCAGGGAATCCAGGTAGGTCTTATCCCCCGTGTGAGCGTAAGCAACAGCATCCTGGGCAACATCAAGTGACAGATGGATGCGTTCGTAGGCGTTCTCCACCTCCTCAGGCGCGGCCATCATGCCGTGGTAGTGCTGTGCATAGGCGTCGAAAGTCACCTGGTTGAGGTACATAGCCAGCTGTCGTACCTCGGTCCTATGCTCGGGATGGTGCTCGAGCTCCTTGTAGAGACGGTCAACGACCTGAGCTCCATCGGTCACGCCATAGAGCGGTTCCAGCCGGTCCCCGAGCACAGGAGGGCGGGCACGGCAAGGGGTACTTATAGTTTTCCCGGAGGTCGAGCGGCTATCGTGTGACGGTCACTTTAGATAGACCGTGGGGATTGTCCGGGTCCAGTCCGCGGCGGATTGCGAGGTGACAGGCCGCCACCTGTGCAGGGACCACAAGGGGGATGGGGGAGAGGCATTCTGGAAGACCCTCGAGCGGGAGACCCACTGCGGACGTGGCCCTGTCGAGGAGAGGGGAGCCCTTCGAGCCCACGACTACCGTGGGTCCGGCCGCTGACAGGCGCTCGATGATGGGTCCCATGAAGGGTGCAGTGGCGTCCTCGGGCGCGAAGATGAGCGCCGGTGCCTTCCCGGCCACGGCGACGGGGCCATGGAGGTACTCCGCGCCGGACCATGCCTCACCGGGCAGGAGCGCGGTCTCCTTGAGCTTCAACGCTGCCTCCAGGGCCGTGGCGTAGTTATAGCCCCGTCCCAACACGGAGAGCCCATCATGGTCGATGCTCTGGGCCAGCCCGGCATACTCCTGCTCATCTTCGAGCGTCCGTTCCAGCACCTTGGGCACCTCGCGCAGCCCGTCCAGTACCGCGTCCTGTCGTGCCAGGGTGGCCACGAGCTGGGCCAGGGCGGCCAGCTGTGATGTGTAGGTCTTTGTGGCAGGTATGGCCCGCTCCTCCCCGGCCTGTGTGATGAGCACGTGGTCGGCCACGCCGGCAAGGGGCGAATCTTGGACGTTGGTAACAGCGACCGTTACAGCCCCTCCCGCTTTCGCTGCGGCCAGCACCTCTCCGACGTCGGCGGCCGCCCCGGACTGGGAGATGCCCACGGCCAGCGCACCCTCAAGAGGGAGCCGTGCCCGGTAGAGCGTGAGCACCGAGGGGGCCGAGAGCGAGACGGGTACCCGCCACAGCACCTCGAAGAGGTACTTGGCGTAGTGGGATGCGTTGTGTGACGTCCCGCGTGCGGCCACGAGCACGAGGGGCGGTCGCTGTGGGAAGGCCGCGGCCACCTCGGCGACAGGCCCTTTTAGGGCCTCGACGGTCCGAGCGACGGCGCTGGGCTGCTCGCGCACCTCGGTGAGCATCACTGCTTCGGCCATCTTACACCAGCCTGAAGTACACGCGTCGGTTGCCCTTGCCCTTATTCTCGCACTTCATGATCTCGAGGGTACCGATCTCCGAAGTGTTCTGGACATGTGTCCCGCCGTCCGCCTGGACGTCGAATTCCTCGATCTCCACTATGCGCAGGATCTTAAGACCCTCGGGAAGGCCCTTGGCCAGCTTCGTGAGCCCACGTCGCTCCACTTCCTCCCGAGATAGGTAGTACACCTTCACGGGCCGGTCCTCGCGGATGAGCGCGTTGGCCTTGTCAACACAGGCCTGGATGAGCTCCCGGTCGAAATCCGGAATATTGAAGTCGAAGCGTGAGCGTTCGCAATTGAGCTGGTTCCCGGTGATGAGCGCACCACAGTCCTTGTGGAACACCTTGGAGAGCACATGGGCGGCCGTATGGTAGCACATGAGCGTATGGCGACGGTCCCAGTCGACGATGCAGTGGACAGCATCGCCCTCCTTGAGCGCTCCCTCGGGTTCGATCTGGTGGGATACCTTTCCACCGAACTTGCCGACGTAGATGATCCGCACCTCCCGGTCGTCGTCGGTCACCATCTGTCCGGTGTCGTGGGGCTGACCTCCGCCCGTGGGGTAGAACGCGGTCCGGTCCAGCACTACGAACTTACCGTCGGTTACACTGGTTACTGTGGCATCGAACTCCTTGAGATAGGCGTCATCAAGGTAGAGCACGTCTTTCATGGATGGACCGGGCCCGTATATGCTTATTAATCCTCGTGCGAGGTGATGGTCACCCTCCGTTCTGGCGCTGCCCCTGGCCTTCCTGCGAGCCTCTCCACTCGGGTGCATGATAATATTGAGTGCGGCCTGCGGCGGAGTTCTGACCGGGAGCGCTCGCAGGATAGTATCCGGCAGTGTGCTGGTATGTCGTGCGGTCTGTCGTGGTCACTGCTGCAGGCACGGTCTTGGCCTCCCCACGCGAGCTGCGTGCTATGGCAACGGATCCGGCGATCACCACCAGTACGACCACACCGATGAAGATGCTCAGCCAGTTGATGGCACTAGCTGCCCCAGCGAGCCCGCCGATCCGCACTTCAGGCCGCGGGTTCAGTTCCTTGCACCGCCATCCTGGGAGCTTGACGAAGGTGATCTTCATGTCGCTCATGGCAGCGTTATCCACCTGTTTCTGCACCGAGAAGGCGAGGTCCACCTTCTTCTTCCCCTTGAGACGGTCGACGCTCCACAGCACGACCGGATCCTCAACGACCACCTTCACGTCCTGCTTGAACGTGAGGCCCTTCACGCTCTCGGCGAAGGTCTTGGGTATTACCTGCACGATACAGAAGTCCTCCTGGTCCTCATCCTTGGTGTTCTCCACCGTGAGTTTCACCATGGTCGCTGTGGCTGCCTCTCCATCCGTCACCTCGCTGCCCTCCGAGTCGACCTGGACCACCTGACCGGTCACGCTCACGTCCATGACGGTACGGATGTTCTTCGAGGTCTCGAGCGCTTCCTGGGTCAGCTCATCGACGTCGCCCCCGAACATGTTCGTGAGGTCGAACAGCTCCATGACGACCGGGATTGCATCCTCCTCCGCCTCCTGCTGAGGGACGAACTCGTGGCGTGTTACTATTGTCACTCCCGTGTCGTCGCTCCGGACCACATCGATCTCGTCCCTGATACGGCCGATGGTATCTCGGGCACTGGCGAGATCCCCGTCCCCCAGCGACCGCCACGCAGCCTGCACCAGCCCCTCAAGGTCGGGAGGACGCTCTCCCTTGAGCGCCATCAGCACGAGCAATTTGTCCTGGAACACTGGTGAGGTCAGGATCCGTTCGAGCTCTAGCAGGTCGGCGCAGTTGTCGTTGCACTCCACGGGCATCCCCGTGCACACTGCTGTGCATCCCGCTTCCTTGGCCAGGTCGGATATCGCCGCGGCCAGTGGGTCGGAGGGGACGCTTGCAGGTGCACCTCCTTGGTCGAGGGTCGACTCGTCCAACGTCGGTCGAGGCCCTAGCGTGCTGGCCGGCCCGTCCTCCGTCACTCCAGGTGAGGGCTCGGTACCGTCATCGGGAGCATCGGTGGGGATCACGGAGGGGACTATCGTAGGGACGGTGGTGGCCACCGTGGTAGGTACCTGTGTCGGGACGAAGGTTGGGACGAGGGTCACCTCGCCGTCAGGGAGGGTCGTGGGTACAACGGTGGGGACCATTGTGGGGACCAAGGTCGGGATTGTTGTAGGGATCACGGTCGGGAGCGGGGTGGGGATCGGAGTAGGATTGGGATCGGGTGTCGCTCCCGGAGAGGGATCCGGGTAGGGATTAGGATCCTCCTCGGGATCGTCATCCGGATCGGGTTCGGGCGTGGGATCGGGGATCGTGGTCGCTGCTGGTGGTGTACCCTCGGGCTCCCCCTCTGGAAGGATCGTTACGTTGGGGAGCGGTAGAGGTGTCGGCTCGACCATATCATCGGGATCAGGGGTGGGCGTGGCGATCTCCAGAGGACCCTCTTTGGGCCAGAACTCCACGTGATAGAGATCCGAGTGCCCGCGCGACGTTCCCTGCCATACGATGTGCACCTTTCCCCGGTAGGTGACGGCGATGGACGGGTTCGAGTCCTCTCCTTCGGCATCGCTCACCTGCCGTACGTCCCATGTCCGACCCAGGTTCTTTGAGAAGCCGTACACAATCTCGGAGGACGTGCTCGTCCGGTGCTCTGCGGCCAGGAGCACGCGCTTTGCGCCAGATGTGACGATCGATGGACGGTACAGTTCCATCCCGGCCACCGCGTTCATCTCCCAGGTAACACCATTGTCGCTCGAGCGGGCGATGTTGACCGTGACAGGGCAGTAGGTCGCGTTGCATGAAGGGTCCATCCCCTCCCAGGCCACGTATACATCGTTGCCGCGCACGGCGATGTCCGGATTCGTCTGGCGCAACGTATCGGCGATGATGTTGTGCAGGTTCCAGCTCAGCCCGTTGTCATCAGAGACCGCGTGGAGGATGTCCACATCGATGCCCTCATGCCGTTGCCAGGCCACATGGATGCGCCCGTTGGAGGTCACGGCCACCACCGGTCTGCTATCGTCCGACACAACGGTCGAGACCGGGCCTTTTGTCCAGGTCCGCCCCTTGTCCCAGGAGCTCGCCACCATGATGTCCCGCATCCCCTCAGGTCCACGCTCCCAGGTAATGTGTACATCGCCGTTCGAGCGGACGAAGAGGGCAGGATTGACATCGACCTCAGGCCCATCGGTCACCCGCGTCACCGCCCAGGACTTCCCCCCGTCCGTGGAACGTCCATGGAATATGTCGAAGCCCTCATTCTGGACCTGATACCATGCAACGTGGATAGCCCACTTGTGATGATCGACGGCATGACGAGGGCCCAACCCGCAGGCGTTGCCCCCTCCCGTCACCCGATGTGTTCTCCATTTCCTGGAGCGGAAATCCTTGACGTACACGTTGAAGGTGTCGTCCCAATCGGTGAACCATGCGATTGTGCGCTTGTGCTTGGCATGATCTATGTTGATGATGGGGTAGAGATTGGCCCCCGCGTTGGAGGTGAGCCGTTTAATGGTGCCGTCCTTGGCAGAGCTCAGTAGGAGGAGCAGGATCACAAACAGGACGACGAGTCGTGTTCTCACCATCATATGTCCCTACTAAATTCTACCAATAACGCACTCTCTTGCCTGAGAGCTATTTATAGCTTAAGCTCTCCCCGGGCTGCATCCGATGGACGAGGAGACAGCGACCCTCATGCGACAGCTCGACAAGCGCGTGCGTGGTAGGGACCACTACCTCTCGTTCCCCACACGCTTCTGCATGGAAGGAATCGAGGAGGAGTTCTTCTCCCAGTTCCTCGTGGTCGCCGTGTCCCGACAGAAATACCCTGCTTTCTTCCAGCTCGTGCGCAGGCTGCGCTCCCGGATGATCGCGCTGCCATGCGACACTATCTCCGAGCGTGTGGAGGAGGAGCTGGACCGTGACCGGATCCCTCTCCTCCTCCTCTCTACCGACGTCCCCAAGGACCGCTACGAGCGCGTGGACGGGCTCAACGTCTGCATGATGGACGTTGCCCTCGAGGAGTTCGAGCAGATGGCCAGCGATCCTTTCATGGGCGACATCTTCCCCCCCGAGGTCGTTCGAGGGGTCAGGAAGGCGGTTCAGGCATAGGCGGCCTCCAGCAGCTGTTCACCCTCGCTGAAGATGCTATAGGCTCCCGATGCAGCCTCCTTGAACCGTCCGTGGAGCTTGTGCCAGTTGATGCGGCAGGACTCGATTGTCTCGAGGTCCCGGGCCATGGTGGCAATGCTCCGCAGGCACGCCCGCACCACGATCTCCTCGTAGAGGTACTTCTCCGTCAGTTTCATCGACACCTCGACAGGGCTCACGCCGCGGTGGACCGCCTGGGTCAGCAGGAAGTCCCGCGCCTCCCTGAAGGCATGGCCGTACCGCACCCCCTCGAACATGAGGGAGATGTAGCTGCGCAGGGCACGAGGAAGCTCGTCCTCGTCCGCACTGCTCCGGATCTCGGACGCAACGAGCGAGGCCTGCTCGCACACGCTCCGTTCGTACGCCCAGATCAGTTCCGATATGGTGTTCGATGTAGATTCCATAGCACTCACCGAGAAGAAATTCGCGGTGCCTATCGCATAATAGGCACGACGGGTCTCTTCCCGGTCGTCCCTACCAGCAAGCTGGTATGCGATGGCATAGCAGGGACTACGCTTTCATCGTATTTAAAAGTAGACCAGGGGCAGGGATCCGTAAACGTGGTACGGGACCGATGCCGGACGCGTTGACCGCCCGGCCTGTATCTAGAAGAACCTCAGCCTCGCGAGGTTGGCGATCGCCATGCTGAGCGGGAACCCGACGGTCGAGATGAACTTCGTCAGCGTCTCCTTGTCGAAGGGCCAGACGGGCATGTCGCTGGCCTTCCTGTATAGCTCCTCCAGGTCGTTGAGCTTTCTGAGCTTCTCGGGATCCACGTCCCGGTCCTCGTCCAGGACATCGTTGTAGATCGACTCGTAATAGGAATTGGTCTTCCGGCTCAGCCGGTCGAGCAGGTCGATCTTCTTCTCGCTCATAAGATGGTGGACCTTGTGCAGGGGATAGAAGAATAGGAGCGTGGCGAGGGCCATGTAGACCACGATCCCGGAATAGACCACCCACATCACGGACGGGGCTGCCGTGAACAGCCCGACGCTGAGCCAGACGCCGACGGACAGGAGGACCGAGTCGACGGAGAAGCTCAGGTCACCCAGGGGCTTCAGCCCACCCGAACGGTCGGGGTGGAGCGGCTGGACGTTCAGGTCGAACTCATCGCTCAGCCTCCTCATGTAGAACACGGTCACGAGTATCCTCCACACCAGGAGCGCGAAGAAGACCGATAGGAGCATGTCCCCGAGGACGTAGGAGCCCCTCGTCACCGGGAACCGCTCCATGGTGCACCAGTCGTACTCGCTCACGGGGATGTTGAAGTTTATCACTCCCACGATGACCGCGTACACGACCGCGATGAGGTAGGCGTTCCGGTGATTGAGACGTCGCTCGAAGCCCTTGAGGAAGCTGCGGTACCCCTCCCGGAGCTGGTCGATGTCGGAACCATCACCCTCCTTCAGAGAGATGGTCTTCTGGTCCCACAACCGGTCGTAGCAGAGGTTGATGTTGCTGAAAAGGCGCTTGACGAGAGGGATGGAGAGGATGAGTATGAGATACCCCGGAATGCGCCATCGCGATGAACAGGGCAGGTGCCATAGCGCCCACGCCCCGGAGGCGAGGCGGCTCCCCCCGAAGGGTGCGATGCTACCGGTGGCCGTGCCAGTGACACCGGCTATCTGCTCCGCGGTGGGGAGGCCATGGTACCCGATAATGGTGACCAGTACACAGAGGAACAGGAGGGCCACGAGGTGGAAACGGTCCATGAGCCCCTTGATGATGGGATTGTCGACCACCGTGATCTCATAGAATAGACCGGCGACCTCGTCCTTGTCAGCTTTGGAACCCATGGAAGACACCTCCCCCCGCAATAAGGTTCTGAACACTCACCTATAAAAAAATGTGGCACCACCAGCCTCCCGGGTTCTACCATGGAAAAGAGTTCTATCAAGATCGTGGGATACGGAGTACACTCCGGCGAGGGCCGGCTCAGCTGGACATGCAACTGCGAGGGCGAGCATGCGCCCCATCACGGGCTCCAGATGCAGTACGGGCTGCTGGCGAAGATCCGCTGCCCCAAGTGCGGGACCGAGGCCACCATCCTTGGCGACGAGGTCCCCAAGATCCTCGAGTAGTTAACGGGATTGACGGCCCCTTTGACGGATAGGTGACAATCCTAGCCCCAGCGCTCGTAAGCTACTACCTGACGCTCGCCTCGAACTTGGCGCGGAAGTCCTTGTCCTGACTGAATCGGGTGATGTAGTCCATGAACACCGGTAGGCTGAGGCTGCCCGGCTGCTGCTTGTGCCGGTAGTACAGGCTCTCCAGGAACTTCATCCGGACGTACCGCTCCCGCTCGTACTCCTGGTCGGTCATGTCCATATTGTACTCGGCGATACGCCTCTCCAGGTGCGAGAGGCCTTTCACCATGCGCACCACCTGCTTGGACTTGGTATCGTACTTGTAGATCTGCAGGAGCGGAGGGATGTCCAGCTCGGCGGGCTTGGACTTGTCGATCTCCACGATCTCGACGACGCGGCGCAGCTGGACGCGCTTGTGTGCTTCATGGTCGTAGAACGACAGGCGCCGCTGCACAAGGATGATGTCCAGGGTCTGGATGTCCATGGGGGCGATGTTCATGGGAGGGTTCTTCATGCGCTTGGCGGCTGACATGGCGTCCAGTGCGTGGAACGTGCACATGCACCCACGCGCCTGTCCAGCCAGCACCGAGTTGATGAACGCGCGCGCCTCCTCGCCCGAACGCACCTCGCCCACGATGACCCGGTCCGGCCGCATACGAAGGGTGTCCTCCAGCAGATCCTCCATTCCGATCTCGGCCTGGGGCACGGTGACGACCCGGGCCTGGTGGCCGTGGGGGAGGTTGATCTCCGGCGTGGACTCAAGGATGATGATGCGCTCGTCGGGGGGGATGAACGTCGAGATGGCGTTGAGCGTGGTGGTCTTTCCCGAGCCGGTGTTGCCGCCGATGAGCATGGAGATCTCGTTCTCCAGAGTCAGCCACATGTAGGTGAGCGCGTCGATGGACATGGTGCCGAACTCAGCGATCTCGATGGGGGTGAGCGGGTTGGCCCGGAACTTGCGGATGGTGATGAGCGAGCCGGTTAGGGTCATGGGACTGATGCACGCGTGGAGACGGGAGCCGTCGGGGAGCCGTGTGTTGACGCGGGGGTGCATGTCGTCGATCTTGGCCCCCGGCTGGGAGCGCACCATGCGCTCGATGATGGCCCGCACCTCGTTCTGGCCCGACTTGTCCGGGTTGAAGAAGACGTTGGTCTTGAGCATGCCGTACTTGCGGTGGTAGACGTAGATGGGCCGGCCCTGGCCCACGCCGATACCCATGACCTCCTCCAAGGCGTCGTCCTTGAGCAGGAGGTCGAAGGGGCCGAACCCCGTGGAGTTGAGGGTGGCGAGCATGGAGAGCGGGTCCAGCTTCTCCGGGTCTATGCCGGCGCCCATGTACCGGGCCACTTCCAAGATGAACGCCTTCATCTGGTCGTACGTCGAAGCGTTGAGCGAGCCCGACTCGATGAACCGGTCGATGGAGCGCTTGATGATGGTACGCTCCACGTCCGAGATGGAAGGGATGACGTTGACGTAGTACACGGGCTTGGGCTCGCTGGGGACCTTGGCGATCGAGCCGAAGGTCCTAGCGGTGCCCTCGTCGTTGATCACAATGGGCTCGAGCTCTTGGATGGACTGGGCGGGGTAGACCGATAGCGACCATGTGCCCGTGTCGACGGCAGCTGAGACCTGCTCGGCGTGGACCCCCTCGATAGCGTTGAAGCCCTGGTTGGTGCACTCCTCCAGACACAGGGGGTGGTCAGCAACACCGTAGCAGATGTCGCATTTTCGAGCGATGTCCCCGAGCACCCAGATGGAATCGTAAGGGCATGCCTTGACACACTCGCCACACCCCGTACACCTGTCCTCCTGCACGCTGAGGATGTCCTTGCCCGGCCCCACGGGAACGATGGCCTTCTCGGGGCACGCCTTGGCGCAGTCCGCGGTCTCGGGTGTGCAGTGCTTGCACATGATGGGTGCGTTGTCGAACTTGATCGCCTGCTTGGGGCACACCGTGACGCACTTGGCGCACCGGGTGCATGAGTTGTAGTTGATCGCGATCTTGGAGGCCATGGGTGCCGAGGTGTCGGCAATCTTTAAATGCGGTGTGTTTTCGGGAAGTTGTGACGTAGGAGGGTCCCCCTCCTTGTCCTTCTTCTTCCCGGCCTTCGCCTTTGGCGACGGGTCTTCCTCCTTCCTGGGAGGCTTCTCCTTCTTCGGTGGTGTCGGCTTCGGAGCGGGCGGAGGGATCTCCTTCGGCGGTGCTGGCTTCGGAGCGGGCGCAGGGGCCTCCTTCAGTGGTGCCGGCTTCGGAGCGGGTGGGGCCTTCTTTGGAGGAGGGGGTAGCTCCTCCTTCTTGGGAGGGGCCTTCTTCTTGGGAGCTGTCGGGATGGATACCCGTTTGGACGGCTTCTTTGTGCTGATGGCGTCGGGCATCCGTTCGATGCGTGTGAGCGGGGCGCCTTTCACGCCTGCAGGCAACCGAGGTGGTGGTGGAGGTACCTTCTTCTTCTCCTTTTTGTCCGGGCTCATGCGGAGAACCCGGCCTCCTTCTCCATCTCCACTAGCTCGCTATCGACCTGCTCGTCATCGACCTTCACAGAAGCAGACTGGATGTCCCGCTTCTTATCACGCATGTCGGCGAGCTTCTCCTCGTAGCTCTCGACATCGCGGTCGATGAGGGACAGTGTCTCCACGATGAGGTAGAAGGGATCCTCGTCCTGGAGCACCTCCTCCCGGCGGCCCAGGCTCTCAGTCTCCTCCCTGGAGATATTCAGCGACTGCTGGTGGTTGGCGATGCCCTCCACCATCAGCCGACATTTCTTGACTAGGTTCTGCAGGTTCTCCTTGCTCTTGAGCTTGGCCTTGACGGCCAACTTGTTCATGATGAAAGTCCTCGCCCCGGTGGCGTTATTGTCCCGGAGGGCCATGAACGCCTCCTGGTGGAAGTGCATGATCTGGTTATTGTAGGCCATGTCCTTCTGCCGGATGATATCGATCTCCTCCTCGGTCTTATCCACGAAATCCTCGACCTCGATCCGCCTCTCCTTGAGCCGGTCTTCGAGCGCTTCGATGTTCATGATTATCTCGTAGGCACGCGGGTCCGTGAAGGAACCGCCCTTCCTCTTCTTCTTCAGGAGGAGGATGAGCACGACGGCGAGCACCCCGATACCCCCCACGCCGATGAAGAGATAGAGCGGATCGATGCCCAGGATGGGGTCCATACCTTCGAAGGGATTCATGCGCTCGGGCCTCGGTGTTGAAATGATATAAAGCCTATGTGCCGGTCTTCGCGCCGACCTTGCGGAGCACGAGGACCGTCCGGGAAGGAATATACACCTGCACGGACTGAGCCTGGTCGTGGGCTGGGATCTCTTGGCTGAACAGCGCGACCGAGCTATCCACCCGCCCATGGCCGCCGAGGTCGCTCGCATCGCTGTCCAGCACGATACGGTACTCGCCCGCCTCGTGTACACCGAACAGGTAGTCCGGGATGGAGGCTGAAGGATTGAAGTTGAAGATGAAGATGAGCCCTCCCCGCTCGAAGATGAGCACGTTGTTGGCCTCGTCCACGTTGAGCCGACGGGCAGGGCCTGCTGCAAGCACGCTCGTCTCAGTAGCGAGCTTGATCATGACCTTGTCGAACGCGAGCAGGTACCGATAGCGGAGATCCTTGTCATCGGCCAGCGACCACTGGCGGCGGGCGTGCTCGTAGCTCCAGTCGTTGCCCTCCCGAGGAAAGTCGATCCACTCTGGATGGCCGAACTCGTTACCGATGAAGTTGAGGTACCCTTCACCGCCCAGGGCGAGCGTGATGAGCCGGATCATCTTGTGGAGGGCCATGCCGCGGTCGATGCGGAGGCTCTGGTCGCCGGTGCGCATGAACCAGTACATGTCCGCATCCATGAGCCAGAATGCAAGGGTCTTATCACCCACCAGCGCCTGGTCGTGGCTCTCGGCATAGGCGATGGTCCGTTCGGACGGTCGCCGGTCGGTGAGCACGTTCCACAGCTCATGCATGCTCCAGTTCTCGTCGGGCACGTGCTTGAGTAGCTTGATCCAGTAGTCCGGGATGCCCATGCCCAGCCGATAGTCGAAGCCAAGGCCTCCCTCGATGACGGCACGCCCGAGCCCCGGCATGCCCGACATGTCCTCGGCGATGAGCCAGGAGCAGGACTTCACCTCCTTGCAGAGGGTGGCGGCAAGCTGGAGGTAAGTGATGGCCTCGTGGTCGATGTTGTGCCTGAAGTACATGTCGTAGTGTGTGAAGTCCACTCCGAACCCATGGTGGAGGTACATCATGGAGGTGATGCCGTCGAACCGGAAACCGTCGAAGTGGAACTCCTCCAGCCAGTACCGGAGGTTGGAGAGAAGGAAGTGAACGACCTCGATCTTCCCGTAGTTGAAGAGCATGGAGTCCCAAGAGATGTGCTCCCCGCGTGCCCCCTCGTGGAAGAACTGCCATACGGTGCCATCGAACCGGTTGATGCCCTCGGCCAGGTTCTTGACGGCATGGGAGTGCACGAGGTCGAGCAGCACCCGGATGCCCAGGCGGTGAGCGGTGTTGACGAGGTACTTGAGGTCCTCGGGTGTGCCGAACCTCGACGAGGGGGCGAAGAAGTTCGAGACATGGTAGCCGAAGGAGCCGTAGTACGGGTGCTCCTGGACGGCCATGAGCTGGATGGCGTTGTATCCCAGCTCCTTGATGCGGGGGAGGACGTTGTCCGCGAACTCGCGGTAGGTCCCGATACCCTCCTTCTCTTGGGCCATACCGACATGGGCTTCGTAGATGATGAGCGACTCGTCCTTCTTCGGCTTGAACCTGCTGTCCGTCCATTTGAAGGGATTCGGCGGCAGCCACACCTGGCCGGCGAAGTCCTTGGTATTGTCGTCCTGGACGGCACGGCGGACGTAGAGAGGGATGCGGTCCATGCCGCCCTCATCGGAGACCACGTGGACCTTGATCTTGCTGCCGTGGGTGAACGTCTTCCCGTACTCCTTCCGGGGGAGGAAGATCTCCCACTGGTCCATCTCCTTCCGCTCCAGCGGATGAGACGTGCGGTCCCAGCCGTTGAAGTCGCCTGTGAGGTAGAGGGCCTTGGCATTGGGAGCCCACTCGCGGTACACCCATCCGCCCTTCACCTCGTGGATGCCGAACCAGATGTGGCCGGAGGCGAACTCCGTGAGCGAGGAGTTGTGCGCGTAGATATGGTCGAGCATGCGCTCGTAGCGCTCATGGCGGAGCCTCAGCTCCCGCTTGTACGGCTCGAGCCACGGATCGATGACGATGAGCCCGGTGCCATCGGTGGGCATGGGAGGTCCTTCGGGCTCCGGTGCAGTGATCGTCGGGGGGACCTTACGGGATCCGGACGACGGCCCCTTTGTCTCCACCCGCTCGATCCGGGGACCTTTGATCCGTATCTCCGTCCTCGATCGCTTCTTCCCCGTCACGGTGACTCCCGCCACACACCTATCCCTTCGTTAATATGAAGCTTTGCTTTGCCCGGGCGAAGGCCCGCTCACCTGTGAGAAAGCCTTTTTAACCTTTGCCCACTGTGGGGAGGCTGCGGCGGGCCTGTGGTCTAGTTGGTCCATGACATCCGCCTTACTAGCGGGGGATCGCCGGTTCGAATCCGGCCGGGCCCATAGGCCGTCGCGGCGCCGATGTGGTGTAGCCTGGTTAGCACCGGGGACTGTGGATCCCCGAGCTCGGGTTCAAATCCCGGCATCGGCCCTCATAACTTAATACTGATAGGAATCATTCATTCTTCCCTGACCGGATCCTTATGTCAATTCCCTGCTGACTCCCCCGCCCGGGCTTCCCAGTCGTGTTAGATCACCCATCTCGAATCGTACCAGAGCATCCCTGGCCCTGCCTGACGCTCCCGTGTAGACGAGTATACCGGCGGCCTTGAGAGCGCGGAAGTCCTCGGGGCTCACGTTACCTGTGATTACCGCTTTCACCCCGAGTTCTAGCATCCTCTGGGCCAGTTCGAAACCGTCGCCCTGGGTTGCGGAGCACGAGGCGTTGTCGACGGCCTCCATCGTCCCAGTCTCTGTGTCCACGATGAGGAAGATGGAGTTGTCTCCGAAGCAGGGGTCCACTATATCTTCCATGTGTCTACCGTATGAGGTTATGCAGATCTTCATCGTGTTCATCTCCTTCTCATTTCGTGATGACCGTGCTCAGCAGGCCCGAGAGCGCCGCGGTGGTACAGACGGGCGAGCTCGGCCGACCAGTAACCCTGGAATCCTGTCGTGGCACGAGCTGGCGCCCCTGGGTCAGCGTCAGGAACAGCTCATCCAGCAGCCTGTCCACCTCGTGTGGATCGTCACCTGATTCTAGCTCAAGGGGCGTGATTATTTCTGGATTGGAGGCAACTCCCAATCCAACCAGGACCGCGCCTGCAACGACATCGTTCTCCTGGATCCTTCTCAGAGGATTTGTCTCCAATCTCACCTTGTGTGTCTCGAAGTGGAACTCGGGACTGCAGCAGTCCTCGATGTCCCTGCCGGCCACGGCAGATATCTTCGTCAGCAGGCCGTATCCGCCGGTCATGAGGAACAGGGTGTTCAGATAGACATCATCCCCGGAATCGCCCGCGGCAAGGGCTGATGTCGAGATGGATGCGTACGGCATGTCCTCTTCTCCCGGAGGGTACCATTCAAGGATCTCATCGAGGGAGTCACGATGATATTCGCCAATGAACGAATAGAGCGGACGTTCCAGCATGGTCATCCGCACTGCCGTGGTTGAGAGGACGGGCCTTCTATCCTTGCCGATGGCGGTCATCGCCCTTCCCGATAGGTCCGAACACGAGCCAAGATGACCGTAGGGTTGAGCCGATAATGGCATGTCTTTGTCCAGGGCCAGCTCGAACCGGTGGAACGCTCCATAGAAGCGGAAACCGTGCTCTTCCCTTCCTATCAGTCTATAGACCTGTAAGGAGGGGTGGTGGCCCTTCCGTACGACAAGGATACGGTCCCCCTCCCGGGTCGCGACGAGCAAGGCCATCTAGGGAAACACCCCCCGGGCTTCTGTTGCCTTCGCCACCCTCCCGATGGCGATCATGTAAGCGGCGATCCGCATGTCCACGTCCTCTCTTTCTGCCAGGTCCCTGACATCGTTGTAGGCCTGGACGAGCTTTTTCTCTAGCTTGGTGACGACCTTCTCGTATGGCCACTGCTCCCGCTGCACGTTCTGGACCCATTCATAGTAGCTGGCCGTGACCCCGCCCGCGTTGGCCAGGATGTCCGGGATGACAAGGATCCCTTTCTTTTTGAGAATCCTGTCAGCATCGGGCGTGGTGGGGCCGTTCGCGCCCTCCACGATGAACCTGCAATCGACGTTCCCCGCATTGGCGCTGGTGATCTGGTTCTCAAGGGCCGCGGGTACGAGGATGTCCGTCTTCAGTTCGAGGACCTTCTCCTTAGGGCGGATATGCTGTGCCTTGTCGTATCCCTCGAGGACCTTGTTCTTCTTGAGATAGGCCTCCACGTCCTGAACATCGATCCCATCGGGATTGTGTATGGCCGTGGAGATGTCGCTTATTCCAATGATCTTGACTCCCTGCTCGGCCAGCAACCTTGCCGTATGGCTGCCGACGTTCCCGAAGCCCTGGATCACAGCGGTCAGGTCCTGGGGTTCGAGGCCCGCGTCCTTCACGGCCTTCATAGCGGCGACCATGACACCTCTTCCCGTCGCCTCCGCCCTCCCGTAGCTCCCTCCGAGGAAGGTGGGTTTCCCGGTAACGACCCGGAACTCGCTATGGCCGTTCCACATGCTGTAGGTGTCGACGATCCAGGTCATCACCTGTGCGTTCGTGTTGACGTCCGGGGCCGGGATGTCGACGTCGGGACCGATGACGTTCCTGATTTCGTAGGTGAACCTCCGCGTGATCCTCTCGAGCTCGCACGTGGACAACTTGCGTGGGTCGCACACGACGCCACCCTTCGCCCCGCCGAACGGGACGTTCACGACAGCGGTCTTCCACGTCATCCAGGAGGCCAGCGCCCTCACCTCGTCGAGGTTGACCTCTGGACTGAACCTCAGGCCACCCTTGTACGGCCCTCGTGTATTGTTGTGTTGGACCCGATATCCGGCGAAGATCTTGATGCTCCCGTCGTCCATCTTGACCGGGAAGTCGACCGACACGTTCCTGTCAGGGGTCTTGAGGAAATCCCGCATCCAGCTGTTCAGGCCAAGTTTGTCCGCAGCTTGGTCGAACTGCATCTGTGCTATATGATAGGGGTTCAGGTTCTCCATGTCTTTCACCCGGATGCACGATCCTGGTAATATGAAGCCCTCATTTCTATTTATACTATATTTACACTATTTCTAGATTTTTTATCAAATAATACTATTAAATGTTATGTTAATTGGTAAAATACGGCGCAATAGTAAGTTATTATATCTAATTTGGCCATGATAACTACTAACATAAAAATTAGCGGAATTAATACGCGAGACAAGTAAAAGTATTAATACCTCGCAATATCATCAGGAATGTATGACGAGATTGTTGATGGACGAGGTCAACCTCAGGATCCTGAAGGAGATCTGCAGCGGAACCGGGCTGTTCATCAACCTGAGCTATCTCTCCAGAAAGCTGAAGAAGCACAGGAATACGATCAAGGTAAGGGTCAATGAGCTCCTGGAGAGCAAGATCATCAATCCGCCCATCTTCCCGTTCTTCAGGCAGTACAAGGCGCACCCGCTGTTGATCATCATCCTGGCGGACCTCCCGCCCACCGAGGATGTCCTCGAGTGGATGAGGAAGGACAAACACATCTTTGCCGCGTTCAAGATCAGGCAGGGAAGCTTCAACACCCTTCTGATACAATTCCAGAAGGACATACTCAACTACCAGCTATGGAGGGAGCATCTCGTCACCAGCGGAAGGATCCCCCCAAGGGACATCCGAACCCCCTCAGAGGCCCATTTCTACTCGAACCAGCTGATCGTGAAGTACGAGCCCAGCGAAGGGATAAAGGTACTGAAGCAGCACGTCGAAAGAGGAGAGAAAGTCATACTGAATGGTATTCAGCTCACCGAGATGCACGTAGACATCCTCGAATCGGTGTTGAAGGGAGAGGGCATCGGGATCAACGAGACCGTCCTTGCCAGGACACTGGAGATGCACAAGAAGACGATCAGAAGGCGCATCGATATGATGTTGAAGGAGAAGACGATCCTTGAACCGGTCTGCAGGTTCCACAGCTTCATCGTCCCACCCGGCTGCGTGCTCCAGATCACCAAGGTGGAGATCAGGAAGAACAAGAAGGACGTACTGCGGTTCCTGAAGAACGACCCGCACATCCCAATGGCATTCCACATCTGCGAGGGGAGGTTCAACTACCTGCTCTTCGAGGTTTTCTACCAAACCGAGGACCGCGTGGAGTGGAGCAGTCACCTCAGGGAGAGGTTCATCGGTGCAATTGGATTGACCGAGACCATCGTCCTGATGGAGAAGAACACCTACCACATCGATCAGCAGAAGGTGAGCCTCGGTGCAATCAACGACAGCATAAAGGCACTGAAGCACAAGAAGGACGATTACTTCTCCGTGATAGAGCCGGACTACCTGTTGTTCGATGAGTAGTACGATTCCTTCCGGTCGCTTCGCACGGCAACCCGCGTGCGCGTAGGTTGAGATCAGGGAAATACTGTTACGTTAGCAGGAGAACTCCATTCTGGGCGTTATTCAAACGAGCCTATAGCGAAATAAATAAAACGTTCTGGCGCCCATTATATCTCTAGATAAATAATATCCTGTAAATTCTTCTAAATAAGGCGCTATTTAAATTATACCACAAATTAACGCCATTCTTTCCTCCATTCCCGGCATCGGCCCTATCTTCACAGTGCTAGTGTGAACGCTCAGCTACTTTGCTATCCAGGATGTCGAGGGCTGGTGTCACCGGACCTAGTATGTCCTGTACTTCTTCAAGGATCCCGACCGGAAGGAGCCCCTGAACCGTCTCGGGGGGCCGCGGGATGGCCTCGGGGGCGGTCGCGCGGCTTGTCCGAACGCGTTCATTGCACGGTCGGAATGATACTTGTGGTCCACGAGCGTCATCTTCACCCGTGTGAGCCGCTCGATATCACGCAGTAAGTCGCGTTCCTCCGCCGAGCACAGGGAAAGGGCCATGCCTGACGCACCTGCCCGCGCTGTACGACCGATGCGGTGAATGTAGACCTCGGACTCATTAGGGAGATTATAGTTGATGACGTGTGAGATGTCTTCGACGTCGATGCCGCGTGCAGCGATGTCGGTGGCAACGAGAACCTGAATGCGGCCCGATTTGAA
This sequence comes from Candidatus Undinarchaeales archaeon, assembly GCA_030753015.1. Taxonomy (GTDB): domain Archaea; phylum SpSt-1190; class SpSt-1190; order JASMDC01; family JASMDC01; genus JASMDC01. The sequence continues at coordinate 123,744 of JASMDC010000002.1, read as the reverse complement.
ATTGTTCATCGCCTGAGTTCGTCGATTCTGTGTCTTGTTTCCGTGGATGGCATCGGCCTCGATCCCGTGCTTGGTGAGCACTCGGGCCACCTTGTTTGCCCCGTGTTTTGTGCGGGTGAACACCAGGGCGGATGTCACGTGTCGCTGACGGATCAGCTCGAGCAGCAATGCATCCTTTGAGCCGCGATCCACGAAGAAGACGCACTGGTCAACACTATCCAGCGTGGTTGCCTGTGGGGTCACTTCCACACGGACCGGATCGGCGAGGAAACTTTTGACTAGCTCACTTATCCTCGTTGACATGGTGGCCGAGTAGCATTGTGATTGACGTAAGCGGTGGAACTTCGAGACGATTTTGCGGACGTCATTGATGAACCCCATGTCGAGCATCCTGTCCACCTCATCAAGCACGAAGTACTCGACGCCGTTCAGCCTGATATAGCCCTGGTTCATCAGGTCGAGAAGCCGTCCTGGTGTGGCCACGAGGATGTCGACACCCCGGGAAAGGGCCCTTACCTGTTGCCCCTGCTTGACTCCGCCGAACACGACCGTGTGCCTGAATTTGAGGAACCGGCCATAGGTGCCAAAGCTCTCATCGATCTGTGCAGCGAGCTCTCGTGTAGGCGCGAGCACGAGCACCCGGGGAGATCCCGGAACGGGGACCCAGTGCTCTTCAGACAGTTTCTGAAGGATGGGCAGCACGAAAGCCGCGGTCTTGCCCGTGCCCGTCTGGGCGATACCGATCAGATCCCGGCCATTCATCAGGTGGGGTATGGCCTGCTCCTGTATGGGCGTGGGTATGGTGTATCCTTCCTTGGTCACCGCCCGCTGAAGCGGCTCAATGAGATTTAGCTCTTCAAATGACATTTTGTTACCTCGGGATGATCTGTAGAACCTTGATAGATGACTTAAAAAATGTCGGGTGTATTTAAATACCGGGGGTGGGTGAGTCCAATTCTTGATTTCACCACCACGGGGATTCTAATTCTTTTTTAGTTATACCGAACTTTCGATGATGCATGGACATTATCCTCGAGTACGTGATGCACGAACATGAGCACGGTACATTATCCGACAGTTCTCACAAGGACATCACGTACCTGCACGGGGGAGCGAACTTCCTCGATGACGTCACTGACATCGCGGGCAGGACCTGTGGGTCCGATGAACGCATAGCGTTCCCCTACAAGTTCGAAGAAAAGTACGAATCGCTGAGCCGATCGATCGGCTTCGAGCCCGTAGTGGACAGCCAAGGCCTGCGCGTGCACTACCAAGGGGACGAGACCGGGCTTGATGCTTTCGTGTCCAAGATGAATGATTATGGCTACGGCACACCGGAGCGCGTGCACAACGGAGCGTCCATGCACCCATTCGACAGCCTAGAAGCGAACAAGGTCGTGGACAGGTACAAGGAGGAGTCGAGGAAGGCTCTTGTCGGCACTAGAGAGTGCCGTGACGATGTGGAAGGTGTTGTCATGTGCAAGGTATTCGGGGTCTATTCCTAGGACGGGAAACGCTCCATTCTGTGTGAGTTATCTGTTCCTGACCACGCTAATCCTCCAGATCTGTAAAGCTGCACGGGTGTTCGTCACCGAGCTCCGAAGGAGCATGAATCCTCAACCTTATTAAATCCTGACGGGATGATCGCCACGGGATGGCGATAATCCACCTCCTCAACGACCTACTGCGGCCGTTGATACCCGATTCGGCCCTCATCGCCTTCTTTCTGTTCCTAACAGCACTATTCTCTGCACGTCGGTCCATCTCATGTCAGTTCGGACGGATCGGTCGGGGGACATGGTCACTTCTGGCGGTAGTTATCCTCGCCACGTTATGGATCAGGCTGACAATCCCCCCTCACCAGCACGTGATCTACGTGGACGAAGCGCAGTACATGGAGGCCGGCAAGGAGATGCTGCGGACGGGCCGCCAGGGCGAGCTGATCCTGTCGGTGGGATGGCCGTTCGTGCTCAGGCTGGCGTTCGCCCTCTTCGGAACGTCGAACTGGGTGGCGATCAACACCTCGATACTACTTGGAACGCTATCCGTCGTCCCCCTCTTCCTCCTCGCCTACCTCGCTACCGACCGCACCGACCTGGCACTGGTGGCCGCAGTGGTGTTATCGCTCTACCCACCGCACGTTAGGTGGTCCGCCACGGCTGCGAGCAACGCATCCTCTCTCTTCTTCATGCTCCTGACGCTCGTTTTCTTCATGATCTCCTACCGGACGGAAAGGACCTCTGTAGCATGGCTCGCCTGGATGAGCATCGCCTTCACGACCCAGTTCCGGCCCGAGAACCATGTCCTTATCGTCCTGTTCCCCCTCGGTCGGGCCATTCTCGGCAGCAGTGGAAAGCGCATGCTCGGCTCGGGTCATATGGTGCAGGGTTTCATCATGTTGCTCCTCGTCCTCCCCAACCTCGCGCAGGTACTGGAGGACAACGTGTACACGAACTGGATCGAGAGCGATAGTGACGGACGCATGACAGGGAGCAACTGGAGCCTTTCCAACCTCTTCAATAACTCCCGGGACTACGCTCCGGAGCTATTCGGTGGCGTCTACCATCCGATGATCGTATCGGCTCTAGCGGCCATCGGCGTGATCGGACTGACGACCAGGAGACGACGCGAGAGCCTGTTCCTCATGACCGGGTTCGTCGTCCTGTGGCTGGTCTACTTCACATCCTGGTTCCAGACCCTGGCGGGGAGGGACCGGTTCTATATGGGCCTCTATCCATTCATCGCCATCTACGCGGCGGCAGGAGCGGTTCACGTAGCTGACGCGCTCTCGGGATTGCTCACACGATCATGGACGCGATGGTGTGCTCTCATCCTCGCATCGGTTCTCGCCGTCCATATCTACATTCCCTACACGATGTTCGGATCGATGACATACTCGCAATCCACCCTTGCGCTCGAGACGAGGATACCGGAGCAGGCGGAACAGGAACTTCCTCCCGGATGCGTGATCGTTGCGAACTGGCCTGTCATCCTGAGGTCCACCACCGAGCTCGAGGTCGTCGACCTAGATGAGTTCATCCAGCTCCTCCCGGTCCAGGAAGAGCTGTTCGGACGGACCGACTGCATCCTATTCTTCGAGGACTACACCTGCCTGGACTGGAAACCCTACCTGGCACAGCGGTGCGAACTGCTTCGTATGATGTTCAATACAGAACCCTATCGGAGCTATGTGGAAGGAGAGACCCGGTACACGTTCCACCGCATAACGGGGAGGAATATCGCGGTAGGATGAGACCGGGTGACGTATCCATAATAGCAAGTAAGCGTAAGGTGTCAAAGTATCCCGTTCACGTCGCTCCCGAAAAGAAAGTGTGTGCGATGAGACCGGCAATCGGAGGGAATAGGATCGTGCTGGCCATGTGGACGAGCGTGAACTTCCATCCGAGGATACCCACTTCCATCGGCAGGCGGTGGACCGACCAGAGCGACCACACCGTCACGAACGCGACCATGGTCCCCACGCTGGCTCCTGCTTTGAGAAAACCGGCCGCAAGTGGGAAGCTCACATAAGGTCCTCCGGGAGCGAGCGCTCCGGCGGCAGAGCCGACGAGTATCCCCTTTGGACCGGATTCCGCTCCCACCCATTCCGTTACGAGCTCATCGGGCACCTGGACCATCCCTGCCACGACGAACGCTGCTATCAGGAGGGGCATGACCTGCACCGTCATATCTAGGCCCGCCCTCAGACCGGTGAGATGCTGACCCTCCCCTCTTGAATGACCTATGTAGAGGAGCACGAGCGCGAGTGCTCCCATCAGTAATGTCGGTACCAACATCGATGAACGCCTCCTTTTTTCTTTCATACGAGTACCTCAATGAGGTCATCCGGACAACAAAAAGAACCTTTATTAATTGGCAGTGGCGGACGCCAAGGTGTGGGAAGGCATGCACGTGTCGCGTTCATGTTCATAGTCCTTGCCATCATCATCTCCATCGGCCAGGCACAGCATGTCAACTTCTACATGAAGCTCCATCACACGTGGAGCGGGACGGTGTTCTTCCCGGACGGTACAAAGCGGCTCATCGGCACATTCTCCGAACTGGGCGCTGGGAGCGGGTACCTGCTGGAGCTGGAGCATCAGGACGCACGGATCGTCCTTAAGCTCAGGGACATGACCGTGACAAACGGTATCGATCTCGACCTGACCGGGATGAAGGTCGTCTCCAGAGGCAAGGATCATTTCGTCGGTATACCGCAAGCTGGATGGCAAGTGCTCGTGGACCAGTTCGCGCCTGGAGATGTTATAATCTCTTTCCCGACGATGATCGACAAGCTCTATTCCTGCACCAAGGACGATCCCGCCAACTGCACGACCGCCGACTGGAAGGAGTGCACGACGTGTTCCAGGACCGGACAGGAGTGGACCGTCCCCCCGCAGGGAAGCTATGGCACGTCGAACGATAGCCAAGCGCCCGTCGACGTGGTCAAGAAGGCCGACGAGCTGCTGAAGTGGAAGGAGATCCTGATGGCCCTTGTGGCCCTGGCCGGGATGGGCTGGGGTGCTCTGAAGCTCGCCAAGCGGCATACTCTCGGTGAGGAGCGGGTGGAGCTGCTGCGGGACATCGCTCTCGAGAGCGGCCAAGTCAAGCTCACGCTCACCGTGCTCAACCACTCCACCTTCGCCATCCGGAAGGTAGAGGTGCACTTGGAGGTCCCTGAGCATCTCAAGGTGAAGGAGCCTGCTGTGCTCCCGCTGGAGATGGGCGATGTCGAGGCCGAGGAGCGGATGACAGCGGTGTTCCGGCTCATCCCCATCCAGCGTGTGACGGGGAACATCCACGGGACGGTCACCTACCTTGACAGGCGCGGGGAGCGCGTCACCGTTCCCCTTAAGGAGGTGCCGGTCCCCTGCCTCTGCTCGTTCATGGTGAAGACCGCCATATCCGAAGAGGAGTTCGATGAGAAGCTCGGGCACATGGAGACGGTGACACGGCGCAGGAAGAGCACTCAGGAGCAGAACCCCGTCATCGACGGGCTCAAGGAGCGGTGCAGTGTGCTGGAGCCCATAGCCGAGCGCTGGGAGTCCGACGAGGAGTGGGTTGGCAAGTACTTCGCCAAGGAGCGACACAGCAACCGTGAGTTCGGTCTGGTCATCCGTTACCGCAAGGCCGGGAAGGAGGGGGAGAAGGCCCCCATCGAGATCATCGCCTTCGGCGAGGACAGGGGCACCATCACGGGACTGGCCGAGGAGATCGCTGTCTTCCTCGATTACGAGGAGGAGAACAAAGGGGACGAACTTCTGCCCCCTGCATGACGTACATCCGCTCCCCGCTGGACCCTCGACTACTCAGCAAGCTGCACCAGCTCGGTCTCGATCCCTTCCTTCTAGAGCTCGTCCAGCACCATGTTGATGAGGATGGCGGTGTTGCCGTCCTTCTGGGCGCTTCCGTTGAAAGCTACAACCTTCATGCAAGGGCTCGGTCCGAAATGGTTTTTATAACATACTCTTCGGGGGGGTACTCTTAATGAGGATGGTCACATGGCGTTGAAAGCGAAATGGCCCACGGCCTGCATCGGATGCGGCGCGACAGAAGAGGACGCGACGCTATATAAGGAGGAGAACCGCTGGGAGGCGGAGCCAGTCGCGGAATCCCGGGCCGAGGGAAAGGACCGAAAGGCCGCAAGTAGGGGCCAGTCCCTATGGGCGACGACCCATGTCTGTAGCGACTGCATGGGAAAAGCGCGGAAGGCCAGACTGGTCGCCGCTGCCCCGTACCTGGCCGGCTCTGTGCTCATGATCGCCCTTGGTTTCGGATCCTTGGGTGACGGAACTAGCTCCCTCCCTCTCCCGCTCATGGGCGTTGGTGCGCTCCTACTGTTCCCTGCCATCCATCACATCGAACAGGGCTCGCACCTCTTCTACTACAACGTCGACCTGGACGCGGAGCCCCGGACCGTCACCTTCGACTCCGACGCCTTCCGAAAGAAGTTCGCCGAGGCGAATCCTGAGCTCGATGTCGAGGTCCGCTAAGGATCCCCTTCGTTGCAGGTTCAGTAGCGGCAGTTGAGGGACCTGGCCAGGCGCTGCTTCATGAGCGCCAGCTGCTCGCGCATCTGGTCGATGACCTCACGCGAACGTGCGTCCGGGCTGCCGGCAGCCAACTGCTCGACCTCGCCCTCGAGCTCCTCGATGTACCCGCTGGGATTCTTGTTGCGGTTCCCCCAGTCACCGATACGGCACTGGCGCTCGGCCACGTAGGGGCCCAGGGCCTCGATGACCTCCTCGCGCAGGTCAGCGCTGTGCACCGCGTGGGGGCCGAGGAAAGAAAGGGTCGTACCGTCCTTCTTCATGTCCATTGCAGCGGTCGAGTAGAACACGTTCATGTGGAAGGCGGGGTATACCTCACGGATACGGTCCTCTAGCCGCTTGAACAGCTTGAGGCTCTGGCCTGAGCCGCCGAGGCTGAACATGCTGGCCGATGCCCACTTGAGCCCGGGCCGTTGCTGGAAGTCCTCAAGGATGGCAGCGTAGGCGGCCTCGACAGAGCTGCCCGTGGCGACCGTATCGCCGGTCAGGAGATGGATGTGTCCCGTCTCGGGCATGGCCTCGAAGTTCTTGTAGGTGACCTCGGCGGTGAAGTCACCATCGTCGCCCACTGGATGCCGCTTGACGCCCAGGAAGTTGATAGGCAATTGCTCGCCGAACACCTTCTGAAAGGCACGCTCTATATGATAATACAGTCCCCCGCTGAGGAGGATGACCTCGACGACCTCGCCCTGGGGCGTGTCGTTGAGGGGGACGAGCTCGGCCGCGACCTTGAGCGCGTTCTTCATGGCCTCGAGCGAGGTGGCCTGGAGCGGCTCACCGACCAGCCACGGCTTGAATAGCATCTCCCTGCCGTACTGCTCGTCGATGATGTAGGTCCGCTCGGGTATGCCTTCCATCACCACCCGGTACACCCGGATGCCCTTGATCGTCCGCCGTTCGAGCCGGTAGTCCCAAGCCTTGCTCATCATTGTCCACCTTGGAATGTGCTGACACCAAACAAGTAAACATAAAAGTCTCCGGTCGTGTCGGGGGCGCGGGATAGGGGAACCATGGCGATCCACGATATCACCGTGAGCCTGCGTGAGGGCATGACCATCTACCCGGGCGATCCGCCCTTCACGCGCGAGGTCGTGTCGACCGTCGCCGAAGGGTGCGCCCTCTCCAAGCTACAACTAGGCGCCCACACGGGCACCCATGTCGACGCACTGGCCCATATGGTAGAGGGAGGCTCGACCATCGATGCCATTCCACCCGACGTGCTCGTTGGCCCTGCGGTGGTCGTGGAGGTCACCCACCCCCGGCGCATCACCCGGGAGGAGCTGACCACCCATCACTGGGACGGTGTCGAGCGGGTGCTGTTCCGTACGGGGAACGCGGGCTCTTTGGGTCGATCATTCAGGGAGGACTACGTGTACCTGGACGAGGAGGCCGCCCGGTTCCTTGCCGAGAAGAAGGTAAAGCTGGTGGGTGTGGACTACCTCTCCGTGGACCCTCCCGGCAGCCAGAATCACCCCACTCACATGGCCCTCTTTAATGCGGGGATAGTCATTATCGAGGGTTTGAACCTCTCGCACGTGAGCCCCGGCAGGTACGAGCTCATCTGCGCCCCGCTGAAGGTGAAGGACGGCGAAGGTGCGCCTGCTCGCGTGTTCCTGCGGGACCTGTGAGAACGTCTCCGGACAACAAATAAAACTCTAGGCGGCCCATAGCGACCCTATGGCAGAACGCTCGTATCTTCCTACCGACGTGGTCGAACGCTTCATGACGGACGTCTTCATCGCTCTTGGTGTTCCGGAGGAGGATGCTCGGATCTCGACCGACGTCCTCATCTCCAGCGATCTGCGGGGCATCGAGTCCCATGGCGTGGGACGGCTGAAGTACTACTACGACCGGATCGTCTCGGGCCGGCACCTGCCCACCACCGAGTTCGAGATCGTGAAGGAGACGGAGACCACGGCACTGATCGACGGGCACCATGGTATGGGCCACCCAATCGCCAATCGTGCCATGCGCATGGCCATGGACAAGGCGAAGCGGTACGGCACAGGTGCGGTCGCGGTGCGCAACGGTACCCACTTCGGGATCGCCGGGTACTACCCGCTCATGGCGGCTGCCGAGGGCATGGTGGGCTTCTGTTTCACCAACGCAAGGCCCTCCATCCCGCCCACCTTCGGCACCGAGCCCATGATGGGCACGAATCCCATCGCGTTCGCCGCACCCTCGGACCAGGGCTTCCCCTTCTGCTTCGACGGGGCGACCGCCATCATCCAGCGGGGAAAGGTTGAGTGCGCCGCTCGCGAGGAGAAGCCGCTGCCCGATGGGACGATCGTCGATCCTCGGGGTGAATGTCTTACGGACCCCGACATCATCCTCAGCGAGATGGTCAAGGGCAACGCAGCAGCCCTGGCCATCGGTGGTGCCGGTGAGGAGCACGGGGGCCACAAAGGCTACGGTCTTGCGGCCATGGTGGAGGTGCTCTCCGCATCGTTCTGCAACGGTGTGTTCCTCAAGGACCTCTCAGGATTCGCTGAGGACGGTTCGCCCGCTCACTTCCGGCTAGGCCACTTCTTCCTGGCCATCGATGTGGAGCACTTCCTCCCTCTGGAGGAGTTCGAGCGCACGACCGGCGCCATCATGCGCGCGCTACAGTGCTCGCGCAAGGCACCGGGCCAGGACCGCATCTATGTGGCGGGGGAGAAGGAACGAGAAAACGAGCAGCGCATCCGACAGGAGGGCATCCCGGCCAATTCCAATCTTCTCAAGGATCTCGCCACCGTGCGTGACGAGCTGGGTATCAAGGGCTACGATGAATACTTCTAGGAACGCTTGGCGTCCACTTTGATGGTAAGGAGGTCTCCCAGGGAGGCCTCGAGCACGTCGCCGTCGACTACGGGCCCGACGCCTTCGGGGGTGCCGGTGAGAATGACATCGCCTCGCTCCAGCGTCATTATGTCAGAGACGAAGGAGATGATCCGCGCCACCGAATGGACCATGTTGCGCGTGTTCGAGCTCTGGCGCACCTGACCGTTCACCCGTAGCTCAAGGTCGAGGTCGTGTGGATCGGGAACAGCGTCCTGGGGGATTATGGGACTGAGAGGTGCGAAGGTGTCGAATCCCTTGGCGATGGACCATGGCAGGCCCTTCTTCTTCGCCTCGGCCTGCACGTCGCGGGCGGTGAGGTCCAGACCGAGCAGGTACCCGAGCACGTGGTCCAGGGCACCTTCCTCGGGGATATGGCTGCATCTGTCACCGATGACGATCCCGAGCTCGACCTCGTGATGAACATCTTGCGATCGGGTTGGGAGCACGACCGTGCCACCGTCGTGGATGACCGCGGATGCGGGCTTGAGGAAGAGCACTGGGTCCGGCGGGAGCTCTGCATGCATCTCCTCGGCATGCTTGCGGTACGTGCGCGCCAGGGCCACGATCTTACCGCATCGGATACGCTCACGAGTGTCCTTCATCAGGAGCTCGGCCATGGCGGTGCCTAGGACATGGACAGCTTATAATGGTTGCCCCTGGGAGTAGCTCAGCGCGCAATGCTCCAGGCGGAAAGGGCTCCGGGATCCTCGACCTTCTCGAACGCATCTGCGATCTCGATGTCACGGGAGTGCTTCTTGGCGATGTAGGCGTTCACCCGGTTGGCGAAATCCTTGTCCTTCTCGAAGTCGTTCTGGAACTCCTCGATGGTCGAGTAGCTCGTCCCGAGGTCCTTGTTGACCCAGCCCCGGATCATGTCAATGACCTCTGGTGTCTCCCGCTCATCGGTGATAGTCGAGCCGTAAGAGTCGATGGCGCTCAGGCGAACTGGCTCTCCCTTGTCGTTCGTGAGCACGTGGGTTGTGCCCACCTGGCCATAGGCGAGGGCTTCCATTTTACCAACGGGAGTCTCCACCGCCATCTTGACGAGGTCGTAGTGACTATCAGGATTGTACAGGTTCTCTGACGCGTGCAGAGGTCGGACCTGACGATCGGTGATGAAGGTCACCCATGCCTCTGCCTCTCCCGCGGTCTCCTTTGAAGGAGGGACGTAGAGAGCGAACGGCTGCTGGTAGTTATGGGATACACGGTTGATGTACACAACGTTCCCAGGGCCCTTTCCCTTTACCATGACGATGGGATCCTGTGCTGCCCGATGCTCGTCAGGTGTCAACTTGATATCGAACAGCTCCTCGTACTTTGAAAAGCTCTTCTCCGAGAACTTGTCGACCATCTGTGCCGGGTTCCGGTTCGAGCCGTAGCCGAGGAAGGGTAGGAGGTTGTCCACGCCCTTTTCTCCGAGGTAGTTACGGAGCGTCAGCTCCTCGCGTCTTCCCGAGCGTGCGTCCTCGTAGAGGATCATCCCGTTCAGCAGACGCTCGACACCCTCCTTATCCTTGTCCAGCTTGAGCTCGTAGACCATCTCGGTCTCAGGGTCCACCACGCATGCATCGTCGCTGTACTTGGGACCCGGGTACCAGCTGTGGTTTGGGCTACCATCAGGACCGGTGGTCCTTCGTAGTTCAGGATCGGCGCGTGGTGCAGTGTAGGTCGAGAGGGATACGTTGTGATATGTGTCGAGCTGGTAGGGTCCAACGTTGCCCTCCAAGCTCTCACCTATTATTACCCATGTATATGGTGTCCGTGATATATAAAGTTTACTACTTTTCAGTAGTAACAATATTCATGATGCCTTGGACCATCCACAACAAACCTTGAAAAGCCTTGAAGGACCACCCGTCAACATCGCTGATAACTATATCCTCGCCACCCTGGCCACGCTAGGGCCACACCCTCTTGTCACCATCAGCCTCGCCGTCGGTGCATTCGTCGCGTTCCTCAACTATAGCTCAAAGGGAAGTGTACGGGACGCGTCCATCGCCTTCATAGTGGCGACCATCGCCGCTGTCACCCCCTTGCACGTCATCGTCATCCCCATCCTGGTAGCGGTATGGACGAACCGGTGGCTCTATGAGCGGACCGAAAACAACGGCGCCGCTCTTGTCCTCTCCTTCCCCGTGGGCATCGCCGTGTTCGCCGTCCTCCTCCATTTCATGGTGGTATGGGGGACCATCGCCCTGTTCAATCCCGAGCCCGCCACTCCCAAGCAACAGCTCGGGGGGATCGTCGTGCTCATGTTCGTGCTCGCACCCCTCTACGTCGTCTGCGCGGTGGTGGGCCTGGCCGGGTACGTAGTGGTCAGCACGGGGATGTCCGTCAGGCGATGGCGGTGGCCACCGGAGGGGTATGCCGGTCCTGAGGATCCCACGCCACCTGCTGGGACAGCGGTGCCGGTGGTGCCCCCTCAGAACGAGGCAATCCAGGCAGGAGGGAAGGCCGTGCCCCACGACGAGTGGCAGGCTTTATAACTCTTGAATCTACCCCTCATCCCATGACCGACAAGACACCCGTGGAACTGGTCGCCTACTGCGGTCTCTACTGCGGCGCTTGCGGATCCCACACTCGAGGCAGATGTCCTTCGTGCAAGGAAGGTGAGGGGAACAGCTGGTGCGACGTGCGTAAGTGCTGCATCCTAAAGGAGATCGCCACGTGCGCTGAGTGCAGCGACTACGACGACCTCAACGAGTGCGAGAAACTGAACAATATTATCTCCAAGATCTTCGGGTTCCTCTTCCGCTCGGACCGCGTCGGCAGTCTTGAGATGATCCGCAAGGACGGTATCGAGGCGTACGCTAACCGAAAGGAAGAAGCAGGGATGATGTAGCCTTTGACGGTGAGAACATGACCACGTTGGAGCATCCCCCTGCCATGTCTGCTGTGCTCTTCCCCAGCCATGGCGACCGGCTCATCGGGTCCATCCTGATGGCCGAGGGTGCCGGCCCACATCCGACGCTCGTCCTCCTCCACGGGCTCCCCGGGTACGAACGCAACGGGGACCTGGCGCATGAGGTCCGTCGGGCCGGATGGAACGTCCTCGTGTTCTCCTACAGGGGATGCTGGGGTTGTGAGGGCACGTTCTCCATCGCGAACTGTATCGAGGACGCAGGTTCGGCACTGGCGTTCCTACGGGGGCCTGAATCACGCGAGCTCAGGGTGGACAGCGAACGTATAGTGCTGGCCGGGGCCAGCCTTGGAGGATTCGTTGCCCTCCACGCCGCTGCGCGTGATCCCGCCGTCCTCGGCGCAGCGTCCATCGCGGGATTCGACTTCGGGGCGGTCGCGCTCTCGCACACGGGCGATACTGAGGCACGTGAAGACGCCATTGCTTCCTTCGGAGAGGCGAGCATGGCCCCCCTCACAGGGACATCAGCAGCGGCATTGGTTGACGAGGCTGCATCTCTAGCGGCCGATTGGCAGCTTGCCCGTACGGTACCAGCGCTGAAGGACAGACGAGTGCTCCTGTTGGGAGGGAACCGAGATACGGTCGCCCCTCCCGATGTCCATCTCCAGCCTCTCGTGGACGAGTTCGAGCGGGCGGGAGCCCGCCATCTGTCCCACGCCGTGCTCGGTGGCGACCATAACTTCTCCGAGGTCCGGACCGCGCTTGCCCAGCGACTGGTCGCTTGGCTCGGCAAGGTCCGCACGACCGAGCAATAGTGTTGTCAAGTACCCCTCTCCAAGTGGAGGGATTTCCCGCCAAAACAAAAAAGAGTTAAAACCTGTCGTCCGCACCATCTCTGGTGGCAACCAAGGACGAGGTAGTGGTCGTACTTGATTTCGGCGGGCAGTACTGTCATCTCATCGCCCGACGTCTCCGGGAGCTGGGGGTCTACTCGTTCATCCTCCCCTACACCGTGAAGGTCAAACGGCTCAAGGAGCTTCCCATCAAGGGGATCGTGCTCTCCGGCGGACCCTCGTCGGTGTACGAGAAGGGTGCGCCCAAACTCCCCAAGGCGGTACTCTCGTACGCCCTGGAAGAGGGCATTCCCATGCTCGGCATCTGCTACGGTCACCAGCTCCTGGCCAAGATGCTCGGCGGGACCGTCGAGTCCGGAAAGGAGCGAGAGTACGGACGTGCCACGTTCTACCCGCGGCGACGCACGGGTCTCTTCGAAGGGCTATGGGAGGAAGAGACGGTGTGGATGTCCCACGGCGACCTTGTTAAGGATCCGCCGGAGGGGTACGAGGTGCTCGGCACCACGAGCACATGTCCGGTCGCCGCCTTCGGTAGCGAGGACTCCCATGTGTACGGTATCCAGTTCCACCCCGAGGTCGCGCACACCCCCTGTGGGCGCAAGGTCCTCGGGAACTTCCTCGACATAACGGGAGCTGCTCGCACCTGGTCGATGGCTCCGTTCGTTGAAGAGACGGTCGCACGCATTAAGAAGGAGGTCGGGAAGAAGCGTGTGCTCCTGGGCCTTAGCGGAGGTGTGGACTCCTCCGTCGTCGCGGCACTCCTCCACAAGGCCATTGGGAGCTCCCTCCATTGCGTGTTCGTGGACAACGGGCTCCTGCGGGACAACGACCGGCCATTCGTCGAGGATATCTTCTCCAAGAACGTGCCAGTCAAGAACCTCCATATCGTCGATGCCTCGGAACGCTTCCTGACGGCGCTCAAGGGCGTCACCGATCCGGAGGAGAAGCGCCGCATCATCGGTCACACATTCATCGATGTATTCGAGGAGAAGGCCAAGATCCTGGACAAGAAAGTGGGCCGTATCGAGTTCCTGGCCCAGGGCACGATCTACCCTGACCGGGTGGAGAGCGCATCCACTTCCAAGCACTCGGCCAAGATAAAGTCCCACCATAACGTGGCCCTCCCCGAGGGGATGCGGTTCTCTCTAATCGAGCCACTGGCCGAGCTCTACAAGGACGAGGTCCGTGCCATCGGTGCCACACTCGGCCTTCCCCGCGAGCTGGTGGACCGCCAGCCATTCCCCGGACCGGGTCTGGCAGTACGTTGCCTGGGCAAGGTCACCAGGGAGCGACTCGATACCCTTCGCCTCGCCGATCGCATCGTGCGCGAAGAGGTCGCGGCCGCGGGAATCACAAAGGAGCTGTGGCAGTACTTCCCCGCGCTCTTGCCTGTACGCACGGTAGGGGTCATGGGCGACGCCCGCACTTATAATGAGGCCATCGCTATCCGGTGCGTCCAGAGCATCGATGCCATGACGGCCAACGTCTATCCCTTCGACTGGGATGTCCTGCGGGCCATGGCCGCACGTATAGTCAACGAGGTCAAGGGGGTCAACCGCGTGTTCTACGACATCACGGACAAGCCTCCGGCCACCATCGAGATGGAGTGACCGCCGGCCGCGCGTTTTTTAAAGATTGCACGGCAGCCCCCGGTCGTGGCCCGGATCCTCATCATCCGCAACGCCTGCGTGTACGATCCGCTGGCAGGGATCGATGGCGAGGTCATGGACCTATGCAGTCGCGACGGCCGGATGATCGATGACGTCAAGGGACGCGATGCTGTGGAGCTGGACGCGGGAGGTCGGGTCACCATGGCAGGCGGAGTGGACATCCATTCACATATCGCCGGCTCGAAGGTCAACCGGGCCAGGTGTCTGCGCCCCGAGGATTCCTCACGATTGGTTCGCGGTCGGGATCCTGTCGCCGGTATGGGAGCCGGCTCGGGGCTCACGGTCCCGTCCACACGGCTCACCGGCGCCCTGTACGCCGAGATGGGGTACACCACAGTCATCGAGCCCGCCATGGCCCCGCTCAAGGGCCGCCACACACATGAGGAGCTGGCCGACACACCATTGCTAGATACCGGAGCACTGGTGCTGGCGGGCAACAACCACCGCTTGCTCGGCTACATCAGGGACGGCCAGGAGGAGCTCGTGGCGCCCTGGTGCGCCTGGCTCATCCACGCAACGCGGGCGCTCGGGCTGAAAGTCGTCAACCCGGCAGGGAACGCCGCCTGGGAGTGGGCCAAGAACGTCAACGCCCTTGACGAGCCGACACCACATTTCGACGTTACCGCTGCAGAGGTCCTGACGAACCTCCAGAACGCGGCCGCTGCTCTCAAACTGCCCCACCCCGTCCATGTCCACCTCAACAACCTGGGGATCCCCGGGAACGCGGACATAACCATAGAATCCCTCCGTCTCCTGGGGCGGAACGGACAGGCACATGTCACACATCTCCAGTTCCACACCTATGGCGGTGGATCATGGAAGGACTTCTCCTCCCGGGCGGAGGAGGTGGCTCGCGAGCTTTCACGCCACCCCGGGCTCACCACGGACCTCGGACAAGTGATGTTCGGAGATACAACCACGCTCACCGCCGACGGCCCCGCCGAATGGCACCTGGGACGCATCAATCACCTCAAGTGGGTGAACGCCGACGTGGAGCGGGAGACTGGGGGCGGCATCATCCCCTACGTCTATCGGTCGACCAGTGGGGTGAACGCCGTCCAGTGGGCGGCCGGCCTCGAGCTCGCCCTCCTCATCGATGATCCCTGGCGCGTGTTCCTCACAACCGATGCTCCCAACGGCTGCCCGTTTACGCGATATCCGGAGATCATGACACTGCTTGCGAGTCGGAAGGCACGGGAGCAGGCCCTGGACGACGTCCACGAACGGGCCTCCTCGGCGACCACTCTCCCATCACTGGACCGTGAGTACTCGCTGTCCGAGCTGGCCATCGTCACCCGGGCCGGCACAGCAAAGAGGCTCGGGCTCGGCACCAAGGGAGGGCTCGGCCCCGGCATGGACGCGGACATTGCGGTGTACGACATCCTGCCCGATTACGTCGACGACCCGAAGAAGCTCTGCCAGGGATTGACCCGGGCGTTCCTCACCGTCAAGGGTGGCGAGGTCGTGGTGCGGGACGGTCGTGTCGTGACGACGGCTGCAGGGTCCACGCTCTTCACACGCCCACGGTACGATGATGACGCCGTCCGCGAGGACCGGGCGGCCTTCTTCAGGGACCACAACACGATTACCGAGGCGAACTATGCGGTGCAGGATGACTATCTGCCCCGTCCCCGGGAGGTGCCCTGTTGCTGACCGTACGCAAGGTCGTGCTCAGACCGATCGACCAGCCCGCCGTCGGGCTCGAGGCAGAGAGCATCTGTCCTGACATCTTCGCTGGAAAGGCGAGTGACCGCATCTCAGAGCTCCCCATCTGGCGGGGCAACCGCAAGGTCGCGCTAGGCGACCACTTCGAGGTGGAAGGACGCGCGGGCTCCATCGCCGGGCGTACACGCATCGTCATCGAGGGCGATGTGGCACGTACCAAGCGGTTAGGCCAGGGGATGACCGGCGGTGAGCTGGTGGTCAGGGGTACTGCAGGGATGCACACCGGCAGCAGTATGTCGGGCGGGCGCCTGGAGGTTGAGGGGGACTGCGGGGACTGGGCCGGTATGGCCATGAAGGGCGGCGAGCTGGTGATCCAGGGCTCTGCAGGGCACCATCTGGGCGCAGCTCCACCCGGTGACTGGACGGGCATGACCGGAGGTCGCATCGAGGTCGCCGGCGACTGCGGTGTCGAGGCAGGTGCATGGATGGCCGGTGGCACGCTCATCGTCAGGGGAACGACCGGATTCTTTCTCGGCGTCCATATGCAGAAAGGGGAGATCGTGGCCCGCGCCTGCCCCCGCCGCGTCGGAGGCGAGATGCGGGGAGGGCTAATCGTCATCCTTGGCCCCGTTCACGTGCTTCCCTCCTTCGTGCCCGACGGTGCCGTGGATGACGTTGATATCGCGGGTGAACGACTCTCCGGCCCCTTCGCACGGTACTCGGGTGATGTGACAGAGAAGGGCAAGGGGACGCTGTTCGTGCGCGAGGGGTAGGCTTCTTATAGTTTGTCCCCCCAGCCCGGTCCATGGGCATGAAGGCGGTGATACTGGCCGCTGGACGGGGGACGCGTCTCCATCCGCTCACGGCCACGCGACAGAAGTCCATGATCCCTCTTGCAGGAAAGCCGATCCTCTACCATGTGCTCTCGGCGGTGAAAGCCGCCCAGATCTCAGAGGTCGTGCTCGTGGTCAACGAGTTCGCGGACGAGATCCGCCAGTACTTCGGCACGGGTGAGCGCTTCGGTCTGTCCATCACCTACGTGGACCAGGGTAAGTGCCTGGGGACGGCCCACGCTCTACATATGGCGGCCGAGAACACCAAGCTCAACGATGACTTTCTCCTCATCCACGGCGACCTCATCTTCGACCATGCAGTGATGGAGCGGCTGCATGCCGCCAAGGGCGGCTCGGTGGTCGTCGGTGCCCATGTGGACAATCCCTGGGAGTACGGCGTGCTCACGTGCAACGGCTCTCACCTCACCGAGGTGCGTGAGAGGCCACCCGAGCAGGAAGCGAAGGGATGCATGGTCAACGCCGGTATCTACCTCCTCGAATCCTCCTTCCTGGACGCCGTTGCCAAGGGAGAGGCCGAGCGCCACGAGTACGACATCCCCCACGCCCTCAACCACTACATCGAGGGAGGTAGTCGTGTGGAAGTGCTCGAACACCGAGGCTATTACCGCGATGTCGGACGCCCATGGGAGCTTCTAGAGGCCAACGAGTTCATCATGAAGAAGATCGATCACAGGATCGAAGGCGAGCTCGAGCCGGGCGTGGTTATCAAGGGCGACGTCGTCATCGAGAAGGGGACAGTCATCACCGGCACCTCCTATATCAAGGGTCCCGTCTATATCGGCAAGAACTGCGAGATAGGTCCCAACTGCTTCATCCGGGACAATGTCAACATCTCCGATGACGTGCGCATAGGCCGCGCCGTGGAGGTCAAGAACTCCCTAATCCTAAACGGCTCCAAGGCGGAGCATCTCGCGTACATCGGGGACGCACTTATAGGTGCAGGGTGCAACTTCGGCGCCGGCACCAAGGTGGCGAACCTCCGGTTCGACGACAAGCCCATCAATGTCCGCATCAAGGGAGAGACCGTGTCATCGGGTCGCCGCAAGCTCGGTGCCATCCTGGGCGACGGAGTGAAGACCGGCGTCAACGCTTCGATCATGCCCGGCGTGAAGGCGGGCCCCAACACACACATCGGCCCCGGCGTCATCGTGTACCGCGACCTCGATCCTAATATCCGGATCTTCGTGGTTCAGGAGTACGACATCACCCCCATCGGCGAAGGGGATGAAGAGGGTGGGGGCACCGGGTAGGTACCCGAGCATGGAGCAAGAGGCCACCGACGATTCCTGGGGACCACGTCGTGCACTCGGCTACGCTTTAGGCGCCCTTACCGGCACGATCAACACCCTCGCGCTCACAGTCTCATATCTGCTAGGTCTCGGGAGCACTGCCCTGGCCGCCCGGCTCGTCGGTAAGCGATTCCTTGAGCTTGGGCCTGACGCCAGCGCACCGAGCTACTGGGAACCTGCTGATCAGGGGAACGCTCCACGAGATAGATATTATCGACAGTACTGAGGTAGTTATATGGACGTTCTCGGGATCGCCTGCTTCTACCACGACGCCTCGGCATGCTTGATGCGGGACGGCGAGGTAGTGGCGGCATCTGCAGAGGAGCGGTTCACACGAGTTAAGCACGACATCACGTTCCCTCTGAACGCCATCCTCTCCTGCCTCGATGAGGGTGGGATAACAGTGGACGAGTTGGACCACATCGCCCATTACGAGAAACCGCTCCTCCGGTTGGAGCGGGCACTTCATCAGCACATCCAGATGTTCCCGCGAGGGTTACCCTCGTTCGTGCGGGCTATGCCCGACCTGCTCCTGCGCAAGCTGCGTGTGGTGTCCCGCGTACGGAATGAACTGGGGTACGGGGGCGACGTGCTTTTCATCCCACATCACGTGGCCCACGCAGCAGGCGCGTTCCTGTGCAGTCCCTTCGAACGGGCAGCTATTCTCACCGTCGACGGTGTCGGCGAGTGGACCACGACCGCGTGGGGGATGGGCGAGGGTACCGAGGTCAGGCTGGAGCAACAGCTGCGCTTCCCTCACTCGCTCGGCCTCCTCTACTCGACCATCACAGCCTACCTCGGCTTCGCCGTGAACAACTCCGAATACAAGGTAATGGGTATGGCTGCCTTCGGGAACCTCGATCCCACTACCAACGAATCCTACAAGCGGCTGAAGGAAGTGATCGACGTCCGCGACGACGGGAGCTTCCGGCTGGACATGCGTTACTTCGATTACCATTATGCGGACCGCATGCCCTCGGATGAGATGTGCGAGCTGTTGGGCGGCCCTGTAGCACTGCCTGGACTGGCGCCAACACGGCGACACAAGGACATCGCCGCAGCTCTACAGCTTCTCACCGAGGAGGTGCTCACCACCGCCTGCAGCCACGTACACGCAAAGACGGACTGCCCGGACCTGGTGCTCTCTGGCGGGGTAGGGCTCAACTGTGTGTTCAACGGTACTATCCTTCAAAAGACACCGTTCGAGCGGGTGTGGATACCCCCCGATCCCGGCGACGGTGGAACGAGCATGGGCGCCGCCCTCCACGCCTTCCATGCTGTGCTCGGCAAACCTCGTGCATCCCACTTCCGCTCACCGTACCTGGGGCCGGGATTCACCGATGAACAGGTGAACGAGTTCCTGAGGGACAATGATATCGTCCACGAAGCGCTCTCTGACGAGGATAAGCTCATCGATACGACGCTGAGCATCATCGAGGACGGCCAGGTAGTAGGATGGTTCCAGGGACGGATGGAGTGGGGCCCTCGGGCCCTTGGGAACCGGAGCATCCTGGCCGATCCACGTGACGTGGAGATGAAGGACGTGCTCAATGAGAAGGTCAAGCGGCGTGAGCCATTCCGGCCTTTCGCACCGGCGGTGTGCGCTGAGGATGCCGCAGACTGGTTCGACGTGGACCTCCCTCTCCCCGAGCCGACAGCATACATGCTCATGAGCTACCCCGTCCGCGAGGATAAGCTCGATCTCATCCCAGCCGCGGTCCATGTGGATGGTACAGCCCGGCTCCAGGCTGTCCACGGGGAAACCAATCCCCTGTTCCATAGGCTCATCAAGGGATTCGGTGAGCGCACGAAGGTACCGGTCCTGGTGAACACATCGTTCAATATCCGTGGCGAGCCCATCGTGTGCACTCCAGAGGATGCTTACCGATGCATGATGGGCACAGGTATCGACTGCACCGTGATCGGCCGGTCCCTTATCAGGCGGGATGACAATCCAGATGATGAGTGGGACAGCTCCGCTCGCTCCCGGGCCGATAATTAATGACATGCGGCGAGGATAGGTTTTTATGTCACGACCAGATCAATGTACTTGAGGTTCTGATATGGGTAGGAATCCGATGCTTGTGCGCGAGGTGTTCGACTACCTCTGGGAGAACAAGGCCTGGTGGCTCGCTCCCGCGCTCATCACCCTGCTCATCGTGGGCGCATTGCTTGCAGCAGGCCAGAGCTCCGCTCTATCGCCGTTCGTGTACGCGATGATCTAGTGGACGCCTCACAGTCCCTCGAACTGTTCGTCCACCCGGTCCAGAAGAGCGGTCCGCTCACTCGGCTGGAGGAAGGCCGCCTTCACACCGGCCTTGACCAGTGACTTGATGTCCCCCCGGGTGAGCCCGAGGTGCTTGGAACACTTGCCGAGTTCATTGGTGATGGTCGTGTCCGAGATCGTGCGGTTATCGGTGTTGATACACACCCGCAGGTCGTCGCGGAAGTAGCGGAGCATGGGATGAGTTCCGATACTGCTCACTACCTGTGTCTGGACGTTGCTCGTAGGACAAACCTCGAGGGCGATACGCCGTACGTTGACGTAATCGTAGAGCTTCGTGTTCTCCTGGATCTTGGTACCGTGCCCGATCCGGTCGGCGCGGAGATAGTTTATCGCCTCCTCGATGCTCTTTGCACCGTAGCCCTCACCTGCATGAACGGTTACTGGGACGAAGTTCTTGAGCACGGGGGTGAACGCTTTCATTAGGTCCTTGGGACGATGGCCCCGCTCGGCTCCGGCCAGGTCGAATCCGACCACGCCACGCCCCTGGAAGATGACGGCCAGCTCAGCTGCCTCCCGAGTGCGCTCGAGCTCGGTGCGGATGCCACAAAGGATGAGGCCCGTCCTGATGGGGTATTCCTTCTCGGCACGCTTCATCCCCTCCAGCACGGACGACACCACGCGCTGGGGTGAGAGGTCATCGGTCTGGTAATTGGTAGGCCCGAACCGCAGCTCCAGGTAGATGACATTCTCCTTCGCTGCATCCTCGCATACCTCGTAGGCCACCCGCTCGAGGGCAGATGGATCCCTGAGGACGGACTCCGTCGTAGTGAAGGCGGCAAGGTACTCCTCAAGGGAGCCGAACTCGGACGGAGAGATGGTCTTCTTGAGCTTCTCGATGTTCTTTGACGGGAGAGGGACTCCCTGTTCATCGGCCAGCTCGACGAGGGTCTCAAGACGGATAGACCCGCCAAGATGGCAATGGAGGTCCGTCTTGAATATGTTCTCCAGGAAGCGCTTATCTGGCGCGCTCCTGTCGTCCACCATGTTCGCGGGCAGGATGTTCAGGTTTAAAAAGACTGTGCCCCCCAAGGACAGGGTGGGGGCCGGCTTCCAGCTTGCTAAATGGAGGTATTAGGCCGTATTCTTGCCTTATAGTTCATTTTAAAGATATTACTTCGTTTAGAAGTTTCTAGAAGTTCCTATCGTTTCCTACAGACCTATTGAAGGCTGTAACGGAGCAGAAAGCCTTAAATAACGCCACGACGTCTCTATTATTGGAGGGTCGGGTGTGAAGAAGACTACGAAGGAGAGACTGTTTCTCAATGCCCTTGATTTCTTAGTCCAGCGAAGAGGATGGGTGAGCGTTGACTACCTCTCCTACCTAACGAAGTTGAGCCCTTCCTATCTGGGTAGGAAGTTCAACCAGATGGTGTCCAAGGAAAAGGTCGAGAAGAAGTTGGTGTACACGGACACCAACACATCCACGCTCTACCGCTACAAGTCCGCTGCAAAGTAGGTCCGATCCATTCGGAAGGACCCATTTAATACTGGAGCGTCAGCTACTATTTTGTGGCAGAGCACACTTTCTCAAGGTGCTGCCACGACGTAATCGCCACTTGCTACGTAGGTATCCCACGAGCCATCGGCCGTGGTCTCCTCCAGGAGGTCGAGGCTGGCATGGAGCGCCCGGAGCTCCATGTCGATACGGTCCACGATCTCGAAGGTGCCCGGAGGCTCGAAGGTGACGGCGTACGCGTCTCTGGATGCCCAGAAGTCGCGGAAGCAGCCGGGACGATCGCGCCGGACCACGCCCCATGAGATGGGATGCTTCTCGCCGACAGCGTCCACCGCTGTCTGGCCAAGGTGGATGTCCTCGCGAATGGGCGTGGACTCGTACACATAGAAACCCTTTGTGGACCGGGGCGCTTCGTGCATGTCCAGTGCAGCTATGTAGTCCTCACGATCGATGCTCCCGATGAGAGCAAGTGTCTCTGGTTCCTTGAAAAAACCGTAATCACGGTTGAGGTCGACGCCATGGGCGTTCTCCCGCTGATCCGCCTCATAGCCATCCGGATTGACCATGGGGTACATTGTGATGTCCAGCGTGGAGCCGTTCTCGCCAGCCTCTCGGATGTAGTTCAGGGCCGCCATAGGCCCAGCGGGCTCGTTGCCGTGGTGTCCTGCCGTTACTAGCACGGGGGCTCCGTCACCGTGGATATGTGCACGATAGATATCGCGCCCCTCCACCGAGCTACCGACTACTTCCAAGTCCACGTTATCGTACAGGCCGGCCAGCCGTTCCAACTCCTCCGAGTAAGAGGTGAAGTCCATCTTCTCATCATAGAACATCTCGCATTCCACACTGACCCCTTTCTGACCCTCCCTTGCGGGTGCGGCGGTATAAATATTTGTCGGTAACGGGCGCTGCGAAAACCCAAGGGATATAAGTCATGTAACCATGATAATATGTGAGCGGTAGCCATGCGAACGTCTTTCCTCGTATTTCTGCTGGTTGTCAGCCTTGCGTCGGGCGCTTACCACGCGTGCTGGACCGGGTCCGATTGCTCCTCCGGCACAACAGAGTCGTGCGTGCTCGCAGATGGCAGCTGTGGTATCCCCGCGCTGGCCGTTCCTGTGCTGGAGACCGGGCTCTCATGGGGCGAGGAGAATACCTTCACCGTCCATGTGGCAAACAACGAGACATTCCAGCGCCCCATCGATGCAGTGTTCGTCATCGACCATACCGGGAGCATGCGGGACGACCTCGAGGAGTTCAGGAACACCTGGGACGCCATCACAGAGGTGCTCAAGAGCAAGTCCGAAGGCAACTTCCGAGTGGCCCTTGTCCCCTTTGCCAACCAGTTCACCCATAGCTTTGGCCCGCCCAAGCTGCCCCTCCCTTTCCAGGACTTCTATGCTGACGAATACGCAGCGGACGCAGCGATCCAATCGGGACTGGTAGCGATCTATGACCGGATCACTGGCGGGGAGGAGTGTCGGGAGAACTCCTACGATGCTATCCAGTACGCCGTGCGTGAGAAATGGGCCTCGGACTGGGGAAGCCAACTCCCTGAGAACCGGTGGCGTGAGCGGGCCCTAAAGCTCGTGTACGTCATCACTGATGCCGCGGTTTTCACCGGAATGTACGCCAGCATGCGGAACCTTGCTGACGAGGCCAAGGCCAAGCGCATCGTGGTGTTCGGATTCACGCCCGATCCAGAGGACCCAAAGTACCGCTCCCCCTGTCCACCCACCTGTCCCCGATGTTCCCGCTCCGGCAGTACTTGTGAGCTCCTGTGCTCCTCCGTACCTAACGCCGAGGGTGAGGACATCGAAGTGTGCGAGAGCAATTGCTGCTCGGGGAATCCCTCGTGGATCGGTGTGTACACGGACAAGTGCGAGCCCGACGGGGGTGGTTCGACGGTATGTGCTGACAAGACGTTCCGGCCCGGCCTCCTCATGGAGAACTTCCAGTACTGCTATGACCTGATCAATATCACTGACGATACTGGAGGAACGTACTTCAAGTCATTCGACAAGGCCGAGATGCGATTCAAGATCACACAAGCCTTCGAGGAAGTGGACTTCAACCATTTCAAGCTCAATACACGGAAGGTGTCCGGCCCAGGGGAACTCGAGATCACGCTCCCCAATCCTGAACAGTTCAATGTAGAGGTATGTGATGTCTTGTTCGAATGGCCTGACGAAGCACAGAATCCACCATGTCATGTGCGCTCGAACCTGAAGGTCAAGGTCCCCGACGGAGCGCTCGAGGGCGAGTACGTCTACAACGTGACACTCGAGGCGGATACGGGATACACGGAAGAGCTCCAGCTACGTGTCCAGGTCCGTACACCAGTCCTGGCGACGGTCTCCTACGCGGCCACCGCTCTTAACGACCGTGTGCTGGTCTTCCTCAACCTCACGAACACAGGGACCCATAAGACACTTCAACCCGTCACGTCCATGTCGAGCATATCCTGTGCCGGGAAGGATGCACAGGTGTTCTGGGGCACGGGATCCGACTCCGTACCTCCCGGCGAGAGCCTCACGGCGGTGGCGGACTGCACCGGGGCCAGCACGACCTCCAATGGGATGCACCTTCGTATCACCGAGATCAGCCCTCTGCTCCTTACAGGGAACCTGGGTGAGAAGGTGGAACTCATGGCCAACATCACAAGCCTCGCCGGCTCCACCCTCCTCTACCTTGACAACGCACACTTCTTCACGCTGACCCTGAACGGCGCCCCTCTCTCGGGCAAGGACGTCGTGTACCTCAACGGACCCAAGCTCTATCGCATCGTGGGGAGCCTCCCCGCCGGAGCAGCGGTCGATGGCTACAACGTGCTTGAGGTGAGCATCAGCGAGTCCGGCTCCTCCGCGTCGGACTTCACTCTCCTTCGGAAAGGGACCCCCACATTGAAAGTATCCTCCCATCTCCAGCTCGGCCTCTCGAGCACGGAGGTGCTCACTGCTCCCGAGACAACGAAGACCGTATCGACCACAGCGGACCCGCTCGTACTGGGGGATTCCTCGCTCTTCACTCATACCGACTTCTCGCTAGGGGGGCTCAGCAGGAAGATCGGGCCCGAGCTCGTCATTAACCACACCCTGAAGAGGGGCTTCATCATGTTGCGTTCCAAGCGGAAGGATGATGGTACGGTCACCGTGCCGTACAACCGAACGGGTGCGCTCCCCGCCACCATCACACGTTCTGTCGACCTGCCCTACCTGTTGGAGCACGACCTCGATCTGATCGGTTTCTCGGACGGTGCCATCGGTGCGTCCCGGCTCGATCCCGCTACCAACGTGCTGTTCGGCTCGATGGCCCTCCCCGACGCCTCGATAGACACACTCCGTGAGGGATGGTACGGGCCCGTGTTCGGCGTGCGGCTGAACTACGAGAACTACACGCTGTACCGACCGGGGATGCTCCCGTTCATGTTCTCCAGCCCCGAACCGATCCCATCCATCACGGTCGACGTGGCAGCCCCGATGGTGAATCGGACCCTCACACTCGAGCCAGGGAAGGGCGGCGTCGATGAGGATACACTCTTTGCGAACGCCACGGTCCAATCCAACGGGGGGATCGTCCTCGAGGTCCACGTGGGCGTGGCGGGAAAGGGCACGGTGCGAGTCAACGCATCTACTGGTATGAGGAACGAAGTGATCGTCACCGTCCCCTACGCGGAGAACGAGCCCTACGTCCTCGACGCACCGTCATCCATCACGGCCGTTCCCAACCTCACAACGGAATTCTCCCTGGGCATCACCAACCACAGACCTGATGACGACACATTCCGCGTATGCGCAAAAGGGGATGGTGTGAAGGTCTTTGCTGGTGACACAGAGCTCACATCGGTCCCGGAGGACACGGGCTCAAGATATGGGAAGCCCCCCCCGGTCCCGCCGTGCCACGAGGTGACCGGGAAGGCGGACCAGAGGACTGTCGTCAACCTGACGATTGAGCTCACCCGGGAGGACGCCGCGTCCCTCACCCTCAACGTCACCTCCGTAAGCGATCCACTGCTCGAGCGATTGGCCGAGATCGCCGTGAAACCGGCGGACTTCTCCAAGTCGGCCATCACTCTTACAGGATGCCGGAAGGACAAATGGAAGCTCATCTGCTCCTTTCAGGCCATCAACGGCGGGAACACAGAGAACACCTATCGCTACGCAGTGATGCCGGACCTCATGATCGGGAACCTCACCTACGAACAGTTCAACCTGGGATCAAAGCAGTCCAAGGTCGTGGATGTCTCTGCCCTTCTGCTTGCGTGCGATATCAGCCTCGAGGCCAGAGCCCATCTCCTGGCTTTGGGGACCACCCACTTCATCGGCCGGACCTTCGCTGCCGAAGACGGCTACGCACTCACGGGTGGGATTAACGAAATGGCAGCGGCCTTCGACGTTCTGGCAGGAGCGCCCGACCTACTCGAACTCAATGACGTGACACGGTCCGCCCTCATGACCGCTGTCGATGCGTTCAAGAGCGCGCCCGGCAAGAACACAGGGAACGCACTGGCCATGGCGGCAGCAGCGGCCAACGAGGCATTCATAGCTTCGCTCCGGACCACCTGCACAATGAGCCATGCCAAGAAGATCTCGGCCAACATCATGGTCTGCGACACCCCCCTGAAGGTGCAGGACGAGTCATCCTTCACATGCAGCAGCAAGTCCTTCACGGTCGAGGACATACAGTTCCCCTTCGAGTGTGATGTCGAGCCCAGCGAGGATCTGAAGAAGGTGCTCGAGGATGGTGAGAGATACGGCGTGCTGGTCGGACAGGAGGCGAAGCTCCCCATCGTCTTGCGGAACCGCATGCACTTCGACCTGCTCTTCGACTTCAGCGCGTCGGCGAGCTACGACCTTGAGAACGCCCTTCTGGAGGAGAAAAAAGTGCTCTTACCCTCCAACGAGGAGCGCTTGTTCACCGTGACCGTCAAGCTCGACGACGAAAGCGACCAGCGCCTCTATCTCAAGACGACCCCCTCCGGGATGCCGAAACAGACCCAGGGATTCGAGATCGAGCTAAGGCCCGAGGTGGAGGTGAAGATCAGCTTCGACATCACATCCCATTTGACCTCTTCCGATGTGGAGGCCACCCAGAGCATCGACCTCGTTGTCGAGGTGCATAACACAGGAAATAGTAAGGAGACCTTCGTCACTACCTTGGAGGGTGCCCTTGCCGATGTGTCCTCCATAAACGGTGAGGAGATGGAGCTTGCGCCCGGCGAGTCGTCGAACGTCACCGTTGCCGTCACGACAGAGAAACGGGGGACCATGAAGGGTACGCTGAAGGTCTTGGCGAAGAGCGATGAGTCGGTCGCCGAGGATGTCGAGCTCTCAGTGACCGCAACTGCGCCCGAGATCGTCGTGAAAGCTCCTGAGAGCCTCGATGGCACAGGTACCATCGTCGTGCGCAACAACGGTGAGATGGAGGGCGAGGTCGAGGTGAGCATCACCGGGGATGCCTCGACGTGCGTCACCCTCCTCAACAACAGCATTGTGATATCTGCGGGCGGATCTGTATCGGTTGCCTTGGAGAACGAGTGCGAGGAAGCAAGCGAACTTGAGGTCACGCTCGAGGGGGCCGGATTCTCGAAGAGATTCACCCTCAAGGTGGCCGCCATGGCGACACCGGAACCCAGCGAGGACAGTCCTATCGACAATGGGTCCATAGGTGATGGGCCGACACCCGAGGCCCCCCAGGATGGGGAAGGTGGCATGGGGATGGGGCCGATCATCATCGTAGGTGTTCTTCTCATGATCGGGGGCGGTGCCGTCATAATGAAGAAGAAGAAGAAGGCCGCTACGGCCACCGGCGCAGCGGCGAAGCCAGGTGCTGCGACGACAACCCAGACTATGCAGCAGGGGCGACAGGGAATGCAAGGCCAGCAAGCCGCTTACGGAGCCGCTGGTTACGGTGCTTACAACTCGAATTATATGAATAGGTATCCCTATTACGGGAGGCGGTAAGGATGGGGGATGGAATCATAAACGGATCCCGGATCGATGAACGAAAGGGGGGGCTGCCGAGCCTTTTCTTCCTGGTGCTCGTCCTCGTAACGGTCCCTGCGGTCGGTGAGCGTACATATATGTGCTATACTGACATACACTGCGACCTCGGTCTTTGTCTTGATGACTGGAACTCCTGCGTTTCCCCCTTCGTCGCCAGGAACGAGACCACGCTCGACCTGTACTGGGGGGACACGAGCGAGATCGGCGTGCTCACCTTCAATCGCGGAGCACGGGCCAAGTCAATCGACGTTGTCTTCGTTACTGACTTCACGGCCAGTATGGCCGACGATCTCGGGCAGTTCATCACTGACTGGGACAGTATTGTCTATAATATGGGTTCCAAGGTCAACAACAAGCTTAGGGTGGCCATGATCCCCTTCCAGGATGATCTCGTACGTAAGCTGCCAGGGCCTACCAGCGATCCCATCGATGTGCTCACAACGTTCAAGGACTTCGAGACCGACACTGATAACAATATCCAATACTTCAAGGACCGGCTCCAAGTGCTCAAGGACCGGGCCGAGACCGTGGGAGGGGGCGGTGACTGCCGTGAGAACTCCTACGACGCGATCAGGTACGCAATCGAGGAGGACTGGGGCCGTGACTACGAGTTCGGTGCGCTCCCGGGAGAATGCGATAACGGAGCCTGTGCCTGGCGTCCTGACGCGCTGAAGATCATCTTCGTCACTACCGATGCCGCCGTGTTCACGGGACGATACAATGAGATGGAGCTGCTGGGCAACGCGGCTAGTGCGGCCGGTGTCGTCGTGTTCGGGCTCACACCCAATCCGTCGGAAGGCGAGGTGAAGTCCCCCTGTCCTCCCACATGCCCTCCATGTACGTCCACCGGCAACGAATGCGGCCTCACCTGCACGGGAGAAGACGCGGCGCGGCTCTGCGAGTCAACTTGTTGCAGTGGCGATCCATCGTGGAAGGGCAACACAGGGGATACTTGCGATACGACGGTCCCCAAACCCAAGGACTGCTCCGGTATGGCCTGGGCCCCCGACACCGAACGGGAAGCGTACCGATACTGCTATGACCTCATCAACATCACAAAGGACACGAAGGGTAAGTATTTCGACGGATTCAGCCTGGGGAGCCTTTCACAGAAGATCAACGCGGCCCTTGACTCCATCGACTACAACATCATCACCCTAAGCCTCGCCGGGCCCAACGAGGTCCACACAGGCATCCTCAACACCATCACGGGACGCCCTGAACCGAGCACCACGGTTATGCTCCAGGCCCACACGGGCGAACAATGTACTGAGATGATCGAAGGTGTCCCCTGCAACGCCCTCAGACGTATGGAGGTGACCGTGCCCGAAGGCACTCCTGTAGGCTGGTACAACTACACTCTCACCATCAAGTCCGACACGGGCGACTCGGAGACCCTTGACCTGGACGTGACGGTCAAAGCCCCGGTGAACGTGGAAGTGGACTACGCCCCGTACGTGCTCGGCGGCCGCCTCCTGGCCTTCGTGAACATCACCAATAAATCCCCGATAGCGGCCGTGGTCCCGGACCGTGAGCGCACTGAGGTGTCATGCGATTCGGTGAAGGCGGGCCTGCTCTGGGAAGCAGGAGTCGACACGATCCCCCCCGGGGGTTCCATGACCGTCGTGGCCGACTGCCTCGGGGCTGCTCGCAGCTCCAACGGCTACCAACTCATCATCGAGGATCTGTCACCGCAGGCAATCGCGGACAGGGATCCCGAGCGGATCAACGTCACCTTCCTGCTCATCGACTCCAAGGGCGACCCCGTGCCCTTCATGGAGAACGCCTACTCCTATTCGATCACGTTCAATGGCAAGGACATGGGCGATAAAGGTGTCGTGTACGATGTCGTGAAGGGTAGTTACAAGCTCACTGTGGACGTACCGGCGGGCACGGCCAAGGACGGATTCAACGTCCTCAAGGTGGCCATCGACGATGCGGGGAAGACCGCCAGTGATGCCCGCTTCGTGCGGTGGGGCAACGACCGCCTCGAGCTCTCCTCCTTCATCCCGTTCGGCGATGATCCGCGCCAGCAAGTGGACCAGGCCTCCTCCCGTAAGTTGAAGGATGTCCGCCGCCCCTCCCTGGACATCGGCCTACGGAGCCTGTTCCTCCACCAGACTTTCATCAGGGGGGACATCGTGAAGCGTGTGGGCCCTCAGCTCATCGTCAATTACACGACCGAGCGGGGATTCATGCTCTTCCAGGGCTTCGACCGGTCCACCGGCATCATGGACGTCGTCGTGAACAAGACCGGTCTCCTGCCCGGCACGGTCATTCGTAACTACGAGCGGGAGTTCGTCGAGGACCACGCGTTCTACATAGCCATCCGCGAAGGCGACGAGATCGGTGGTTCGCGCCTGATGCCTGCACAGATGGTGACCTACGGAATCCTTGACCGGGCCAGCGTCGGTATTCAGCGCCCAGAGGAGCGTTGGCAAGGCGATACCTACGTCGTCGGTCACCATTACAACAACCTCTCGCTCCATCACCCCGAGGACGTCACGTTCATCTTCTCCGTCCCTGTAAATGTGACCTCCGTTGCGCTCAACGTATCCTCACCCGCCCTCTCGGGTCCACGAGAGATCATCCTCGACAAGCATGGCCATTCCGAGGAGGGTCTCTATGTGAACCGGACAAAGGACCTCGTCCATGGGAGTCTTGTGACGGTCCATGTCCGGGCCAAGGACGCCGGGATCATCTGGGTCAACCTCACGACAGGTCACCAGGACCTCTTCTTCATCAAGGTGCCTTACCGCATCACCGAACCCTTCCGTATCTCGGCCCCGGAGAATATGACCGTTGTCCCCAACAAGACAGGGGAGTTCGCCCTCCGTCTGCACAACCTCAAGTTCGAGCAGGACATCTACCGCGTGTGCGGCACTACCACCGGTGTTAAGGCCTGGGTGAGCGGGGTCGAGGTGACCGGCCAGCCGGACAAGCAAGGGAGCGCACCATGCCACTCGGTCACTGTCGACGGAGGGGCCTCCGTCACCCTCAACACCACCGTCCGGTTGGAGACAGAAACTGGTGGGGATCTCGTTCTCAATGTCACCTCGGAATCGGACGAACGTTTGAGCCGTATCGCCAAGGTGTCTCTCCTCCCCTCGTTCTTCACAAGCTCCCACATCCAGCTCAAGGAGTGCATCAAGAACGAATGGGACATGAGCTGCAACTTCGAGTTCATCAACGGCGGGAACGTACGCAACACCTACCGGTACGGCTTCGCAGGGGACATCCTCTTTGTGACCCCTCCCTTCTCGTCTGTGGACGTTGACGCCAAGGCCTCGTCCAACAAGTACCTGAAGGCACGCATCATCGGGTGCTCGCTCGACCTCGATCTGAAGAGCTACATCACATCTGTGGGGAAGTTGTTCTTCCTGGCCAAGCTCTTCGCCGATGGTGGCAACTTCACCGCGGAGGGACCAATGGCCAGCTTCTTCACCGAGGCTGACGTGCTGGCCACACGGACGGATGATATGGGGGTGCCCACTGAATCGGCGCGTTTGAAGGCTGACATCGAAGCGTTCCGGGCTTCCCCCGACGCAACGACGGGAGCTGTTCTTGCCGATGCCGTGGAATCGCTCTACACTGCATTCTTCGAAGCGCATCGGAAGACGTGTCGCCTCAGCCGGGCGACGAGCATCGAGGTGACAGCATATACGTGTGACACACCCATGCAACTCGACGATGAGCTGCGATATGCATGCGTGAACCGCACCTTCGAAGTGACTGATATCCTCATCGACCTAGATTATGAGCTCAAGCCGGACTCCGCACTCACCTCCACCCTGCAGAAGACCGGAGCGCTCCACGTGCTCGCAGGCGAGGAAGTGTCATTCGACATGATCATACGCAACAACCTCCATTTCCCGCTCCTATTCGACTTCATCGCCTCTGAGGGTTACTCCGAGACAGCACTGGCAGAGGAGAATGAAGTGCTCATCGAGGAGGACAGCGAGCATGTGTTCACCGTTCCTATCTCATGGTCCACGCCCGACCGGTACATGGTCCACGTCAAGGCCCTACCCACGGGCTACACCGAACAGCAGCGCAAGGTGCCGGTCCCCGTGGAGGTCGACATCGAGGAGGTGCTCGACATGGAACTGGAAGTCCATGTGAGCGATGTCGCTCTTACGGCCGGGGAAACGGCCGAACTCGTGGCCACCCTTATTAACAAGGGCAACGGCAAGGCGACATTCATCGTGTCCTTTGACGGGGATAGGGACGTATTCTCACCTCCGAGCGTCAGCCGCCCACTGCTCGATGCGGGCGCTTCGGTCAACATCACAGTGAAGGCCACGGCCCCCAAGGAGCGGGGTGTCCAGACTGCCACTATTTCGGTGACCCACGGGATCAAGAGCGACCTTGTACGAACGGCCAAGTTCTCCGTGACCGTGAGCGCACCCGAGTTCTCCCTCACCGTACCCGATACGCTCGATGAGAATAGTACCATCAGGATCGAGAACCTCGGTGATGCCAACGGTACCATCGTGCTTACTCTCAATGATGAGAGTGCTGCCTGCGTGACGCTTTCCAACGCGAGCGTCGAGGTCCCTGCCGGCGGGTTCGTGGATATAGGCATCACCAGTGAATGCACCGAATTGGAGAGCCTCGAGCTTCTTGTCGAAGGGGCGAACTATGATAAGGTCCATCCGATCGCGCTCGAACCGTCAACGACCACCGTCGAGCCCACCATGGAAGCCACGCCCGAAGCGACACCCGAACCGACGCCCGAGCCCGAGAGCGGTGGCATGGGCGCGGGTGCAGTCATCGTCATCATCGTGTTGATCGGTGCGGGAGCCTTCATTGCACAGAAGAAGGGCCTCATCGGTGGCGGCGCCAAGGCCCCCGCCAAGGGAATGACATCGATGACCGGTGTTGCGGGACGTCCCGGAATGAAGGGTACGGGCGGATATCGCGGGGCGCAGCAAGGTTGGCCCCAGCAGGGATCTATGTACGGGAATCGTACACAATATCCGCCGCGCCGGTGACCATACTAAGACATAAATAGCACACAGACGTTATAGTCCTCTTATGAGTCCTGCCTATAGAGCGCTTATCACTATCATCGCCTTGGCCTCGGTCCTGGTGCCCTTGACGGCGGCCGAGCTATCGATCGATGATGTCGAAGTGGTGGATGCGCATGGCAAGTACTTCCTCTTCTTCAATATAACCACCGACACATCCCCCATATCCCTCTATCCATTCTTCCAGGACGATATCATCAGCTCAGGTGGATGCACACCTGGCGACCAGCACCGCATTCTCTTCAAGGACAGCATCCTCCAGAGCGGTGGCTCGACAACGGCCACCGTGTACTGCCCCGGTGCTCTCGATGGCCAAGTGAACTTCACCTTTACCTACCACAACTACACATCAGAGCCACCTGAACTGATGATTACGGACCCCATCCAGGTCGACTTCACCATCGATGACCTCACTCGGCTCGACCTTGTGGAGGGTGGGTTCATCGAGTGCGCCGTGGGAAAGGAGGCCCGGGACCTCCCAGTATCAGTCGGACGCCGTGTCGAGCTCGGCCTGGGGGACGAACAGAACGTCGCCTATTACGTCACAAACATGCTCGCTGATGGGTTCTATCCCCTCCTCATCAAGTACTCCTTCACATTCCTCGAGTTCGACGAGTCCGAGGGGAAACTACGGATCGAAGGCAACAATACCGAGGTGGTCAATTTCACCTTCGACTGCGCTGATGGAATGGATACCAAAAAGGATATCGGCAACATCACGGTCTACCACCGGGACATCGACTGTGCGAGCGAGAACGATGCCTCGACAGCGGTTCTTTGGGTGGGATACAACAACGAGGACATCATCGTTGTGGACAACTACATGGCAAGTGGTGAGTATTACGCCCATATGGAGTTCCCGCCCCAGTCATGGCGCTTCAGCTTCCACCGTGACGAGAACGCGATCCAGACGGTCAAGACCAAGTGCATGCTGTTCAAGGACACCGTCATGTACGCCCTCGTCCGGAACACAACCCACTTATCCTATCAAGAGGGAAAACCTCGCATCGACGTGTCCCAGCTCTCGAAGCTCTCAGGAAGGCTCACCGCCGCTAGCCGAGAGGTCATCGACGGACGACTAGTCTATCGCTACACATCGAACTACACCCACGTGAAGTACGGGGAGGATCCTCAGCCCATCTCCGCCCTCCCGAAATGGTACGTTGAGAATGAGGTGCTCATCACACGTGAGATCAACGGTCAGGTTCAGGATATGGTGCGCCAGGTGCCCACGGAGTGGGATCTTGACTTCCTCGCTCACGGGATCTCTGGCGAGGGCGTGGTCTCGTGGAACTTCTCATCTGCCGAGTACGGAGTCGAGTACAACATCACGACGGTCTACCTTGTCATCACCCCTGTCGACATCTATGCTCCGGACACGATAGAAGTGGTCCCTGTCCAGAACAACACCGTGGCCTTCACCATGCGCAATAACATGGTCGACGGCGATATCCGCCTCTGTGCAAAGGCATCGACAGGATGGCATGCCCTGGTCCGAAAGGAGGAGATAACTCTTCCATGTCAGAACATCACCGTGGTGAAGGGCGATGAGGCCGAGACCCAGGTCCTCTTCTGGTCGGACGGCGAGGAGACGGGGACTGTCAAGATCGAGGTCTACAACACACGTGACGGTCTTCTTGTCGGGACGAAGAGCGTGGAAGTAGGTGCGGCCCGGTTCAAGAAGTTCGACATTGGGACGTATTCGTGCTCAGTGGCCGGGCCCCCGGCCGGCGAACTGGCCGAGACCAGCTGTGCCCTATCGTTCCGGAACGAGGGCAACCTGGCCGAGCTCGTCTACTACTCGGTCATCCTCGACACCATAACGCCAGCCTTCTCGATGAACCAGGTTCAGCTCTCCAAGTACTCCGAACGGACAACAAACCACACGGCCACAATATACGGATGCGCTCTTACAGACGGCGAGAAGAAGCTCATTGCCCACCTTGACAAGAGCCTCTTCTTCAGCCAGCTGGCGACGATGGTCACGGGCGAGGTGTCGGAACTCGCCGGGAGCTATACCGTTGCGTTCGGCACGACCAAGGGACTGCTGATCAATATCAACCAGACGGCGTATGACGCCCTTCGCACGAGCCTTACTACCATGCTCGCCACACCGACCCTTGGCAACGCCAAGGAGCTCACCTCCACCATCACCGACTACAAGTTCACCTTCATATCCCATCTCATGGGTAAGTGCGAGCTCGCTGCCACGAACACGGTGAACGCGACACTCATGGTATGCTCCGAGGATCCTGCCTCGGGATGCTCAGAAAGAACTATCACTATGAGCCCCTTCAAGTTCACTCCTTCGTTCAACATCACCAACTCCCATCCCAAGCTCTACCTCCGACCAGGGGACAAGGCATCGGCTATCATGAGCCTCACCAACAGGCAGGGATTCCCCATCCGTTTCAAACTATCATCCAATGACGCCTGCTCGAAGTTCATCGGTGCCATCGAGAAGGAGACCGAACCCATGGAGGCGTACAGCATCGCTCTCAACATCACTGCGGCCACCGACAAGAGCGATGAGTGCAAGTTCATCGTGACGGCCCACCCCTTGGGCATCGCGGACGCGGCACTGAGCACGGAACTGGAGCTCATCATCACCAAGGAGGACCATTTCGGGATGAAGATGTCAGCGACCTCCAGTCTTTCGGGTGTTCCTGGCGAGACCGTCGAGTTCTTCGTCAACGTCTCCAACACCGGGAACGTGGAGGACACCTACGACATCGTGATCAACGGGACCGGTGATACCGTTCTCGGCTCCCCCATCACCCGGTCCTTGAAGGCAGCAGCCTATCAGCCGCTCGTTATCCCCTTCACCATGAGCCTCCCCGAGAACGCTGCGGGCACGTACACCCTATTGGCAACTGTCACCTCTCAGACAAAGCCGGGCGAGATCACCGAATCCATGCCTATCAACATCGACATTCTCCGACCCAACATCGTGGTCGACATCCCGCCCAAGCTCGAGAAGGGCTCGGTCATCAAGATCAAGAACAACGGCACGGCCCCCGCCACTTTCAAGCTCACTCTCGACGGCGAACTGAAGAACTGCCTCTCCATCAAGGACAAGGAGTACACCGTCGAGGATGGCAAGGAGATCGAGCTCGCCGTGGACTTCCGCTGTAAGGTCGCCGAGATGGACGACAAGAACAAGAAGCTCACCCTGGGTCTCGACGGGGGCAAGCAGCTGAGCTTCAACAAGGTGACCCGTGTGGTCACGCGGACCCTTGACGACATCGACACGGGCACAGGTCAGCCGACCTCCACGCCCAAGCCCACTGCGACGCCGGCCCCGACACCCGCCGCGACCCCGGAGCCAACGGAGGGTGCCGGTGACGACGACTTCGGCGAGGATCCCTATGCTACGCCAGAGGCAACTCCCGATCCGGAGGTCTCAGGGACGACGACCGAGGGAGGTTCGTCCGCCATGCTCTATGCCATCGCTGCATTGGGCGGGATCCTGCTCCTTGCCGGTGGCGGTGTGGCGTTCATGATGCAAAAGGAAGCGGCCCGCAAGGCCACCATGAAGGCCAACCTGCAGAAGGCCATGACATCCTACAGTGGTGGTCAACAACAGAGCCAACAGAAGTGGGGCAGCGGCGGCTACCAGTAGGATGTGTGCATTGAGCGAGCGACCGTGGGGATCTCGGACGGACCGTGTTCCTTAGGGACGTCGGTAATCCCCATCCGCGCACGTCTTCATCGATCCCCTCCCGCTCATACCAGGGGTGCCCGCTGGCGGGGGATAAGGGAAAAAAAGGGGTAGAGGTGATGAGCCCCTACCCGGCACCCAGGGATGATCCGTGTACGAAAAATTCTACCGAGCAGCCTTTGCGCACACGTCCCACTGTTCGAGCATGGAGCCCGCACGAGTGGCGAGGAACTCCACGGAACGGCGGGTGAGGCTCAGTGACTGAAGCCTGTCCCATCGGGTGGTCTCCAGGTTCTTGGAGACCTTCTCGATGGAGAGGTTAGTAGGCCAAACCACGAACCGGAACCCCAGGTTCTCCTTGATGGGCACGTAGTACGTGGTCAGCGGCCGCACCTTCACGGCCTCTTCCTGCTCGAAGACCTCATCGGTCTTAATGTCGCTTTCTGTGTTGGCATTTTCCTTGTCAGCCATAAATTCACACCGATCGGGATTATATCGTCCGTGAACTAAATGGATTCGTGACGACCGGCAAGGGGGAAAAAGGCAACGCGGTCCTTGAGGAAATCTTATAAATTGAACCGTTCCACACCACCAACCAAACCAATGAACGATGACGGAATTTATTCCGAGGAAGGTTGAATGAAATGGCAGCGATTCATGTGAAGTATGATACGCCCAAAGAGCTCGCCGACAAGGCCCTTGAGGCCATTGAGGTCGCCAAGACCTCCGGTAAGCTCAAGAAGGGCAGCAATGAGGCCACGAAGGTCATCGAACGCAAGCAGGCGAGCCTCGTGGTCATCGCCGAAGACGTCACGCCCCCCGAGGTCGTGGCCCACCTCCCCCCCCTCTGTGAGGAGAAGGAGGTACCCTATGTATATGTCCAGAGCAAAGTGGAACTGGGCGCCGCGGCCGGCATCGACGTACCCTCGGCGGCCATCGCCATCACAAAGCCTGGCAATGCCAAGCCCATTATCGAGGAGATCCAGGCCAAGGTCGCCGAGCTCCTGAAGAATAAGTAGGGGAGCGCCGTGGCACGAGGTGCTGAAAAGAAGGAAGAGGCGAAATCGGCTGCATCCGACCTGGGAACACCCGCTCGGGTGGTCGAGATCATGGGACGCACCGGCGTTCGTGGTGAGGTCATCCAGGTCCGATGCGAGGTTCTCGTCGGGCGCGACCAAGGTAAGATCATCGTACGCAACATCAGAGGGCCCATCAGGACGGGCGACATACTGATGCTTATGGAAACAACCATGCAGGCATCAAAGTTGTCAGCGAGGTAGGAGCACTATGGACTGCAGCTTCTGTGGAAAAGAAATCGAGCCCGGTTCGGGGATGATGTTCGTCAAGGACGACGGTACTATCCTGTACTTCTGCTCGAGCAAGTGCGACAACAACCTCCTGAACCTCTCTAGGGTTCCCCGCCGGGTCAAGTGGACCGAGCAGGGGCAGAAGAAAAAGCCCTGAACGCCGCGGCATCGACCGCGGCTTCCCCCGGGAGTAGACAGCGTTGCGCCAACCGATAGTCTCCGTGCTCGGCCATGTGGACCATGGTAAGACGAGCATCTTGGACTGGATCAGGAAGACATCGGTAGCTGGCCGTGAGTCTGGTGGTATCACTCAGCATATAGGTGCCACCTGTGTACCCCTCGACGTCGTAGAGTCATATTGTAAGGGGCTCATGAAGGGGGACACTTGCCTGAGCATCCCGGGATTGCTATTCATCGACACTCCGGGCCACCACGCGTTCACGAGCCTCCGCAAGCGCGGTGGTGCTCTCTCCGATTTTGCTCTACTTGTCGTTGATCTCAATGACGGGTTCCGGCCCCAGACCATCGAGTCGCTGACCATTCTCCGTCAATCGAAGACACCCTTCCTCGTGGCCGCCAACAAGGTGGACATGATCCATGGATGGAAGAAAGGGGATACCACCTGCATCACAGAGAGCCTGAAGCAGCAGTCGAAGGACGTCGTGGATAAGCTCGAGGAGCGGATTTATACGCTCGTAGGCCAGCTCTCGGAGCAGGGATTCGAGGGAGAGCGGTTTGACCGGATCGCCGACTTTGCCAAGCAGGTGTCCATCGTTCCGGTCTCTGCAAAGACCGGGGAAGGTATCGGCGAGCTCCTCATGGTGCTGTCCGGGCTCACTCAGCAATTCCTCAAGGAGGGCCTCGCGGTGGACGTGAGCGCCCCTGGCAAGGGCACCATCCTCGAAGTGAAGGAGGAGCGGGGTCTGGGCACGACCCTCGATGTCATCCTCTACGATGGTACCATCAAGGAGGGTGATACGATCATCGTAGGCTCGCTTGGACCACCCATCGTGGCCCGTGTGCGTGCCCTGCTCAACCCCAAACCCCTCGACGAGATCCGCGATCCGAGGGACAAGTTCGACTCGGTCAAGGAGGTGCAGGCGGCAGCCGGCATCAAGATCGCGGCACCTGGCCTCGAGAACGCTATGGCAGGTACGACCCTGACCGTGGCAAAGAACAAGAAGGAGGTCAAGCGGCTCGTCCAGGCAGCTACGCAAGAGGTGAGCGACGTCCTCGTTGAACAGAACGTCAACGGTATCGTCATCAAGGCCGATACGCTGGGCG
Organism: Candidatus Undinarchaeales archaeon; assembly: GCA_030753015.1. Lineage (GTDB taxonomy): Archaea > SpSt-1190 > SpSt-1190 > JASMDC01 > JASMDC01 > JASMDC01. The sequence goes on along the minus strand of JASMDC010000002.1, from coordinate 84,649 downwards.
CCCTGGAGGCCCTCGTGGGCATGCTCAAAGCCCTTGAGATCCCGATCAGCCGGGCTGATGTGGGACGTGTCACCAAGCGCGATGTGCTCAAGGCCGAACAAGTGGGCAAGACCGACCGTTACCGCGGCATCGTGCTCGGATTCAACACATCGGTCCTTCCCGATGCCGAAGATCTATCCAGAAACAAGAATGTACCGGTGTTCAACAACACCGTCATCTACCGGCTCCTCGAGGATTACGACGAGTGGACCACTACTGAAAGGGCAAAGGAGAAGGAGGAGCTACTCTCCAACGTGGTGCGGGCCGGCAAGGTCCACGTGCTCCGTGGCTACGTGTTCAGGCAGTGCAAGCCGGCCGTGGTAGGTGTGGAGATCCTCGGCGGCCTCGTCAAGCCCGGGTATCCCCTCATGACCCTGAAAGGCGATTGTGTGGGGCGTATCAAGGGTGTACAGGACAAAGGTGAAAACGTGCGGAAAGCCGATGAGGGTATGCAGGTCGCGCTCTCCATCGACTCCGCAAAGGTAGGAAAAGACTTCGATGAGGACGATATTCTCCTCACCGATATCCCGGAGCCCGATTACAGAACAATTAAAAAGATATTGGAAGTTATCCGGGGAAGTGAGAAGGCGGCGCTTCAGCAGATCGTCGATATAAAGCGCACTCGCAATCCGTTGTGGGCGCTCGGATAGGGATGATGATAATGGTGTTCAAAGTAACGATATCGGATATCAAGGGAGGCAAGTGCTACCAGAAGGAACTCTCTGGGGATGAGATGAAAAGCCTCATCGGAAAGAGAATAGGTGAGACCTTCCGGGGCGAAGTCCTCGGTCTCACCGGTTACGAGCTCATGATCACAGGTGGCTCAGATAGGCAAGGCTTCGCCATGCGTAAGGATGTCGAAGGTGCAGCTCGTAAGAAGGTGCTCCTCGCCGGACCGCCCGGCTACCGACCGACATCCGATGGTATTCGGCGGCGTAAGAGTGTGCGTGGGAACACGATCTCGGACGCCATCCTACAGATCAACACCAAGGTAGTCAAGGCTGGGAAGAAGAAGCTCGAGAGCTCCTTCGCTGGCGATGATGGAGGGGCCGAGAAGGCCGAGTGAAGACATGTCCCCCAATCCAGTCTCACAACCTGAGGTCAATATCGGACTCGTCGGTCACATCGACCACGGAAAGACAACGCTCACTAAAGCGCTCAGTGGAGTATGGGCTGACACCCACTCCGAGGAGCTCAAACGCGGTATCACGATCAAGCTCGGCTACGCCAACACATCCTTCTACAAGTGCCCCAAGGAGAAGGGCCCTAAAGCTTTCACCACCCTCAATCGGTGTGTTGCGTGCGGTGGCGAGGCAAAGCTCCAGCGGGCCGTATCCTTCGTTGACTCTCCGGGTCACGAGACCCTCATGGCCACCATGCTCTGTGGCGCTGCTATCATGGACGGTGCGCTGCTAGTGGTCGCAGCCAACGAGGAGTGTCCCCAGCCCCAGACGAAGGAGCACCTCATGGCGCTGGACATAGTCGGCGTCAAAAAAATCGTCGTGGTCCAGAACAAGGTCGATCTGGTCTCCCGTGAGCAGGTCCAAGAAAACTATGAACAGATCGTCCAATTCCTCGGAGAGGAACGGGCTAAGACAACTCCCATCATCCCGATCTCCGCTCAGCATAGTATCAACGTGGACGCCTTGATCCAGGCCATCGAGACTATCATCCCGACACCCAAGCGGGACCCGTCCGCTGACCCGCGTATGCACGTCGCGCGCTCTTTCGATGTCAACCGACCGGGAAAGCATCCCTCCAAGCTCGTGGGTGGCGTCCTCGGCGGTGCTCTCGTTCAAGGCAAGCTCAAGATCGGGGACGAGATCGAGATCCGGCCAGGAATCAGGCATAAGGTCGAGAACAAGGACGTTTGGGAACCGTTGCACACGACCGTCACGACCATCACGACAGGGGATAAGGCCACAAAAGAGGTGACCCCCGGCGGATCGTTCGGTATCGGTACGTCCCTGGACCCATCGCTCTCCAAGGCGGACTCGCTCTCGGGCAACCTCGTTGGCTTCCCCGGCAAGCTGCCCCCGGTCCTCTCGACGCTCGACATGGACGTCACTCTCCTCGAACGCGTGGTGGGATCCAAGGAAGAGATCGCTGTGGAACCCATCTCACCCAAGGAGCTGTTCATGATCAACGTAGGTTCGGCCACTACCGTCGGTGTGGTAGTCGACAAACACAAGGACCACGTGCGTGTGGCGCTCAAGCGCCCCGTATGCGCGCTGGAGGGTGAGCGTGCCTCGCTCTCGCGGCGGTTCGGGGCTAGGTGGCGATTGATCGGGTACGGTGTCATCTAATGATGTACGCTCTCGATACGAATTTCCTGATGATCCCACATAACTTTGGTGTGGACGTCCTGACCGAGCTCACTCGCCTCAATCCCAGTGCTGAGACGGTCACCGTCCCCGCTGTCATGGACGAGTTGCGGGCACTGGCAACCGCTGGCCGTGGCCGAGACAACCTCGCGGCCGAGGTCGGGCTCAAGCTTGTAGATTTAGGGGTCGCCGTGCTTCCATTCACCGCTCCGGGATCGACGGACGACATTCTCGTCGCCCTTTCCCAGGAGGAAGGGGCCGTAGTGTGTACACAGGACAAAGAGCTCAAGCAGCGTCTCGCCGAGCTTAGACGCCCCGTTGTGGTACTCCGCAACCGTAGTCATCTTGAGGAGGTGAGCGCATGAGCAACCCCTGGATCACCATCCCGCCTGGACCGGATCCGCCAGAAATCATCAACGTCGTGGTCGAAGTACCCCGCGGGGGACGTAACAAGTACGAGATGGTCTCTGACAAGGGACAAGTGTACTACCAGCTCACTACGGTACTCTCTGCCCCCGTCTTCCACAACGGCGATTACGGGATCATACCGCAGACGATCTTTGACAACGGGGAGCCCCTCGACTGTCTGGTCGTCACCAACGAACCGACATTTCCCGGGTGCGTCATCGAGTCGCGCCCTATAGCGATACTTGAAATGATCACAGGTGAGCAACGCTCGGACACGGTGCTGGCCGTGCCAGTCCGCGACCGAACGCTCGCTGATATCAAACGACTTGACGACCTGCCAACCAACCTCCCTAAGGAGATCGCCCGGTACTTCAGTCTCCAGAGCGAACTCGCCGGGGACGTCACCACTGAGGTGCTAGGATGGCGGGATGCGGTGACCGCTCGCAAGGTCATCGCACATTCGATGCGGCTGTTCGATAAGAAGGTGCGGCCGAAACTGGAGATTCGATAGGAGGGTATAATCATGTATAAACTGGTCTCGATGCGCGACAGCGTCCGGGTGGATCCATCGCTCCTGGGCAAGAAGCCCATGGAAGCGGTAGATGTGTCCCTGCGCAAGGCATATGAGGGCCTCATGGACCGTCAGGTCGGTGTTGTGCTCTGTATCACCAAGGTAGAGAGCGTTGGCGAGGGGAAGATCATCCCCGGTGACGCTGGCGTCTACTACGACACAGTGTTCGAGATGCTCATCTACCGACCCGAGCTCCACGAAGTGGTCGAGGGCACTATCATCGAGATCGTGGACTTCGGTGCGTTCATCCGCCTCGGGCCCATCGACGGCCTCGTCCACATCTCGCAGATCACCGATGATTATATCTCGTACAGTAAGGACGGTGTTCTCATGGGCCGCGAGAGCAAGCGCGTACTCAAGAGCGGCGACAAGGTCAGGGCACGCATCATCACCGTGTCCTACAAGCACAGCCAGTCCGCCAAGGTCGGTCTGACCATGCGCCAGCCCGGTCTTGGCAAGATCGATTGGGCTGGCGAGGAGGAAGGAGGTGTTGTCCTTGCCTGAGAAGGTCTGCCGCTCCTGCCGCCGCATCGTACTGAAGGACAAGTGCCCCATTTGCGGGGGCGACTCCTTCACGACTACATGGACCGGGGTGGCACACATCCTGGACGCGAATGATTCCATCATTGCTACCGAGATGGGAGTCGATATCCCCGGAAAGTACGCACTGCGCGTACGATAATATTTACATACGGAGTGAATTTACATGGAAGTTGAAATCGTTGAGAAGAACGAGAACCTCCTGCTCGCGCGCACCGAGGTGCGCTTCCGCATCGACCACAAGACTGCCGCCACCCCGCCCATCGGCGAGGTGCGAGCCCAATTGGCATCGGCCCTGAAGGCGAAGAAGGAGCTCTTGATCGTCAACCGGTACGAGACAACCTTCGGCATCGACTCCTGTGAGGGCAATGCCTCGGTCTACAAGGACGCTGGTGTGCTCGCAAAAGTGGAGACCAAGGCCACGCTGAGGAAGAACGGCCTCATCAAGGGCGAAGAGAAGGCCGAGGAAAAGAAGGAAGAGGCGCCAAAGGAAGAGAAGGCCGAGGAAAAGAAGGAAGAGGCGCCAAAGGAAGAGAAGACCGAGGATAAGAAGGAAGAGGCGCCAAAGGAGAAGAAGGCCAAGGTAAAGAAGGAAAAGGCGCCAAAGGAGAAGAAGGCCGAGGGAAAGAAGGAAAAGGCGCCAAAGGAGAAGAAGGCCGAGGGAAAGAAGGAAAAGGCACCTAAGGAGGAGAAAGCCTGATGGTAAGCTCCGATGGTACTCCCAACGCCGCCTATTCCCTTGACGGTGAGAAGCTGAAGCGGAACAACAAGCCCTGCCCGCGGTGCGGGGACGGCGTCTTCCTGGCCAAGCACGCGGACCGCTTCCACTGCGGCCGCTGCGGCTACACAGAGTACGGGAAGAAATAGCTCCTCATCCCACTGTGCGGGATTGTCCGGTAAGTCGTTCTCCCCAGTTCTCACGCTATTGACATGACGATTTCTGCCCCGGTCCCTTGGAACCGGATAAGCGGGTCCCGACTAGATAAGCTCCACGCGTTCCTTGTGCTTCTCATGCTCGTGGAGATGGTCCTCTACCGCGGGTAGATGGACGAGCACCTCCTCCCGCCTGGGGGAGATCTTCGTCTTGCCCGGCAGAGGTATGCTTGGAAGGATGATGTCGAAGTCGATCTCATCGAACTCCTTCTTGTGCTCCTTTGCGAATGCGATGGCCTCGGAGAGGTTCGCGAAAGCCTTGGTCTCTTTATCCAACACCACATTGACGCTGTGGATATATCCTTCCACCTTATGGTGGATGTCAAGGTGATCCTTCTCACCGATGGCCTTAAGACGGCTGTCCCAGAACTCTACATCACCCTCGGGCTCGATGACCGCAAAGCCGCTGTACTCCTTTTCCTTCTTTGTCCAGGACCAGTTGATATAGAGTTCTCGGAGCGAGCGGTCGTCATTGATGAGCTCCTGGATGACGAAGTCGCAGTCACCGGTTATCTTCTCGGCCTCGTAGCCTTCACCGATAGTAGCGGTGACGAGGGACTCGCCGTCCCATGTGATGTCCTCGGAGCTTGACATACCGGCGGCAGACGGGAACAATCTTTTAATGTCTTCCCCTTCGACTCGGATGCGTGATCCTTGGTATCGAGTCAACGGCCCATACGTTCGGGTGTGGCGTTTGCCATGAGCGTACGCTCCTCTCCAACATCATGGACACGTTCAAACCCCCCGTCGGTGGCATCCGCCCCAGCGATGCTGCGGAGCACCATGCACAGGTGGCCGCCAAGGTGGTCACGGAGGCATTGGAGACCGCGGGGACGAGTGCTAGCGAACTTGACGCTGTTGCCTACGCCCGTGGACCGGGACTCGGCCCTTGCCTCGCTGCGGGGCTCGTGACGGCGCGGACACTGGCCATCCGTCATGGTATCCCACTGGTCCCAGTGAACCACTGCATCGCTCACATCGAGGTGGGGCGGCTGGCATGTGACATCGACGATCCCGTGACTCTTTATGTGAGCGGCGGCAACACCCAGGTCATCGCCTATGAAGAGCATCGTTACCGCGTGTTCGGCGAGACACTGGACATCCCCATCGGCAACCTATTCGACCAGTTCTGTCGGTATGGTGGTCTCCCTCACCCAGGTGGTCCGGCGGTAGAGCGGATGGCCCGGGAGGCAGCCGAGGCGGGTGCGGACCTCATCGAGCTCCCGTACGTGGTCAAGGGTATGGACCTCTCCTACTCGGGCATCCTCTCCGACATCAAGCGGCGGCTCGCCGACGGTGCGGACATGAAAGCGCTGTGCATGGCCGTCCAGGAGGTCTCCTTCGCCATGCTAACCGAGGTCACCGAGCGTGCAATGGCCCACACCCAAAAGCAGGACGCTCTCCTCGTGGGCGGTGTTGCGGCCAATAAGCGCCTCTTCGAGATGGTGGCCACCATGGCCCATGAGCGTGGAGGTGACGCCTACGTGGTGCCCCGGGAGTATGCCGGTGACAACGGTACCATGATCGCCCTCGTTGGCGAGCAGATGTACGAGACCGGTATCAAGGAAGGCATCGAGGAGTCCTTCACAACCCAGCGCTTCCGCACCGACGAAGTAGATGTCACCTGGATCGGAGATAGCTCATAAGAGCGGCTGGTCTTGATCCTCAGACCTTGTTAAGGTTCCGCACAAGGGTATCGAGCCGGCTGGCCAGATCGAAGCCCCGTGTCGAGAGGATCACGAGCTTGAGGCGCCCCTTACGCTCGAACTTGACCAGACCGAGCTTGTTCATCTCGCCAAGCAGTTTGACCGTGTGCGAGTAGGTACAATCCACGTCCTTGGAAATCTGAGAGGCGTATGAGTCGCGCACGCTCTTATTGAGGCTGCGTTTTTTTAGAAGAAGAAGGATCTTGGCGGGCATCTCCTGGAGGAATAGATCGCGCATCTTGTCCTTGTCCTGAGCTCCCGTCTCGTGTTTCACCATTGTCATGGACCCTCTTGAACCGCGCGACCGCTTCAACCTTTTAAGTGTTTGGTTGCGTCTCACGCGAAGGTGTTATCATGCGGATCGCACTAATCCATTCAGACTTCCTCGAGTTCGAGGCCAAGAAGAAAACCAAGGTCGCAGAGGACATTCCTGACGATATGAAGCAGGGGCGCGTCGAGGAGGCCCTCGTGTGCTTTCTGGCCGTCGAGAAAGCGGACGAGGCGGATGTGGACGCTATCGCCCTGAAGGTCTCCAACGAGATCGTGGCCGTGGCCGAGCAGGTGAAGCCCGAGCGCATCGTGCTCTATCCCTATGTCCACTTCCTCTTCGGAGCCGATCCTGCCGGCCCCAACAAGTCGATCAAGATCCTAAAACGGATGGAGACCTTCTTACAAGCTGGTGGATGGGAGGTCCACCGCAGTCCCTTCGGCTGGTACAAGGGATTCACCATCAAGTGCAAGGGCCACCCTCTATCGGAGCTCACCCGTATAATCTACGCTGGCGAGGCGGGCGGGGCCCAGGAAGAGAAAGAGGTAGTCTCCCAGGCGCTCAAGGAGGAGGAGGAGGTCAAGCACACGCTCAACGTCCTAACACCAGACGGTTCCCTCCACCCTTCCGATTCATTCAACTACCAGAAATTCCCCGACCTGAAGCGGTTCTACAACTATGAGGTATCGGGCGTGCGCTCGGTGGACCGGATCCCACCGCACGTCACTCTCATGCAGCGGCTTGAGATCGCTGACTATGAGCCGGGCTCCGACCAGGGCAACATGCGCTGGTACCCCAAGGGCGAGCTGATCAAGAACCTACTCGAGGACCATATCACCAGTGTGACGGTGAACTACGGCGGTATGCCCGTCGAGACCCCCCTCATGTACGACTATCACCACCCTGCTCTGGAGAAGTACCTCAACCGGTTCCCGGCACGACAGTACACACTGATGTCCGGAACAAAGAAGTACTTCATGCGCTTCGCTGCTTGCTTCGGTCAGTTCCTCATGAAGCACAATATGAACATCACCTACCGCAACCTCCCGCTGCGGATGTATGAGCTCACCCGCTACTCCTTCCGACGCGAGCAGGCAGGCGAGCTCGTCGGGCTACGGCGCCTTAGGGCCTTCACCATGCCCGATATGCACACCGTATGCAAGGACATGGACCAGTCCAAGGCGGAGTTCTTCAACCAGTACAAGCTCTCCTGCGACATCATGGACGACCTCGGGCTCAACTATCAGGTAGTGTTCCGTGTCGTCAAGGACTTCTACGAGGATAATAAGGAGTGGGTCCAGGAGATGATCCGCATCATCGAGCGACCTGCCCTCATCGAGATCTGGGACAAGCGCTATGCTTACTTCGTCGTTAAGTTCGAGTTCAACTTCGTCGACGCCCTGGATAAGTGTTCGGCCCTCTCCACCGTGCAGATCGATGTCGAGAACTCCGAACGGTTCGGAATCAGTTACGTCGACGAGAAGGACTCCAAGCAGACACCGCTCCTCCTGCATTGCTCCATCTCCGGGGCAGTGGAGCGGGACATCTATGCTATGCTGGAAACCGCTCACATGACCGCCGAGAAGGGCGGGGTCGCCCAGCTGCCGGTATGGCTGGCGCCCACCCAGGTGCGTGTCATCCCGGTGGCGGAGCGACACAAGGAGGGTGCTGAGACCCTTGCAAGCAGCATCCGGAGCAAGGAAATCCGGGTCGACACCGACGACACCGACGAGACAGTAGGTAAGCGCATCCGCAACGCCGCGAAGGAGTGGATCCCCTACATCATCGTGTTCGGCGACAAGGAGGCCGAAGGCGGCGAGCTCGCGGTCCGAGTGCGCTCCACGAAAAAGCAGGAAGGACTCTCCGAGGACAGCCTGGTCTCCCGGATCAAGGAGGAGACGGCGGACAAACCGTTCAGGCACCTGTACCTCCCCATGAGGCTCTCGGTCCGTCCCACCTTCCGGTAGAACGGGTCCCATGGGACGATTGACCGTCGGTCTTCGGTACACCAAACCCAGTCGTTACACCCTCCCGGCGCTCGCCGGTGCACTGGAATGTGTGGACGGGATCGATATCGTCACGGTCGACGAGCCGCGCTCGGCCGAGGTCGACCTCCTAGCCTACTCGTTCACCACGCTCCGGGCGGACAAGGTCTATCGTGAGCTCGCCACGCTCCCGCGAGGTATGCGCACCATTGCAGGTGGCCCCCACCCTTCGGCCCGGCCCGCGGAGGCCCTGGAACACGGGTTCGATTGGGTGTGTGTGGGCGAGGGCGAGGATGCGCTAGGGCAGCTATCTCGAGCTCTCCGGGACGGCGTTCCGCCCGCGGGCATCCCAGGGATCTATGGACACGGGTATGAAGGGCAGTTCGATCCGGCTCCACCTGTGGACCTTGACGCCCATCCACCCATGAGCGAGCGCTTGCGTCTCTTCGCTCCCCTGGAGATCTCCCGCGGATGTCCCTTCGGGTGTGGGTACTGCCAGGTCACCTACCTGCTCGGCCGATGCGTACGCCACCGTTCTCTCGATTCCGTCGACCGGACGGCACGCTTATACGCACGCAACGGCAAGCCACGTATATGGTTCCTGGCCCCGAATTCGTTCGCCTATGGCTCGGACGGCAGGACACCTCGACCTGAAAAGCTTACCAAGCTCCTGGACACCGTACGTTCTCATGGCGTCGAACCCTACCTTGGCACCTTCCCCTCGGAGGTTCGACCGGACTTCGTCACGCCCGAGGTCTTGGACGTTGTCGCGGACCGAGTGGCCAACCGTAGGCTCTCGGTAGGAGCACAGTGCGGTTCGGATCGTTTATTGCGTACGATGGGGCGGGGCCACACGGCGGACCACGTGCGTCAGGCCCTTGACGTGGCGACAGACCATGGTTTTACATGCGACGTCGACATCCTGTTCGGCCTTCCAGGCGAGACGACTGAGGACGTCGAGCTCACCCTCGGCCTCATGGAAGAGGTGTTCAGACGGAACGGTCGCGCCCATGTCCATGTGTTCATGCCCCTACCCGGAACACCTTTCGAGAGTGAACCTGCCGGGACACTCGCTGACGGGACACGGAGCCGCCTCGGACGCTTGGCCAAGGATGGAAGGGTCACTGGTGCCTGGGGATGGCAGGAAGGGATCCTTTCAGCTAATGGCACGGGAGAATGATGAGCGGTCCTGCGTATCCGCTCACACCACTTGATGGGTAATCCTGAACCCGCTAGGGAGGTCCATACTGAGGATTAGTCGCTGTTCCTCAACGATCGAAAAGGACATCGGCCGTGATGCGCCAGCACCGTCCTCAAACTCCCCGTTGAATCCGATGATGAAGGTCTCCCTGGACTCGATGATTTTCTTCTCACCACAGGTACCCTCGGCGCTCATGGCCGAGAAGAGGCAGCATGTCAGATCTTCACCGAACGTCCCACTGATGTACTTGCCCATCAGCGGCCGGTCTCCCGCCTCGGGAGCGTCCGGAAGCTCGTAGACAACCAACGCCGAACCAAGATCGGACAGTCGGATGACCGTATTCCCCGTGTTCCGCACCAAGAAGCAGAGATTACCAAGGGTCTTACAGTCGGGGATGTCGTCCTCGCACTCGTACGCCGATACTATCTGGAGCGTACCATGCTGGAACGAGGACATGATCTGCTCCTCGGCCTCGGATGTTACCTCTTTCTGGACGCTCGCGATCCACATGTTGGCGATGATGGGCAGTACGAGTAACAAGAAGACCAGCCCTACGACCACAACTCCGACAACCTTGGTTATGACACCTGTCCAGGAACCCGACGGTCCCCCTGAGATCTTCGATTGTTCTGCACCGGGATAGGCGGGCCCGGCCTGCGACACCTGGGCACCACAGGTCGAGCAATTGAACGTGTCGGGAGAAACCTCGGTGTTGCAGTTCGGACATTTCGGCATGGCGAATCTCCTTCCCTGGTGCGAGGGATACGTACCCGGATAATTAATATCTACTTGACAACCGGGAGAGGTCCCATCGAGCTGATCATACAGGGAAACGGGCCGCCCTAACCGCAACCTATAAAAAGTCCCTCCCTAAAAAGGCTGACGTTGGCGGCCATAGCGGAGGGGTAACACCCGGTCCCATCTCGAACCCGGAAGTAAAGTCCTCCCGCGTTCCGTGTGGTACTGCCGTGATGGTGGGAAGCCCGGACCGTCGCCAACACTTTTTAACCCCCATCCGAGCACTTTATTACTATTTCCCAGCTGATATGTCCTGATGCTCCACATCGTCATTGCCGAGACCGAGCTCGAACTGGTCCCGGAGCGGTTGCACAAGGACACCGTCATCACGGCATCAGCGGAGCGTTCGGGGAACGAACCACGCCATATGCTACTTGAGTCGACACATCACCACCGAGCGACGTGGAAGCTCGACGATGGTCGACGACGGGGGCGACCCGACATCCTCCACTTCTGCCTGGTCACCGCCCTCCACTCGGTGGCCAACTCCAAGGACCACCTCAGGCTTCACGTGCACACGCGTCACGACAAAGTAATCTCCATCAACCGCTATACGCGCATCCCGAAGGACTACAATAGGTTCGCAGGGCTAATGCGTCAGCTCCTGATCGAGGGCGCCGTCCCTCCACAACAGCCTCTGCTGGAACTGGCGGATATGACACTTGATGAGCTCTTGGAACGGGAGAAACCGTCCAAGGTCTTCATCCTGTCCAAGAAAGGCAAGCGGATGTCGCCCCGGGTACTGGGGCGTCAGCTGGCCAAGGAAAAGCGGCCTATAGTGGTCATCGGTGGCTTCCCTCATGGGGAGTTCGATCGCAAGCACCGGGACGAGGAGAATGTCATCAGTATCTACGACTCCGGCCTCCCGGCATGGACGGTGCTATCCACCGTCCTCCACGCTTACGAGGACGCAAAGGGCCTGTTCACGGGGAAGAGCTGATGGGTCGGGGTGGAAGGAAGCCCCAATGGATGCGCCGGCTGGCCTCCGAGCGCATCGATATCCTGCTCGACCGTGCTAAAAGGACCGTGCGAGAGGCACCCGAGCTCGCCCGCCGATACGTGTGGCTGGCCCGTCGTATAGGTATGCGCTATCTTCTCCCCCTCGGAGCCCAGCGCAGACGCTCCGTCTGCACATCCTGCCATCTTCCGATGGTGCACGGCCAGACCGCCCGTGTCCGTGTGAAGCGGGGCAGGGTCGTACGGACGTGCTTGGGATGCGGCACCATTACACGATTACCGTTTGCTCGGGAGCGGGCGGAGCGACGCGACTATCAGCCCGAGACTCCGACCGTCGAGATTGGTCCCGAGGGGCTTACAGAAGACATTATTCGGGAACTGGAACGGCACACGGCGACCGCAACATTAATAAGCGTGAAGCTCAAAACCACGCCGCCCGCGGAAAGGCACGACTGGGTTCTCGTCCGCGCCCTAAGGGAGCGGTTGGGGGTATCGGTCGTCGACATGCGCGGGCGAAAACTCTTGATCAAGGGTGAAGTCAATGGTAACCGTTTATGACGTCCCAGCGGCCGGGCTCACGCTCAAGCTCTCCCAGGAACTGAAGAAGGACAAGAACATCGTGGCTCCTCCGTGGGCCGCGTTCGTGAAGACGGGCTCTCACAAGACCCGACGACCGGAGCAGGAGAACTGGTGGCAGATCAGAGCCGCTTCCATCCTCCGCCGGATCTACATTGATGGTCCGGTCGGTGTCGAGCGCCTGCGCACGTTCTACGGCGGCAGGAAGAACCGGGGGATGAAGCCTGAAAGGTTCCAGAAGGCAGGCGGTAAGATCCTCCGAAATATCCTTCAGCAGCTCGAGGGCTCTGGCTACGTGAAAGTCAAGAAGGGATCTGGACGGATCGTCAGTCCTAAGGGACAGAAGTTCCTCGATTCCCTGGCCCTCAAGGTAAGCAAGGGAGGGTAGGCGATCGATCTCGAGGAGATACGTCGGCGAAAACTGCAGGAGTATCTTCGTCAAAAACAGGAGCTGGATGCCAATGCCCAACTGCAACAGCAAATGGATGATGATGCCCAGCGACAGCAATTCGATGAGCTCAAGCGGACGCTCTTTCTCAAGATGCTCACCGAGGAAGCACGCGAACGCCTCGGCCGGATCCGAATTGCTCGTCCAGACTTCGTTGAACAGGTCGAGGTCGTGCTCATCCAGCTCATCCAAAGTCGCCAGATCACCGGGAAGGTTGACGAGAAGGCCCTCCTTACCATCATCAAGAAGATCAGAGGCGCAAACAAGAAGGAGTACCGGATCATAAAATGAGCGGTGACGAGGCCATTGTGCTCTTCAGTGGAGGTAAGGACTCCTCATTGACAGCCCATCTTCTACAGAACGCAGGATTCGACGTCACCTGTACGACAGTATCCTTCGGGATCACTGACGCTTGGCGTGAGGCGGAGCACGCGGCGGCATCGCTCGGATTCGCCCACCGTCATATCGAGCTCGATAGGAAGCTCCTCGACCAGGCGTGCGAGCGCATCGTGGCCGACGGACGGCCACGGGAGGGGCTGAGGCAGCTCCACCTTGCGGTTGTAGAGACGCTCGCCCCGAACACCGCCATTATCGCCGATGGCACGCGCCGCGACGATATCACACCAAAGCTCACCCCTGCAGAGATGCGCAGTCTCGAGGACCGACACGGCACTGAGTACTGGGCGCCGCTTATCGGGATGGGCCACCGCACGGTACGGCGACTGGCCGACCGACTTTTCCAGTACGAGGAGGGCACGTCCCTTCTCATCGGCGACTACGAGCGCGAGGTCCGCGCCCGACTCACGGAGCTTGGCCACAACCCCTCGACGCTCTTCCCCGTTCATGTTCAATCCAAGATCATCGGATGGAGGTCTAACAATGGCTGAACCACATGCTAGAAAGCTCAGATATGCACGATACGCTCGACAGAACAAGCGCGTCCCCTTGTGGGTCGTGGTGAAGACCCGACGCAGGGTGCGTGACCACCCGAAGCGGCACCACTGGCGCATCAGTAACGCCAAGATCTAGGAGGGGGATGAAATGCTAGACCGTGTCTACACGATTCCGCTCGCCAAGGCCAAGCGTGCCCCGACCACGAAGCGTGCTCCAAAGGCTATCAGGATCATCCGCCAGTTCCTCACGCGCCACATGAAGTCCGACGATGTCTATATCGGCGCCTCGATAAACGACCTCGTGTGGAAGAACGGTATCACGCGTATCCCTCCCCGCATCCGCATCCACACTATCAAGAATGACGAGGGTCAGGTGCGTGCCGAGCTCATGGGTATCGACATCCGCTTCCCCGAGGTGAAGCCTGAAGCCGAGGAAGCGCCCGAGGCACCCGAGGAGGTGGGTATTGAGCCCGTCGCCGAGGCTGTGTCCGCAGAGGAGATGCTCGCCGGATCGGAGGAGATGGCCGAGGCCCTTGAGGCCGAGGTCGACAAGGAAGTCAAGGCTGTCCCCAAGGCCGAGAAGAAGGCGCCTGCCAAGAAGACCGAGGACAAGCCCAAGGTCGAGAAGAAGGCACCTGCCAAGAAGACCGAGGATAAACCCAAGGCCGAGAAGAAGGCACCTGCCAAGAAGACCGAGGATAAGCCCAAGGCCGAGAAGAAGGCACCTACCAAGAAGGCCGAGGATAAGCCCAAGGCCGAGAAGAAGGAAGCGAAGGAGTAGTCCTCCGGGGAGCGTGATGGTCCAGTGCACGTGGCGAAGGTCCAGATCAACAACAGCGATTACATCGGGATTTTCGCTCTGTGCACTGATGCCTACACTCTCGTGCCTACGAATCTGAAAGCACGAGTGATAAAGACCCTGAAGAAGACCCTCGACGTACCAGTAATGCCGACCATCGTGTCCAACTCCCCTCTCTTGGGATTGTTCTGTGTCGCGAATTCCAACGGCGTCCTCGTACCGTCCATCACCAAAGAACGTGAGATCGAGGGCCTACGATCACGGCTCAAGGTGGAAGTGGGAGTGGTGCCGAGCGAGTTCACCGCTCTGGGCAACCTCATGCTCGTCAACGATAGCACTGCACTTGTGGATCCCCGGATAGAGGGCTCTGCCCTGGACACGATCCGGGACACTCTCAGCGTCAAGATCACGACCAGTCCCATTTCGAGCGTACCCCTCATCGGCTCGCTGGCCTGTGCCACGAACCGAGGAGTCATCGTTTCCCCGGACGCTGCGGACAAGGACCTGGACCTTATCGAGAAGATCATGAAAGTGCCCGTGGAGATCGGCTCAGTGAACCGCGGTTCCCCTTATGTGGGGACGGGGCTCCTGGCCAATAGCACTGGATTCATAGTGGGAAAAGAAACGACCGGACCGGAGCTCGCGCGTATCGACGAAGCACTCGGGTTCATATGATCATTGGAGGTAGATGACATGCAATATTCCGTGAAAGGTTCGTTCCGGATGGGACGCAACGTCATGCCGTTCACCAAGACGGTGACCGCCGAGAACAAGGACGACGCCAAAGAGCTCGTCTACTCCCTTCTGGGGAGCAAGCACAAGACCAAGCGCACTGCCATCAACATCGATGCGATCACCAAGGTGGATGAGCAATGAACGATGAGCAGAAGCGAGCGCTCCAAGAAAAGCTGCTCGAGCTCGAGCTCCTCAAGAACCAGGCTCAGGGCTTCCAAGAACAGCTCACTATAGTGCTCGAGAGCCTCTCCGAGCTCACCACCACGAAGGTAGCGCTCGATGAGATGAATGCCATCGACAAGGGAGTGCTCGTACCACTAGGACCTGATGTGTACGTCCGTGCGAACGTATCAGACCGCAAGAACGTGCTGGTCCACGTAGGTGCGAACATCGTGATGCGCAAGAGCACCAAGGACAGCAAGAAGATCCTCCAAGGCCATCTCGACCGTCTTGAGAATAACCGCTCGACCATCGAGAATAACCTCAAGAAGATCTCGCAGGCCATGGAGATGCTCCAGAAGGACATCCAGTCCATGGCCACGGCCATCAAGGCCGACGAGCAGGTCTAACGGCTGAGCAAAGTGTTCGCCTCGCTCCGCTCCAAGCTCGACAAGGTCGTCTCGGGATTCTCCTCGGTGGTCCTTGACAAGGAGGTCAGTGAGCAGGATCTCGCTGATCCGCTCTGGGAGCTCCAGATGGCACTCCTCGAGAACGATGTCGCTCTCGAAGTGGCCGAGCGGGTGTGTGATGAGGTCCGAGGATCTCTTGTAGGGAGCCGAATCCGCCGGGGTGCCATTATCGAGAGCGTGCAGCGGGCCCTAGTGGACGTCATTACCGAGAGCCTGGACCGTCCACTGGACTTTATTTCCGAGACCGGGAAGAAGCAACCATTCATCGTCATGTTCGTTGGTATCAACGGCACCGGCAAGACAACATCCATCGCCAAGGTGGGCCGTTTCCTCATGGATAATGGTAAAAGCGTCGTGTTCGCCGCGGCCGACACGTTCAGGGCCGCCGCTCTAGAGCAGCTGGAGGTCCACGGCCGTAACCTGGGCATACGGGTCATAAAGCACGACTACGGGGCTGACGCCGCCGCTGTATGCTTCGACGCCATTCGCCACGCTGAGGCCAAGGGCATCGATGTAGTGCTGGTGGACACCGCGGGCCGTATCCAGACGAACGTCAACC
Source organism: Candidatus Undinarchaeales archaeon (assembly GCA_030753015.1). Lineage (GTDB taxonomy): Archaea > SpSt-1190 > SpSt-1190 > JASMDC01 > JASMDC01 > JASMDC01. Next base: position 68,280 of record JASMDC010000002.1, on the reverse strand, counting down.
TCATGGACGAACTGGAGAAGATCATCCGAGTGAACCACCCCGACTTCGTGATGTTCGTCGGCGACGCGCTCACGGGCAACGACGCCGTCGAGCAGGCCAAGACCTTCAAGGAGAAGGTAGGCATCGATGGTATCGTGCTCACCAAGGTGGACGTTGATGCCAAAGGAGGCTCCTCGCTCTCCATCTCGTACGTCACGCGTAGCCCGATCGTGTTCATCGGGACAGGCCAGGAGTATGAGGACCTGGAATCCTTCGATCCCCAGTGGTTCATCGAACAGATAACTTCAACGACACAAGAGGAGGAGGAGGAGTAAATTGGTACTGGACAACCTGGGATCATCACTACGCGCCGTCATGCAAAAGGTGGCTAAGTCCTCCTGGATCGATGAGGCTTTCATCGAAGAGATTGTGCGTGACATCCAACGTGCGCTGATCATGTCCGATGTTGATATCAAGCTCGTGCTCTCCCTGACCACCTCCATCAAGGAGAAAGCCCTCGAGAAACCGCCCGCCGGTACGCTCTCCAAGCGCGAGCACATCATCAACGTCCTCTACGAGGAGCTGGTCACCTTCCTAGGGACCTCGCCCGACATCAACCTCCGGCACCGCCCTATGCGCATCATGCTCCTCGGTCTCTTCGGTTCGGGCAAGACCACGACCTGTTCCAAGCTCGCGCTCTACTTCAAGAAGAAGGGACTTGCCTCGTGCATCATCGGCACGGACACCTGGCGACCTGCAGCCTACGAGCAGCTGGCCCAGCTGGGCAAGAAGATCGATGTACCTGTGTTCGGTGATCCGAAGGCGGACGATCCCGTCCGCATCCTCAACGAGGGTCTGGAGCACTTCGACGACAAGTACGACGTCATCATCGTCGATACCGCTGGCCGCGACGGCCTGGACAGCGCTCTCATCTCCGAGGTCAAGGCCCTGAACATCAAATTCAAGCCTCATGAGGTACTCCTGGTGCTCTCGGGGGACATCGGCCAAGGTGCCCGGGCCCAGGCCCAGGCCTTCCACGAGAACGTGGGCGTCACCGGAGTGGTCATCACGAAGCTCGATGGTACAGCAAAAGGTGGAGGTGCACTGTCGGCGTGTTCCGTCACCGATGCACCGGTCAAGTTCATCGGTACGGGCGAGTTTCCCCAGGATCTGGAACTCTTCGATCCTGCCAAGTTCGTCTCACGCCTCCTAGGAATGGGGGACATAAGCACCCTGCTGGAAAAAGCAAAAGAGGCCGTTGAGGAGACCGAGCTGGATCCCGAGGCGTTTATGAAGGGCGACTACACGCTGGTGGAGTTCTACGACCAGCTGGAGGCCGCCCGGAGCATGGGTCCCCTGAAGCAGGTGTTCGAGCTCCTGGGCATGGGCGGCGCCCAGCTTCCCGACGAACTGCTCTCCGCTAGCGAGGAGAAGCTGGAAAAGTACCGCTTCATCCTCGACTCCATGACCGTCGACGAGCTGCGGGAACCAAAGCGCCTGAACAGGTCCCGAATGGAGCGCGTCGCACAAGGATCAGGAACCAAGGTCGAAGAGATCAAAGAACTGGTGAACCACTTCAACCAGTCCAAGAAGCTCATCAAAATGATGAAGAAGCGCCGGTTCCGCGGGGATATGTCAAAAGTCATGAAGCAGCTGGGCGGTGGCGGATTCCCCGGTCTTGGCTAGGGATGGCCGATGTTCTTCGGTGCGACTTTTATCTTCGTCCTCGGCTGGATGACCGGGATGTTCTTCGGTTACATCTTCGCGAACCGCAGTATTGGCTTCCTCCGACACGGGTGGGAGTGGGCTGAGATGGCGGTGTTCAGCACAGGGATGCTCGCGTACTTTACCCTTTGGGAGGGCGCGTCCCAGAGCGACTATGCTGTTGTGCTCACCGTCCCTGTCTCTTTCGGGCTCGTCTGCGTTTCTCGGAGCACGATGCGCTGGCTCGGCCTCACGACGACTAGCGAGAGGATCAATGAGCTGTACTCTGCGGCCGCTGAGCTGACCCGCGTTATTATCGAGAAGGGTGATGGTATGGACGAAAAGGATGTGGAATCCGGGGACGAGCGCCTTAAGAAGTCCGCGGATCCTGAGAAGAGCGGTCCGGTGGATCAAGAATGATCCTCCCCGCGTGCGGACATAGTACCTCAGTCGTCCTCTCTCTTTGCTTGCTCGTCGTCGGGTGTCTCAGTAGCTCGCCCGGTCCGTCCTCAGGAGCTCCGATAACTTCCCGCTCCTGCACTCTGGGGATCCCGGGCGTCATCCTCAAGGAGAACACACCAGTAGAGGGGATGATGATCTCGCTCACGGTCAGCGTTCGGACGGATTCCGACACGGACAGTGTGGACGTCACGGGCGACGAGGCGTTCCTAGAGGCGTTCAACTCGGCACGGATCGTGGCGAGCACTTTACTGTCCGCTTCACTCGAAGAGAGGGGTGTGACGGTCGAAACGGACCACAACGCCTCGCTCGTGGGGCGGTCTGGCGGTGCAGCCCTCGCCCTGCTCATGACCTGTGCTATCAATGGTACTGTTCCGCGGGAGGGGACCACGGTGAGCGCGGGTGTGCGCCCTGACGGATCGCTCATGGGCGTTGCTCAGCTCCCGTCGAAGTGCGCTGCGGTCCTGGATGCAGGACTGCGCGAGCTGTGGGTTGCCGAGGAGAACGCCCAGGTCGTCACATGGGAAGAACGCCAGGATCCTGTGACCGGCCAGGTCCGCCTCGTCCAGCGCGACCTTCCCGTTGCTGAAGCATGCCCAGGGATCCGTGTACGCACGGTCGGGAACATCTCCGACCTCGCCCAGGGAGTGCTCTCGCCACCACGCCAGGAGCCCTAATCCAGTCGAGAGAGCACCAATCCCGCTAATCCCTGTCGTGCTCGTGCCTCCTCCGCCATCCGACGGACGAAACGTCGCACCGCTTCTCGACCGGGCCCGAAATCACGCCACACGGGCTCATCCCGGTACCAGATACGGGAAAGGTAGAGCCAGCGTGGATCAGCTGGAGGGATATTCACCGTCGCATCAGGATCGAGCGCCCGTGCCACAGCGTCAATGCCCGCCTCACCACCCCCAACACGGGCCAGCAAAGTAACGCACCGACGCACCATCTCGTGGAGGAAGGACGAGGCCCGGAACGTGAACACCGTGCAGTCACCGGTCGTCACATCCACTGTATCCAGGGTCCGGAGAGTGCTGCGGTCATCATGACGGCTGAGATTGGTGAAGTCGTGCTCCCCCTTGAGCATGGTCGCTGCTTTGAGTGCAGCGTCAGCGTCGAGCCGTGCCGGATGGACGTACACGTACTCTTTACCGGTTGCGTGTCGTGGCCTGAAGCTCTCATCGACATCGGCCCAGGACCATACCCAGATATCGTCGGGGAGGCGGTCGTTGAGAGCACCTGGATGGAATCCTTCTGATGGAGGCTCAAAGCAGGCCACCTGTTCTAGGGCCGAGACGCCCCGGTCCGTGCGCGATGCCAGCCGTACCCGTTGTGTCGCACCCAGGGATGCGAGCGCTCGCTCAAGCTCGCCCGCGACGGTTCGTACCTCGGGTTGCACCTGTGAACCATGAAATCCCTCTCCGTTATAGAACAGCTTGAGCGCGATCATCGCGACCGACCACTGAACCGATGACGGAGGACGAAGATGAGCCAGCGCACGTAATTCTTACCCATGGTGAACAACTTGAACTTGCTCTCACCGACAGCGCGTCCAGTCCAGATCGTCGGCACCTCACGGAAGTCGCCACTACGCTCGAAAAGGATGCGTGACGGGATCTCCACCGAGATATCGAACCAGTCCGAATCAAGATCTAGCCCTTCGATAGCGTCGCGCCGGTAGGCCTTGAAGGCGTTGGTTATATCGGTGATGGCGTGTCCCGACATCAACGAGTAGATCCTCGAGTAGGTGTGTGAGAACAACCCCTTGAGCCTCGGCTGGTCCACAGTGCCTCCACCCGGCATGTACCGGGAGCCCACCACAAAGGCCACTCCTGTTTCCTCTGCTACTTTAGCCATGCGGGAGATGGTAGCCACATCGTCGCACATGTCGGCCATCACGGGGATAACAACCTCTCCCTCTGCGTTCGCCAGCCCATGTCGTAGGGCATTACCGAATGAGTTGTCCTTCGTTCGATGGAGAACTCTGACCTCGGGGTACCGGACCGCAAGCTCGTCAGCGATGGCACCGGTCCGGTCCGAGGACACGTCGTCCACGACCACGACCTCACGGTCGAGCTCCGAGGTACCCGCTATCACGGCCTCGACGATCTCCTCAAGCACTCCTTCCTCGTCATGTGCCGGTATGACGATGGAGATGCGCACGGCCTTTCAAGACCAAGCCGAGATATAAAAGACTATGGCCGGGATTGGCCGCCGTCAGTGTTTCGGGGGGAGATATATTAAGTGTTACTACCGCACGGTTTCGAAATCTTTAAAAACACCGGGACGTGCAGCTCTTTACATCCAAAGGAATAGGGAATACCTATGCGCAAACTAACGTGCCCATCAGCTCATCGATGTCACAGGAAGTGGCCACGATAAGCGGTTGGCGCGACCTGTTGGACAAGCTCACCGGGTTCGAACTCGATGACGAGTCCATCAAGGTGCTCTATCATGACAATATCGACAACTCCATGAACTCCTCCTTGGGACGGTACTTCGATGAAGCGGTCAACTCCATGGACGGCGTACGCGGCGCGCACGCGAAGTTCCCCAAGCACTACAGCGGCGGCGGCCACGTCAAGCAGAAGATCCGCAAGGAGCTGGGCGGCGATCCCGACGTCATTATCAACTTCATGGCCGGGCCCCCCTCGGGCATCCTGCGCGAGTTCGAGGCCAACGGCACTCTTGTTCTCAACGATCCGGACATGTACCCGGTCACTGGGAGCAAGGTGCGCACCCAGCAGCTGCTGGAGCAGGCCGATGTGCCCGTGGCCGAGACGGTCATCCCTCATTCTTACGATGATATCCGTGAGTTCTGCGAACGTGTCGAGGGCCCCTACGTGCTCAAGCCCTCCAATGGTTTCGGCGGCAAGGGCATCCGCAAGGTGGACACCGCCGAAGAGGCGCTCAAGCAGGTGAATCTGGGCACGGACATCGTCCAGGAGGACGTGTTCAAGTACTGGCCGCACCAGAGCTTTCGGGACATCCGGGCATACGTGGTGGGCGACGAGTGCATCGGCGCCATGTATCGTGTCAACAACGACTGGATCACTAACATCCACAACGGTGGCCATGGAGAGAAGGTCCCTGATAATGAATACCAGAAGGTCGCAGAGCTGGCGGTCGAGGCCGTGAAGGCCATGGGTGACGGCCTGCACTTCTCCGGTGTGGACATCCTGGAGCGATACGATAAGGACGGTAACGTCGACTACATCGTGCTGGAACTTAACTCCGCCCCTGGTGGATTCTACAATCTCGAGCGCAGCACCGGCCATGGCAGGGACGCAGTGCGCCAGATCGTCGAGTATTCGGTGGAGCTGGAGAAAGAGTTCCACGGAGGGGAATGATCATGTCGTGGGGCAAGCTGAACGACGGCCACACCATCGGCATGGAGAAGGAGTTCATCATCGTCGATCCCAATGGCAATCCCGTTGACTGCACTTCGATCGAGAACGCGTGCAGCGACGACCGTATCAACCACGACTACCCGTCAGCGCTCGGATTCAGCGTTTGGGGTATCGAGATCAACTCGCACCCCTACGAAAACCTAACTGACCTGAACACCGAAATGAAAGAGATGGTCACGAAGGTACGTGACGAGGCCACCGGCCGCGGCTACAAGATCATGACCGCAGCACGCCATCCGGACAAGGGCGGCTACATGGCCATGCACACCCACGTCGGCGCTGCCGACGACCGTGAGGCGCTGTTCGTCACCAAGGCCCTGCGGGCCCACCTCCCCGAGATCATCGCCCTCGCCTCCAACTCGCCAAAGAAGGGCACACTGGGTAAGTGGTGCAAGGACGCCCGCATATACTCCACCAATATGGGCGGTACGCAGTACGGCCGCACCATCCCGAACGATCCGGTGGTGTACGGCGACGAGGACCGGGCCCACTCCGAGGTCCTGAGCTTCAAGCGCGAGCGCTGGGACGGCCGCGGGGTCGTCATCGCCGGAGAGAAGGACTCCGACCGGCTCAAGGGGACCGTGGAGGTGCGCTGCCCCGACGCCCAGCTCACTGCCGAGGAGGACGTCGCGGTGGCCGCGTTCATATGGGGCATCGCTGAGTTCGCCAAGAAGGAAATGGCCAGCGGTAACTACGACTGGACCGAACTCGCCAACAAAGAGCATGAGCGCAACGACCTGCAGGATCAGCTGGAACAGGTCTACCATGCCGGTATCTTCTCGGCCATGGGCCGGGGCATCCGCAAGTTCTTCGGTAAGGAGACCGACGGCGACCAGCAGTACGCCCAGCTCAGCTCACAGCTGGACGCATCGGACACATGGCTGGCCGATCACCGCCCCGCGTACGATATCGCGATGGACAACGATGTCCTCAAGAAGAACATCGACGAGGTGGGCTACGGTGGCATGGACGGCACGATCACCTATTCCAAGGACGGCCAGGATGTAGAGGTCGCAGCTAAGGACGCTATCAAGGAGACATACGAGAAGATCAAGCCGGTCCTCGATGACCTCAAGATTCCGGACGATGTACGCGAGCGTCTGGAAGCGCGCGTGTACAGTGGCCGCTCCGGCGCCGACGTCCAGATCGATGCCGTGAACGACGGCGAGGACCTGGCATCCTATGTCATCGAGAAATCTACCAATATGGAGTATCTGGTGTAATCATGATCGAGTACGGCGACACGGACAGGGAGATCCTCGACTGTCACGTCCACATGGGGTGGGACGCCCCGGACGGCATCGAGACACTGACCGCACCGTACACATGGGAGAACATGGCCGAGGTCCAGGCCAGCCTAGGGTACGACCATGTCGGGGAGAAAAAGGCACAGCGGAGCCTGACACCCGAGGAGATCATTGAGGCTATGGACGCGGGCTACGGACCGCAGAGCCAGTGTAACGTGTTCCCCTTCAACGAGGGCGACCGGAACGTGCCGGATCCCAACGGTGTCCTCATCCCATTCCACTATGCAAACGACCGTGTGCTGTGGGCAGCCAACGAGTACGAAGGCCGGTTCAACCCGTTCTGTCGGGTGGACCCCAACGGCACCACAGGATCGGAAGGACCGTACGCTGCTGTGTACGAGGTCGTGCGGTGCCGTCTGGAGGGCGCCGAGGGGCTCAAGCTCCATCCCCGGGCGCAGAAGTTCGCCGCCGACTCGGACGAGTCCGCTACCGTGGCGCGTGTGGCAGGTGCCCTGGGCATGCCCGTGCTCCTCCACTCCCAGGCCCGTCCCGACCTCATCGACCAGGACAATCCGGAGGACGTGATCATGTGCGAGCCCTACCGTATGGGCAAGCTCGCCGAGAAGGCCCCGGACACCACCATCATCATCGGCCACTCCGGCTGCGGCGGGAGCTCACGGGTAGTATCGGCGAAGGCACGCACCGCTGCAGTGACCCAGGCGGCCGATGTCGCGGCATCCCACGAGAACGTGTACCTCGACCTCTCCATCACCATGCCCTTCTCCCTGGAGGACAACGAGGTGGAGAAGCCAGAGGACGTCGGCAAGTACACCCTCGGCCTCACTGACATCATCCTTTCGCGGCACCAGGAGTACGAGGGCCGCATCCTCTTCGGCTCCGACCTGCCCTTCGGCAAGATGGACTCGTCCCTACGCACCTACGAGCGCGTGGCCGGCAGGTACGGCATCGCCGGTGACGAGGACGGTGCGATCAAGGCGGGCACCATGGAGTCGCTTTTCGCTCCGATGGAGGAGGTCCCGGTACAGGAGATCGCCGGTATCGTGCGCGAGTACATCGAACAGCACGAGCCGTTCTGGAACCGTCGGGCCAAGCAGCTGTCCCAAGAGCTCGAACAGGTCGCCACGGTCGAGGAGCTTGAGGGGGCGCTCTACAGCTACGTACAGGACACGGGGAAGGCCGAGGACCTGCCGGGCGGGCAGCCGGTGCCGGTCAAGACATAACTCCCCTTACGGGGCCGCAGGTTCGCACCATTTATATGAGTCCTCACATCTGAGCATGTTCCCCTGTGTGCCCGGGGGACACCCGTTGGGCGGAGATAGGGTCGCGTTCATCCTGTACATCGAATCAACGGAGGACAGGCAACAGCTGGAGCCCTTGCATTGGTCCGCAAGCTGCTGGTAGTATGATGGGAGGTTCGTTGTGGAGGCCCCTCCGGAAGGTCCGGATGAGAGGCACCCCGCTACAAGGGCGAGGAGAAGCATCAGGCCTATGATACGGTGCAGTGTGACCATCGAAATAGTAGGACAAAGCAACAATAAAAGGCTTGGGGCCGGGCAGCTCAGTGGAGAATGCGGGAGATAAAACCAGCCACGGAGAAGCCATCCTCGCCGGATCCGGGCCGCCGCATGTCCAGGTCGTACAGGTCCAGCTTCATGTCGTTGGGAAGGTCACGTTCCTGCCCGGTGGACACCTCGTCGAACTCATCGCTGCCGACCCGCCGGTTCACCTCAACGCCACCGTACCCGTCCTCGTCGCCATCACAGCGGACGTGGTAGCCACCGGACCTGACCACTGCAGCGCTCTCGATGAAGTTCTTCCCGTTCGCTACCAGGAACTGCAGGTCCAGGTCCTCGACATCCTTGCCCGACAGTTCGTAGCACGAGTGATCGTAGCAGATCTCCAGCCCCATGGAGAGCCCCCGGTGCTCGAACACACCGCGGCTCTTCTCCGCCTCATATTCAAGACCATGCTGCTCGGCGACCCAGTTCTCCCCGTTCGCCGAGTTCTGCTTGTCGTAGGAGTAGACAATCTCGCCCTTGTGGAACACGGGGAGGGTATTGTGGAGCTTGCCGCCCTCCTGCCAGAGGTAGGTGCCCGGTAGGAGGAGGGTGTCAGGGTGTTCCTCTGAGATCTCGCGCATCTGCTCAAGTCGCTCGTCCTTCTCCTCGCGAGTGAGGGGTACGTGGGGGAAGAAGGAGTACTCGGAGCCTACGAGGACGTCCGGATTGGCCTCCAGGGCCGTGGAGATCGTGTCCTGGTACGCGTCCATGAAGGACTCGTCGCGTGGACTGTAGCGGTCGAACGGTACGTCGCCCTGGATGAGCCCGACGGTGATGTGGTCAGGTCGATCATTGCTCGTCGTATCTTCAAGTGAGTACACTGTCCGTCACGTCCTCCAACGAACGGGCCGCAACGTCCGCTTGATAAACCTTCCCTTGCGGACCGTTAGCCCGTGCTATCGGGGGGACCTGGCGCATATCACGCCATGTCCAGCTCGTAGAGGTTGAGCTTCATGTCATGAGGGAGCTCGCTCATACGTTCAGGTCCGACGGTCGTGTACTTGTAAGGACCGACACACTTGTGCACTTCGACGCTATCGTACGAAGAGCTGTCGCTGCCATCGACGCGAAGATGGTACCCTCCTTCTCTTACCATGGTGGCCGTGTCGATGAAATCCTTGCCGTTGGCTACCAACACCTGAAGATCGAGGTCCCTGACACCCTTGTCCCGCAGTGTGTGTGCCGTATGGTCGTAGCAGATCTCCATCCCCACGGAAAGGCCCTGGTACTCGAGAACTCCCTCGCTCTTCTCGGCAGTGTATGCCAAGTTATGGTCGCTCTCCATCCAGCGCTCGGCATTAGCCGGATTCTGCTTCTCATAGGTGAACACCAGCTCACCCCTGTGGAACACAGGTAGTGTATTGTGCAGATGTCCCTGCTCCTGCCAGATGTAGGTACCGGGCATGAGAAGGGTGTCCGGATGCTCCGTCGATAGCTGACGCATCACGTTGAACCGTTCGTCCCGCTCCTCGCGGGTGAGTGGCTGATAGGGGAAGAATACGTACTCAGCACCAACAAGGATGTCGGGCTCGGCCTCCAAGGCCGCTCCGATGGCATCCTGATAGTGGTCCATGACGGTCTCATCCCGGGTATCGCTGCTGGTGAACGGGACATCGGCATCGATGAGGCCTACCGTGATGTGGTCTGGCCGTTCATCACCAGGCTCGAGCTCGTACATCGATCACTACGCTCCTAATCCACGACATCTTAGGGATGCTTAATAAACGTTCCCTTGCGGGCAAGCGAGGGTGTGAAAGGTACCTAATCGCGGTGAGCGATGCGGTCGTACAGGTCGGGCCCGAACAGGCCGTCGTCTTTGCGGAAGAACCGCTTCACTCCCTGCCACCACGTGTCCAGTCCCTTCTCTTGCTCTACTTCGCGGTAGATGTCCAGCACGTCGTCCGCTCCCGATCGACGGCGCTCCACCTTGTCCTCAAGGATGGCAAGGACGTCCGCGGGACAGTCGTAGCGTTCAAGGAAAGGTTTGATCGCCTCAAGGGTGTCGGCTGCTACCTGATACGCTGGCACCTCTTCACCGTCAGTCTTGAAAACGGCTGTCATGCCCTGCTTGATGGCCCTGTCCCTGTTCTTCACCAGCTCTTTCTGCAATACCTCGTACGAGCTGCTGACATCGTACATGACATCCGCCTCGGGAGGTACCTCGTCGAGTCCATGGTACTCATCCTTGGCCTTCTCGGCGATCCCGAATATGTACGCGGCGATGGCCGCGTCCTCCTCGCCCGATCCCTGGCTGTCCATGCACCGCACCTCGATGGTCCCGGATCGCTTCTGGATCACAGAACTGTTGGATGTGCTAGAGTAGGGCGAGATCTCGTGGCCGTAAGAGCCCTTGACCAGACGGACGTCCTTGACCTTCCCGCTCCGGATCGGGGAGTTGGCCGAGAGCGCCAGGATGTCCGGTACATGGCGCTGGAGCGTGTAGAAGACATGACGCGCCTCCCCCTCATCGGCATATCCGACGTGGACATGAAGGCCTGCTTTATCTTTAGACTGGCCGGGACGGATACCCATTCCCAGGGCGTAGCAGTTGAGAGTATCGGCCTCCTCTTGGGCGATGCGGTAGGCCGTGGTGACGTCGTCGGTGAGCTGTTGTAGATTCGTGCAGGGCCGTGTAACGACCTCCAGTGGACCCGAACCGTCCTCGTAGCACTTGGGGCCGACACTGACGTCGTAGGCGTCCATCTCCGCCTGCATCCTGTCCACGATGTGGCCCTCGAGGATCGACTGACGGTACGTGCTCCCCGTACCATCAACGACGTAGAACTCCTTTTCCAGCCCCACCGAGTGGCCTTCGTTAAGGATCTCGGCCATTCTCTCAGCACCCCCCGCCGTCCCGATGGGAGAGCCGGTCGATGAGCCGCTCCTTCGTGCGCCACGGGTGGAAGAACGCGCCAACACGCTCCTTGAATCCTTTGGGTGCCGTCTCCTGGTAGATGTCGAGGATATCGTCGGCTCCGGACCGCTTGTTCTCGACCTTGTCCTCCAGAGAGGCTATGACGCTCTCAGGGCAATTATATTGCTCCAGGTATGGTCTGACCTCAGCGAGCGTATCGGCCACGACCTGGTGCGCAGGGATCTCCGTGCCCCCGTGGGTGAACGTCGCGGTCATCCCGTCCTCGATGGCCTTCTGGAAGTTCTCGGGCCCTTCTGCTGGCACGTCCGGTATGGAGGCATTGTTGGTATAGTCCTCCTTGGCCTTCTCGGCGATACCGAGGATGTAGGCGGCGATGGCTGCGTCCTCCACGGCGCTCCCCTGGCTATCCATGCATCTCAGCTCCAGGGTGTTCTCGCGTACGTAGATGACCGAGTCGCGTGATGTGTCTTCGAACGGATCGAACTGGTGACCGAACCTGATCATGAAGAGGCCATCTAGGCCGCGTGCGTCCATGCGTATGTCCTTGACCTTGCCATCATTCGATGGAGAATTGGTCGACAGTGCCATGATGTCCGGAACGTGCGCCTGGAGTGCGTGGAACACGTAGCGGGCCTCCTCCTTGTCGGCGAAACCGATGTGGACGTGCAGTCCTGCCATGTCGTAGGGCTTTCCAGGACGGGTGCCCATCCCGAGGGCGTACCAGCCACGTGCGTCAGCCTCCTCCTGCGCGATGCGGTAGGCGGTCGTGACATCGTCGGTGAGCTGTTGCAGGTCCGTGCAGGGACGAGTGGTAACTTCAACAGGACCGGTGGGATCGTTATATGCTTTCGGGCCGACGACCGAGTCGTAGACGCCCATTTCCTCGCGCATGCGCTCCTCGACGGCCGGGACGATCTCGTAGCCTCTGCGATTGCTACCATGGCCGTTCACCACGTAGAACTCCTTCTCCAGCCCCACCGAATGGCCGTCGTTGAGGATTTCGGAGATCATCTCTCAGGCACCTCCGCTGTCCGCCCGCTCGCGTTCCTGCGCCTTCCACTCACGCTGATGAGCAAGGTCGTTGTAGAGCGCTTTCCTCCTGCTCCAGAACGTGAAAGGAGATGCAAGTGTTTGCATGAAGCCGTGGGATCGGTGCTCGGCGTAGATGTCTAGGATATCATCGGCACCCGAGCGTCCGCGGACGATCTTGTCAGCCAATATGCCCACCACTTCGTCAGGACAATCGTATTGACGAAGGTAGGGAAGGATAGCGACGAATGTGTCCTGGGCCACTTCCTGTACCGACCGCGTCTCGTCACCGTACGTAAACGTCGCGGCCATACCGTCCTTTATCGCCTGCTCATGGTTCTTGATTTCGTCGCCGAACCGGTCCGAGACGCCCTCTCCGTTGGCGTAATCGATCTTGGCCTTCTCGGCGATGCCTAGGATGTATGCAGCGATCGCTGCGTCCTCTTCTGCTGTCCCCTGGGTGTCCATGCACCGCACCTCCAGGGTATTGTCACGCTTCTTGATGACGGATTCGTTGCTGGTCGTACTGAAGGGGGAATAGCGTTGGCCGTACGAACGGTTGGCGGCACGCATATCCTTGATAGTGCCGTCCTTGTTGGGCGAGTTCGCTGATAGTGCCATGATCTCGGGCACGTGATGCTTGAGCACGGTGAAGACGTATTCCGCCTCTGCCTCGTCGCCGTAGCCCACATGAACGTGGAGCCCGGCCTTATCGTCCGGCGCCCCAGGTCGCGTCCCCATCCCCAGGGCGTACTTACCATGCGCTTCCACTACTTCCTGGGCGATGTCGTAGGCGGTCGTGATATCATTTGTGAGCTGGTGAAGGTCCGAGCAGGGACGGGTAACGACCTCCATGGGACCGGATGCATCGAGGTAAGCTTTGGGACCTACCTCGTCATCGTAGGCACCCAACTCCTCACGCATTCTGTTCCCGATACCGGATGCGATACCCATCTCTGCCCCAAGGTGAAGATTACCGTTGCTTCCGTGGTTCACAATGTAGAACTCCTTCTCGAGCCCTACCGAGTGACCCTCGTTCACGATCTCCATGTTGCTACTGGTGAGTGGTGCTGCTCTGGCCTCTATATAAACGTTGCGTTTGCGGTGTGCGGTTTCAGCCAACAGTTGACGGAAGGATTCGGAACGACCGTTCGAGAGGTCCGATCATGCTGCTGCGAGCATAGGCTGCCACGGCAAAGCATCCTCGAGCTCAACCTCTTCCTTAAACTCGTCGCGGTATGCAAGGTGTTTGATGAGCTGTTCCTTCTGGCCTTCCTTTCGCCTGAATGGAGCGATGAGCCGCGCCAGGAAGCCCTGAGGGAGCTCCTCCCTGTAGATATCGAGGATGTCGTCCGCGCCAGAGCGCCGGCCTTCTATCTTGGATTCGAGCACGTCGAGGACCTTCTTGGGGCACTTGTACTGCTTGAGAAACGGCATGATCTCCTCGAAAGTGTCGTCCACGACCTGATAGGCCTTGACCTTCTCGCCGTCTACCTTGAAGGTCGCTTCCATGCCCTTGACAAGAGAGCGTGTGAAGTTCTTCTCTTCCCAGCGTCCGACCTCCGCCATAGGGACACCGTTGGCGTAGTCATCCTTGGCTTTCTCGGCGATACCGAATATGTAAGCGCCGATGGCCGCGTCCTCTTCCCCCGATCCCTGCGAGTCCATGCACCGCACTTCTACGGTGTTTTCCCGCATGTAGATGACAGAGCGGCGGCTCGTATGGCCGTACTTGCTGAAATTGTGCCCCCAGAGGGTGGGCACCGCGAGCACGTTCTCTACCAGCTGTGTGAAGAGGCCACCGACCTGGCGTATGTCCTTGAAAGCGCCATAGTTGGTGGGCGAGTTCGCGGACAGCGCCATGATGTCGGGGACATGCTTCTGAAGAGCGTGGAACACGTACTCCGCCTCCCCCTCGTCCTTGAATCCCACATGAACGTGAAGTCCCGCATGGTCGTCGTTCTTGCCTGGTCGATTTCCCATCCCCAGAGCGTAGAGGCCGTTATTCTCTGCTTCCTCCTGGGCGATCTTATATGACGTCGTGATGTCCTTGGTCAGCTGGCGCAAATCCTTGCAGGGGCGGGTGGTGACCTCCAGAGGGCCGGAGAGGTCCTCATAGCACTTCGGGCCCCAGTTGCTGTCATAGGCCCCCAGTTCTTTTTCCATACGATCGCCGATGTCGTGCACCAGATTGTAGGTGTCGTTGGTCATCCCGTTGTTCCCGTCGACGACGTAGAACTCCTTTTCAAGACCTACACTATGGCCTGTTTCTAGGAAATCCTCCATAGTACCCGTTTCCCCTGTTGTTACCCGCAAGTGGTTGCGGGCCCGGTCCTATATAAACATTACGAAAAAAGGGCAGCGGACGTCCTTTACGTCGGAGAAGCTACCATGGAAGAGGGATCATCATCTTGTCTTTCCTGCTCTTCCTCGAACCGGTCGCGGTAGCCGAGATGCTTGATGAGCCTTTCCCGCTTGGACGAGAGAAGGAACGGTCTTGTGAGACTGCCCCAGAAGCCGCCGACCCCCTCCTCGCGATAGATGTCCATTATGTCATCAGCACCGCAGCGTTTGGTTGCGACGCGCTCATTGAGCACATCGATGACCTCATCAGGACAATCGTACTGCTCCAGGTAAGGTTGGATCTCCTTGAGTGTCGCTGCGACGACCTGGGATACTGGCACCTTCTTCCCATCCACTCTGAAGGTCGCCTCCATCCCCTTACGGACCGCACGCTTGAAGTTGCGTTTCTCCTCTTTACCGATACCCACCTGTTCAACACCGTTATTGAAGTCCTCTTTCGCCTTCTCGGCGATGCCGAAAATGTAGGCTGCGACGGCCGTGTCCTCCTCGGGGGTTCCCTGGGTGTCCATGCAGCGGACCTCGACGGTGTTCGAGTCGTCCCGTTTGTAGATGACAGAGGAACGGCCCGTCTTCTCGAACGGTGAGAACGTATGACCGTAGAAGAGCGTATCTCCTGCACCCAGGAAGTCGAAGAGGTGCTTTATCGGATTGCCGTACTGCCGCAGGCATTTGACCATCCCGTCCCGTGACGGTGAGTTGGCCGAGAGCGCGATGATGTCCGGTACGTGCTTCTGGAGCTCGTGGAACACGTAGTCGGCTTCGCCCTCATTCGCATAACCGACATGCACGTGCAGCCCTGCCGCATCGTCTGGAGCTCCGGGCCGTCCGCCCATTCCGAGAGCATAGAGACCTTGTTTCTCCGACTCTTCTTTGGCGAACCTGTAGGTCGTTGTGATATCATCGGAAAGTTGCTGAAGGTCTGTACACGGACGGGTCGTGATCTCAAACGGACCGGATGCATCGACATAGCACTTGGGTCCTACATCGGAATCGTATGCTTTCATCTCATTTTGCATCCGTTCCTTGACGATTGTATCGATAGTGTACTGTTGGTAGGTCTGGTTGCTCCCGTCCACAACATAGAACTCTTTCTCGAGCCCAACCGAATGACCTTCGTTGACGATTGTCATGTCGTTACTGTGCGGGGGCGGCGCACGATGTGGTATTTATACATTTCTTATAACGGTCGCGAAATAGTCCATTCCATACTACAATAGAACGCAACAATGGGCCGTATTATGCGGCTCTTGCGAGTAGCAGGTCTGCATCTGGGACATCGACGGTGGTCTCGTCATCGCTACGCCCTCTATGTGCGAGCCGATCGTAGAGTTCGTCGTGGCCCCGGTGAAGCGTGAAGAAGTCCTTAATCCCGGTCCATATGCTGCTATAGCCGGTCTCGTGGTAGATGTCCAGGATGTCGTCAGCCCCCGAGCGACGTTCCTTGACCTTCCCCTCAAGGACGTCCATGACCTCATCGGGGCAGTCGTACCGCTCCAGGTAGTGGCGGATGTCGACGAAGGTGTCCTCGACCACGCGGTACGCCGGGACCTTCTCGTCATCGATCTTGAAGGTGGCCTCCATGCCCTTCTTGACAGCGTGCTTGAAGTTCTTGGGCCCCTCATTCCCGACAGTATCCTGTTCGACACCGTTAGCGTGGTCCTCCTTGGCCTTCTCGGCGATACCGAATATGTACGCGGCGATGGCCACGTCCTCCTCCGGCGTCCCCTGGGAGTCCATGCACCGCACCTCCAGGGTGTTGCTACGCTTGTAGATGACCGAGGTGCGGCCCGTGTCAGAGTACGGAGAGAACTTGTGACCGTAGTACCCGCCACTCGCTCGCGTGTCCTTAACCCCTCCGAACCGCGACGGTGAGTTGGCCGAAAGGGCCATGATGTCCGGTACGTGCTTCTGTAGCTCGTTGAACACGTACTCGGCCTCGGCCTCGTCCTTGAAGCCCACGTGCACGTGGAGCCCTGCCTGGTCGCTGGGCTTGCCTGGACGTGAGCCCATACCCAGTGTGTAGAGGCCTCGGTCGTCGGATTCCTCCTGCGCGATGCGGTAGGCCGTGGTAATATCATCGGAGAGCTGGCGCAGGTCCGAGCAAGGCCGTGTGACGACCTCAAGGGGACCCGTGACGTCGATGTAGCACTTTGGACCCCAGGACTCGTCGTAGGCTCCCAGCTCCGCCTTCATGCGGGGGATTACGCTGTCCTTCACGATGGCCTGTTCGTAAGTGTTGTTGTCGGCGCCGACGACGTAGAACTCCTTCTCGAGCCCAACGGAATGCCCCTCGTTAAGGATCACAGATGACAGTCCCCTACTGCCGGGGTTTCGCTCACTCGGCGCTATTTATACCTTTCCCAGATGGAGGGGCCGTCAACCGAGCGAGAGGGTGAATGCCTGCTGGAAACCCATGATGTCCTCTCGGCCGTCGGTGAGGATGTGCGGGCGACTCCCCACGACCTTACCCCGGAGCATGAGCTGCACGGTAGCGTTCTCCTCGACCGGTGGTGTGAGCATGCTGTAGATGAGCTTGTTTCGTAAGGTGATCACCTTGCCCTCTCCGCCCACGGTCATGTTCACCTTGTCGGTTTCCAGCTCAGCGAACGATGGCTGGTATACTGCTGGTGTCTCGAGAGCAAGCTCTTTTCCGAGAACTTCCAACTGTCCCGCGAGCTTCGCAGTGAGGTTCTGGTCCAGGATATGTTCGAGGTCGAGGAAGAGCTGGAGATGAAGGACCTCCTCCTTCTCGGCAGGTGCCTCAGTAGCGTTGGCAACACCCCTCACACCACGTACCCGCACGATGACCTCCTGGCGCGTGAGGGTCGTATTCTCACCCATGGTGCCGAAGAACACGAGGCTCGGGAGACGACCCTTGATCGTCGCAGGCACGAAATAGGCCTCGGCCTCCTCAGGTGGCGAATCGCCTTCAGTATCAAGGAACTTGGTCAGGTCGATCTCATAGTCCTGAGAGCGCGTGATCCGCTCGCTTGTGGCATACACAGCACGACCCTCCCCGTCCTCAACGAGCTTGAACAAGTACTCCGTACCGTCCTGGAGGTTCAGGGAGACGAGCTCTTGGTCCGCTTCCAGGGTGAGGGTGCTTGTCGTGCTCCCATCACTATAGGTGATCGTCAGACCATCCTTGCTCTTCAAAACTGAAGGCTCCGAAGCGAAGGTGACCCCGAAGACATCCACGAGGACCGTGCGGAGCTGGGGTGAGTGTTCGCCGGGCACCAGATCCCAGTCGAAGAGGAAACGGCCTCCTTCGGGCGCTCCTTCCCGGCCTCCACTACCACCGCCGCTATCGAACGTGCTGAAGTAATTGAATCCCAGGGCCACAGCAGAGAGGATCATGATCCCTCCTACGAAGAACGCGAACATCTTGTCCGATGTTCCATGGCTCCGCTTGTGATCATCGTGCTCCTCTACCATCTCCAGGGCGATCTCTGCGGACCGCTTGATCTTACGCTTGCGTACCATTGTAGAGCACCTCCAGGTCGAACTCAAGGGCAGCGACAGGGACCTCCAGAGCGAAGGACTCCAGCACCGCCGGATGGATTTCACCGAACACTCCTGCGGGAGCACCTTCCACGAGCACCCGCGCCGCTCGACCGGGGATGAAGGCCTTCTCATCGACCGCTTCGAAAGTCATCGACCGTCCCAGGGTCCGCCCCAGGGACTCCACTACCGCCTTCAGTGCAGCGAATGTGGCGTCCGTTCCGGCCATGGCACCGTCAAGGCGCCGGACGTTCCGCGTCCCGGTGTCCGCTTTATCATCGAGCACCACGATATCCCCCACCTCGAAGAGGCGCTGGGGGTACCCGTGGCGCTTGTTCCGCTCCAGCGTCTCGATAAGGGAGGGCAGAAGGCGATCGCGGACCACGGTGAACTCGCTGGAGTTGGGATTGGCGATGGTCGCTACCGGCCGTTGCTCCTCGCCCATCCTCGTAAAGAGCCGATCGGGATTGGTGAGCACGAATGTGATGACCTCGCTGAATCCATGGCCTATCAGAGCATCTCGGACCACGTCGCCAGCATCACGAATCGGCAAGGGCGCCCCCACGGTCGCTACGGCAGGGAGGGATGGTTCGAAGTTATCGTACCCGTGGCCGATTGCCACGTCCTCCGCCAGGTCCATGGGATGCATCACATCTGTACGGAAGGCGGGGACTGATACCTCAAGACGGCCCTTCCCCTTCTTCTTGACGCCCAGGCGCATGCGCTCCAGGCGTTCGGCCACTTCCTTGTCGGAAAGGGTGATGCCCAACAGACCCGTGATATACGCCACATCGACCTCCATGGTGGACGGCGCCAGCTCCGGTGTGACCATGATGGCGTCCGGGTAACGCACCTCGACACTTCCCACATCAGCGCCCCGGTCGGTGAGCAGGGCGCAGAATATATTGAGTACTTGGCAAATGGTCTTGAGATCGGTGCCGGTGACATCGAAGAACAGGTTCGTCGTCCCCTCGGAAACGCGGGTCTCCTCGCTGTTGATGATGGGGGGCATGGAGAGCACCTGACCATTGGCGTCCTCCAGGATGGGGAAGCGTGGCAGGTCCTCGAGGGTGAACGCGTAGTCACGGCCCTTGGAGTGCTTGATGAGGATCTCACGACCGCTCATAGTGCCGTACTCCTCCTCGCCCTCGAGGGAGAGGGGTACGAACTCGATCATCCCCGGCTCCAGAGCGACGTATCGTATTGGGCCTGTGATGGTATCCAGGTCGTAGATTCCGATGGACGCCTTGCGCCGCTTCCTGCAGTGCGTGGCGTGCAGCTTCTCCTGGATCTGCATCACCGAGCGGATGAAGGAATCGTCGAACGTGACGTTGCGGGCGATGCCGCATACGATGAAGGGACGGATGTCCTTGGTGGACGGGTCCACCTCCACGACCAGGTCCGATGCCTTGAGCGGTGTGGCAGGCAATCCCGTCTCGATGCCAAGGATGCCCCTGAGGTTCCGGGCGACGCCCTCCACCGAGAGCATGTCGGGCCGGTTGGGGAACACCTCGACCTCGATCTCGTCGCCCTCCACGCCCTCCACGGGCACGCCCATGGCCGCGAGGATGGCCGAGAGCTCGTCGACGGGAAGCTTCTTGCCGATGAGCTTGAACAGATCGGGCAGGTCGAACGTCAGCGTTGCCATTCAGAACACCCCCGGCGCGTCGGCCAGCCAGTCCGCGTCGTTGCGATAGAAGGTGCGCATGTCATCCATCTCCAGGGCCAGCATGGCCGGACGCTCCAGACCGAGGCCCCAAGCGAGCACCGGACACTCGATGCCCAGCGGTTCGGTGACCTCGGGGCGGAACATCCCTGCGCCACCCAGCTCGATCCAGCTCTTTCGTGAGGGCATCCACACCTCGGGCTCGACGCTCATCTCGGTGTAAGGAAAGTAGGCGGGTCGGAACCGCACCTTGTCGAAACCCAGGCGCTGGTAGAACTCCTTGAGATAGCCCAACAGGTGGTTGAAGGTGACGTCCTCGGACACCACGATGCCCTCCACCTGGTGGAACTCCATCAGGTGCTTGTAGTCCAGCGTCTCGTTGCGGAAGGCACGGTCAACACAGAACACCTTGGCGGGAGGCGTGAGCTCGGAGAGACGGCGGGCCGAGACCGCTGTCGTGTGCGTACGCAGAACCGGCCGTCGGGACACGTCTTCGCTCCATTTGTAACCCCACCCGGACGAGCCGGCCGTGCCGTTCTCGTGGGCCGAGCGCACCTTGGGCACGATCTTCTTCGGGAGCACGGTCTTGGCCGGGTTCTTCATGTAGAACGTGTCAGCAAGTTCGCGTGCCGGATGGTCCTGAGGCTGGAAGAGGGCGTCGAAACACCAGAAGGACGACTCCACGAAAGGTCCTCGAGCTTCCTGGAATCCCATATCGAGGAAGATACGGCGTACCCGGTCGATGAGCACTGGGAGTGGGTGCTTCCGCCCGGGCCGTGTCGGCGGGACGGGAAGTGTGACGTCGTATTTGCGGAAGGAGACGTTCCGCCATGAACCGGTCTCGAGCATAACAGGAGTGAGGAGGCTGACGGAGCCTTCGTCATCGCTCGATTCGAGGGTTTCCCGGCCCTCGTCGGTGATGGTGAGCACGAGCTCCTTGCGCTCGGAGACGGTGGCCATGCTACGATGGACGAGCGTCTCGAGAAGTTTGCGCTCCTTGTCGGTGACCGCGATGGGACCGATGGCCAGCTTGACGAGAATCTCCTCCTCAAGTAAGGTCCCGTCGACGGCCTTCGTCCCCTCATCGCTGCGGGTGAGCACCGTGACGTCCTCGTCACGCCCGATCGTCGCCCACTTGCGTTTGCGCAGCCAACCGAGCCCGATCTTCACCTGCTCCCGGGACAGGCCCTCGGTACGGAAGAGGTCCTCGAGCGGTGTCTTCTTGGTGAGGATAGTAAGCAGCCGTCGTTCGATGAGGCCGTTTGAAGCGGCCAACCGCCCCTCCTCGGTGATGCGGGCCTCCTCGAGGGTACGCTCCTCGAGTGTCACAAGCCCCTTCTGGGAGAGCCAGTAACCCATTCTGCGGGCGGTGGTGGGGTCCACACTCTCAAGCTCCTCCGGACGGGCCGGGCCGTCGGTGGCCGCCAGGGCGGCTAGGATGTCGCGCTCCTTCGGGTGTAGCTCCACGTTAATCACTCCTTTACTAAGTACTCCTCGATGCGGTCGCGCGCCTTCTCCCGTTTTTCCTGGTGCTCGACCAGGAAGCGCTCAAGGAGGTCCCAGGCGCACTTCTTGCAGTCGCCGCACATGAGTTCTCCTGCAGCACAGGTACGGAAAGTATTCTCGAGCTTGGCGTCGTCGGGCTCGAGGTGGAGCTTCATGAGCTCGTAGACGGTGCAGATATCCGGTCTGCCGCCGAGCTCCTTCTGCTCCTTGAGGGTGTCACGCCCACCGGTGAAGGCGTTCATGAGCTTGTACCGCGCGTCCTTGAGCGTCTCGGTGAGCGCGATGTAGGATGAGGGTTTGCTGGAGGACATCTTCCCGCCGTCCAGCCCCGAATTGAACCTGTGGTACGTAGCTGCGCAGGGTTGGAAGCCGAACTCGGAGGATGCACGGGAGGCTATGTCACGGGTAAGCCGGATATGGGGGTCCTGGTCAGCACCCACGGGGACAACGACAGGGCAAGGTCCTTCGTACTCCTGCAGTTGCGGGTGGAGGATGTCACCCACCTGGACCAGTGCCGAGACTATCTTGGCGGGTGAGAGCTCGCCGTAGATGGCGCGCAGCTCGTTGAAGGTGACCCGTCGCGAGAAGAGAAGTGCTAAGGTGTCAACGGCCCGTCGCTTCTCCTGGAAGTAAACCGTGCAATTGTCAGGCCGCAGCCCAAGGGCGATGTAGTTTACCAAGTACTCCTCGATCCCCAACCGTTCCACTTCGTCGAGGGACTTCTCCCGCACGCCGTACGCCTCAACGCTTGCGATGGGGATGTAGAGGGGCGTGCCGAGGTCCTGCCACCACATGAGCTGGTCGACCACCATCTTGTGGCCAAAGTGCATCTTGCCCGAGGGCATCATACCGCTCACAAGAGCGAACCGCTCGCCCTTCCTCTTTGCGTCGAGGACGCGCTCAAGGTCCCGGTGGCCGAACACGATCTTCCGACGCATGAGCATGTGCGGATTCTCGATACTACCGAGTATCTCCTCGAATGGCTGGATACCGAACTCGTCGAAGAGCTTGGCGTAGTCCTCGATGTCCGAACTACCCCACGGATCGAGCTCAGGCATCATCTACCGCCTCCTGCGATGACACCCGTGGCCTCTGCTGCTCGGCGGGCAGCTTTCTCGGTGATGCCCGTATGGAGGATAGTGAACCTCTTTCGCAGTTTGGGCGCCATCAGAAGGGCCTTGACGATCTCCTTGTCGGTCAGCCCGGCCTCCTTCGCGGTGACAGGAGCGCCGATGCATGCAAGAGCGTCGCGCACGGTCTCCCAGTCCTCACCGTGGAGGTAGGTGCAGATGATGGTCCCCAGGGCCACCTGCTCCCCGTGTAGCGCGGGCCGCTTGGCGAAGCTGTCGAGAGCGTGGCTGAAGAGGTGCTCGCCCCCAGAACAAGGGCGGGACGAGCCCGAGATGCTCATGGCCACCGAGTTGGAGATGAGGGCTTCCAGCACGATACTGAGCCCCTCCTCGTTCGTGGTCGCCACGATGTCAGCGTTCTCCATGAGCATGGTGGCCGACATGAGCGCGAGGTTGGCGGCGTACTCACCGTAGTACTCGTTGTGTAGCCGGCGCGCCAGCTGCCAATCGAGCACTGCGGTGAAGTTCGAGATGATGTCACCGCACCCTGCACGGTACAGCCGGGGTGGCGCCTTGGCGATAACGGCCGTGTCCGCGACTATGGCGACCGGAGGAACGGCGGCGATGCTGTGGCGCTGGCCCTCCTCTATGAGGGACGCCTGCGCCGAAGCGATACCGTCGTGCGAGGCGGCGGTGGGGATGCTGACAAAGGGGATGGCCGCCATGAAGCCGGCCGCCTTGGACACGTCGATGACCCGTCCTCCACCGACGGCCACGATGGCGCCGTGATCGCGCGCCGTGTTCTGGAGAGCGTCCACATCTGGAGGCCCTCCCTCGGTCACCTCAAAGGCCGTCACGGTGAAACCGTCATTGCGTAGCACGTCCAACACCTTTGCTCCAGCCGCTTTCAGCGTCCCCTTGTCGTATGCTACTACAAGGGATCCGCCCAGGTCGAGCTCACCACATACGGTACCCACCTCGTCTAGCACGTCGTGACCGATGAGCACTCGGCGAGGGAGCGTGATGGAGCGTACGGCCTTCATGAGGCACCCTGCCGCCCTATGGTTTTTAAGCCTTTTCCCGCCGAGCGGGTATCCCCAGGGCAGCGGCCAACGCTTCGGGCTCGCTCATCTCCTGCAAGAGAGGGGACAGCTCCGCGACGTCCCGGTACGGCCGACCCAGTACGATACGAGCTGCCCAGCGCTTCCCGACCCCGGGAACACTCGTTAGAAGGGACATGGAGACGGCGTTCACATCCAGTGGCCTGGGCACGACCGTCACCGACCGCTGCCGATGCGCAACGACCGTGGCGTCCATAACCTCACCGCGCTCGAGCGGGGTCTGGATGGCGGCGGTGATAGGGTAGGTCCCCGGCTGACGAAGGAAGGTCGTCTTCCCCTTGGCGATCTCGACCCGCAGCCCCGTGAGCCTGGTCCCCAAAGGGAGCACTCGCTGGAGCATGGGTATGTCCACCTCCTCCCTGATACGCTTCCTATAGGTCATGATGAGCGAGTGATGACGCCGGGCCATGCGCGCCCCCTCCCGTGCGAGCCGTGTGCCCGAGTAGGGCACCACCACCCTGACGTTGATCCGCCGTACCAGCAGCCCCTCATCGAGCAGCCCGCGCAGGAACGCGAGGTCGAGCTCGTAAGTCTCGGACGTCTCGCCCAGGAGCCCGAACACGACGTTGATGCCCGGAAGGAACAGGGGCAGGCCGTTCTCCCCCCGGCCGGCACCGTACCGGTTGATGAGACGGCAGGCCGCGAGCACCTCTTCGGGTTCGGCATTGAGGTTGTTGGCCTTGACAACGGCCGGATCCGCGCTCTCCATGCCCAGAGCGGCTATGTTCCCAGATGTGCAGTGACGCACGAGCATCTTGGTGATCGATGCGGCCTCCTCCGGATGGGCGGCGATGATTGCGGGATTGGCGTTGTCCACATGAAGTGTCGATAGACCGGGAGCTGCTGTCCGCACGGCGCGCAGTAGCCGCTCCACTGCCATAGGATCGGGCCGGGGACGCTCAGTTTCCCCAATCCCACGGGCGCCGTGAGAGTAGATGCAGGACTGTCGCCCGAGACGGAAGTGGCGTGCGCCCTCGGCCGCCAGGGCGGTCACCTCTGCCTGGACGTCCTTTGCCGACCGGAAGGAGGGCAGACCCCATGTCTCCGGCTCGATGCAGAACGAACACCCTCCGGAGAGGGCCCGGGGGCAACCACGTGAGGTCTCCAGCTCTACGGTCGCGTCAGCGCCCCAGGGGTGTTGAGGGAGGATGCAAGCGCCCGCTCGAGCGTAGACATCGAGCTCTTTGTGGTCGCGTCGCCGGTCGGAGGAATCCTCACCGGCGAGCAGATCGGCAACAAAGCACTCGGCGTCACCGGTGGCCACGAGGTCGTACCTCTCCGCCCAGGGCCCAGGGGTGGTATATGCGCACGGTCCGGCCGCTACAAGAGGCCCATGCCGTGGCGCGCATCGTTCCACCAGTTTCGCTGCTTCCTCGGGACTGCCCGGCTCCGCTGAGACGTACTTACCAGGTGTGCCTTTCCCAGTGATGACTACCACCAATCGCGCCTGCTCAAGGACGCGGGACACGCGAGCGAGGTTAGGTGTCGTGTTAAGTGTCCGCTTCTGATGCTCGTACCCGCGACCTCGACCACGGGATGTAACACGCAGGTCATCGATAGTGAGATACACGGGCTGGTGCCCATTGACGCTGGCAGCGCCCGCCACGTACCGCGGGTGGATTCCAAGGTAGGGCGGCACTCCGAGCCCGGCGGGCTCGTCAGTGTAGCAGTCAATGACCGCTACAGTTCCTCGTTGGCGGTTGATTCGAGCTTCCATTCCGCTATTTCCAGCATGGCGATGGCGTCCGCGATAGTCTTGATCGCAAGGTCCACCTCTCGTGCGGCGCGGAAGGTGTCCTTGAGGGTTATGTCCCGCACACAGGTATGGATATGGTCGAGCGCTTTGTTCACGTCGTCGCCACAATCGGGATCGTGCTTGAAGTGGACAAGCCTCTCGGCCTGGTTCTGAAGAAGGGTGATGAGGTCCACCAAGCGCTTCTCGTTCATGGTCCTCACGGTCGTGGCGCGGATCTTGCGTTTCACCTCGAGGAGGGTCCGGAGGACCTCGCGGAGGGTTGGTAGGTACGAGCGCTTCTCCGCCTCCACCTTGTGGCCAACGTTGATACGTTTGACGAGGTTCCTGGCCCGGAGCCTACTCTTCACCACGTTGGATAGGGGGCCGTGAACGCATTTAAAACCTACGCCAGCGGCCGGGTGTGTATGAATCCTGATTTGTGGGTACTGCGGTAATCCGTGGTATTTGATGGAGATTCGACCGATGTCTGTTGTTTTCAAGTGACATTTTTGTTTTTCCTTTAAAAATTACCCAATTTTCGATTGGGTAAAGTATTAATACCCAAAACGTACTATAGTTATTGGGGCAGATTGATGGCTATTGCAACTTTCCATCACAGCAAACTCTACATCCCACGCAACATCAGGGAAAAGCTCGGATTGCGCGACGGGATGAAGATAGAGGTGACCGTGACCGGCGAGGCCTCCTTCACTGCGGTCGTCGTACGGGACACAACCCCTGAACGGTCCTACATCGAGGGTGTGCTGAAGGCACCCCTCTCGTCAAGACCGAAAGAGGGGTTCAAGCGAGGTGATCTGTACGGACCCGAGTAGCATCCGCGTGAACGGCGTGTCCGTGAACAAGTGCGAGTTCGCCGACAAGAAGGTGCTCATCGATACGGGCATCTGGGTGTACTCAGAGATGGCCGACACGCCCCACTACAACAAGAGCCTGGCCATCACCATCTCCGTGCTCCAAGGTCTTATCAATGGCTACGTGTCCACCCAGAGCCTCGCCGAGTTCTACGCCGCGCTCACCGATCCCCGACTCATGGAGGTCGCTGCCCCCACGGACGCGGTGTACGAGCGGATCGAGGCCCTATGGAAGAGCCAGACCCTCACCCTCGTCGCCCCCTCGCAGATGACGATTATGAAGGCGCTCTACATCGCCAAGGAGAAGGGACTGATCGGATCGGCCATCCAGGACTGCATCCTTGCCGTGACAGCCCGCGAGAACAATATCGACGTGATCTGGACTACCGAGCCCGAGCGGTTCAATGTGCTGGGGATCATCCCCGCGCAGAATCCACTGGACTGGGACTGGACCTTCCCAAGGGATATGTTCATCGCCGAGTTCTTCGACCGTAAGTCCGAGCTTCTGGCCCGCGTCGGAAGGGAGGGATAACCATGACGGACCGACTAGTCCTCAGCGCTCTCCTCGTCCTTGGGCTCGTGTTCTGCCTTGTTAGCGCCGAACAGCTCGACGTCCAGCAGACATCGGCCGATGCCGCCATTGGTGTGGACAAGAGGAACGATCGATCTATGCTATTCACACCGACCATCACGGGTAACGTCACCAAGATCTACTTGAAGGGGGCAAGGAACAGCGGACTTGGCTCATGGCAGGACCTCACGGTACAGATACGGAGCGTGGACGCGGAGACCAATTATCCAACGGAGACTATCCTTTCCACGGCGACCGTGACATACTCGGACTTCCCGGCCATCACCCTCGACTATACATGTTCCGGATCTGAGGCATGGGTCGAGGTCGATTTCTCCTCCGACCTGGCCGAGGTCAGCGAGGACGTTAAGTACGCCATCGTCATCTACCGCAGCTCCCGGGGCGATATCAGCACCGAGTATATGATCTGTTACCAGGACGAGACGGATCCCTACAGTGGTGGTAACATGGTCACCAGGGGTTTGGGGACCTCATGGAACTGGGGTGCTGCAGCCGACGATGACATGGCGATCAAGGTATACCTTGAGAAGACGCGTGAGAACATCGTTGCTGCAAGCCAGACCACAGCCGATACTACCGTCGCAGTGCACGGGGACAACTGGTTCTCACAGATATTCCGCATGGACGAGACGGCCGACCTGTCCCGCATGAGCTTCCATGTGAAGAAGACAGGTACACCTGTCGGCAACCTCGCTTTCGAGATCCAGAGCGTGACCGCTGGCAAACCCAGCGGTACATTCATCGCTGCCGGTCTCCCGGTCCTCCCGGGGGACGTCGATACCTCGAGCGCTTGGGAGGTCTCTCGTCTGGACGTGACCGAGAAGGATCCCCTCGCCACGTCCACGACACCCCCCGCAGGGGCTGGTGGTATTGACATCTACACGAACAGCAAGTACGCCCAAGCTTTCAAACCGGGCCGCACGGGCAACCTCACGAAAGTGCGTCTCACGGTCACCCATTATGACACGCATTGCGAGTCTCCCTTGAACGTTTCGATCTGGAATGCCGATTCGAATGGTATGCCCACTGGGACCGCTCTTACCTCAAAATCATTGGACGACGCGAACATCGGGGATTACAGTGCAAGCGCTTTCACTGAGGTAGATTTCGAGTTCGATACACCGACGGTGGTACGCGCAGGCCATCTGTATGCTATCGTCCTAGAAGCTGATAGCTGTGATTCTAGTCACGAGTACCGATGGCACTCTGCATGCGGATTCAGTGATACCACTTGTTACACCCGGGGTGACAAGTCCAGGGACACCGGTTCAGGATGGGGCCAAGATTCGTTCACGGACAAGCAGAATCCCCACTTCATTGTATACATCGGTAACAACCTCACCCAGCTCTCAACGGGCGTGGATTACGCGCTGATGGCCTACTCGCCCGTCTCTGCCGACGCCGACAACAGCTACCTCATCTCCAAGGCGGACTCGAACGCATACTCTGACGGGACATATGTAGGCAGCACCGACGGTGGGTCCGCCTGGACCGCCGATTCTGCAAAGGACATGACCTTCCGGATCTATCGCCAGTTCCTCCTAGTACCCCAGGACGATACCATCCAGGGCGAGCTCCCCACGACACTCGAAGGTAGCACCAGCTCCAACGACGCCGTGTGCATATTCAGCTCTGCTGCGGATACGCCCTGCAACTCGACGGCTACCAGCAAGTGCCACAGCGACGCTATAGGTTACGTCACCGAACCGGCCGAAAACGGCTCAGGCAACGACTATTCGGTCACCATCGACGAGAGCTCCAACGGGATATACCATATCTACTATTGCGACGGTGGCACCGAGGCGCTCCACATCATCGAGACCCACACCAGCAAGGAGGCGAACACGGTGACCGTCAACGTGGCGGCCGTGAAGGGCGAGGCGCACAGCGAGCTGGAGACAGCGGGTGTCGTGGACGTGTTCGACGACCTGGCGGCGACAGCACAAGTCGACACAGCGACCCAGAGCATCACGAGCAGCGGGGGTGATGATTACACGGCCTACTTCCGTTCCAACGCCACCGACGGTAAGTACTACCTGCGCACGACGTCCACCGTGTCGACGAAGGTCTATGTCGGGTACGTGTTCTTCTCGTCGGGCAATGGGACTACCACGACCGTGGACCTCGACATCCTGACGTACGGCCAGGTCCCTACAGCCATTACAACGTCCGGTTCGGTGTGGATGGACGACGAGGCCGACGAGACGGACGACACGCTCTACCGTGGCGCCATCACGAACACCGGCAGCGGGTATAAGTACCGCTTCTATCACGATGGTACGACGCCCATGTACCTCAAGGCCGACACGGACGCCACCCACACATCACCGGTGCTCGAAGAACAGAAGACGGTGAGCTCGGACACGGAATGGAACGTGGCCGTTCTGACAGGCAATGTCCCCACCTCCCTCGTGGGCGACACCATCGAGGTCCACACCGGGACCGGAGACGCCTGCGGGGCATCCGTGGTGAACTCGGCCACGGTCGTCAGCGGTGGGAGCTATGGTACGTACTCCGTCTACCTGCTACCGGATGCATCGGCCCGGTACCTCTACGCTTGTGAGAGCAGCACCAAGGTCTACTACGGGAGCGCGACCATCGACGATGCGGGAGAGAGCGTCAGTTTCAGCATCCAGGGGATCCACGGGGACATCCACAACGATCTTGCCACGACGTCAAACTACATCGCCGCGTGCAGTGACCTGGGCGGCTCTGCCCTCAACACCGTTAACACCAACGCTCAGACATACGACGGCGGCAGCACCTACGTGTACTTCCAGTCCACTGGCACGCCCGACCTCGTCATCACCTCGTCATCCGGCAGCTGCGCCCAGGCGAACGTGGTCGCCGCCATCCTGGACGTGACGCTGGACACATCCGACTATGTCAACGAGCTCCAGCCGAACGTCAAGTACACGGGCGACCTTACCGGGACATTCGGGGCCGGCACGGTGCTGGTGACCGCAACCACTAACTCAGGCACGGGGTGCAGCATGACGCCCTGGATCGCTAAGGGCACCGTCGACACCAATGTGAACGAGGACACCGACGACTACCGTGTATACGTCCAGTCCGGGACCTCGGTGTACATCTCGTTCTGCAAGTCCTCGGGTCCCAACGCCAAGCTCTTAATGACCACCAAGTCGCCCTCGGCCGGAGGTGACGTGAACCTCGAGGTCGGTGAGGTGTCCGGTGACCTCCACGCCGACCTGGACTCCGCCTCGCTGTACATGCTCGTGTGCGATGATGTGGGCGGCAACCTCATCTCCTCGTTCACGCGCACCGCTGCCGATTACGACGATACTCTGGCCCAGTACTTCGAGACCACCGCCACATCAACACCGGACTTCCTCATCTCGACCTCGAGCAGCTCATGCGCTGCCACCAACATCAGGTCAGTGAAGCGCAACGCGGCTGTGGAGGGAGACCTGACCCATACCTTCACGGTGGCCACGAAGGTGTACGGCGATGTCCCCAGCGCTCTGGCCAGCGGGAAGCTCCTGGCCTTCACGTCCACCGGCAAGGGGTGCACGGACACGACCGATCTCGCAGCGAGGAACACGACAGTGTCCTCTGTAACTGTGGACAATGACGTGAGCGTCCATCTCACCGCCAGCAGTACCTACTATCTTGTATGGTGCACCAGCGGGGACGCCAAGGTCCTCGAGTACCAGATCACGCCCTCCAGCGATACATCGGTGGACGCTGCCTCCTTCGGCGGTGACGCGCACGCGGACCTCGCCACGGGGAGCTATCACGGTGTCGCATGCACGGACATCGGAGGCACTGCCCTCAGTAGCGAGGACGTCACGGGCACCCAGTACGACTCATCGACCAAGGTGTACTATGCCGACACCGGCGGCACTCCGGACCTGATCATCTCCACGTCCGCTGGTTCGTGCGCCGCCGCAAACCTCGTGGCCGCCAGCTTGGACGTCTCCGCTCCCGCGAGCTTCGTCTCGACCTTTAATCCCGATACTAAGGTCTATGGCGAGGTGCCCGCTGCCCTTGCGAGCAAGACCGTCAAGGTGTACGCATCCAATCTCGACTGCTCCTCGGCTGCCACGGTCGCCCGGGGGACACTGCCTGCCGATCCCGTGGGCGGTAGCAACGATGCCGCCGTGTACATGCAGTCAGGCGGCACCACCTACTACGTCAACTACTGCGACGGGACCACCACGCTCCTGGAGCGCACGGAGCAGCACGGGAGCTCGGGCGCCTACACCCTCCACGTAGGCCGTATCACAGGTAATCTCCATGACTCGCTAACCAGCGGTGACTACATCGTGGTCTGCAGCGACATCGATGGCAGCGCCCTGAACAGCGAGTCCGTGACCGTGGGCACGTATGACATCTCGGGAGCACAGTACTACGAGGCCACGGGGACCCCGGACTTCTTCATCTCTTCGGGTAGTGCCACTGACTGCACCGAGGCGAACATGGTCACATCGGTCCATGACGTCACCATCGACACCAGTGATTACCTGAACGGGTTCCACCCTGACATCAAGGTCAGTGGGGACGTGCCATCGACGCTCGGGAGCGGTTACATCAAGGCCTTCACCGGCGAACCATACGCCTGCGGCAGCAGCGGGTACTGGGGGAAGGGCGCCATCGCCGCCAGCGTTGCGGGCTCGGGCGACTATGACCTGTTCCTGGAGAGCGGCCGCTCCTACTACTTCACTGTGTGCACCAGCAGCAACTCCTACTCCCTGCGGCGGCAGAAGGACCTCTCCTCGGTGGCCGACGTGGACTTCGACGTGGGTATCTTCTCGGCGACCCTCCACTCGGACATCGCCAACTCAACGTATCACATCACCATGTGTGATAACGTGGCCGGCTCGGCCCTCAGCTCGAAGGACGTTGACGGCGGCGCAATAAACACATCCCCGGTGTACTACGACGCCACTCCCACCATCGCTGGAACCCCGGACCTTGTCGTAGGCCGTTCCGCAGCGAGCTGCGCGGCGACCAACGTCGTGGCTGCGGCGATCGACAACAACATCGACACCAGCGACTATGCCAACTCCGTGACCATCCAGGCCAAGTTCTCCGGCGAGGTACCTGCCTCGATGGGCGGCAAGACGATCCAGGTGTTCAACTCTACTCAGAACTGCGGTGCCACCAACGATCTGGTGACCTACAACACTCTCCATTCCAATCCGACCGGGATCTCCAACGACATGATGGTCTACCTGCAGAACGGTACAGGCAATAACTACCACGTTGCTTTCTGCGATAGCACCACAAAGCTCTACAATCGTGCGGCGGACGATCCGAGCGGTAACTCCACCTTCAGCATCGCCGAGTTCACTGGAACGGCCCATGCGGAGCTGGCCAATGCCAGTTACCACGTGGTGGCATGCAACGGCATCGGCGGCTCCGCTCTCTCCACCAGGGACGTGACCGGCACGCAGTATAATGCAGGCACCCGGGTTTACTTCGAGAGCATCGCGACACCAGAGGTCATCATTTCGACGTCCGCTCTCTCGTGCGCTGCTACGAACCTAAAGGCCGCCAAGCTCGATGTCACTGTGCCGGCCACGCTCTCCGCGTCCTTCTCTCCAGGTATGAAGCTCTATGGTGAGGTGCCGGGTAGCCTGGCCAGCAAGACCATCAAGGTGTTCACCTCGGACCTCGGGTGTAGCGGGACGGCCCTTGTAGCCCAGCACACGCTCCACGCTTCGCCCCTCGGGATCACCAACGACACCGTGCTCTATGTGGAACAGGGGGGCACGACCTACCATGTCGCATTCTGCGACGGTAGCACCAACCTCCTCAGACGCACACGCTCGGAGGGCTCTGCGGGCTATAGCGCACTCCACGTGGCGAAGGTCACCGGCAGCCTCCACGCCGACCTGGCCGGTGCCGCGTACAAGGTAGTTGCGTGCTCGGACGTGGGCGGTTCGCTCCTCAGCTCCGAGTCGGTATCCACGAGCACGTTCAACGGCGGCGGCGCCCTCTACTTCGAATCGACCTCGGGGACTCCCGACGTGGTCATCACCAGCAGTACGGACTGCACGGCCTCCGTCCTCGTGGCGGCCAGCCTCGACACCACGCCCTCATCCTCGGACTATGCGGTCACTTTCTCACCGACTGCAAAGATGCATGGTGAAGTGCCCGCATCCCTCGCCGAGAAGACCGTGCGCGTGTTCACCTCCGACGCAGGCTGCTTGTCCGATGCCACCAAGGCCCGCCAGACCCTCCCCTCGTCCGTCACGGGCAGTGACGACCTGGCAGTATACGTCGTACAGGGCCCCACTTACTATATGACGCTCTGCGACGGGTCCACAAAGCGCCTGGTCCGCACCAAGGCGGTATCGTCGACGGACGTGACCTTCAGCGTGGGCGGTGTCAACACCAGCGCGACCGGCAAGGTCCACACCGACCTCGAGGACAGCTCCCACTACATCGTCGCCTGCGATGCCATCAGCGGGAACCTGCTCTCCAGCGAGTCGGTCACCGGCGCAGCCTTCGATAGCGGCTACCAGTACTACGAGGTCTCGGCGGACGATTCCTCCGTCGTGCTCGCCGTCTCCTCGTCCGCCTCCTCCTGCGCTACCACCGGCCTCTCCGCCGCCAGGACCGAGAGCGACATGGACCGCGGCGAGGAGGTCACCTTCGATCCCGAGGCCAAGGGCTCGGGCGATATCCCGAACGATAATCCGACGGTCCGCGTGTTCCTCACCGATCCCGGGACAGGTGCATGCGACGCGTCCGGCCAGCTCTACGCCTCATCCGACACGTCCACTGACTCGAGCCAGACCAATGCCGACTATTCCATATACGGGCAGAACGGGATTACTTACTATGTCGTGTTCTGCGACGGCACGTCCCGCGCACTGGAGACGTCCACGTCCAGCATAGGCACCGCCGATATCGATGTAGGCCGGCTCCAAGGCGAGGTCCACGCGGACCTGCGCTCTGGCGACGACGCGATCTCGGTCCACTCCGCAAATGACTGCGC
Source organism: Candidatus Undinarchaeales archaeon (assembly GCA_030753015.1). Classification (GTDB taxonomy): domain Archaea; phylum SpSt-1190; class SpSt-1190; order JASMDC01; family JASMDC01; genus JASMDC01. Next base: position 34,603 of record JASMDC010000002.1, on the reverse strand, counting down.
GAGCATGGTCAGCTCCGAGACTATCAATCCGACCGCCGGTACCCCGGACTACCGGATCTGGTTCGAGGACACAACCGGAGGTACCTACTATGTCCGTACCGTCGTGGACAGCACATACACCCAGTGCGGCCACGCGTTCACACTTACATCCCAGGCCAAGGTCCAGAACACGGAGGGCAAGGTGTCCGGGACCGTGCCATCAGGCGTCCTACGAGCCGGTCTCGACTACGACAGTAACGGTGACGACGCCTGGACGACATCATTCTCCTCGAGCGCCTACAGGCTCTACGGTGATAGTGCCGATACGTCGGTCCTCGTCCACGCTTACGAGGATACTGGCGGTTCAACCGAGGTCCTGGAGCGCACCCGCAACATCAACAGCGGTGACAAGACGTTCGACGTGGCCAAGGTCACCGCGGGCGAGGCACTTCATGACGACCTGGACGACGCCGACGACCATCTTGTTGTATGCACTCTCCCTGGCGGATCCGTGCTCGCGAGCGAGGACATCACCGGTACGTCCTATGAGGGCGGTAACACCCTATACTTCGATGCTACGAGCCAGACGACGGTCTACTTCGGCAGCTCCTCCGCGTCACTTGACTGCACCGGGTCCACCCTCCTCACTGCCACCAAGCAGACCAGCGTTTCCGCTGGCGGTCATTACCGGTACATCCCAAAGTACAAACTTACCGGTGACGTTCCGACCGGAGTCGACCGCGCCCTCCTCTTTTCAGCGATAGGGAAGGGTTGCAGCGACGTTGACGGCGACATGGCCGGCTACGACGGAACCCTCGTCGAAGGGCAGAGCGACAACGACTACGACCTTTACGTGAACAAGACCGACGGCTCCACCTTCAGGCTTGTGTTCTGCAACGGTGGTACACGTCGCCTCCAGAGCGTGGCCCAGAGCTCCATCAGCGCGGCCGTGGACGTCGACGTTGCCCGTGTCGCCTCGGGTGGTGCTTCCAAGGTCCACGACGACCTGAACTCCCAATTCATCGTGGCGTGCACGGCACCTGACGGGGTAGTTCTTACGAGCGAGTCTGTCACCGGTACGAGCTATGAGGGCGGGAGCACCTACCAGTACTTTGAGGTCACTCAGTCAACTGCGTACTTCGTGGTATCCGGTTCCGCCTCGTCCTGCTCCGCCACTGGTCTTTCGGCAGGTATCAAGCTCAGCGTCGCTGGTGGTAGCGATTATACGTTCGCACCCGAAGCCAAGGGCGCAGGTGACATCCCTGAAGGTAATCCGTCGGTCCGCATGTTCGTGGACGATCCCGGGACCGGTGCCTGTGGTGGCAGTCAGATCTACGTTTCCTCGGACTCGACGACCGACTCCTCCCAGATAAACGCCGACTACGCTGTCTACGGGCAGAACGGGGCCACCTACTACGTGGTGTTCTGCAACGGCACGACCAAGGCTCTAGAGACGAGCACTACCAGTATCGGTACTGCCGATATCGATGTGGGCCGGCTGCACGGTGAGGTGCACGCCGACCTTCGCACCGGTAGCAACGACGTCATCGAGGTCCACAACACTATCGGCTGCGCGTCAGCGGTTAGCTCCGAGACTGTGAACCCGACGTCAGCCGCTCCGGACTACTACATATGGTTCGAGGACACGGGGAGCCCATTCTACGTCCGCACGTCCGTGGACTCGGGTCAGTACGTCCAGTGCGGTCACGCCTTCACGCTCACTGCCCAAGCCTCCACCCAGGACCTGGAGACACTCGCTGCAGGGACAATGCCCTCGGGAGTTCTGCGGGTGGGGCTGGACTATGACTCTAACGGCGACGATACCTGGACCACCACATTCCAGTCCAGCGCGTTCAAGCTCTTCGGCGATAACGCGGACAGCGCCGTCCTCGTCCACGCCTATGAGGACACCGGTGGCTCTACCGAGGTCCTCGAGCGCACCCGCGACCTCACCGCCGGCGACCGGACGTTCGACGTGGCCCGGATAACGACCCCGCAGAACATCCATGATGATCTGGACGACACCAGCGACTATGTTGTCGCCTGCTCTGCTCCGGGCGGGTCCGCGCTCGTCAGCGAGAGCATCAACGGGGCTACCTTCGAAGGAGGCTCCGGGAACGGTGACGTGCTGTACGTCGATGTCACGGGCATCTCCGACATGTACCTCGCCATCACGTCCTCGTCCCTTTCATGTACCGGTACCAACATCATCACCGCCACCAAGCAGTCGAGCCTGTCCGGCGGCAGTGGGTACGCTTACACACCCCTGTACAAGGTCACCGGTGATGTCCCCTCCGGGCCGACCTATGCCAAGCTATTCGCCGCCGCGAGCAAGGGATGCACCGATGTGGATGCCGACCTCCGCGGCTATGACGGAAGCATGACCACGGCCCAGACCGCCAACGACTACGACCTCTACGTGAACAAGACCGACTCGTCGACATTCTACGCGGTGTTCTGCGATGGCTCCAACAACAGGCTGTTCGAGGCGTCGGGACGGACCGTGTCCGGGGCCACCACGATCCACCTGGGCAAAGTGGCCGGGGAGACCCACACTGACCTGGAGGATTCCGGGACAGCCGACAACGTCGAGGTGTTCAGTGATAGCTCCTGCACCTCAGAAGTGTCCCGCCACGATATCCAGCCCGCTGCATCGGGCGGTGACGATTACACCGTATACTTCGAAACCACTGTGAGCACATTCTATCTCAAGGCTACCAAGGATGCGGGAGCGAACGCTCAGTGCGGTCTTGGCTTCACGCTCACATCCCAGGCCGCCGCGGTCCAGCTCAACACGAAGGCCAGCGGCACCGTTCCCTCGACCGTGACGAGCGTGGGCATTGACTACGGTAAGACCGGGAGCGACGACCTGGTGTCGAAGGGCTCGCTCAGTGGTTCGTACGCCCTCTACGGAGACAGTGTCCAGACCTCCCTCGACGTCCACGTCTACGACTCCGGAGGTGAGGTGCTGGAGAGTCCCAAGAGCCTGGCCATAGACTTCGTCCTCGATGTCGCCAAGGTCAAGAGCAGCGGCCCCATCCACGGCGACCTGGCCGACGGGAACCACTATGCGCTCGCATGCAAGAGCCCTGGCAGCACCAAGCTCAACTCGAAGGTCGTGTCCGGCCTCAATTTCAACGACGGTGATACGGACCTCTACTTCGAGAAGGACGGCAGCCAGGTGTTCTTCACCATCTCCACGGCATCTGACGGCTGTCAGGTGACAGCCATCAACAGCACGACCCCGCAGAGTAGCGTGACGGGCGGCACCACTTACTATTATACCCCCAGTCGTCGGTTCTCCGGTAAGATACCGTTGGGCCCCACCCATGTACGGCTCTTCAGTACCTCGGGCCAGTCATGCACCACGGGTGGCCTGAACTTCCGCGGTTACGACGGCGGAGTATCCCACGGCACCTCCAGCGATTACACCCTCTACACCAATGAGACCACCTCGGAGACCTTCTATGTGCTGTTCTGCGACTGGTCCAACACCCTCCTCCTCGAGTCCGCCGGTAAGAGCGTGCCCGACGACCTCGCCCTGAGCCTCGCCCGGGTGGGCGGGACAGTGCACAGCGACCTCACGAGCAAGAACATCGTGGCGTGCTCGGCCATCGGCGACTCGGGCACTCGCATCTCATCGGCATCGGTCTCGGGTACCCAGTTCAACGGCGGCACCTACCAGTACTATGAGCCCTCGGGATCCAGCGTGTACTTCGCGGTATCGTCATCATCATCCTCGTGCGCCTCGTCCGACCTCTCGGCCGCCGTGAGCACGACGGTGGCGGCCGGCGACACCGACACGTTCACGGCCACTGACAAGGCCACGGGTGACATCACCGCCAACAATCCGACGGTACGGATGTTCATCGGTAATCCCGACACGAGCGCATGCCAGTCGTCAGGTCAATCCTACGTGTCATCGGACACCAGCACCGACAGCTCCCAGTCCAACGCCGACTATGCCGTGTACGGTCACGACGGCCAGTCCTACTACATGGTGTTCTGCGAGGGCAGTACGGTCCTGTACGAGTCGGCCCTCATCACCGACGTGGCCACAGCAGACATCGATATAGCAAGGGTTCACACATCCGGCGTCAATAAGGTCCATGCTGACATCAAGGGCAGCACTTCCGTGGTCATTTGCTCCGCCGTGGGCGATTCGGGCGCGAGCATCTCCACGACAGAGCTTGCAGCATCATCTTACGACAACGGCGGCACCAGCTACATGTACTTCGAGGTTCCCGGATCGGGCGACGTGTACTTCGCCCTCTCCACGTCAGGGACATCATGTGCCTCGTCGAACCTAAGGGCCGGGATCAAGCGTAGCGTCACTCCGGGCGCCACGGTGACCTTCGATCCGACAGGCAAGCTCAAGGGCGATATCCCATCCGATGATCCTTCCGTCCGCGTGTTCACCGAGGATCCCGGGAGCTCGGCCTGCCTTGCCTCGGGCCAGGACTACATCGCCGCGGACACCTCCACCGACTACACCCAGAGCGATGCCGATTACGCGGTCTATGGCCAGGACGGCGATACCTACTACATCGTGTACTGTGACGGGACCTCCAAGGGTGTCCAGACCTCCGTGTCAACCCTCGCGCAGGCTGGTACCGACCTGGATGTGGGGAAGGTGTCCGGTAACGCCCACTCGTCCCTGGAAACCCCGGGGGACGGTAACGACCGCGTGGACGTGTACTCGGACAGCACTTGTACCACCAAGGTCAGCTCCGAGACGGTCCAGCCGAACGACGGCAATAATCCGGATTACTCCGTTCTCTTCATGGACACCACTGGCGGCACCTATTACATCAAGACGACCGTCGTGGCGTCCGGTAAGACCTACGACGCTTGTGGTACTCCCTTCACCCTCACTTCGCAGACCAAGACGGACCATCACCTCACCGCTCGCGTGTCGGGTACCGTGCCCATCGATGTCCCCCACATCGGTCTCGACTACGATGACAATGGCGACGAAACCTACACGACCACTCTCCAGGACCAGGTGTACATGCTGTTCGGTGACGCTGCCGACACCCAAGTACGTGTCCACGCATACGAGGATATCAATGGCACCACGGAGGTCCTCGAGCGCATCAAGAGCCTGGCCGGCGGGACGGTCGGGTTCGACGTTGCCAAGGTCAGGGCGTTAGAAGCGGCCATCCACGACGACCTTGACGATTCGGGCGATCACGTGGTTGTCTGTACTGCGCCCGGTGGCTCGACGCTCGTGAGCGAGGACATTACAGGCACAGCCTTCGAGGGTGTGAGCGGGGATATCCTCTACTTCGATGCCACAAGCCTCTCCGAGGCCTACCTGACAATATCATCAGGTGCTCTTGACTGCTCGGCCACGAACCTCGCCACCGCCACACGGCTCGCGTCGCCCACGGGCGGCAGCGGCTACCAGTTCACACCACTGTACAAGGTCACCGGCGACATCCCGGCCGGGATCTCGTACGTCAAGCTGTTCTCCTCAGTCAGCCAGGCGTGCACCGCCGCGAGCACCACCCTGCGCGGGTACGACGGCGCCCTGCTCACGGGTCAGTCCGCAAACGACTACGACCTGTACGTGAACAAGACCGAGGGCACTACCCTCTATGCGGTGTTCTGCGATGCTAGCAACGTCCGGCTCTTCGAAGCGTCGAGCCGGACGGTGTCCGGTAACCTGGCCCTCCATATCGGGAAGATCTCAGGCGAGGCCCACTCCGACCTCGAGAACGCAGGGACGGCTGACAACGTCGAGGTGTTCACCGGTGCCACGTGCACCTCCGAGGTGTCGCGCCACGATACACAGCCCACCGAGAACGGTTCCGGTGTGGACTACACCGTGTGGTTCGAGTCCACCGGAGCGTCCCCGTTCTACGTCAAGGTCACCAAGGACACCGGGGCGAACGTCCAGTGCGGTCACTCGGTCAGCCTTACCTCCCAGGCGGCCACGGTCCCGCTCCACGGAAAGGTCGCCGGTTCTGTCCAGACCGACGTCCTGAAGATGGGTCTTGACCATGACAGAGATGGCACCGACGAGGTCCGGACATCCTCGACGCTCAGTGGCGCCTACGCGATCTACGGTGACGGATCCGACAGCCAGGTGGATGTCCACGCCTACCTTACCGGCGATGTGGAGGCACTGGAGCGCCTCAATGACCTCACGAGCGCTGTCACCTTTAACATCGCCCGGCTCACCGCTGAGACACACACGCACCTCGATGATGACGGTAGCATCCTGGTATATGCTACGTCCACCTGTACCGAGGCCCGGTCCGCGTCCACGGACGCGAGCGATTCCGGCGGCGCCGATGTCACCGTGTACTTCGACTCCACCGGTGCGTCCACCTTCTATCTCAAGGCCGCCACATCCACGAACAGCACATGCGGCAACGCAATCTCCCCTGACGGGAACCGAGAGGCCACCGCTGACCTGACCGGTGCCATCACAGGTACCGTGCACACCGACATAACCGTGGTATCTGTGGACCTCGACGAGGGTGGCGGTGCAGAAGGATCCACCTCCGTCGTGAGCGGCGGGTATGCGCTCTACACCAACGGTAGCGACACCAGCCTCACTGTATCCTTCAACACAACGGGCGGGACGGTACTCTCCCGCACGGGCAAGAACCTTTCCGGAGCTGCAGGTAAGAACCTGGACGTGGACGCTGGCCGGCTCACGGGAGACGTGCATACTGACCTGCGCACCGGCGGGAACGATGTCGTCGAAGTGTACGACGATAGCACCTGTGCATCCAAGGTCAGCTCCGCAACGGTCAATCCGACGGCAGCTACACCGGACTACACAATCTACTTTGAGGACACGGGTAGCAACTTCTACATCAAGACGTCCGTGGACAGCACCTACGTACAGTGCGGTCACCTTTTCACGCTCACCTCACAAGCAAAGGTCGTCGACCTCACAGCGCGTGTAGCGGGCACGGTGCCCGGTGCCATCAATCGCATCGGCCTCGACCAGAGCAGGAACGGCAACGATGAGGCTTGGACCACCACGTTCTCGAGTGGTGGGTACAAGCTCTTCGGTGACGCTGCGGACGCCTCGGTGGACGTGCACGCGTACGAGGACACGTCGGGTGCCACCGAGGTGCTCGAGCGCACCCGCGCCCTCACGGCCCTAGACGTAGCGTTCGACATCGTTTCGATCGCCGCTGGCGGTGCGCTCCATGACGATCTGGACGACGCCAGTGACCACGTGGTAGCATGCTCCCTGCCCGGCGGCGCGGCGCTGACGAGCGAGGACATCACCGGAACCGCTTACGAGGGCGGCGATACGCTCTATGTGGACACAACAGATGTGACGGACATATACCTCACAGTGACAGGCTCATCATACAGCTGCGCTTCCAGCGACCTTGTGACCGTTACAAAGCAATCCTCCGTGACCGCGGGAGGTACCTACGGGTACCGACCATTGTACAAGGTTACAGGTGATATCCCCTCTTCGATCGACGGCACCCGCCTGTTCACCGCTAACGGCAAGGCGTGCTCAGATGTGGACGGCACCTTCGCTGGGTACGACAGCGTTATCGACTCTGGCCAGTCCGCAAACGACTACGACCTCTACGTTAACGCCACCAACAGCGCCACCTTCTACGTGGTGTACTGCACTGGGTCCACCCGGATCCTGGAGAGCACGTCTCGCTCCTCCATCTCAGGTAATGTCGCCATCTCCGTGGCCCGGATATCCTCGGGAGGATCCGACAAGGTCTCTAACGACCTCAACTCAGCCAACGTGCTGGTCTGTACCGCACCAGGCGGCACACGAATATCCAGCGAGGCCGTCACCGGTTCGTCCTTCGACGGCGGCTCGACCTACCAGTACTTCGAGACCTCCGATGGTACGGTCTACGCCGTCCTGTCAGGGACCACTACATCCTGTGCGTCGTCCGACCTACAAGCCGGCACAAAGCTCACGTCCATCACTGGCGGCGGGAGCTATACGTTCTCACCCAGCGTGTTCCAGAGCGGGGACATCCCCAACGATAATCCCACAGTTCGCCTATTCATCGATGACCCCGGCTCCGGCGCGTGCGGTGGAAGCCAGGCGTACGTGGCCTCCGACACGTCCACTGACAGCGGACAGAGCGGCCTCGACTACAAGGTCTACGGTCAGGACGGGGAGACGTACTACATGGTGTTCTGCAACGGTACCGACCGGGTGCTCGAGGTGTCCACTAGCAGCTTGGCAGCGGCTGATATCGACGTAGGCCGGCTCCAGGGAGAGGTGCACGCAGACCTGCGGACCGGTAGTAATGACGTCATCGAGGTACATGACGCCTCCTCCTGTGGCTCCGCTGTGAGCACCGAGACCGTCAATCCCGCTGCCGGCACTCCGGACTATCTTGTCTGGTTCAAGGACACCGGAGGCCCCTTCTACATAAGGTCGTCCGTGGACAGCACCTATGTCCAGTGCGGCCATCAGTTCACTCTCTCAGCCCAGGCCAAGGTACAGGACCTGGAGACACGGATCGCCGGTACGGTCCACGCTGATGTGCTCCGCATGGGCCTAGACTACACTACGGACGGAGACGACACATGGACCACGACCTTCTCTTCAGGCGCCTACAAGCTCTTCGGCGACGCTGCTGACGCATCCGTCCAGGTCCACGCCTTCACGGATACAAGCGGTTCCACCGAAGTTCTCGAGCGTGGGAAGGCCCTCACGACCGATGTCACGCTCAACGTCGGCCGACTCACCGGTGACACGCACGGCGACCTAGAGACCGGTGGGAACGACATCATAGAGGTCCATGATGCATCGACCTGCGCTTCCGGCGTCAGCTCGGCAACCGTCAATCCCTCCGATGCAGCGAGCCCGGACTACACCATCTTCTTCGAGGACGCGGATGGCACTCTCTACATCAAGACGTCCGTCGACGGGACGTACACCCAATGCGGTCACGCCTTCACAACGACCAGCCGTGCAAAGGTCCAGGCGCTCACTGCTCGCGTTGAGGGCAGCGTCCACTCCGATGTCCTGCGCATGGGCCTCGACTACGCGGCGGATGCTGACGACACATGGACCACCTCCTTCTCTTCAGGCGCCTATAAGCTCTTCGGGGACGCAACTGACACATCCGTCCAGATCCACGCCTTCACGGATACGAGCGGTTCCACCGAGGTGCTCGAGCGGGGGAAATCGCTCGCCTCCGATGTCACCTTCAACGTCGGACGCCTCACTGGCGACACACATGGCGACCTCGAGACCGGTGCGAACGACGTCATAGAGGTCCACGATGCATCGACCTGCACCTCCGCTGTCAGCTCGGCGACCGTCAATCCCTCCGATGGAGCGAGCCCGGACTACACTATATTCTTCGAGGACGCGGATGGCACTCTCTACATCAAGACATCCGTCGACGGGACGTACACGCAGTGCGGTCACGCCTTCACAACGACCAGCCGTACCAAGGCCCAACCACTCACCGCCAAGGTAGCCGGTACTGTCCATGCTGATGTGCTCCGGATAGGCCTCGACTATAGCACCGATGGTGACGACAGCTGGACTACCACATTCTCTTCCGGCGCTTACCGCCTCTTCGGCGACGTAGCAGACACATCGGTCCTGGTCCACGCCTACTCGGATACAAGCGGTTCCACCGAGGTGCTCGAGCGCGGGAAATCGCTCGCCTCAGACGTCACCTTCAACGTTGGCCGACTCACCGGTGACGCGCACTCGGACCTCGAGACCGGAGGGAACGACGTCGTTGAGGTCCACGACACCTCTACCTGCGTGTCAACCGTCAGCTCCGCGACCGTCAACCCCTCCGATGCAGCGAGCCCCGACTATACCATCTTCTTCGAGGATGCGGGAGGAACGCTCTACGTCAAGACATCGATGGACGGCACTTACGTGCAGTGCGGTCACGCCTTCACAACGACAAGCCGCGCCGGGCTCCAGCCACTCACGGCCGAGATCTCTGGGACGGTCCCGTCGGACATCAAGCGCATCGGTCTCGACTATGCTACCGACGGCGATGATGTCTGGACCACGACCTTCTCCTCGAGCGCCTACAAGCTCTTCGGCGACGCCACCGACACGTCCGTCCTCGCACACGCTTACGAGGACACGGGTGGTGCGACAGAGGTGCTCGAGCGGTCAAAGAGCCTTGCAGGAGTCGACGTGGTTTTCGACATCTCCCTGGTCCGGGCGCTGGAGGACGCTATCCATGCCGACCTCGACGACACGGCCCATCATATCGTCGCATGCTCGGTACCGGGTGGGTCGGCACTTGTGAGCGAGGATATCACAGGCCAGGCATTCGAGGGCGTCACCATCGGCGACCGCCTCTACATCGACATGTCTGGCATTTCCCAGCTCTACCTTGGCGTGTCCACGGCGGCCCTCGACTGCACCGCCACCAAGCTCAACACCACAACCCTCCTCACTGGCCTCCAGGCAGGAAACAGCTACCAGTACACTCCCCTCCACAAGGTCACCGGCGATATCCCGGCCGGTGTCTCGTACGTCAAGCTCTTCGCTACAGCAGGCCAGGCATGCACCGCGGCAGGCACAACGCTCCGTGGATATGACGGACTACCGGACGCTTCCCCATCCGCGAACGATTACGACCTCTATGTAAACAGGACCGAGGGACAGGATGTCTATGTAGTGTTCTGTGATGGTTCTGACGCGCGACTCTTTGAGAGCACGGCCAAGAGCGGGATTACGGGCGACCTGGCCGTCCACCTTGGAAAGGTCTCCGGTGAAACTCACAGTGACCTCGAGGACACCGGGACCGCCGACAACGTCGAAGTGTTCACCGAGAATTCGTGCACTACCGAGGTATCCCGCCACGATGTCCAGCCTACAGCGTCCGCGGGGACCGACTACACTGTGTGGTTCGAGTCCCCCGGACCAAGCGCGTTCGATCTCAAGAGCACCAAGGACGCGGTAGTAACCCAGTGTGGCCCCGGTTTCACCCTCTCCTCCCAAGCGGCCACCGTGGAGCTCGACGGCAAGGCCAGCGGTACCGTGCATTCGGATATAACCCGCGTCGGCCTCGACTATGCTAAGGACGGGACCGATAACCTGTGGACGACGTCCACACTGAGCGGATCATACGCTGTGTACGGTGACGCCAACTACAGCCCTCTCTACGTCCACGCCTACATCACCGGTAACGTCGAGGTGCTCGAGCGCGAGAAGAGCATCACCTCAGATGCGGTCATGAACATAGCCCGGATTGCCTCCGGTGGCTCGGGGAGCGTGCACGATGACCTCGACTCCGCCAAGGTGATCGTGTGCACGGCACCCGACGGGAGCGTGCTCTCCACACGCGATGTCGCGGGATCCCAGTACGACGCTGGGAGCGCTCACCAGTACTTCGAGGTCACGCAGGCCACCGCCTTCGCGCTGGTATCCTCGAGTACGACATCCTGCACGTCCGCCGACCTGCGCGCTGGCATCAAGCTCACGAGCCTGGCAGGTGGGCAGGGGCTCACCTTCTCGCCCGCGGTCAAGGGATCGGGGGACCTCCCCGCCGACGAGCCAACCGTCAGGGTGTTCCTCGACGATCCCGGTACGGGTGCCTGTGGTTCCGGCCAGGCATACCTCTCGTCCGACACCGATACCGATCCCTCCCAGTCCGACGCCGACTACGACGTGTACGGCCAGAACGGGGTGACCTACTACCTCGTGTTCTGCAACGGGACCGACAGGGTCCTCGAGAGGTCCACCAGCAGCCTCGGTTCCGCCGACATCGACGTGGGCAGGCTCCAGGGCGAGGTACACGCCGACCTGCGTAACGGCGGGAACGACCTCATCGAGGTCCACACTGCCACCGCCTGCGCCAGCGCCGCGAGCACAGAGACCGTCAATCCATCCCTGTCGACCGGGCCGGACTACATCATCTGGTTCGAGGACTCCGGCAGCACCCTCTATGTAAAGACCTCGGTGGACAGCGCCACGTACGTCCAGTGCGGCCACGCCTTCACCACTACGGCCCAGGCCAAGGTCCAGGACCTGGAGACGCGGGTCGCGGGCACGGTCCACGCCGATGTCAAGCGCATGGGGCTCGACTACGACAGCGACGGTGACGATACTTGGACGACCACTCTCCCCTCCTCACTGTACCGCCTCTACGGCGACAAGATCGACGTCTCCGTCCTCACCCACGCCTACGAGGACACTAGCGGCTCGACCGAGGTGCTCAAGCGCACCAAGGCCCTGAACGCCGGCGATGTCGTCCTCGATATATCCCGTATCACCGGTGCCGTCCACACCGACCTTGGCGGTTCACAGGACAAGGTCCGCGTCTACGCTGACGGCGACTGTACCCAAGAGCTGTCCTCAGACACCTCCTCCTACCACTACTCGAGCGGTACATACCGGACCTTCTTCGAGCACACAACCACCTCCGGATATTACTACCTGGACGCCCGGGACGCCGACACCGGGAACGTCACACGCGGTCTGCGGGTCGCTGCCTCCTCGATCCCCGCCTCGAACGTGGACCTCAACGTCAGGCTCTCTGGTGTCGTGCCCGATGCTGTCCGCACCGTGGCTGTCGACCTCGCCAACGATGGCGTCACCGCGTCCGGTGGCGATCCGTGGGCCGTGCTTGTCAAGGGTGCCTATCGCCTCTACGGCCCCGCCGACACCACGTCCCAGGTAAGGATGTGGGCCGAGTCGAGCCCGCAGTCCACCGCACCGCTTCTCCAGCGCGCCCGGAACCTATCTGCTGACGCCATCCTGAACGTCACTACCATCACGGGCGCTGTCCACGGTGAGCTGACTAATTCCACCGATGTGGTCAAGGTGCATGCCTCGTCAGCGTACGACAGCGAGCTCACCAACGGTACCGGTTCCTACCATGTGTCCAGCAGCGCCTATACGGTGTACCTCGAGGACGTCCACGCGAGCGGCCACTACTACCTCGATGTCCTGGACGCCAACAGCAATAACCGCACCCGCGGCATCCGTGTGGCGGTCGACGGCACCAACGACGGCGCAGAGGCCACGGGTGTCGACCTGGACGTGCGCCTGGCCGGTGTCGTCCCCGCGGCATTCCCTTCAGTGGCCCTGGACCTCGCCAAGGACGGGTTCACTCAGACGTCCGGTGATCCATGGACACCTGACGCCAAGAGCTCGTACGTGATCTTCTTCGGCGGGGACACCGATGCGTACGTCCTGCTCTACACGACCGCAACACCGCCCGGAGGGACGCCGCCGCAGCTCGCTCGCTCCATCACCAAGGACACGACGTTCAACGTCACGACCCTCACCGGAACCCTCCATACCGATCTGGTGTCGTCCGCATCCGACGAGACCCTGGCCGTGTACGGAGGCGACGATTACATGAACCGGTTGTCGGCCGGTAAGGACACGGTGCAGATGGCAGGCAGCGCTTATACGGTATACTTCGACGACGTCCACACCACAGGCAACTATTATTATCTCCAGGTGAACGACAGCAAGGGCAACGTCACCCGGGGAAGTCGGTTCGTTCCCGACGGGGCGCTGGACGGGCTCGAGAAGAGCGGGCTCGCCATCACCGCGCGACTGTTCGGTGTCGTACCGCCCGACGTCAAGACCGTGTCGGTGGACCTAGCGGGTGACGGAACAGGCCCCGGTGATGCATATGTGAACATCACCGACACCACGGCCCCCATGACCTACGCGGTCTACCTGCCCGGGACCGCCTGGAGCGTGGTGCACGCCCACACCGGCGGCCATACCTCCGCACCCGTGCTGAACCGCACCCGCGCGCTACCGGCCAACAGTAACGTCGAGCTCAACGTCACGCGCGTCACCGGGAAGATGCACGCCGACCTCATCCACGCCAATGACACGATCACGGCCTGGGGCGACGCCAACTACACGGTAGAGTACACCAACGGCACGACCTCGTACGTACCCGTGAACGGGACGACCCCCACCTACTCCACTTACCTCGAGGACGTGCTGGCAAGCGGCTACTACTATCTACAGGTGTACGAAGGGACCACAAAGGACGCGACGAAGGGCCTGCGCGTGGTCCCCGACGGCGTGGTCGACGGCATAGAGAAGGAGGACTTCGACATCACCGTCCGGATCAAGGGTACAGTGCCCGACGACGTCACCCTCATCGAGACGAACACTTCCTCCTCGTCAGGTGATCCCTACGTGGCGAACGTGTCCCGCTCCTACCACGCCTACATCCCTGCTTCCCAGGACAATTCGACTATCTTCTTCATCAACAGCTCCAAGCTGAAGGAGGGCAAGGCGCTCGCCATCATCCACAACACCACGAAGGTGCTCGACCGCGACCAGTCAGTGAGCCTCGCCCTCATCCACGGGGAGGCGCACCCGCTCCTCGAGACCGGGAACACAAAGGCCTTCCTCTCGCTCAAGGCGGACTGTTCAGAGCGCCTCAGCACATCGAAAGAGACGACCATCTCGGACCGCACGACCCGGTCGGACGTGGAGCTGTTCTACGAGTTCGAGACGACCCCGGTATATGTATGCATCAACGCCCCGGTCACCGGCGGAACCCTCTCCATCATCCGCCGGGCGAACATCACCGAGGGTGAGATCATGTGGCAGAACTTCGATGTGTTCGTGAACGGCACAGTGCTGGACGAGATAGTCAATGGAACCGTGCTCGCAGGCCTCGACCTCGCAGACTCATGGGACAAGGACACCGCTGACGCATCATCGTGGGAGACTAAGGTCAATCTCATCGGGACCACCTTCCGTACCTTCCTGGACGGCAACGACACCGAGCACCGGGTGAAGGTGCTACGCGCCGACGGCCGTCCGCGCATCCTGCTCAGGAGCGGGGCAGCTCAGAATATCGAGGTCGTGGAGAACACGACCTCGTTCACGAGCACGCGCCTTGCCACCGACGAACCAACCCTCAACTGGACCAAACGGTTCCACCTGTTCAACCACGGAAGCGCGAATGTTTCCATGAACCTCACCTACGCCCCGGACCAGACCTCCAAGGATGCTGCAGCCGTCTCGCAGGGATCCCGAACGACAACGACACTCCACTACAACTACACCACGCCCACTCCACGGATCGACTCTACGACGCGGACAGTTAAAATAAAGGCTGACAGGTCCGGCGAGATCTGGGAGCAGTACCACGACCTGGTGTTCCTCAACTCCCAGGAGTTCACAACCAAGTACCTGACGGGCATCATCATGCAGGTGTGGAACGACCACCGAACGAGCTACGTCACCGACGTGTGGGAGCGCAACACAACGGCCACGTCGGGCGAGACCTCGATCAAGGAGAACACGGTCTACGCGCTGCGGATGGTGCCGCACGAGTACAAGGACGAGTACGCCTACATTGAATGGAAGGCTCCGACCATCAGGGAGTACCCGTCCATGCGCTATCACGTCAAGGGAGACGCGCCCTATCCCGGTTCAGTCGGTATGGGCGGCAGCAGCAGCGGCAGTACGTCCACGGGCGGTGCGACGCCCAGCGGCAGCACGACCACCAGCAGCGGTGGCGGAACTGTGGGCGGTTATACCATGGACGCTACCTTCGATATCACCTGCAACGGAGGCTCTGTCCTGTCGCTGCCCTCGGGGACCTCGGCGACTCTCACCTGTAACTTCACCGAGCTTGAAGGCTCCGTTGAGGCACTGGACGTCGACGTGAGCGTCTCGGGGACCGGTGTTCGCCCCGACCCGCTGAGCTTCTCGCTCCCGGCCCTGTCCCACTGGATCTACAAGGACGAGGCGCAGACGCTCAAGGACCACGTCGAGTACTCCCGGCTCAAGGACATCACCCTTGCCACCGACTCCGTGTGCGCCACCACGGACGTCCAGATCCAGGTACGAGGTGTGTTCGAGCGCGAGGACGAAAAGAGCTTCGTGAACGACACTACCGTCACCGTCCGCCTCCTGCGCGATGAAGACACCTGCCCCATCTGCGGTGACGACCTGTGCGAGGGCGGTGAGGACAGTACCACATGCCCCGGCGACTGCCCGCTCGACCTCAGTAGCTGCGGCGACGGTACCTGCACGGGTGATGAGAACTTCATTAACTGCCCCAGCGATTGTACGGTGTGCGGTGACGGCCAGTGCACCGGCGCCGAGACCAGCGCTACCTGCTGCACCGACTGCGCCTGCCCGGCCGGTACCTCCTGCGACCCGAGCCAGCTCCTGTGCCTTTCGGACACAGTGTGCGGTGACGGGACGTGCGAGGATGGCGAGGACCTTGCAGGATGCGCCGCGGATTGCTCGGTGTGCGGTGACGCCCAGTGCACCGGTGACGAGACGACGGCCACCTGCTGTACCGACTGCGGCTGCCCCGACGGCTTCGCCTGCGACCTCATCTGCCTGCCCGTTTCCATATGCGGTGACGGTACATGCGACATAGACGAGACGACTGCCTCCTGCGCTGCCGACTGTGCAGTGTGTGGCGACGGTGAGTGCTCCGGGGACGAGGACCAGGCATCCTGCTGTGCTGACTGCGGCTGCCCCGGTGAAGGAGTGTGCAATCCCGTGCTCGCGATATGCCAGACCACGACCTGCGGCGACGGGACGTGCGAGGCCGGAGAGATCCTCACATGCCCGACGGACTGCACCACCTGCGGCGACGGTACCTGCAGTCCGGGCGAGACCTGCTGCACCGACTGCGGCTGCTTCGGCGATGAGGAGTGCGACACGATCACCCAGCAGTGCATTATCGTGGAAGAGGAGATCAGCCGCTCATTTGATTATGACGAGGAGTATGAGGAGGACGTCGGCACCGGGACCGGTACGGGCGATGTGTCCGGAACAGGTACGGGGACGGGCGATGTGTCCGGAACGGGTACGGGGACCGGCACGGAATCACCCACAGCCACCCGCCGCAAGGAGGAGCGCAAGCGCACGGTTGCGGGCATCGCCACTCTGGTCACCAGGTCGAAGATGGCCACGTCGGGTACATCGGGTGGCAAAACCATCAGCTCGATCGTGGCGGCCAAGCAGGTCCAGTCCATGGTCGATCGATCGATCGAGGCCAGCCGTGAGGTGAAGGTCAAGCGCGACCTCAATGTAAAGAAGACGAACGAGGGCTTCCGCTCAACGGTGGGCATCAAGCTCCGCAACGACGGGAACGAGACGAAGAAGGGCGTGCGGATCGTCGAGACCATCGACAAGTCGATCGCTGGCGACGTCTCCCAGCTTGTGTTCGATCCACCGCCGGACTTCATCCTCAAGGACGATCCCATCCTGGGATGGTACGTCGACCTCGAACCCGGCGAGGAAGTGGTCATCGAGTACAAGGTGGCCAAGGACCTGAGCAAGGTCAACGCGTCGGTGTTCTCCCAGCCGGTCATCCTGGTCGAGGAGACGGACTGCGGGGACGGCGTGTGCGGTTCCGGCGAGGACCTCTTGACCTGCCCGGCCGACTGCACCTGCGGCAACAACCAGTGCGATGCTGGGGAGGATTCATCCACGTGCTGCTCCGATTGCTCGTGCGGCGATGGTCTCTTGTGCACGGCGGACGTATGCGTCGCCGAGGGCGTATGCGGCGACGGTATCTGCGGTGAAGGTGAGGACCAGTCGTCCTGCTGCACCGATTGCGGCTGCCCGTTCGACTCCCTGTGCAGCGATGGTGCCTGTCGCACCGTCGAGACGGCCTCGGGCCTCGGAAGCCCCCTCCTAGTGGGCGCGCTGATGATCCTCATGGTCGTGACCATCGGCATGTCCGCTCTGTCCATGCGCGGACGGCGCGCTGTCATCGAGGAAGGCGTGACCGTCGCTGTGGCCAGGCCCGAGCTGGTCACCAAGCCGGTAGAGCCTGTCGAGGAAAGGCCGCCCACCTTCAACGAGCTGGCGGAAAGAGCAGCGGCGAGCGCCCTTACATTCAGGGAAGAGATCAAGGAGCTCGGTCACCTGAAGGAGAAGGAGGCCGCGCTCATCGCCGAGGTCGTGGGAGTAGAACCTACGCCCGTCCCCGTTCCGAGGACCTCGCTCCCCATCCTGGAGCGGCTCGAGGAGGATAAACTGGCTGCGATCCTCGAGGTTCTCGACCGTATCGAAGAGATCGAAGGGAAGAACGAAAAAGGCAAGACTGAAGCGGAAAAGGACAACGGGAAGCCATAGCCGTTCCCCGTTGACCCACCTCAAGTATAGATTTAAAAGAGGGAATTCAGCCGAAAAAGGGTGGCCTGGGCCCGATGTAGGTCATTCAGTCCCGAAAACTTTATAAACAACCTTTCCCATTGTGACTGAAGTTGAAGGCGGGGAGGTCAGAAACCTTGACTATTGCCCCTTTAGTAGGGGGAGTGGCCAAGCGGGGACAAGCGAAGGGCTGGAGCGCACCAATGCGCCCCAAACAGGCTTCTAAGGTCTCTACTGATTATACCGACTTCAATTCAGGGGAAATACCGTTAATCGGTTTTTGGAGGGACAGGACGAGATGGACTTGAATGCTGAAGTACAGGTGATCTCAGAGTACGGTGTGAGCGAATGCCCAGAATGCGGTAGTAACAAGCTCTTCCAGGACGGGAACCGCGCTGAAATCATCTGTAATAGCTGTGGCCTCGTGATCGAGGAATCGATCGTGGACTGCAGCAAGGAATGGCGCGAATTCGATGACGAGGGCTCTGACCGACGCAAGCGTGTCGGCGCACCGCTCTCGCTGTCGAGACATGACCAAGGATTGTCCACGAACGTGGGCGCCTCAGTAGCGGAGATTTACAAGCTCCCACCGAGCAAGCGCTCGCAGTACTTCCGGCTCAAGAAGTGGCAGGGCCGCTTCGCCACCGCCAAGGAGCGGAGCCTGAAGTATGCGCTCTCGGAACTGAAGCGATACATATCGTATCTGGACATCCCGAAGAACGTCGAAGAGGCCACTGCTCTCATCTACCGCCGCGCGGTGGAGAAGGGCATGGTGCGCGGGCGCTCCATGGAGAGCCTCGTGGCCGGCGCGCTCTATGCCGCCTGCCGGCAGCATGGCTGCCCTCGCACACTCAAGGAGATATCCGAGGTCTCTTCCATCACCAAGCGTGACATCGGGAAGGCTTACCGGTTCATCGCCCGGGAGTTCGGTATAAAGGTGCTGCCCACGTCGTCCACGGACTTCGTGCCGCGCTTTGCTACCATGCTCGAGCTGAGCGGCGAGATCCAGGCCAAGGCCTTCGAGATCATCAAGGACGCCAAGGAAAAGGAGATCACTTCGGGCAAGGATCCCCGGGGCGTGGCCATTGCGGCACTCTACCTCGCCGCCCGCATGGAGGGCAAGAAGATGGCGCAGAAGGAGGCCGCCAAGGTCGCCGGCATCACGGAGATAACCCTCCGGAACCGGTACAAGGAGCTCGTGAGGGAGCTCGAGCTCACGAACGACTCCATGTCCCGCCGCGAGCGGCGCAAGAACCGCGCCGAGTGACGGTAAAAAAAGTAGCATTCAAGGGAACGGACCGGGGGCGATCATCGCCCCCGGACGATCCCTGAACCTATTTCTTCCCGCATCTACGGGACGCATGCGCTCAACAGCAGGCTTAAGAAAGTGACTTCCACAGATATCGCCGTGGCCCGGGAGCACGAGGATGCGCGCGACGAGGATATCGCCCCATGCGAGGGCTGCCCGCCCCGCGACCGCAGTGCCACGTTCGCCATCGCTGCCGTGGCCATCGTGCTCGTGTTCCTCGCACTCCAAGGAGGTACACCGCCGACAGTCGTGCCTGCAGATGGTGGGCTTGAGCTCGAGCTTGTATCGACAGCGCCGAACGGGTGTCCTGGCACGAACGTCACCATCCTGATGAGGGTGGTCAACCACCGACGCGAGACGCTGGAACTGAAGCTCACTCTAGAGGGGCGCCCGCTCTACGCCCTTCCACAGTCCATCCCGCTCACCAGTGGCGAGGAGCTGACGGTCGCAATGGAGGTCGAGCTCCCACGCGAGGCCATCGGCGAGGTCCCCTTCACGGTGATGGGCTCGGCCCGCGAGGGTACCCGGGATGTCGCCTTGGAGCTGTCCGACACTGGCGTGCTCACGGTCCGTTCCTGCACTGAGACGACACCCGAGCCATCGACGGCCCCCACGAGCTTCGAACTGCCACTTGAGGCGCTCATCCCGTCCCTTTCCGCGCGAAGGGCCAAGACCGCCGCGCTCCTTGCCGCTTGCGAGGAGAAGGACGACCGGTTCGACCGGGAGAACTGCATCGGTGACGCGGCCGTGGAGGCGAGGAACGTCTCCCTATGCGGTGATCTCACCATCGAAGGCCTGCGTGACTGGTGCTACTCCACATTCTTTGCTCCGGGTGGTGATCCGTCCATCTGTGATAACGTGGTCGGTGCCGACAACCGCGCCTTCTGTATCGCCCTCGTCACGTTGGACCCCGCTGTATGCGAGCAGGTGGAGAGCCCGCTGAACCGCAACGTGTGCATAACCAACCTCGCTCAGAACAGCAAGGACCCAACGCTATGCGAACGCATCAGCGATCCGACCGCACGCACGTCGTGCGTGGAGACCACCAAATAGGAACGTCAGTACGGCAGGAGGTGGACCGCCGTAGCCTTGAAGGAGGCCACTACCGATGCACCCTTTGCGAGCCCCAGCTCCTCCACCGAGCGCGGTGTGACCAGTGCCACCAGAGTGAATCCACAGTCGAGCTCGACCTTCTGGACATGGCCCAGCGGCTCCACGGACGTGACAGTGGCAGGCAGCTGGTTCCGGGCCGACGACTTGGGCTTGCGCTTGAGGAGTGTAACGTTCTCGGGCCGCAGGTACACACGCACCTTGTCGTCAACGGCGAACCTGTCGATACGCGATGAGGCTAGCTCGTTCTCGCCAACGCGGACGGAGAGCGTATGCTCGCCTACCTCCGTGACGGTACCAGTGAGCCGGTTCTCTACCCCTACGAACCGCGCGACGGCCTCGGTCTTGGGGCGGGAGAACACATCCTCCACCGTCCCGGTCTGTACCAGTCGACCTTCCATCATCACCGCTACACGGTCGGCCAGCGATGCCGCTTCGGACCGGTCGTGGGTGACGTGCACAACAGTCACACCGGTCTTACGGTGGATGGAACGCAACAGCGCGCGCAGTTCGTCACGAGTGGTCTGGTCCAGTGCCGACAACGGCTCGTCCAGCAGGAGCACACGGGGTTGTGCTGCCAGCGCCCGCGCTAGTGCCACACGCTGACGCTCCCCACCTGAAAGGGTCATTGGCGAACGGTCGGCCAAGTCGGTCACGCCCACGCGCGCCAAGAGCTCTTGTGCCGTCCGACCAGCGTCCTCTCGCGCAAGTCCCTGCCCGAACCGCGCACCGAAGGCCACGTTCTCCAGGACGGTGAGGTGGGGGAAGAGGGCGTAGTCCTGATAGACGAAGCCCAACTGACGCCGTTCCGGCGGAAGCTCGCTGCCGTCCACACC
This sequence comes from Candidatus Undinarchaeales archaeon, assembly GCA_030753015.1. GTDB lineage: Archaea > SpSt-1190 > SpSt-1190 > JASMDC01 > JASMDC01 > JASMDC01. The sequence continues at coordinate 13,311 of JASMDC010000002.1, read as the reverse complement.
GTCGATGACGATCCTGCCTGCGTCGGGGGAGTGGAGCCCGGCCACCATCTCGAGTAAAAGCGTCTTCCCCGCAGCACTTGGTCCGAGCACCACAAGATACTCTCCCTCGGATACTTCCAGGTCGATATCCTCAAGGGCGAACCCCTGCCAACTCTTGGTGACCTCACGGAGCTCGATCATAGGCAAACAACCTCCTTGAGAGAACACGCATGGCCAGGAACACGCCCAGACAGGTCATGATGAGCATCACGGCCACCGGGCGGGAGGCCGCCAGCCCGTGGCCTATGTAACGCTCGTAGATGAGCGTGGGTGCGATCATGGGGTAGTAGGCTATGATTACAACCGCGCCGAACTCCGACACACCTCGCGCCCAGGTCATCACCGCGCCCGAGAGCACGCTCCGTGCTGCCAGAGGCAAGGTGACCAGCGTCACGGCCTCCAAGCGGGTGGCGCCCAGGGTGCGCGCCACGTTCTCGAGTCGTGGATCGACTGCAGCGATGCCCTCGCGAGCTGCGTTGACGAAGAACGGGAACGAGACGAAGAGCATGGCGGCGACGGCGCCGGGGAGCGCGTCGACGAAGGTGATGACGTCCGCCAGCGGTGCACCGATGAGCCCGTGGCGCCCCAGGACCGTCAGCAGAGCTATCCCTGCCACGGTGTGCGGGATGACCACCGGCACGTCGAGCACGCTCTCCACAAGCTCCTTGCCCGTGAATTCGTGACGGGCGAGCAGGTAGGCGGCCGGGAGCCCGAAGGCCATGGCGATAGCTGTAGCGAGGACCGCGCAGTACATGGTGAGCAGTATGGACGACACAACAGCGTCGTCGACGGCGGTAGCCATCAGCCGGGGCCAGTCCCCGGTCACCTGGGTCCACACCATGGCGGCCAGCGGGAGGACCACGAGGAGCAGGGCAGCGGCCATACCGAGCCAGAGCACACCGCCGAACGCCCGGTCAAGGCGCCCTCGCATGCTCTCATCGGTCCCGGCCATGTTCGTCACCCTATTTATTCTCTGCCAGGACCAGCGGCCGGAGCTCCTGCGGGAGCTTACCAGGATCGCTGGACATCGGTGGTACGATGGGGGGCTGCCCCAGGTCAGCGAAGATCTTCTGCCCCTCCTCTCCCAGGAGAAGGGCCAGGAACTGCGTCGCCAGCTCTGGATGAACGGCCTTGTCGGGGATGGTCACCCCGTACACGATGGGCTTGGCCTGGACGACCTTCCCCGTCGCCTGCTGCAGTGAGTACTTCATGTAGAAATCACCGTGCTCTGTGGCCCCGAGGTTGATCTCACGGGGCAGTTCGATGAAGTCGAGGTGGTGCTGGATTGCGACCGACCGGTAGATGAAGAAGTAGTCGATCTCACCGCTCTCGAGCGCGGCCAGGAGCTCGGTCTCCATGCTGCGGATGAGCACCTTCTTGGTGTTCGGATCGAACGCTTCGCTCTTCGGTACGACGACCCTGGTGTCGTTCTCCACGGTGAAGGCGACGTTGGAGGCGATGAGGTCCTTGAATATCTTGTCGTCCCTGTAATGTGTCTCGGCCAATAGGTTGATCATGGTCGCCCTGTAGCCGCAAGGATCGTCGTTGGGATTGGAGAATCCGAACTTCACGTCAGGCCGGCGCAGGACCTCGAACCAGTTGTCCGTGGTGATCTCGTCGCGGTAGGCGCTCTTCTCGTTGTAGGCGATCACCAGCTCGTTGGTGGCGAAGGCCGCGTACCAGCTAGCGTGGTCCGGGATCGTCATACTCGGGATGAGGCTGTAGTCGGCCGTGGCCAGTACATCAGGTGTCTTTCCCAGCTCGGTCATCTTGCGCACACTCTTCACTGAGCCCGCGGCCTCGCGCTGGATGTCGATGTCCGGGTGCAAAGCTTCGAATGTCTTCTCCAGTGCCTCGAACGGCACTGCCAGGCTTCCAGCATGATAGATGCTCAGCACGGTCGTCCCCTTAGTCGTGGGGGGTGCATCGGTCTTTCCCGATCCAGACACGTTCCCCGTCCCGCCGCTGGTGCACCCAGCAAGAAGCGTCATGGACAGCAAGACCGCGAGGGCGATGTTCTCTCGTTGTCCCACGTCCATCTCGCTTACCGGGCAAGGTGGCCTAGTGCAACGCTTTAAACGTTTTCACCTGACGGGTGTGCGCTGCCGGGAAAGGATTAAATGGTTGTGCCGGCTGGTCGCGCTCAAGGTACGATACCATGATATCCGTGGAGGACGCGCTCGCAGAGATCCTGGCGCACGTGAAGGCACTGGAGCCCGTAGAGGTGCCCATCATCGAGGCGCTGGGACAGGTCGTCGCCGCTGACGTTGTGGCCAACACCGACATCCCTCCGTTCGACAACTCCGCTATGGACGGATACGCCGTCCGCGCCTCCGACACTCTTAGTGTGCCTGTGACCCTGAGGGTCGCCGGGTCCGTGGCCGCCGGGTACGTCCACGCAGAAACCGTGGCACCGGGCACAGCAGTGCGGATCATGACCGGTGCTCCTCTCCCTCCCGGTGCCGACGCCGTGGTCAAGTACGAGGACACGTCCGACTTCGATCGGTCCAAACAGGACCGGCTGGCGTCGCCAGCGGACGTCATCGAGATCAGGGCCTCCGTCCCACCCAAAAAGAACGTGCGCCCCAGCGGCGAGGACGTACACAGCGGCGAGGTCGTGCTGGAGCGTGGCCGGCTGGTCCGTCCCGCCGAGGTGGGCGTTCTCGCGTCCCTGGGCTGTGCCACGGTCACGGTCCACCGACGACCGCGTGTGGCCATCCTTGCCACTGGTGACGAGCTGGTGGATGTGGACGAACCGCTCGGACCGGGCAAGATCCGCAACTCCAACGAGCACTCAATGGTAGCCCTCGTGACCCGGACGGGCGGTGTGCCGCTCGCCCTAGGTATCGCCCGTGATACTACCGACGACCTCACTGCCAAGCTCCGTGCAGCACTGGACAATGGTGCCGACTTGGTGCTCACTTCGGGCGGCGTGTCGGTGGGCGACTACGACGTGGTCAAGGACGTGCTGGACGCTGAGGGTCGGATGCGGTTCTGGCAGGTGAACATGAAGCCGGGAAAACCACTGGCGTTCGGTCTGCTGGCCGGCGACGTGCCCCTCGTGGGCCTACCGGGCAATCCGGTGTCCACCATGGTGAGCTTCGAACAGTTCGTTAGGCCTGCCATCCTGCGCATGCTCGGACGGAGCGATCTGGCCAAACCCACGGTGCGGGCAGTGCTGGACGAGGCGGTCTCCAACAGCGGTCGGCGAGGATTCATCAGGGTGATGGTCGAGCGACGCGACGACCGGTTCCACGCTCACACTACCGGCGAGCAGGGCTCCGGTATGCTGACGTCCATGTCCCGTGCCAACGGTCTGGCCGTCGTTCCCGAGGGGACCAAGCGGATCGAGGCCGGGACCGAGCTCACCGTCCAGATGCTCGACTGGCCCGAAGGCACTGGGTTGTGAGCGAACGCCGGTCCGGGATGGGAAACCTTTATTATATTGCACCGGGGTGCGAGGGGCGATGAGGATCGGCCTTTTCGTGAAGCGCAGCGATCAGGCGCTCTCTATCGCCCGCACCATCCACGATCATTTGCGCAAGAAGGGACTTGAGATCATTCTCAATGAGGAGAACGCCAAGGTGCTTGGGATGGAGCCCTACCCGGGCGTACCCGACATGATGATCGCCGTCGGCGGTGACGGTTCCCTGCTCCACGCCGAGACACATCACCCCGGCGTCCCGCTAGTGTGCATCCGGGTGGGCAGCCTCAACTTCCTCTCCGACATCGAGGTCGAGGACATGCTACCGTCCCTGGACACCATCCTCGATGGCGACTACGACACCGAGGACCGGCTCAAGCTCTCGATCTCGGGGCTGGACCTGCCCGACGCGCTCAACGAGGTGGCGATCATGGGCACCCGGCCGGGCTTCATCATCGAGTACGAGGTGTACACCGGCGACAAGCTGGTGGAAAAGGTCCGTGCCGACGGCCTTATCGTGGCGACGCCCACAGGCTCCACGGCCTACTCCCTGGCCTGCGGTGGTCCAGTGGTCGACTGGCGGGTAGAGGCCTTTGTGGTGGTCCCCGTCAGCCCTTTCAAGCTTAGCGCTCGACCATCGGTGGTGTCCACTAGGGACCGTCTGCGCATCGTGCTGGGCGACCAACCGGCCACGGTCGTGGTTGACGGCCAGTGCGAGGCCACTCTCCCGGCCCACGGCGAGCTGGTGCTCGCCGCCTCCGAGCAACGGGCCCGACTCATCCGGCTGGTGGACATCAACTACTTCGAGCGGGCCCGGTTCGAAGTGGGATAGGCAATGGAGGTCCGTAACCTCACCAGGGAGACGTCCCTGGGCGACCGCATCCGCCATGCCACGAGCCTCTGGCAGAACGTCCGCGGCCTCATGCTCACACCGCCACTGGGCGAGGGGGAAGGCCTCATCATCGACATGGGCGGCGAGACCCGGCTGGGCATCTGGATGCCGCTTATGCGATACGCGTTGGACGTGGTGTACGCCGACGAGCGGTTCACGGTCACTGGTCTGGCCCGCGACATCCCCCCCATGGGCCTGAACCCCCGCACATGGCGCGTGTACTACCCGCAGAAGCCCGCGCGGTACGCCGTGGAGGTCCCCGTGGGGACCATCGAGCGCACGGGGATCGAGCTGGGGGACACGCTGGTGTTCGAGGATTGAGCCCGCCGAGCACAGGTTTATATCGGTTTAGCGTAAGGGGGCCAGGAATGGGCCATGCCGGACGCACCCAGCGGCACATGCACGCCAGGTCCAGATGTCGTCGGGCCTTCCGTGGTCTGGCCACCGGTGAGCTGTACGCCCTCGTGCGCGGTTTCGACCGGCACGCTCGGTTCGATCCGGCATCGATGTACACCGGCCTTGTGCGCAGCCTGCACCCTCTGTCCGAGCATCGGCTCCTGCGGGCCCGGACGTTCCCGAAGGAGCGCCTGCAATATGATGACGTGACAACTGCCGAGACGCTGGCCTCCGGGGACGCGCTGCTCGAGCGGTTGGTGGACTTCGCTGGACGACAGGAGGGCGGCGAGCTGCCCGCGCTGGACGGGATAGACTGGCCCGACCTGCCCACTGATCCGCACCTGCCCGAGCTCGTGGCTGCAGCGGACCCGGGATTGCCACCGAGAGCATTCCTGGAGGCGTTCGACCTGGCGCTCAAGGGCCTCTTCGTAAGTCACGCCACCGTCATCGAGCACGACGATACATGGTACGCCACCTACGCCCAGCGCCTCTCCGACACTGCTTTCCTGGTGCTCACCCAGCCCGATGGCGATCTCGAGCGGGAGCTGAACGAGTTCTTCACCCTGCTGTTCCTGGTCTATCCATTCACCTGGCTCGGCGATCGCGTCATCGCATGCGGCCCATCCGCCGGGAAGGCCTACTTCGCGGACCGGTTCGTGCAGGGCAAGGAGGGGAGCTCGTGCGCCATCAGCCCTTCTTCACGGCGTAATTGAAGACGCCTTCTGCCTGATAGATGTCCATCTGCACCGAGAACATCGGCTGGCCCTTGACGGACTTCCCAGAGGCTGTGTTGGTGATGGTACCGGTCGTGAGGTCCACCTCCAGCCCGTCGCCCTCCTTGAGGAATTCAGTACCAAGCTCGGGTGCGATGACCACCGGGATGCCGTTGTTGATGGCGTTGCGCAGCCAGATCGCGCCGAAGGACTGGCCCACGATGCACTGGACGCCCAGCGAGACGAAGCAGTCGAGCGCCTGAGCACGGGACGAGCCCGAGCCGAAGTTCTTGCCCACCACGAGGATATCATCCTTCTTGGCCCGCTCGGAGTAATCCTTGTACCCGTCGAGGTTGTCCAGGGCGTACTGGCCCATCTGCGCCACGTCGGTGATGTGAAGGTACCGGTTGTGGAAGATCATGTCCGTATCGATGTCGTCGATGAACGCGTCACCGGACACCAGAGGGAACCCGCGGCCCTTGAGGGAGGTGGGCTTGTCGCCCTTGGCACCGGCCACACCATCCTTCGCCTCGGCGGGACGGGGAACCGTAGGTGCGGGCGCCTTCCGTGTGGCCCAGCCGTACTTCCCGTCCGGGATGATGCCGTCAAGGCTGACCGCCTGTGGGACGGTGAGCTTGCCCGCCAGCGCCGTGGCCGCCACGGTGGCCGGGCTGGTGAGGTACGTGTCACCCTTCCCCTGCTTGCCGGGGAAATTGCGGTTCGACGTTGACACCTGCACCTCACCGACGCCGATGATGCCCGCCTGGCCAGCGGCGCATCCGCCGCACCCGGGATTGTGGACCAGGGCGCCCGCGTCGCGGAACACCTTGATGAGCCCCTCATCGAGCATCCTGTCGTACACCTCGGAGGTGGCGGGGACGATCTTGAGCACGAACCCGTCGGCCAGCTGCTTCCCGTGCAGGATCTCTGCCGCGGTGGCCATGTCCTCGAACCGCCCGTTGGTGCATGAACCGATGAGCCCCGAGTCCACGTGGGCGCCGGCGACCGCGGCCACGTCCACCACGTCGGCGGGCGAGCCAGGTCTGGCGATCTGGGGTGCGAGCCCGTCCACTTCGATCTCGATGGTCTCAACGTAGGCGGCGTCAGTGTCAGGCACGACCACGACAGGCTCGGCCGCCGAGCGACGGCGACTGAAGTTGACGACCTCGTCGTTGGGGATGAGGAAGGCAGAGATGGCCCCCATCTCGGTGGCCATGCTGGCAAGTGTGATGCGACCGGCGAGCGAGAGCTTGTCGATGGCGGGACCGGAGAACTCCACCGCGCGGCCAAGAGCCCCCTTGGAGCCAAGACGCTTGATAACGGCAAGGGTGATGTCCTTGGCGGACGCTGCGGGACCGGGCGTGCCCTTCAGGACGACGCGCATGGTCTCGGGGACGGTGAACCAGGTGCGGCCCGCGCACCACACGAACGCCACATCGACGTCTCCCATCCCCTGGCCGAGGGCGCCCACGGAGCCCATGATGTTGAGGTGCGAATCGGTGCCCACCACGATGGCGCCGGGGACCACAAGTCCCTCCTCGAGCATCACGTGGCTGCCGACACCGGTGTTGACGTCGTACACCTTGATGTCGTTCTCCCGGGAGAACAGGCGACAGGTCTGCTGGTTGTCCGCGTACCCGGCAGAAGTGGCCGGAGCGTTGCAGTCGAAGGTGAAGAAGGTGCGCTCCCTGTCGTCGACCGGTTTATCGGCACAGTTGGCCTGGAGGTTCTTGACGACATTGGCGCCCCCGAAGTCCCGGGCGCTGCGCACGTCGATGTCCATCCACACGACGTCCCCCGCGTTGACGGAGTGGCCGGCATGGGTGGCGATGATCTTCTCGATTACGGTGGATCCCATGGGCCGCACGGATCGACGATGGTTTAAATCTGTTGCCAGATGGCGTGTATGACATAACCACGCACCTTCGCATCCTGCGCCCGGGATCCGTGTCGGCCCTACGCTCCCAGTCCCTCTACCACGCCGTGGCCCAGGCGGCAAGGGATGGCGACGCTCCCACGCTCATCGTGCTCTCACCAGGCTGGAGGAGACCCTGAAGGGCAGCGAGCTTGACGTGGACTCTCTGGGGAAAGCGGTGGACGGGTGGCTGGAGCAGGGCGTGGAGCTGCCGGGCGTCACGCGGGACGACGTTGTGACCCTGGTCATGCAGGCCGCGGAACGTGCGGGGCCCAGCTCTCCCCGATAGCAGAGGACAGGAGGGGGCGGGTATCCCGACGCGACGGTGCCGGCGTGGACTCCAGTTCTGGTCGATAATTCAACAAGTTCCGGGGAACGCTACCGAGGATCCTCCGGGGCCATGGTCGGGCCGACGACAGGCTCGCGTGCGGGTGACGTGAACACGCCCTCCCGTCCCTTTATGTAAAGGGCGTCCTCGAGCTCCATGAAGGATGTGTTCATGGAGAAGAACCGGGCCCTGGCCACTGGCCTGTACAGGCGGGAGAGCGTGCGGAGAACGGGGTTGGACACGATGTCCGATTTCTCATCGATGAAGTTGGAGATCACGTAGAGTCGCCTCAGGAGCTTCGCGCGTTCCTCCGTCACCCACGGCAGGATCCTGTCGAGGCCATCGCGCAGGGCCACGTAGGTGTCGAAAGCGGTCCAGCCCTCCAGCGAGTCCGGAGGCTCGAGCCCCTGCGCCATCGCCTTGGCCAGGTACTCCGTGCCCGGGTAGGGGATGACCGGATAGAGGCAGTTGGTCGAGGCACGGGGGTTCTCCTCGATGACCCGGGCCATGAGGCTCACGGTCGCAGCAAGGTCCTCCTCGGTCTCTCCGGGGAATCCGCTCATGACGCAGTAGCGGGGATGGAAGGGATACGATGCAAGCCGACGGTTGAGCGCATGGACTGTCTCGATACTGAGGCCCTTGTTGATAGAGTCCAGAATCCGCTGGGAGCCGGATTCCACACCGATTATGAGGTCCTTCATCCCCCCCCTCTCCAGGATAGAGAGGTCCTCGTCGCTCATTCGCGACAGCTCGGTGACGTGAGCGTTCGCCTCCCACTGGATGTCGAGGCCACGATCCACGAACCCCTGGGCGATGGCAAGGATGCGCTTTCTATCGATGAACGAATCCTGCTCCTCGAACCACACGAATCCGAGGTCGAAGCGCTCCACCATCGAGGTCACGAGGTCGAGCACACGCACCACCGACATGGCCCTCCACATTCCGCGGCCCACTACGGTCGACACGCAGAATGTGCACATCCTCGGGCACCCACGAGAGGTGGGGACGCTCATGCAGCGCCTCCCCCTTCTTCCAAAGATGTAATTCTCCGGGTCGCGCAGGAGGTGGAACGGGGGATCGGGTAGCTCGTCCAGTGCGGATGGCGGGCGCGGGGGGTTCACATGGACCTTACCGTCCTTCGAGTACACGAGCCCCTTGATAGCGGACAGCGGTCGGCCGTCCTCCAGCGCGCGGACCAGCTCCCACAGGGTGTGCTCACCGTCGCCCACCACCGCCGCGTCCACCAGGGGGTGTCGCACGGTCCCCGCGGGATCGAGGGTCGCATGGGGGCCACCCCAGACCACGGGGATCTCGGGATCCTCGTCCTTGACGGTCCTGGATATCTCCAGGGCCTGCCATATCTGGATCCCCGTCATGGTGGTCGTGCCAACGCACACCGGACCCGAGCGTACGGCGGAACGTAGTTCGCCCTCCCAGTCGTCCGACGTCCGCTGGTCGATCAGGGTTATCTTGCGCTCCTGGGCCACCACCGAGCCGGCGATCATGATCGAGAGGGGAAGGGAGTGGCCTTCAAGGACCTCATCGAAGAGTGAGGCGCGGGGCTGGACCAGGACTACATCGCTCACGGGCAACCGATGCTGGATTAGACATTGATGTATAAAAAAGGATTGGGTGCGATCCCGGCCTCCGTGATGTGAGGATCGGGGCCCCGGGGAGGGAGGTAGACAATGTCCTCTGATCCCGTGAAGGATGTGCTCACGGTAGAGAGCCTTGGGCGCACCATCGGTGGCTTGATAAAGAATGGCCACTATCCTGTAGGACGGGAAGGGTCCATGCGACAGCTCAGAGCCCCTGGTGACAAGGCACTTGTGGAGAAGGAACGTGCGGAGGAGACGGACCAGGGGCAGGAGCGGTATCTGGTCCACCTGACGCTGTACATGCTGGGGCTGCTCACCGGCATCGGTGCGATGTGGCTCGTAAAAGAGGAGATGATGAACGCTCTCTACGTCCTGTGCGGCCTGTCCCTGTTCACGTTCTACGCGGCAAGCGCACAGGAGAGGGACTAGGCCGGGATGTCCCAGATCCCCCGGGCCTAGGCCACCGGCTCAACTATCATGAGCTGGTACTGCGTGAGCTCCTTCTCGAAGACCTCGCCGACGTCCTCTGTCGCGTCCTGGACACGCTTCCCCTGCCCGTCGAAGATGACGACCCTCGCCTTCTTGGGGGCGCCGGGGAGTCTGACGGAGACGGTCGTGTCCTCGGCCGCGAGGAACGCGGAGCCCTCCTTACCAACGACGATGTGGGAGAAGGTCGGGCCCTGGAGAGTGTCCTCGAGCTGGTTGGCCAGGACGTAGGTCATGTCCAGGTGGAGATTGTTCCCGTTGACCAGGTATTTGTCGTCCTTGGTCACGAGCAGCGCGTGCTCGGCCCCGCCCACAGTGCCCGAGAGGACGACCTCCGAGCCCACGTTCGCGGTCGGGATGCTGCACAGATCGAAGGGGGGCAGCCCCTTGAACCTGACCTTGTCCCCGTCGAACTCCACAGTTGCAGGAAGGTCGGGAAGTGACGTGTAATCGGTGGTGATCTGGAAGTACTCCATCACCGCGTTCCAGCCCGGTGCGTCGGGGATGGCGTAGGCCTGGTGGAAGATCACGGGCACATCGCCCTGGAGCAGTGCCGTGATCGCAGGGGAGAGGTCGTGGACCGGGAGCGGCTTGCCCTCCAGGGCCTCCACCGCCTCGTCCGAGGGCTCTCCTGTGGGATCGTCGCAGCTGGCCTGGTAGTAGGCCCTGCAGTACTCCTCGTCACCGGTCCCCTCGCCGCACTCGGTGTCGGCCCGCCAGTTCCGGTAGCAGGCCTTCGTGCTCGTGGAGAACACGTAGTAGAGGTCGGCCTCTGCCAAAGGTTCCCAGCTCACTGCAAAGTCATAGCCGCTCGCGGTCAGTGCGTTGACCGCAACGCTGATGCCTCGCGCCGTCGCCTGGTAGACCTGGCCCTCCGAAATGGGCCCTGGCATGTCGATTACCAGGTTGGCCACGGGCTTGTCCTCGGGCGTTCTTCTGAACTCCAGGATGTCCTTGCCCATATCTTCCATGAAGTTGAAGGGAGGGTTCACGAGCCGCGGGTACAGCTCTTCCGTCCAGACGAAGAGGAAGTAGCCCCAAAGGTCGGGGTACTGGACGGTCTTGTACAGGAATATGTTCTTCTCGAACCCGGCCATGTCGAACGGATAGCCCCAACCAACGGCCCCGGTGATCATGGAGGGCTTGCCGTGGCGTCGGGCCACGCCGTGGATGACGTCATGAGCTCCGAGGTCGCCGAACCTTTCTGCGAACTCGGTGGCGTCCGGTGTGTAGAAAGAATAGGCGTAGCTGTTGTGGACGGCGCCGTGCCCCTTGGGCTGCACGCCACCGGCATGCATGTACATGGAACCCAGCTCGTTCGCCTTGGCCTGGATGGCGTCGACGTACTCGTCAGCGAACGCCTCGGAGTAGACCGCCATGATGGTGTAGCCGGTGATCAGCTCTTCTACGAGCGTCACCATGTCCTCCACGCTCATCATGTTGGGGATCTCCTCGCCCGTTGTGGGATCGGTGGTGACCTCGACCTTACCGGGGGCATTGAGGTTCCGGTGCGCGATGGTCTCGAGGTTGATGATGACGGGGATACCCCGCTGCTCGGCCTCCTCGGTTATGACCTTGAGATGGTCGCCGTCCATGGGCGTCCACTTCCGTTCCTTGAGGATCGAGGAGGTCGACATGTACTTCTGGTCGAGGGTCGGAACCTCGAGCAGGATCATGTTGTACCCCTGGTCCTGGATGTAGTCGAAGATGGGGCCCACGTTCTCGTTGAGCTCCTCGAAGGTGTCGATGCTGTACTCCTCGGGCCAGGCCTCCCAGAAGAAGAGGAAGTAGGGGACGGGGCCATCTTCCGGCTTGGCGGTCGGGGAGGGGGCCGGTGCTTCAGTGGGCTCGGGTGAGGGCACCTCGGTGGGCTCGGGCTCCGGTACCTTCGTCGGTGCGGGTGCCTCCTTCGTGGGCGCTGGCGCCACCTCGGTCGGTGCTGGCTTTGTCCCTTCAGTAGGGGCAGGCCCGGGGGCCTCGGTGGGCGCGGGAGGGGCGTCATCTCCTCCGGTGCATCCCATGAGGGCGACGGCCAGTGCTATCAGTAGAACGATGATACCAAGGTGGGTCGTTGTTCCCATGGCCCCCGTGACGTTCTCTCGTTTTTTAAATGGAACGCCACGGGGGTACGCGGCCACGGTCTCCGGATAAAGTACAAGGAGCAGAACGAGTTCGGTCGGTCCGATGGTGACAAAAGCCCGGGAGGGGTTTGGTAAGATGTACACGTTCTTTGCATTGGCCCTCATGGCGGCGTTCGTTCCAATACCGGTCTACAGAGGGATCCCGGGCAGGGAGCACAGCGATGTTGGAGTGGACATAACTGATATCCGGGACACGGATACCCCCCTCGATGGAGGCGATGCATCGTCGGGATCCTTCTTCCAAGATGTCGAGAACAGGCAGTTACACCCGTCCAAACATGGACAAGGCAGCGTCCATAATCAATGGAAAGCTGCTGTCGGCGATCCATCTATCGAGGAGAGCGAGAGGAAAAAAGGCCCAATCGGGGACAGAACACGCGTACGCGGCTCCAATTTCACAAATCAATATAAAGGAAAACGCTATCGGGGAAGGCAGTGTGATATTATGGCTGGAATTGTTAAGTACTTTGTTCTGCAGGAGAAAGGTAAGGACTCGAACCACGTCTTCTCTGGCAAGCAGCCCCGTGCTGCTGCCCTGAAGGCAGCCGCCCGCGGTTTCAAGAAGATCGAGCTCCGCGAGCGCGGCGCCAAGCGCATCCACATCTTCGACGGTAACGTCAAGGTCGTTGACGCGCCCCCGAACGCACCCTCCTGGATGCCCGCGAAGGTCAAGAAGGCCAACGTGAAGAAGAAGGGCATCAAGCGCCTGTAAGTTCGATACTGAACTGGCGAAACTAAAAAGGGGGGGCCGTTCACCGGCCCCCTCAACTCGTTCTATTCATCCCATTTCCCGCCAACGTCATAGCTGCTACCGAGTCCCGCAGTGTGTGGCGTCCTTGAGACTTAGATAAAGCCCCGGACGGAACCCGCTTCGCCGGTTCGAATCTCCCGATTCTTGAACAAGTTGTGCCGGTCTGGTGTGGTAGTAACATTACTACAGGGCGGGAGAGAGAGGGGATGTCCTTGGTGGGACCTAGTTCGTTCTTTGCTTCATTCCGTCTCGTCGAGGGGTTTGAGCCGTATTGCATCCCTGAGTTTGTTCATGTAGTCCTCTGCGATATCGGCACCCGAAATTCTCCCGTATCTTGTCGGATAGTAACCTTCGGACTATCTGAAGGTGGAAAGGAGATTGCATTAGAAATTAACGCGAAAAAGACGCAGAAGGCAGAATTGGAATTCATAAAACACGACTAGTAATTGGTCTTAATCTCATTTATTGTTCCTATCGCGTGAAATTGAGTTCTATCGTAGAGTCGCCCGGAGGAGACACAGTTCGGCTGTGCGCTCACAGTCTACTCTTTTTAACTTTTTTTACTTCGGCGGGAAGTCCCCTTCCGAAAGGGAGGTGATGGAGCCGAAAGGTAGAAGGAGCACAGGAA
>JASMDC010000029.1:7001-44251 GCA_030753015.1 Candidatus Undinarchaeales archaeon | reverse complement strand
TCAACTGGGTGGTCGACCTGACTGTCGAAGAGGACAAGGGATTGGAGCCGAGAAAAGGTTAGTTATGCAACAAAGCACATTAAAACGTAACATATATTACTGAAAAGCTACATTATATTGTAACAGGGGTGATGTACTTTGGAGCTGATCGAGGCGCTGGGTGACTGGAATCCTTGGTGGGAGCGAAGGGACCTCATCGGAGAGCTCGAAGGCGTCCACAGGTCGGCATACGAGGACCTTATCGCCTCTGTCGACGTTCGGGAAGTAACGGTCCTTACTGGAGCGAGGCGTTCGGGAAAGAGCACGTTGATGTACCAGATGATAGGTGACCTCTTGAACAGGGGTGCCCGCCCCGAACAGATCCTCTTCGTCAACTTGGAAGATAAAGCACTGGCGGGGATCGGGCTCGACGAGATGTACACCGCCTACAGGGAGGCCATCAATCCGGACGATAACGCGTACATCTTCCTCGACGAGGTCCATCGTCGGGAGGGATGGGAGGCCTGGATCCGCAAGCGTTACGACCGAAGGACGAAGGACAAGTTCGTCATCTCTGGCTCCTCCTCGTCCCTCCTGAAGCGGGAGTACGCCACGCTCCTCACGGGCAGGAACCTCACGTTCGAGGTGTTCCTACTCTCATACCTGGAGTTCCTCGATTTCGGTAACGAGCGGCCCGATGTCGGGAAGGGAGGGAGAGGTCCTATCGGAGAGGAGACAAGACACCGGCTGCTGAACCGGCTCGAGCGGTACATGGAGCGGGGCGGGTTCCCGGAGGTCTACTTTAAACCCGAACGGTTCAAGATGAGGCTCCTTGCGCAGTACTTTGACGACATCCTGTACAAGGACATAGTCGAACGACACGACCTGAGCAGTCGTAAGGTCAGGGACCTCGCACTGTTCCTCATGACGAACATCGCCGGCACCATCTCTCTCAGAAGCCTGCGCGGAAGCATGGGCCTCTCGTACGACACGATAAAGAAGTACCTTTCCTGCTTCGAGGAGGCGCGTCTCTTCTTCATCTTGGACCATTTCTCCTATTCTTTCAAGGAGCAGAAGACCCTTCCATCGAAGGTGTACTGCATCGACAACGGTTTGAGGAACGCCGTGTCCTTCAGGTTCTCGGGCGACAAGGGCAAGCTGGCCGAGAACCTGGTACTAGTGGAGCTGAGACGGAGGGACAAGGACGTCTACTATTGGAAGGGGAAGGGCGAGGTCGATTTCATCATAAAGAACAGGGACCGGACGCTGTCGGCGCTTAACGTCACGTACACGGACACGGTCAGCGAACGCGAGGTGAACGCCCTCATGGAGTTCAGTGAGCGCTTCGAGAGAACGAGAGATATGATCATCCTTACGAGAAACCTGGAAAGAAAAGAGGGAGGGATCTCGTTCGTACCGTTGTGGATATGGCTGCTATCAGGTGACGGCTAGCGGAAATACCGTGAACACGTTCGTATCGCCATCAGGTGGAGGCTGACGATCTTGTTCGTGGTGCAGGCCGGTTCGCGGGCGATCGTCCGAAGCGGTCCTCGGGGACTAGCAGTCCTCGCTACCGACCACGTTGACGAACTTGTCGCCCACCTTCTCCACGCGCAGTGGCTCGAGCTCGATGCTCAGATCGTTAGAGCCGGGCTGGATGTCCATCACAAGGCCCTTGGGCAGCACCTTGTGGGTGGGGCGGTTGGAGGCGTCCTCGGTTGGGAAGGCCAGCACAAGATAGGTCCCGGGATTGATCACGGGCACCTCGTAGTTGCCGTTCTTGTCGATGTCGGCGTGCACCATCTCCCCCAGCCGGTGGTTGACCGGGTAGAAGAACAGCCTGATGGTCCGCGGCGGATCACCCTCGTAGTACGCCAGGGTCTCAAGACCCTTGTCCTCCACGCGCTTGGATTTGGTGCAGTACACCTTGTTCTTCATGTTGATGGTACCCTTCACCGAGGCGTAGTCCTGGACCTCGATGTCGAGCTGGTAGTTCTCCTTGATGTTGTCCTGTTTAACGAACTTGGCCTTGCCCGGAGGATCGATCGCTGTGAAGGTGATTGTGTGGATCCCGCACGGTACGTTGGACTCGGTGAAATGCTTACCAGGCCCGTACTCGCACGAGTCGATGAACAGGGTGCCCTCGTTGGCGTTGGTGGCCGTGATGTCTATGGAGCAAGCTCCCTGGCAGAGGTTGTCGACGGTCTCCGGGTCGGTGACCGAGCCGTCCACTGCCCGAGGATCGCCGGTCTTGAGGTAGGAATCCATCACGATGCGGAACTCCAGGGGCTTTACTATGCTCTTGGTCCCGCTTTCCTCCTGATCGCTCGTTGATGCGACGGTCTCGGTGGTCATGGCCATGCCGATCTTGAGCAGGTCCCGGATGATGATCTCCACGGGGAACTCCAGCAGGTCGTAGTCGACCATGTAGGAGTGCTGGCATTGTCCTGTAGGGAATGCACCGGGATTCCCCCAGTTGATGAGCTTTACCTCGGTGTTGCTCTCGCAGTCCTCGCCCCTGTTGGCCGTGAACTCGAAATTCAGGTGCTGGGGATTGACCTTGAAGTCGAGCTGGATGTCCTTGACGGCCGCGCCGGCAGCGTCCTCCTTGAAGAAGGGCAGGCCCCGGGCACGCTGGAGCTCCATGGACGCATGGAGCTGAGCGTGCTCTTTCAGCGCCTCGGTCATCCCGGCCTTGGTGAACTTGACGACCTGGCAGTGCGAGCAGGGACCGGTCTCGGCCGCCCCTGCACCGATGGTCTCGGGCACACGTGGATCGTTGTTCACGCCGTGCTCCCACTGCGACTCCATGTAGCGTGCGTTCTCGTATTCACGGACGTACTCCTCGGCAAGGTCGCGAAGCTTCTTGAGGCGCAGGGTCGCTGTGTGGGTGAACTCGATCTTGGTCTTTAACTTGTTCTCACCCTGGACAACATTGATCGGTAGCTCCATATTGGCGTTGATCTGGACGTCGGTAAGTGTGACGGTGACCGATGGTTGGCCGATGCGGAACATGTTCATCCTCAGGTTCTTCCGCAGGTCATTGAGCTCGTTGGAGATGCGCCACTCCATCCGCTCCTTCATCATTCCGGTCATGACCTCCACCGATGGGATGTTGACGATATTGCCCCGGTAGAACCAGTAGGGTGTCTGGCCCAGGCTCCTGGGTGGAATGTTCCCCTTTGCGTACCCGCCGTGGCGTGCCAGCTCGAGCGCGGAGGAGTGGATGGACTCCTCGAAGATGTCCGAGACGATGGTCTCCACCTTCTCCAGCTCGCTCTTGAGGCCTGCGGACTGGATATCCTTGATCCTGATCTCGGTTTCCGTTTGCTGGCCGCCGCTCATCATGTACACGATCATGATGACGACGAACGCTACTGCCGCGAGCCCCATGAGGGCCATCTGACCACGCGTGCGCCCGACCATCATGAACACCTCACCTGGTACTTGCCCGGATTCTCGATGATGCGTAGTTGAGTCTTGTCCTCGGCCTTCTGACCTTGCTCCTTGACCTTGATCTTGAGGTCCCGGGAGCTGTTGGGCGGTGGTTCGTTCGGACAGAGCTTGATATTGGAGAGGTGGATGCGTACACCCTGTTCGGTGTCCATGAGGTAGTCGATGCATGGATCGCCTTCGGCTGTACTGCAGTCGGGCTTGATCTTGATGTTCCCGAAAGTGATATCGAAGTTCTCGGCCTGGAGCGATACAGAGCCATCGATGGAAACGTACACATCCATATCGAACCCGGTGATGGCCATGAGATGGAAGATCGGTTTCTGGCTACCGGGATCGGTGCTCTTGATCCTGATCACAAGGGGCACGTGCTCGAGAAGCTCGAAGGGGGAGGAGGATTTGCCGTTGCGACCAAGATGGTTGACGATCACCGAGACCTTGCTGACGGTGATCCGGACATTGGTCATGAACGTGCCCTTGATGACCCACAGGCCGAGCTGCTGGTCGAACGTGGGCTCGGATATCGAGAACGCACCGAGCGACTTGGCACCCTCAAGGGTCAGGTTGAACGCATCGGGCGGCAGGTCCTTGCCGGTGAGCGCCCGGCCCGTATGGTCAGTGACACGGGCCGTCAGCTCGACACCGCCACCGTAGCCGAGCTCGCGATAGGACATCTTCTCGGGATTGATGTCCCGCATCTCGATATTGAGGTTGCTCTCTCCCACCGGATACCACACCTGGATGGGCTTACGCATGATATGGATGTCCTCGCCACGCTTGACCATGAGGAAGGTCTCGAATCTACCCGGATCGAGGTCCCCCGAGAAGGTACCGGTCACCTTCCAACCCTCCGCCGAGGAAACGTACTCGGCCTCGATGACAGCGTCCTCGAGCGTGATCGTGCCCAGGCGCATGGTGAACTCCAGCTGCGACCGGCTTCCAGAGAAGAGCTGGTCGTCCATATGGAGATGTCCCTTCCACGTCACTTGGGCACCGGTCCTGAGCTCGTCCGAGCGCACGCTCTCCGGTGTGACGCTCGTGACCTCGAGCTCGATCGTGGAGCGGCGGCATCCCTCGAACGTGCAGGTGTCGCCCCCTACACAGGACGAGAGGGGCTGGTCCTTCTCGTTGATGCATACGCAGTTGCCGGCACAGATCTCACCGAGCGCGATACAGGATATCGTCTGGTCGCCCTTGCGTGCCAGGCATTTACCTTGGTCGCGGATGATGATGAAGGGGGTCTTGAACACCTTCGTTGCTGAGCAGCCGGTCTGGCCGCAGGTGTGGCCGTAGTCGCAGAAGTCCTTCGGGTTGCCCCCGTCGTCAAAGCAGAGACATAGCGGCTTGGACGAGGACGAGGGGACGCACACCTCGCCGGAGGAGATGCAGGGGAACCGCTCGCCGAGGATGTAGAGCTTGCCCTGCTGGCAGAGGTCCGACTGGACCGTGCCGCGTCGCTCCGACCATGGCCTGATCTCGATGCCCTTTGGGGCCACAGAGATGATTCGCCCGTTCTTCTTCACAGTGGTCTTGAGCAGGTAGTTGCCCGCTTCGAGGCTATCGTCAGCGGCGATGTCAACGGGCCTGCATCCGACGGACGTGGCCTCGCCCACCTTGTTGTACTCCGAGTCGAAGAGCTCGGTGATGCAGAGGTCACCCTCGGTATCGGCATACACCTCGATGTTGTCGCCAGCGTTGTACACGTCACTGTCGGTGGTTATCTCGGAGGATGTGTATCCCTGACCCACCAGAGTGATGCTCATCGAGGCAGCACCCCGCTCCTCGCCCTTCCAAGCATAGGCCTTGATCAGATAGCGACCGGGCACCAGCGCAGGCGAGGTCCCGAGGATGATGTTCTCGCAGTCGTACGACGTGCGCTCCTCCACCTCGTTGCCGAAGGGATCGATTAAGCGCACCTCGCACCGGTCGAGGTCCTCGGAGGAAGTGACCTTCACGACGAAGGACTCTCCGAGGTTGCACCGGTCCTTGTCCAGGTCGAGGTAGGTCGGGATGTCGGACGCTTCAAGATCGATCCGGACGCTGTTGTACTTGGTCGAGCTCCCGGTGAGCGCGATGAGGTAGAGGTCGTAGCTGCCCTCCGGGATGAACGAAGTGGTCCCCAGCTCGAAGGGTGAACAGGTACTCGAGTAATCGCGGACGATGACCGTGTCACCGTCAAGGAGGGCCGCGACGCAGAAGATGCCCTCCGAGATCTTTGGGATAGGGATGGTCTCGCCGATGACGAAGGACGTCTTGTCCACCGTGGCCGAGAAAGGGACAGCCCGCCTGGAGATCGCGAACTGCGAGAGGAGGGGCATGTCCAGCACGTAGTTGAGCACGGTGGTGTGGGTGGGGTACCTGATCTTCATCCCCCGCTCACGCACCATCAGCCCCTGGGCGAGCACATACTGTTTAGGCAGGTACTTGAAGTAGAACTCAACGGTGATGAGGTCCTCCTGGATCTCGATGTCACGGACTCCGATCTCGGGGCTAGGCTCGAGCATGTTGAACACGACCTTCTCCTCGCCACCGTAGATCGAAGCGCGGCATCCGGTCACCGAAGAGAGCAAGGAACACCTGCTGTTGAGCAGCTGATCATCGAGTGTATCGAGGTAGCGGCTCGGGAGGACGTAGGTGATGTCCACCTGGGCGTACTTCAATGTGGATATGTCCACCTCCTCCACGACCTCGTCCGCGACGATGGCGCTGCCCGGTGTCAGGAGCAGAGCGACGAGGACTATGGCTGAGATGGTACGTAACAGACGATGAAATGCCATGTGAACAATC
The DNA here is from genome assembly GCA_030753015.1 of Candidatus Undinarchaeales archaeon. Classification (GTDB taxonomy): domain Archaea; phylum SpSt-1190; class SpSt-1190; order JASMDC01; family JASMDC01; genus JASMDC01. Next base: position 38,032 of record JASMDC010000029.1, on the reverse strand, counting down.
GAACGCCCGACAAGATTTATATAAGTTGATTAGGAAAGCCCGTTCCGTGGCCCGAAGCCTGATTCTCATTATCGCTCTGGTGCTCTGCCTCGCCACCCTTGGTCAGGCGCTCCCCAACTCCTGCCGTCTCGACGTGAACGCCGATGGATCGGTCCACGTGTCCTATACGGTCAACATGCTTACGAACACGACCCTCTCCATGCGGTTCTCCAACGATCCTGCGAAACTGGAGGTACGGACCGGTTCTGGGATGCTCCCGTACGACTACGTACCTGCGACCAAACGGCTTTCTGTCCACAATCCCTATGGTGGGCCCGTCACCATCGTGTACGATACCTCCGGGCTCGTGAAGAGCGATGGGACGACGAGCACTCTCACCTTCATCCCCCACTTCACACAGGGTATCACTTACTCGGTCGCTCTACCCGAGCGGGCCCATCTCCTCCCCCGCAACTCCACGATCCCCTCGCAGCACCTCGTCGAGGCACGCATCGTGAGCTTCGACGATCCTTCGGGCATCATCACAGTATCCTATAGGATCGGTGGCGAGATGGCGCTCGCCCTGCCTATCGTGTTCCTGGTCTTCGTCCTGGGGTGGACCGCTTACATTTTGGCCATTAGCCGCAATCCCGAAGAGGAGGAGGTGCCCGAGGAGGAAGAGGTCGAACCGAAGCGCGGACTGGACTACGTGCTCAAGACCCTGGACGACACGGAGAAGGCGATAGTTCAGGAACTGCTCAAGTCGGACGGCGAGCTCCTCCAGACCACCATCCGCTCACGTCTCAACCTCGACAAGTACCCGCTCTCGCGAGCGCTCCAGCGTCTGGAGCGAAAGAAGGTAGTCATCAAGGAGAGGGTGGGGAAGATCAACCGGATAAGGATGAACCGTTGGCTGCTGGACCAGCGCTGAGGATTCAGGGGTATGCCTCTCCATTCGTATTCGTCCCTGGGCCTTCCCGGGATATCCCCTGACGCGTCTCACCTTAGAAGTCGTGTGACAGGACCCTTTGGTCCTGGTTAAGCTCGCTATAGGCGTGCGCCGCATACAGGATGATGACCAACCCTAGTGCGATTATCTGTAGTGTCACCATGTGCGGTTTCTCCCTACTGATATCTCTCTAGTAATATTATAGTCATTTCTAGGATATAATCCTGACGTATATATCGTACTATAACAACTACGACGATTTACGGCTCTTTTTACTGATGATGGCAGGATTATCGATATTAGAACAAGCTGAGCAGCATGCCCGCTGACCAGGGATTCTCGCTAGGACAGATCGTTCGTGACCTCGCGGAACCCCAGGATCGCATAGAGCACGGTCAGAACGGCCATTATCGCTACGGGGATCGTTACCATGTGGATCACCTGGGGGGGTGTAATCGCTACAATAAGTCAATACGTTCCCAGGATCTTATAGGTTTCACACTGTTAATATAGACGATAAGTATTTTCTAGACTACATGGTCCTCTCATGGAAGAAATAGATGTCCCCTGCGACGATCGCTCCGACCACTACATAGTCGGATCGGACCTCGGGGGTCGTCCACTGGGGGGGGGATTCACTTCAGCGCGTTACTCGACCTCGCTGTATCCTCGAACAGCATACAGCACGGTCAGTACAGCCACGACAAGGCTTGGGAGGGTCACCATTCTCACACACAACTTATGAGTCGTTCTCTCTAACTAATACTAGTATTAAATCCGGATTATAAAGATTCCTCTATGATTGTATATACGAGTAGTACGTACGACATCTTCACTTGAGCAGGTCGGCCAGGTCGGGTCGCCGCGCGATCACCTTCTTCGCGAACGTACCTGCCGAGATGCGGGCCGCACCGTTCGCAGCCGCCGCCTCGACGGCACCGTACATTGCGTCCTCGACCCGCTGACGGTCTAGACCGGTGATCACGAGCTCGTACACTGCCTCGATCCCCTCGGGAAGCCGACTTTCGATCCTGTCTCGCACCGTCGGACAGTACGGGTGGTTGGTGGAGGCTTTGAGGAACGAGTAGTGCACCGAACCAACCTTGGATCCCGCTGCGCTGATCCCGCCCGGGAAAGGAAGGAACACGCCCTCCACTTTCGATGCGGTCTCGGCGGCGGCCCGGGCTGCGGTGAGCGCGCCCACCTCGCTCCCCATCACCCACAGCTTGTACGATTCGCCATGGACGACACCGAACGTATCCTCGATAAGGAAGTCACCGCCCATGAGGGGGATGCGCCATAGGGTACGATCGAAACGCTCCTCCTTGGTAGAGAGCTTGTCACCGAAGTACTGGACCTTGCTCCCGACGGGCAGGACCTCATCGCTTTCCTGAGCGTTGAAGCAGGCAGCCGTTGGGGTCGTCAGAACGCACTGCGAGATGCGGGACACGAGCTGCTCTTCCAGCAAAGGGAGGGTGCGCTGGACCACCATGAACACGATCCCGGGCCTGCCATCGGGTGTATAAGTACCGTCGACCTCCCCGTCAATCCCGCATTCGGCAGGGCACATGATGAGGGACGTACCGAACCCGCAGGCAGCCTCCGCGGCGCGGCGGGCCCATCCCGTGTCCTTTGCTGTAACGAGCACCCGGGCCATGACCCGTCCGAAGCCCTCGGAGAGCTCCACGTTGCCCGACCTCACGGGGAAACCGGCCGCTCGTCCAGGGGACGTTTCTTGGCCACCACACCGTCACGCCGGTGCGGGGTGCGTAAAAGAGCGTCGTCGGCCTTCTCCAGCTCCCGTATCTCGTCGGCCAGGAGGGCCGCACCGCGCATGAGCTCATGTGCTCCCGCGATGAGCGGGAGGTAGCGGGCAGGCTCCTTCTCCATGAAGCATCCCTCCACGTCAAGCCGCCCGACCCGCGAGGCCATGTCCAGGGCGGCGATGGCCTTAGCGCGTGCATAGGGGTTAGAGAACTCGTCCAGGGTCATCGGGAGGTGGTGGTCGATGACCGTCCGTGGTAGGGTGGCGTCCCCGACCTTGAGGTGTTCGATGACGGCATCGAGCTCCCTCGCGAGCGTTCGGACGACCCCGCAGGCGGCCAGCACCTTGAGCACGTCAGCATTGAAGAGCACCATCTCGGTCGGGTCGAGCAGGTCCGAGCGTGCACCGATCATGGGATCGACGTGTAGGAGGATGTACCCGGCACCCAGCTCCTCGAACGCCTCGCGCGCCTTGACGGCAGGACCGTCACTGATGACTATGAGCGGGATGTCCGCGGACCGGATCGCCTTGATGACGTCCATGGGACCCGGGAGCGAGGCGTTGGGGGTGACGTACACCACAAGGTTCGCTCGGGCGTTGAGGGCGATGTCCGTCGGCCACACCACCGAGGCGGGATCGAGGCGCGAGCCGCTGCCGACCACCCGGACCTCGATGTCCTGGCGGGTGGCCCGCTCATCGATGATGTGCTCGATGAGGGTGGAGGCCCCGATGTTGCCTGTCTTGAGAAAGAGGAGCCTGAGCCGGTCCATGGCGTTCACGTCCAGGATGAACGCCGCAAAGTTAATTAAATTCTCCCCGCTCCCCGCGTGACGTGGGATTCGAACTGGCCGCTATCATCGCAATCGCTCGATTGGGCGGATATCGGGGATTCGTCTTGATGCCCTCCAGACGGCTCGGCCAGGCCCTGGGACGATCGCAGCAGAGCGCTTCCCGGTACCTCATCGAGCTGGAACAGGGAGGCCTCGTGAAGCGCGAGTTGGTCGGCAGGGTACAGCGGATCCGGCTCACCACGGCCGGCCGTGGTCGACTGAAGGCCCTCCAGCAGGAGCTCGAGGGCATTATCACAGGAAAGCCCGGGACCGTCGTCATCAAAGGACGGATCGCGTCCGGTATGGGGGAGGGTGCTTACTACCTCTCTCGCAAGGGCTACCGGGAGGGCCTGGCCACTCTGGTCGGGTTCACGCCCTACCCGGGCACTCTCAACGTAGTTCCCAACGAGCCGTTCCGGGTGGACGGGCTAACGGGCGGGGCGGGTGACATGCTCCCGGGGTACACGGGCGAGGAACGCTCGTTCGGGGCGGTCCGTGTCCTTCGCGCATCCCTACGCGACATCCCGTGCGCAGTGGTGATGCCCGAACGTACGCACCGCACCGACGTGATCGAGATCATCGCCGCGGACCGGCTCCGCGAAGTCCTCGGGATCGATGACGGGGACGAGGTCGAGGTAACGGTACACCTGCAATAGGCAGTACGCATACGTGCTCAGTACACACACTCGCAGTCGCAGTTCTTCGGCAGTAGCGAGCAGTCGGACGGATCGACATGGAGCTCGCACAGGGACGAACACCCCGTGCACTCGACCCTGAGCCGGCAGGTGCCGATGGTGATCACGGTGTTGATATCGCCACCCTGTGCGGACGGATCACGTGCCTCGACGCTCAGACACGCATTGGGGAAGACCGTGTCCGTGAGCACCTCGTCCAGCCAGACCCTGCCCCCGTTGTCCTCGGCGAACACGTGCAGGGAGTAGGCGTTGCCCGGTTCCACACCGAAGGCCTCGACCTGGACGGCGACCTCGTCACCACGTTCGAGCACCCTGTCCCCGGTAGCCCAGGTCTCCTTGGTGGCGATAGCGGCGCCGCCCTCCCGCACGACCTTGACCTCGATGCGTCCGTCGAAGGGGACGGACAGCATGTTCCGGACCCAGGCGATGGCCACCACGTCCGCCCTCCCGAAAATGGCGGCGATGGGCCGAGCACCCAGGCTCATGAAGGCCGCGTCCCGGACCGTGAGGCTCAACGGTCGCACCTCGGCATGAGCGAGGGGATAGCTCGGCTTAACATTCCCGAGGTTGGATAGGCAGTACTCAGTCATTTTGGCGGTGCAGGTCTCAGTGGTCATGCCCTGCTCGGCGAGGGTCTCTTCGAGGAGCACGGCGCCGGCGACATCGGTCACCTTGATGTGGATGCGGAGCACCTTGCCTAGGTCAGCGTCCTGTGCTGTGTAGGAGTCGCTGGCGACGGCGCGGTCGAGAGTGGGGCCTGCGAGCGTGAACGTCGCCACCGAATCGGCGGCGGTTGTGCTACCTATGACCAGCGAGATATCGAGGGTCACGGGGTAGGCCTTCGACTCGATGGTCACGGCACCATGGATGGGGGCGCCGGGGTACACCTCGGTGCTCCTCCCGCCCGATGTGACGAAGTAGGCGTCCCGAACGGTCACGGCGCCTGACGACACCACATGAGAGATGGGGCCGCGTTGGGAAACGATTACGTTCCCGTTCTCGTCCAGGATCTCGACGAGCGTCTGGACCGACACGTCCTCGCGGCCGACGTCCACAGGTAGCGCCGGGATCGTCATGGACCGGCCCGGACCGAGACGTACCGGTATCTCTCTGACCAGCTGCACATCCTCTTCACAGGCGCAGTCACTGCCAGAGCACGAGCAGTCCGATAGGGTGACCAGGGAGAGACGGGCGGTGCCGATGAGGGGGACCTCGCCGGTGTTGTTCACTACTGCGCCGGCGACGACCGCGTCCCCCGCGGTGAACACCTGTCCCGGCACGTCGGGGGCCTTCGAACGACCAACGTACCCGTCCACTTCCGCTCGCGGCGAGACGGCCTTGCACGCCCGGACGCAGTCGGCCTCCTGGCCCTCGTGGCCAGCTATACAGTCCTGCATGCACGAGAGGGGCCGCTGCGGGACACACTCGCTCAGGCACTCTGTGTCCACCTCGGTCCCGAGGCAAGCCGCCTCGCAGGAGATGTCGATCGCCGGGCACCGCTCGGCGCACCAGTCGGCGGTCTCCCGGTCGAAGACGTCCATGCACATGTCCTCGCACGTCCCGACCCCTGCCGCCTCCACGGCCTCGCAGTTGCCCTCGAGGGGGACCTCGTTGAACCGGTGCTTGCAGCACAGGCCGGAACCGTCCGAGCAGAGGTCGACCGTGATACCCCTGAGGATAGGTCCCGTGCATAGCTCACCGCCGGGGCTGTCGATGCTCTCGGCGCCCACAGACAGGAGACGCTCGCAGCATCCCAGCATGTCCTCGCTCACGCGGGCGCTGGGTTCGCAGGACTGGGACGTGAGGATGTCCCTATCGCCGGCCTCGCACACGCAGAGGCCGAGGTGAGCGTGGCAATGCGCTTGGTCGATCCCGTAGCACTCGCTGCAGGCGGCGACGCATTCCGGCGGTGTTACCTCCCCGCCGGGTGTTTCAATGCCCTCGTCGTACGGTATGCCCTGGCCGCTCGTCCGGTTCTCCCATCCGGTGCTCTCGGAGTCGTATTTGTAGCACTTCAGGGTGTCGATGAACAGGTCCTCCTCGGCATCGATGTTGGCGAAGTTGTCCAGAGCGCTCGTGTCGCCCCACATGTCGAAGCTGCGCTCGTTGACCACGGTGGCCGCGGGCACCGACATGCACCGGCCCCTGAAGTCGAGGATGTTGGGCAGGTAGCTCCCGATGGACGTGGGGCCGAGGCATCCAGCCTGGACGGGCCCTCCAGAGCACCCGCCGCAGAGCTGGAAGTCCATGCAGTAGCCCATCCACATCGCCATACCCGGCGCTCCCTCGGCGTAGGGCAGTATACCGAACATGGCAGCGGTGAGCTGCTCGTTCTCGGAGATGTCGCCCCGGAAGTCATCGTTCTGGAACAACCGTACGAAGTTTGCCAGACGTATCTGGAAGTCCTTGTCGCCCTTGGCGCCCTCCAGGATATCGGTGATGCGCTTGATCGTCTCCTTGATAGTGGCCGAGCGCCGGTCGGTGAAGCCCTGCGAGTGCTCGTAGTCCAGCTGGCCCGACACGTCATAGAGCTCCTCGACGGCCTGGCTCATGCGGTCGATTAGGTCGTGCAGCTCCTCGATGACCACGTCCAGCTTGTCGCCGATCTCGCACGGGTCCAGGATCCCCGACTTGAGCTCCTTGGAACCTTCAACGGTGCACACGTCCTTTAGGTCGGCCACGTTCTGTGAGCACTCTGCGACACCGCCGGGCGACGGGATGGAGTTGAGCTTCTTCTTGGTTACCAGGGTCGCCTGGGTGACATCGGCGCAGTTGTGCAACTCTGGGAAGCACGTAGCGGCTTTCCAGATACAGGGGACCGGACCGCACCAGCCACAAGGGATCTCGCAGAGGTCGGGCATGTTGTAGTCGACGCAGGAGAACGGCGTACCGCAGCAGTGATTGTTGGTGCAAGCGCCGGGGATGGGCGGCACGCGCTTGGGTATCTCGGTGAGCTCCATGAGCCCTGTGCATACCGGGCACCCTATCTCGTCCCCGCACATGGGGAGGCACTCCGTCTCGCAAGCGATGCAGTCGGGCATCGTGCAAGTGATGGGCGCGCCCTGGGTGATGCAGCCCTTGACGCCCAGGTCCATGACCGGCGCGCCGATGGGCGGTGGCGGTACGTCGTACACGGCCGGAGCGCCCATGCTGTTGCAGGCCATCTTCCCCTTGAACGGCAGGCAGACACCCGGATCCTCATCGCCCTGCTGGCCCGCCTCGCCGCCGGCCTCCCCTCCCGCCTCGCCGGTCATGCTCGAGAGGTCCCCGGTCCCGCCGGTGATAGCATCGCCCATGTTCTGGATGCCCTGGTCGATTGTGTTCTGTACACCCTGCATGGCGTCCGTGATAGGCTTCGTCACTGTATCGACCGCGTTCTGTACTCCTTGGGCAAGGTCCTGGACGGGCTTGGTGATGGCGTTGAGCCCATCGCCGATCTTCCCGAGGCCCTCGCCGAGCTTCCCCAGCCCACCGCCGAGCTGACCGAGGTTGCCGATCTCGCCAATGGGTATGTTCACGGTGACACTGACGCCGGGGCCGTCTCCGCCTCCTCCGCCATCATCGTCCCCTCCGCCTCCGCCGCCCATGTCGGGGATGGCCTCTTCCCAGACCTCCATAGGGATCCCTGCATTGCCCTCGTTCACGGTGACCCCTGCCTCCACCGGGTCCACGGTGATCTCGGACGGGTTCCACTCGTCAACTGCATCCTCCGCCGCGGTGGTCGTGGTCGTCGGCGGTGTCCACGGGTCCGGGGCCGAGTCCTCGGGCCCGACACAGCGGTTGTCCACGCACGAGCAGGCCGTCACGGTGTCGCAGCAGGCGTCAGGGACGCAGTCAGCGTCCGAGGTGCAATATTCCTCACAGGCGCCGTCCCGGGCGACCCGGATATCGAGGCACTCAGCGACGCATCGGCTGATGTAGGTGCGACCGTCCGTACCGCATACCTGGCCACCGGAGCCGTCGCATACGCAGGTACCGTTGCGCGGCTGGTCCTTCAGCTGCTGTAGCACCTCTGGCGTCAGCTCCTCGTAATCCTCCCGCGGGATCATCTCTTCGAGCGGGGGCTCCTCCTGTGGCAGGGGCGGTTCGCCACCCGCACCTCCCATGGCGCTCTGTGCCGCGCACGAGGCGGCCCCGGCGACGCCACCGATCATAGCCTTGCCCGCACCCTTGGCCGCCGTCCCTGCAGCGGTAGCAGCGGCGCCGGCAGCCTTCGGGTTGGGGAACCCGATCATGCACTGTGAACCGTACACGCAGTCGAGGGTGAGGCAGAGCGGGCAGGCCAGTCCGAGCGGGCTCGGGAACGAGGCCGCGGTGCACCACGCGGTGAGCGGGTTCTGGGGTGCGCACAGGGCCATCACAGACATGGCGCATATCTCGGGTTTGAACCCGGAATCGGAGGCGACCTTGCTGGGTGTCGGCTTCATGGAGAGCTTACCGCCACAGGGCAGGTAGCCCTTGGCCATGAAACCGCTGATGGACGATTCACAGTTCCCGCACCATTCCTCGAACCCTCCTCTGATGGACTCGAGGTTCTCCACCAGTGTCGTGTGATACTCGATCGCGTTCTCGTAATCGACGATGATGTTGTCGATATGTTCGTGAAGGTTGTCGGCCGTGCGCTCGAGATCGCAGTCGGTGAGCATGGGGTCGAGGAACGGTCCACCTGCGCCACTGACCTGCGTTTCGCTCAGGAGGCGTGGTTCGCAGATGTTGGTGAGCTTGCCCGATAGTGCGTCATCGACGAGGCCCTTTACGCTGTCGACGACGCTCTGGCCCAGGTTCTGCAGCCCCTCGGCCAGGTTGCTCGTGAAGGCACCGTCCAGACCTATGTTCATGTCGAAGGTACCGAAGCCGAGCGTGACACCATCGCCGGTGAGGCCCATGTTCGCTGTACCGAAGGGCGTGTTGAACGAGCCGGTGACGGCGCCGCCCAGATCGATGTTGATACCACCGTTGCCGCCGCCGAAGGCGATACCCCCGGTGAACGCGCCGTCGTTGAACCCGACGTTGAAGTTCTCACCACCCACGTTGGCGTTGATACCGAGACCGCCAGCACCGAGATTGACACCGAACTGACCGCCACCGACATCGAAGCCGAACCCGCCGGAGAAGCCGGCCATTGGATCGAAGTTGATGTTGGCCCCCTCGAACCCGATACCCACACCGAAGTTGCCCGTGGCGGGGATGAGGTTCATGTTGAGGCTGACGTCATCGGCCACTTGGATTGAGGCATCGGCGAGACCGGCGGTGTTGAACGCCATGTCGAAGGGCCCGGTGGTCATCTGGACAGCCCCGACACCGCTGAGGACATCGAGCGTGTACGAGTTGCCGCCTTTAGTGACTCCGAGGGCCCCACTGATGCCGTTCTGCACATCGAAGGACAGCTGTTGACCACCGACGTTCAGGGTTTGGGCGAGGTTCCTACCCAATGGACCCCGTCCAACTTGGACGTTCGCGCCACCGCCTACGCTCACGGTCCCGCCGATGACGCCCCGGGCATCGAAGGTGGTAGTGAAGCTGCCCACGCCCGTGGTGAACGAGATTAGGCCGTCCCCCCGCTCAAGGTCGACTGTGACCGCGCTCGGCCGCTCCGGACCGGCGTCGCGTGGCGGGAGGGTCACCTCGGCCCGGTGCACATCACGCACGGAGACCCGCTCCCGGTGACGATCAAGTTCGAACTCGTCGGGCTCGACGATGAGCTCGTGGTCACCGCATGGTGCCTCTTCCAGGTCGATGCGGCCGCCGGTGTACTCGAAGCTGCATGGACCGATCCACACCGTGCCCGAGCCGGAGTCCGGGACGGTAAGGTGGACCGAGCACGCACCTGTGCACAGGTCATCCGCCTCCTCTGGCGCGGTCACCTCCTCATCGAGAGCATTGACGTTCTCTCCCTGGAGGAGCGGTACCATGACGAACCGGAGGGTGAGCGGATGCTTCTCGGGCCGGGCGGGATCGCCGCGCCTGACCTGGAACGCGGGCGAGTTGTCGCTGACACTGGCGCTAACCGAGAAGCTGATGTCGTATTGGATGGAGTACCGGCCGACGCAAGTGTCACTGACCGGCCCGGGAGTGGGCACTAGTGCGATGACCACCCGGCTCTCATAGTCCTTGACGCCCTCGTTGGCCAGGAGGGAGAGCTGGGCCCCTTTGTCCACAGGCACCATCTCCCATCCGACGGAGTCTGTGGTGAACGCGGCCGTTCGGTCCACGCGCACGAGCTCCTCGTTCACCGAGATGTGGATGTTCTCGCCTACGGGGCGTGCAATGTCCCCGATGGTAGCGAGCATTTCACCGCGGTCGCACTCGACGCTCTTGGAGATCGCGCCCGGTGGCGAGGGTATACGCTCGTCCTCTATTAGGTGGGAGAGGAGCGTAGTTTCCATATTGCGTCCCTCGGCGTACTCCCTCAGATACGTGGCCAGCCGGTCGCGTAGGAGCTTGAGCCTGAGCGGGACGGACGTCCGTATGGGGATGCTCGAAGGGAGCTCGGCGTCGCTGTCGATGTTCAGGGGGAGCACAAGCATGGCGGTGATCTCGTTGGTATCGAGGTTCACCTCCACCTCGGGTGTTCCGGCATCAGCCCTCCCGCTGAGCTGGCGCCGCACTTCGACCAGCCTGTCCTCGACACGTCGCTTCACTCCCTGGGCGAGCATCTGTTCCATCGCAATCGAAGAGGGGATGTTGGTGACCTTTCCCTTGTTGAAGAGGACGGGGACACCGTCGAGGTTCTGATCGGGGACGTTTTCAGGGGTGTACCCTCCGTGCTGCGCCATCTCATCGGCGGTCTCGTGGAGCGCTTGTTCCAGGATGGCCGCCAGTCTGTCCTCGAGGGCATGCACGAGGGCCGTCCCCGACTCGAAGGTGAGCGTCTCCGTCCGATCCTTGGTGACGAGCTCGAGACGCCCCGAGGGGCGTCCGTCCTTGAAGACCAGGGTTCCTGCCGGTGTACGCAATGTGCCCGCGAACCGGTCGGCCACATCGTACTCGATCTCCAAGCTCGCCTCGGGGCCCAGTGACAGCTCACCCTCGGGGAGCTTCCCGCCCGGGGAGTAGTAGGGCACGTCGTCCATGATATAGTCGCCCGTCACCACACTGAGGTCGCCGTCGGCGTTGATCCGCACCTCGCCACCACCAGCGGGTGTGAGCACCAGTTCCTCGAACCCGTTGTTACCTATGGTGACGGTGACGAGACCATCGGACGATGAGTAGGTCTTTGATTCCGGAAGGATGACGTTCCGCCCCTCGATGGAGACCTCAGTGCCGTCCATCAGCCAGTAGGAGCCATGGTCGAACGTCACCTCGCCGTCTGGAGCGATGCGTACCAAATGACCTTCGTCAGTGACCACGATGACCTGCTCGATACCCTTGTTGCCGATGGTGACGTTGACGTTGCGGGACGTGAACACCTGGGGTTCAGTGAGGTGCATCTTCCCGTTGACAACGCGTATGGTGGTGTTGTCGGTGAGGGTGTAGGTGCCGTCCTCCAGGTTCACGCTCCCGTCCCGCTCCACCGTGATGCGCAGGCCGTCGGTGGTCACAAGGTCCAGGGACAGTACGCCGTCCTCGCCGACGTCGACACGGATATCGCCACCATCTATGATGAGACCGCGCATGACCCGGTCGGCCCCCACATTGGCAGTGATGACCTCGTCGGCGGTAGTGATGACGGTCGACCCGTCATCGTTCCAGGTAAGGTCCGGCGGTGTTCCCAGCTCTACCGGAGCGCAATCGACGCCCTGGCATGGTGGAGCGTATTCGCGGTTGACGCATTGGCGGATACCGAGGGCGGACGGGGCGAACAGGACGAGCACGAGAAGACAGGCCGATATGGCCCGCATCCCCGACACCGCTCCTGTCATATAGGTCGCCATCCGATATCCCCTAGTAGATACAGTCACAATCGCAGTTATAAGGCTTGAGAACGCACGTCCGCGGGTTCACATGCAGCTCGCATAGTGGCGAGCAGCCCTCACAGGACACCCTCAGCTGGCACGAGCCTATCCCGATCACCGTGTCGATGGACGTCCCGGGTGCCGAGGGATCCCGTGTCGCAGCAGCGAGCCGCGCGTGGGGGAATGCCCCTACGTTCACGACGTCGTCGAGCCACGTCCTGCCATCGTTGTCCCGAGCGGTCACCCACAGGCTGTAGACGGTGGGCGGCTCGATGCTGAATGCCTCCACTTGGACGGTCTCCTCGTCGCCGCGGTCAAGGACTCGTCCATCGGTCATCCAGACCTCCTTTTTGGCAGTGGTGGTACCATCCTCCTTCACCACCCGTACGACGACCTGTCCCGAGAACTGAACGGTGAGAGGGTTCCGCAGCCATACGATGGCGACGATATCGGCCGAACCGTACATGGTATCTATGCGGCGTCCGCCGAAGTTCATGAAGGCGGCGTCCCGCACTTCGAGCTGCAACCTGCGCACCTCCGCGAAGGCAGATGAGTAGCTCGGTCTCACCTTCCCCAGCTGGATGAGGCACCACCCGGTCATCTCGCTCCCACACATCTTCGTGTCCACACCTTGCTCATCGAGGATCCGGTCTAGGAGGACCTCGCCGCCCGAATCGCGGACGACCACGTGAATTCGGAGGAGCTTGCCGACATCCCCATCGAGGGCCGTGTAGGTGCCCGAGAGGAGCGGTTTGTCCCCGGTCGGTCCGGTGAGCGTGTAGGCCGTCGATGTTCCGATCACCGGGAGCTCGCCCTTCACCAAAGAGACCACTACCGTGATGGGATGGACGATGGACTCGATGGTCACAGCGCCTGCGATGGAGGTGCCCGGGTAGGTCTTGTCGGTCCTCCCTCCCTGGTCGACGAAGTAGGCGTCCCGCACGGCGATCGCACCGGGGGACACAACGTGCGAGATGGTGCTGCGGCGGGACAGTAGGACCTTCCCGTCCTCGTCCACGACCTCGACGAGGACCTGGACCGATGTGTCGGCCTGCTCGAGGACCGTGGACACTGAGGCTATCTCGAGGTCCTCTCCCGGTCCCAGCCGTACTGGGAACTCCTTGAGGAGCTTGACCTCCTCACTGCACGTGCAGCCCGAGCCATCACAGGTGCAATCGGTCAGGGTGACCAGGGATAGACGGCCCGTGCCCTCCAATGGGACGTCGCCCGTATTGTTGACCACACCGCCCACCTGCACGCTGTCTCCCGAGGCGAACACCTGACCTGCGATGGACGGACCGCCGGGGCGCCCCACGAAGGCCTCGGCCGCACCCGTCGGCGATTCTAAGGTGCAGGTGCTCACGCAGTCCTTCTCATTACTTCCAGGTTCGTCCATGCACGATGTCATGCAGTCCGCAGCAGCGGGCGAGCAGTCGGTCAGGCACTCTGTGTACGAGGGCCGGCGCAGGCATTCCTGTTCGCAGGTCAGCTCTATCTGAGGACAGCGACGGGCGCACCACTCGGCCGTGTCCCGGTCGAGGATGGCCTTGCACGTGACGTCGCACGAGCGGTCCACTCCGGTGTCACCGGTATCGTCCACATCGTCGGGAACATCGCAGATACCGGCCAAAGAGATCTCCTGGAACCGGTACTTGCAGCAGAGACCCGTACCCTCGATACAACGGTCCACGGTCACGCCGCGGATGACCGGACCCGAGCAAACCTCGCCGGAGGGCGTCTCAGGGACCTCGGCACCTACGGAGAGGAACCGCTCGCAACAGGCGAGGTCGTCATCACTGACCCCGCGGCCGGGCTCGCACGACCGGGACGTGAGGAACCACCGTTTCCCGGCCTCACAGACGCAGACGCCCAGATGGGTGTGGCAGTGGGTGCGGTCGACACCGTAGCATCCCTTGCAGATTGACACGCATCCGGCATCGGGCTCCTCCTCCGGGGGTGGCATCTCGTCCTCTGGCTGTTCCTCCTCGGGCTGTCCACCACCGGGCGGACCACCAGGCGGCTGCGGTTGCTCCATCTGGGGCAGGGCGTCGTACTTGTAGCAGTCCATCATGTCGATGAACAGATCCTCCTCGGCGTCGATGGAGGCGAGGTTGTCGACGGATCCCTTGTTCTGCCAGATGTCGAAGGAGCGCTCGGTAATGGACGATGTGCTCTGTTTGGACATGCACCTGCCACGGTAGTCGAGGTCGTTGGGTTTGTAGCTCGTCTTGGACGTGCGGCCCAGGCATCCTGCGGGCGTCGGTTTGTCCGTGCACGCAGCGCAGAGGTCGTAGTTTGTGCAGTAGCCGCTCCAGATACCCTGTGCGGGCGAGCCCTCCGCCTTGGGCAGGATGTCGAACTTGGGTGCCTGGAAGCTGGCATCGGACATGATGTCCTTGTTGAACTCCGGGTTCTGGGCGAGCCGTACGAAGTTTGCCAGGCGCACCTGGAAGTCCACGGTGGCACTCGCGCCCTCCAGCACGGAGCTGATCTCCTGGATGCTGGACTCGATGGTGGCCGCCTTGCGGTCGGAGAAGCCCTGGGAATGCTCGAACCCGAGCCGTCCGGAGACCTGGCTGAGAGTGGCGACCGTCTGGCTCATTCGCTGGATGAGGTCATGCAGCTCACCGATAACGACCCCGAGCTGCATACCTACAGCGCAGGGATCGAGCATACCAGAGGCCAGTTCAGGGGAACCCTCGACAGTGCACACGTCCTTGAGGTCGGCCACGTTCTGCTCGCACTCCCGAACGCCTCCCGGTGACGGGATGGAGTTCTGCTTCATCTTGGTGACCAGGGTGGCCTGTGTGACGTCCGCGCAGTCGTGGGTCTCGGGGACACAACCTGCTACCAGCCACATGCATGGGATCGGGGGCACACCGCAGAACTTGCACGGCGGGCAGCCGACCTGCTTGTTCATGTCCTGACAGTTGAAGGGGGGACCGCAGCAATTGTGGTTGGTGCAAGCGCCGGGGATGGGCGGATTGCGTCTGGGCGCCTCGATCGCCTTGATGAGCGCCTTGCATGTGGGGCAACCGGCAGGCTCCTTGCATTTGCCCAGGCAGTCGGTCTGGCACTTGATGCAGTCCGGGACCGTGCACATCTGCGGAGCACCCTTTGTTGTGCACCCAGTGACGCCGAGGTCGTTCATGTTGCTGCCGATGGGGGGAGGGGGGACGTCGTACGAGTCCGGTGCCCCGGCGCTATTGCAGGACATCTTGCCCTGGAAGGGGATGCACTGGCCTGCGCCCTGGAGCTCGGCCGTGGCAGGCCGTTCCGGGAGCGTCCGCCGCTCATCGGCGATGGAGCTGTAGAGACCGCTGAATCCTGCTATCATCGGCGTAGCCCGAGCGGTCGTCCTCAGGGGCGCCAGGCTCGCGTGCATGCCCGAGCGACATCGATTGTTGACGCACGTGCACCGGGTGTCGGTCGTGCAGCAGCGGTCAGGGACGCAGTCAGCGTCTGTTGTGCACCATGTCTCGCACTCACCCTCGTGCGCCACCTCTATCCCGAAGCACCCTGCCAGACAGCTGTTGAAGTAGGTGCGTCCGTCGGTACCGCAGATGGGTGCCTCCTCGGCACTGCAGGAGCACGTCGGATTGGGATTATCGGCCGTATCCTGCTGTTGTGGCTGCTCCTGTTCGCCACCTCCCGGTTGCCCCCCGCCTGGCTGCCCGCCACCCGGTTGATCGTCCCCTGGCTGACCTCCTCCCGGTTGCCCACCGCCTGGCTGCCCGCCCTTGGGCATGAGGCTCTTGGCCTTGTCCATCATGCTCTTGGCCTGGCCCAATGCGTCGCCCACACCGCCGAGCGCGTCGCCCAGACCTCCAGCTCCCGCTGCCCCCTGGGCACCACACGCGGCCTTGGCGCCCGCGCCTTGGGCCGCCGCGGGACCGCCCGCTTCCCCCTGGGCTGACGAGCCTGCGGCGGCAGGATTGGGGAAACCGATCTTGCACTCATGCCCGTACACGCAGTTGAGCGTCAGGCAGAGCGGGCACGCTTTGGCCAGGGGATTGGGCATGGACGATGCTGTGCACTGGGCAGTCTGCGCTGCCCCGGGCGGGCACTTCTCCATCGCCGCCGCGGCACAGATTGTCGGTCGGAAGCCGGGATCCGCTGCGATCGAGGCGGGAGTGAGCGGTGGGGCGAGCTTACCGCCGCAGGGTACATACCCCTTGGCCATGAACCCAGAGACCGATTGCATGCAGTTAGAACACCACTGGTCGAACCCGCCCTTCATGGTCTCGAGATTGGTGACCAGGGCGGAGTAGTACTCGATCGCCCGGGTGAAGTCGTTGATCAGGTTATCGGCGTGCTCGCGCAGGTTGGTCGCTGTCTGGGCCAGGTCGCAGTCCGTGAGGGATGGGTCGAGCGGGGATCCACCACCACCGCTGACGGTGGTCTCCTTGAGCAGGCGGGGCGTGCAGATGTTCGTCGCCTTACCGCTCGTCGCCGACTCACCGGCCCCATCGGCCGCTGTCGACAGGCTGGGTGTCATGGCGCCGTCGGGCGCGACGTTCATGTTGAACACTCCGCCGTACCCCATATCAATGCCCTGGGGGCCGAACTTAGCCGTACCAAAGGGCGTGTTGACATTGCCGGTGAGGCCGTCGGCACCGAACTGCAGGTCCCCGTTCCCGCCGGGGAAGCCCATACCCCCCGTGAATCCCTTGGTGGGATCGAACCCGAGGTCGAAACCCTGGCCGCCCCCGCCCCCGCCGCCTCCGCCAGAGACGCCGATGCCACCGTTCCCCATGTTCACATCGACCTTCCCGTCCCCCTCTCCGAAGGAGAAGCTCCCGGAGAATCCCTTGTCGGGACTGAACCGGACGTCGCCACCCTTGTAGCCGATGCCCGCATCGAACGTACCGGTACCGCGGTCAAGGTCCAGGTCTAACGTGACATCGTCCTTTATCTGGATGGACGCGTCGGCCAGTCCGCTCGGATCGAAGGACATGTCGAACGCCCCGTCAGCGAGCTGGACGCTGCCGATACCGTCGGAGAGGTCGAGCGCATACGAGTTACCGTCCTTGTTGACGGCCAGGGCGCCGCTCGGTCCCTGCGTGGCATCGAAGGTGAGCTGCTGGTCGCCGATGTCCAGAGAGAGCACGGTGGTCCTCCCCAACGGTCCCCGCTCCATGCGAAGGTGGGTATCTTTGCCCATGTCCATGGTCCCCCCGATGATCCCGCGTCGGTCGAAGTCCGTGAAGAACTGGTCCTCGTCGCTCGAGAAGGCGAGCGTGCCGTCGCCCTCCTCAAGTTCCATGATGTACTCCTTGCTCTCGCGCCTGAGCTGGAGCCGACCGGTGGGCCTCCCATCTTGGAAGGACAGAGAGCCCGCGGGGGTCTCAACACGTCCGGCGAAGTGGTCGGCCACGTCGTACTCTATCTCCATCGATGCCTTGTCACCGAGGGAGAGCGTGCCCTCTGGGAGGGTGCCCCCGAGCGTCCAGCGCCGGTCACCGTCCAGCGTGTAGCTGCCCTCAGCGGCCTGGAGTTCGCCGGCCGGGCCGATACGCACCTCTCCGCCCTCCGGAGTCGACAGCAGTACATCACCTAGCCCGTTGTTCCCGATTGAGAGGGTGATCGAACCGTCATCGGTCGTGAACACCATGTCGACGGGGAGCTGGGGGGATCCGCCTTCCATGAGCACCTCGGTGCCGTCCATGAACCGGTAGGTGCCGTCCTCGAAAGTGGTCTCGCCATGCGGCGAGACATCGATCATTCTGTCCTCATCGGTCACTACCGTGACTTTCTCCATGCCCTTGTTGCCGATTGTGACGCTCATATCCCTCGAGGTGAAGGTCTGGGGATCGAGGAGCGACATACGCCCGTTTGCGACGCGGATGGCGGTGCCGTCTGTGAGCATGTAGGAACCGTCCTCTATATTGACGGTCCCGTCACGCTGGACACGGATGCGATGGCCGCTCTCGGTCGCCAGTATGACGGTTTCCACGCCATCGTGGTCCACGTCCACGCGGACGTCGCCCCCATCGATAACGAACCCGCGCACCGTGCGGTCGGGCCCGACCGTCGTAGTGACCACGCCGTCCGAGATGGTAGTTGTCCCGTCGAGGTCGAGGTGGACGTTCGGCGGCTCTCCCGCACGGTCCGGGGAGCACTCGAGGCCCTGGCATGGCGGGCCGTAATCGCGGTTGATGCACTGCGTCAGCCCGAGGGCCGGTACGAGGAGAAGGATGAGGCCCACGGCGTAGCCGAGCACTGCTACGCTTGACCACCTCCGCCGCCTCATGACAGCTCCCACCAAATAAATACCCCCTAGAATATACAGTCACAATCACAATTGTACGGTTCGAGCGCGCATGTCTGCGGGTTCACGTGCAACTCGCACAGCGACGAGCAGCCCTCACAGGTCACCCTGAGCTGGCACGAGCCTATCCCGATGACCGTGTCGATGGACGATCCGGCCCCCGAGGGATCACGTGACGCCACGGTCAGACGGGCGTGGGGGAACGTCTCGATGTTAACGACCTCATCGATCCATACCCTCCCCGTGTCGTCGGTGGCCGTGACCCACAGGCCGTACACCGTCGGCGGCTCCACGCCGAAGGCCTCCATCTGGACCGTCGACTCGTCACCCCGGTCCAGCATACGCTCATCCGTGGCCCAGACCTCCTGGGAAGCAGTGGTCGTGCCATCCTCCTTCACCGCCCTCACCACGATGTTGCCGGAAAAGGGGACCGTGAGCAGGTTCCGCAGCCACACGACCGCCACGATGTCGGCCGAGCCGTACACGGTGTCGATGCGCCGCCCGTCGAAGTTCATGAAGGCGGCGTCCTTGACCACGAGCTTAAGCTTGCGTACCTCGGCATAGGCCGCCGGATAGCTCGGACGCACCTTACCCAACTGGGTGAGACACCACTCGGTCATCTCGCTCCCGCACACCTCCGCGTCCATGCCCTGCTCCTCGAGGGTGCGTTCGAGGAGTATCGCACCACCCGCGTCCCGCACCGTGACGCGGATGCGGATGACCGCTCCGACGTCATCGTCGGTCGGCGTGAACGCACCGGAGGTAAGGGGATTCTCACCAGTGGGACCGGTGAGCGTATAGGTGGCCGAAGACCCATCGAGGATCGCGCCACTCTTCATCAGCGAAAGCTCCACCATCACGGGATAGGCGACGGACTCGAGGGTCACGGCACCCGAGAGGTCGGTGCCAGGGTACGCTTCCTCGGTCCTCCCGCCGGGACCCACGAAGTAGGCGTCCCGCACCGTGATAGCCCCCGCGTCCACGATATGGGCAATGGGGCTTCGTTGTGAGAATAGGACGTTGCCCTCGTCGTCCACGACCTCGACCAAGGTCTGCACGGATGAGCCAGCGCCCTCGAGCGCGGTCGTCATCGTGGGTATATCCAGACCCTCGCCCGGTTCCAGGTGGACCGGGAACTCCTTGAGGAGGGTGACCTTCTCCTCACAGGCACAGCCCTCGCCCTGGCACGCGCAGTCGCTCAGGGTGACAATGGACAGGCGGCCGGTACCAAAGAGAGGCACCTTTCCAGTATTGTTCACAACACCACCGACCTCCACCTCGTCGCCGTCCGCGAACACCTGACCGGCAACTCCCTTGGTACCAGGCCTGGTAAGCTCGGCCGTCACCTCGCCTTCAGGTGCTGCGGCCTTGCACGCTCGTATGCACGACTCGTCCTTGTCGGGGTGGGCGTCGAGGCAGATGCGCATGCAGTGGGCGGAGTGAGGATCGCACCCCTCGAGGCATGCGAGGTCAGTACCCTGGCGCAGGCATTCTTGCTCGCAGGACAGCTCGATGGCAGGACAGCGTTCAGTGCACCAGTCGGCCGTATCCCGGTCGAAGATGGCCAGGCACATGTCGTCGCAGTCATCGATATCTTCGGGTTCCAGTTCCCCGCAGTGCTTCTTGATGGGAAGCTCCTGGAAGCGGTACTTGCAGCACAGGCCGCCACCATCGGCACATCGGTCCACAGTGACCCCCTTGATGGTCGGACCAGCGCACTGTTCGTCCGACGCCACGTTCGAGCTCTCGGCCCCGACGCCGAACAGGTTCTCACAGCAGGAGAGCTCCTCGGCGTCCGGTATGACCTCCGGTTCGCAGGCCTGTGAGGTGAGCATCCATCTCCCTCCCGCCTCGCACACACATATCCCCAGATGTGCATGGCAGTGGGAGCGGTCGATACTGAAACAGGTCCGACAGGCAGCGGTACAGGCAGGATGCGACTCCTCCTCTTCCTCGGGAGGCTCCTCCTCCAGCGGTTCCTCCTCCTCGGGGACCTCCTCTTCCTCAGGCTTCTCCTCCTCAGGCTTCTCCTCTTCCTTCGGTTTATCCTCCTGAGGCTTTTCCTCCTGCGTATCGTTCTGCGGCTGCTGCTGCTCGGCCTTGGGCAGCGCGTCGTAACCGTAGCAGTCGGCCGTGTCGATGAACAGGTCGTCCTCGGGATTGATACCGGCGAAGTTGTCGATGGCAGCGGTGTTCTGCCAGATGTCGAAGGAGCGCTCCGTGACCGCGCCCTTGGACTCGGGAGCGTCGCACCGGCCGCGGTAGTCGTCGTTGATGCGATTGAAGCTCGACCTCGAGGTCGGAGCGAGGCAGCCGGCGGGCGTGTCCTGGTCCTGGCACGCGCCGCACAGCTCGTAATCCTTGCAGTAACCCTTCCAGATGCCCTCGGCCGGGCTCCCTTCCGCCTTCGGTTCGATAGTGAACTTGGGGGCTGCGAAGTTGGCGTTCGCGGTGATGTCGGACCTGAACTTCTGGTCCTGGAAGAGCCGCACGAAGTTGGCCAGGCGGTTCTGGAACGTCACGTCGGCCTGCGCGCCACCGAGCACGCGACCGACCTCGTCGATGTTCCCCTTGATGTCCTGGTTCTTCCGGTCCGAGAAGCCCTTGGAGTGCTCAGCGCCGAGCCGGGATGACACGCTCTTGAGCTGGTTCGAGGCCGCGCTCATGCGGGTCACCAGGTCCTGGAGCTGGCCGATGATCATCCCCAGCTGCATGCTCACGGCGCAGGGATCGAGAGTGTTCCCGCCGAGGGCCTCCGAGCCTTCAACGGTGCACACGTCCTTGAGGTCGGCCACGTTCTGTGCGCATTCCTGCACGCCGCCGGGTGAGGGAAGGGAGTTCTGCGTCATCTTGGTGATCAGGGTGGCCTGGGTGACGAAGGAGCATGTATGCGTCTCGAGCTGGCAGGTGATCCGGTCCTTCCTTTTCGTCCTCGTCCCGCATCTAGTACGAGTGACCTTGTTCCTGTCCTGGCAGTTGAACCCGGGACCGCAGCAGATGTGCTTCGGGCACGCGCCCTTCTCCTTAACGTCGCCCTTCGGCGCCTCGACTGGATTTACCTTCTGCTTGCATTTCTTGTACCCGTCCTTGGCGCATTTGGTACAATCGTCGCACTTCGTGCAGTCGTCCGCCTGATCGCACACTGGCCCGGCGCCCTTGGTCTGGCACCCCTTGACGCCAAGGTCCTCGGAGTTCTTCCCCTGCTCCTTGACCTTCTCCTTGAAGCTGTCCTCTTGGCCGTTGCTGTTGCAGGCGTTCTTCTGCTCCTCCTGCTTGAGGCACTTTGAAGCATCGCCGCCCGCGTCAGCGCCCTTGAGCCCGCCTCGAGCGGGCCTCCTCACAAGCTCTCCCCATGAGGCGTCCGATGCAGGCAGGAATCCGCCGAACCCGGCCCCTAGTGACAATGAGCGGGCCATGGTTGTAAGGGGTGCCATCTCGGCCCTGAAGCCGCGCTGGCATCGGTTGTTGACGCACACGCACTTGGTCTCGGTAGCACAGCAGCGCTCGGGGATGCAGTCCGCATCGGTCTCACACCACTCGTCACAGGCGGCGTCATGGGCCACCTCCACCTTGAAGCATCCGGCGATGCACCGGTTGATGTAGGTGCGTCCGTCGGTACCGCACACCGGCTCGTAGGTACCCTCGCAGGTGCACGACGACTCTGTGTTCTCCGACTGTCCCTCGAGAGGTGCCTCCTCGGGTGGGACCTCGTCCAGGGGCTCATCGGTCTCAGGTTCGGGTGTAGGCTGGGGAGTCGGTTCGGGCTCATCCTTCTCGTCCTCTTTGGGCTTGAACATGCCGCTCGGGTCGAAGGGCAGACCGCCACCGCCGGGCTGTTTACCGCCAGGGGGCTGCTGACCACCCGGAGGCTGCTGACCACCGGGGGGCTGGGCACCGCCAGGGGGCTGCTGTCCGCTAGGAGGCTGCTCACCGCTCTGGGCACCGCATGCCTCCGATTTGGCCTTCTCGTCCTCCTCGCTGCCCTTCTCGCCACCGGAGCCAGCCTCGTCCTCCTTCGGCTGCTGCTCCTTCCCGGCGCCCTTGTTGTTCGGGAAGCCGATCTCGCACTTGTCCCCGAACACGCAGTTCACCGTCAGACACAGGGGGCAGGCCTTGGCGTTGTCCAAGGGTTTGGTGTTGGCAGTGCATTCCGCTGTCTCCTTGTTGTCGGGCGCGCACAGTGTCTTCACCGACTCGCCGCAGATCTCGGGGCCGAAGGTAGGATCGGCGGCTACCTTGGCCGGAGTGGGATTCATAGCGAGCTTCCCGCCGCAGGGCATGTACCGCTTCTGTATGAACTCCTGTGTGGCCTTCTGGCAGTTCTGGCACCACTGCTCGAATCCCTTCCGAATGGTCTCGAGATTCGCGAGCATGGTGGAGTAGTACTCATTGGCGCGGTTGAAGTCGTTGACGAGCTTGTCGACGTGCTCCCGCTGGTTCACGGCGGTCCGCTTGGGATCGCAGTCGGTGAGCGAGGGGTCCATGGGCGGGCCTCCTCCGCCAGCGGTCTGGGGTCGGGAGAGCAGCCTGGGCGTGCAGACGTTCATGCCCTTCTCACCGCTATCCTCCTGGCCTGCATCCTGGCCGGCGCCCGTCTCGGGCTTCGTCGTCTCGGTGGAGATGGCACCGTTGTCCAGCTTCACCGTGGAGGGGCCGTACTGGAGCGCGGTCCCCTGGGGCGTGAAGGACGCACGTCCGCCGCCCTGCATGGGGAAGGAGCCGAGCACCTTGCCGAGCTGGCCGATGTCGAACCCTTTCCCGCCTCCGCCCTTGTCCCCTCCGAGGTTCATGCCCCCGTCGAAGCCGTTGGGGCCGAGACCGAAGTCGAACTTGTTCCCGTCTGCCATCCCCTTGACACCGATGCCCCCGGGTCCGAAGTCGAAGTCGATCTTGTTATCGCCGTCGCCGGTGGAGAATCCCCCGTCGAAGCCGTTGGGGCCGAAAGTGATACCTCCGCCGTCCCCGAAGTCGATGCGACCGCGGGGACCTGCGCCGGTAAGGTCGATATCGGCGTTGACACCGTTCTCGTTCACACGGATGGAGCCGTCGATCATGCCCCGCTGGGGATCGAAGGACATGTCGAACGTACCATCCGCAAGACTCACATGGCCGGCGCCCTGGTCGAGGTTGATGGCGTAGTTTGCCCCGTCCTTGTTCGCCGCGATCTTGCCGCTTGGACCGTGCTGGGGATCGAATGTGATGTGCTGTCCATCGAGGTTCATGTCGATGGCCATGTTCCCACCGAAAGGACCCTGACCCATGGTGATCTGTGCACCTCCGCCCATGTCAATGGTCGCGCCCACGACACCACGGCGGTCGAAGGATGTGGCCGCGTCCCCATCGGGACCAGCGAAGTTAAAGGCGCCGTCGCCCCTGTCAAGGTCCAATGTGAACTCCCGTCCATCGCGCCTGAGGTCAAGGCGACCTGAAGGTCTCCCGTCCTGGAACGTGATGGCACCTGCCGGACCGTCGAACCGACCGGAGAACCGGTCAGCCACGTCATAGTCGAGGTCGAATGATGCGCCGGGACCGAGCGAGATGGTGCCCGAGGGCAGTCTACCGTCCACGGAACGGACCGTCCGGCCGTCGATCGTGTACACGCCGTCATCGGCCCTGAGGTCACCGTCGTCGTCGATGCGGATGCTCCCGCCGCTCGGGGGGATGATGACGAATCCGTCCAGGCCGTTGTTACCCACCGAGACCGAGACAGTCCCGTCCTCGCTGCCGTACTCCATGGAGGAGGGGAGCTGGACCGATCCTCCCTCGATACGCACCTCGGTGCCATCCAGGAGCCGATAGTTACCGTCGTCGAAGGTTGTATCACCGTCAGCCATCACGGTGATCTGATTGCCCTCGTCGGTCCTCATGGTGATCCATTCGACTCCCTCATTGTCGATGGTGACGTCCACGTTCCCCGACGAGAATACCTGTGGCTCGGTGAGCCGCATACGGCCGCCGATGACCTGGATGGGCGTACCGTCGGTGAGAGTGTAGGAGCCGTCCTCTATGTCCACGCTACCGTCCCGGGCCACCTTGATGCGGTTCCCTGTATCGGTGACGAGCATGACGTGGTCGACCCCCTCCTGACCGATGTCCACCTTCACCTCCCCGCCATCGATGACAAGTCCGCGCATCACCTGGTCCGGCCCGACGTTCGCGGTCACGGTACCGGTCGAGATGGTGGTGGCGCCGTCATCGTCGAACCCGACGGTAGGCAGCCTCCAGCCGGGAGCATCGCAATCGATGCCCTCGCACGGCGGCGCATACTCCTTGTTGATACATTGTGTGGCCCCCAGGCCCGTCACCGTCATAAGAGCGGCGGCGAGGATGACGGCAAGGACGGTATCCCGTACCATGTTAACAGTCCTCCGTTGCCGATACTCGCACGTAGTCGTTTCCCACTTTCTGGACGCCCAACGGCTCCAGTGTAATGTCGAGTGTGTTCTTTCCCTCCTTTACTTCATAGATCATCCCCTTCGATTCCACCGTACCATAGGGCATCCCCGAATCGTCGCGCGAGGGGAAGGCCATGACGAGGTAGCGGCCTGGGACGATGAAGGAGAGCAGGTACTCCCCTTTCTCGTCCGCCACGGCACGCCTGCGCTCGATGCGCGGGGAGAGGGGCTGGAAGATGACCTCGACGGACCCGCCGGCACCTCCCTCCATCGAGCCCAGCGGCTCTGTACCCCGCTCCAGCACCGAGCGCGTCCGTGTGCAGTACACCCGCTGGTTCTCGCCGATGGTGCCAGAAATGGTGGCGAAGGGTTTGAGCGTGATCATCTCGCGGTAGGCGCCGACGATGTTCACCTGGGCCACATGCTTGGCAAGGTTGAACTGGGCATCTGGCTCTATTACCATGGTATGCAGCTTGCACACTACCCCCTCTCGGGAGATGCGGCCACCGGAGTAGCGGTACTTGCAGGAGTCGAGCCACACGGTCCCCGCGTCGGAGTTGGTGATGGTGAGGTCGATCGAGCAGGAGCCCTGACACATGTCGTCCATCGTCTGGGACGCCTTGACGGTCGGATCGACGGCGAAAGCGTCCTCGCCCTCGAGCAGCGGCATCATGTAGAACTGGAACTCCAGGGGGCGCACTTCGAGCTTGGTCTCGCTCCCGATGACCTGGGCCGTGGGCATGATGTCACGGATGGTGTAGCGCACGGGGAAATTGACGTCATAGTGGACGAAGTACTTTGAGAAGCACAGCCCGTCGCGCAGGTCGAACATGGCGAAGGGGATGGGAACGAAGTAGATGACGTCCGTGCTCTTGAAGTCCCCCTCATCCTCGTTCGCGAGGAAGCTAAAATCGATCTCGCGGGGATTGAGGTCCACGTCCCACTCGATATGGTCGGCGGTCAGATCCTTGTTCTCGCGCACGCGCTTGAGCTCCAAGGACACTGAGAGCTGTGTGTTCTCCCTGAAGGGCGTGACCAGTTCCTTCTTGGTACGGAAGATGGTCTTCCCCTCGCAGGGGATGGTCCGGGTGACACCGCCGGGAGGATTGGAGATACGGTCGTCGTTGGTGATGCCATGGAGGATGCTCGTCTCCATGCGGCGCACGGTGGCATAGTCGTGGACGTACCGCTCGGCCATGTCCCGCAGGCGCTTGATACGCAGGGGTACCGTTGTGGAGACAGGGATGCGCGAGCGGGCCTGGGCCTCGCCCTGCACCTCGACGGGCAGCTCCATCTTGGCCATGATGGCATCGTCGATGATCGTGATCTGTACCTCGGGAACGGCGAGCATGACCCGCCCCTCCAGTTCGCGTCGGACCTCGGCGATCTTGGTCTCCAAGCGCCGCTTAACCTCATCGGCGTACATCTGTTCCATGACCTCCACCGACGGTACGTTGACGATCTTTCCGCGATAGAACAGGTACGGCACGCCGTAATGGTTCGGCTCGGGCACGTTCTCGGCGATGAAACCTCCGTGTGTTGCCATCTCGTACGCCGTCTCGTACATGGAATCGGTGAGGAAGGAGTCCACCTGCTGCTCGAGCTTGATGAGGAGCTCGCGGGTCGACTCGGAGGCGATACGTCCCACCCTGATCTCGCGCTCGGTACGGCCCTGATAGAGATAGCCCCCGACGATAACGATGATCACCAGAGAGATGGCCATGAGCGCCATCATCGACAACTGGCCTCGCTGTCGACACGCCATCAGCACCTCGCCTCCGCGACGTTGTCCCAGTTACCCGGATTACGCTTGATGAGGACAGTGGTGGTGTCCTGGGCTGCCTTGCCACCGACGGTCACGCCCACCACCAAGGGGACGAGCGTATTGGGCTTCTCCGGCGGGCAGAGGCGCACGCGTGTGATGTGCACGCGCGTCCCCTCCAGCGAACTGACGATATAGGAGATGTCCTCGGGTTTGACCCGATGGCCGCCCATACGGATGTCAAAGCTCTCCTTGTCCACGCGGTCTGCGCCCCGGATGTGGAGGAAGACGTCCAGGTCGAAGCCGAGGGTGGTGAGCATGTAGAAGAGCGGTTTGTCACGAGTGCCCGGGTCCACCTTGAGGATGCGGACCGCAAGCGGGATACGTTCCACTACTGAGATTGTATCCTTTATCGAACCCCGGCGTCCCAGGTAGTCCGCGGTGAGGGAGACGGAGTCCTCTCCCGTCGAGCGCCCGTACAGGTCGCCCACGATGGTCCAGATGCCCGACACCGGGCTGTACTCGGCGCCCACGGAGTCGGCGGTCACGCCGCCGGCCTTGAGCGTGAATGCGTCCTGGGGGAGGTAGACGAGATCGGTCCCCCGGGCGTCGCGGATGCGCGCTCCCAGCTCGATGGTCGTGCCCGTCTCCATCTCCTTGCTGGAGAGTTGGCGCGGTGTCACGCGCTCTAGAGAGACCTCGAGGTCGCCCGCATCGACCGGGTACCAGACCTCGAACGGCCTGCGGATCACGTGGGTGTAGCCACCGTGCTCGGTCATGAGGTAGAGCTCGTGGACACCGGGCCCCAGCTCGCCCTTGAACACGGCCTTCACGGCCCATTTATTCCTGTCGAACGAGGCATCGAACGCCTCGGCCTCCAGCTGCCCGATGAACGCCTTCCCTGCGAGCGGACCTGTCTCGAGGCGACGCCCCTCGAAGTCGACGGTGCCCTCCCAGGTCACGGTTAGGCCTCCCCGGAGGATGTCGGTCCGGACATGGTCGGCGGAACGGGACTCTACCTTGAACTCCAGGTTGGCGGTCCGGCAGCCCTCGGGTTGGCACGCCTGACCGTCCGTGCAGGCGGAGATGGGCGAACCGTCGCCGGAGAGGCATACACACTCGTCGCCGCAGATCTCGCCGATCTCCAGACAGGTGAGCGTATCGGCGCCACGCCTCGCGAGACATCGACCGCTCAGCTCGTGGACGATTGTGAACGGGCTCGCGACCACTGGTGGCTTGCATCCTTGGGACGTGCAGGAATCGCCGTACTCGCACACGGACCGAGCATCGCCCTCGATAAAGCACACGCAGAAGGGAGCCGAGATGGACGAGGGTATACACGTATCGCTCTCGGAGATGCACTGGATCCTATGATCGTCAACAGCAATGAACCCGTGTGTGCACAGTTCGGCCTGTGTGGTCCGCATGCGGGGCTCCCACGCCTCGACCTCGATGGACGTGGAGGCGACGGCCTTGAGTGTGCCCCGGTCGAACACCTCGGTCTTTATGAGGTACTTGCCGGCAGGCAGGGCCTCGTCGAGCTTCATCTCGTACGAACCACACCCGAAGGAAGCGTCCTCGCCGACCTTGATGTTGTCCATGTTGTACACGCCTGTGTAGCAGTAGTCGCCGGGGGTGTCCACGTGGATGCTCGCCGTCTCGCCCGGAAGATAGGAACGCTTCTCGACCTTCATGGAAGTGGCGTCCATCCCGCCGGAGCGTACCTCGATGGTTCGCGCTGCGGTGCTGACCTTGCCACCGGTCTTTGCCTCCACCCTGACTATATACCTCCCGGGGGCCAGCCCGGAGGAGGTCCCAACGGGAATCCGGTCGCAGTCGCTGAGCTCTAGCCGGTCGGCCACGACCCCTGACGGATCTGTGAGGGTGACCGTGCACGACTCTGACGTGAGGCCGAGCTCGATGGTGAAGGGGTCGCCCATGACCACTGTGTCACGGTCTAGCGTCATGGCCAGCGGATTGTCCACGCTCTCGAGGAACAGGTCCTTGGTAGTGGCACGGATGCCACCGACGTCCACAGACACGACGAGAAGCTTGTACGAGCTACCAGCGCTCAGCCCGGCGGTGGAGAGCACGGCATCGCGACAGCCGGGCGCGAGGCGCGACTCGGCGACGCTCGAGCCCTCGAGGATGGCGAAGATGCACATATCGCCCCCAGGTGCTGGCACGCTGAACACCTCGCCCACGGAAACGGGGCCTGGATCCGCGAGGGGGAGGTCCCGTGCAGCGGATATGTCCAGTGGGATGGTCGCAGTGATCTCGGTGTCCCTGACCTCTTCCACGACAGTGGTATGGGTCGGGTAGCGGATGCTCAGGGCCCGTGTCATGTCACCGAACCCGGCACCGAGAGCGAACTGGACCGGACGGAGCTTGGAGAGGA
The DNA here is from genome assembly GCA_030753015.1 of Candidatus Undinarchaeales archaeon. Classification (GTDB taxonomy): domain Archaea; phylum SpSt-1190; class SpSt-1190; order JASMDC01; family JASMDC01; genus JASMDC01. The sequence goes on along the minus strand of JASMDC010000029.1, from coordinate 9,093 downwards.
GAACGAGACGCGACGGACCCTCTCCCTCGGCGGAGATGATGGATAAATCATGAGGGAGGTCGACGTTGAAGCTCACATCAGAGCCCGCGGGCGAGTCGACGACGCTCGGGATGCAAGAGACCGCGTCAGTGAGCCGACGACAAACTGCATCGAGGGTATCACGTGGCGGGGCGGCGCCCGATGGCATATGAAATGTCACCTTACCACGTATCAGGGCTAATGTCGAGACGTCGGCCACCTCCTCGATACCTGCACTCGCTGCTCCTACCGCTAAGGGCAGGAACGCAAGACATACTGCAATCAGAACCGTGAACAACCGTACCTTTCCCATCAGGGGACCACTCTAGAGCATAAGCTCACTCATACTTGTAGGCTGCAACTATATATATGCGTTGTTAGGGCGTTGTTGCGGTCCTGTCATCGAATCGTTGGGCGTGGTACCCACCCTGTGCCGATTGTTGCCTGTTGTTCCACACACGTTCTTGCGGCCTATTTGTCCTTATTTTGACCTAACTCTGAAGAATATCATTCCGTTCAACGTATCGCTGGGTGGGCGTCCTCCGGGGGGTCAGCATTCCTTGCGCGAGCTGACAGCCACATAGGTGTCATCGACGAGCTCCATGAGGAGCGGTTCGAGCACTATCTCGATCTCGTTCCGTCCTGGCATGACGTCCTGGATGAAGGCGGCGGGCTGGACCTTGTAGGAGGGGATGTTGGTGAGGTCGAGGGAACTCCGGGCGAGGACGAGGTACTTCCCCGGATCGAGGCCGGAGAGGAGGAACCGTCCGTCCTCGTCAGCTATGGTGGATCGCGTCTCCAGGTCGTCACCTTCCAGTGAGCGGATGACCACCTTGATGTACATGGGCGGCTCACCATCGACGAACCCCGCGGGGCGGTCACCCAGCTCTCGCACCGTACCCGAGGATGTGCAGTAGACCCGCTCGCGCACGACCACCTTGCCGAGCACCGTGCTCCGTTCCGTGAACGCGATCTGCTCGGTGTAATTGCCCACGATGTTCACCTGCTTGGCATACCGTGCAAGGCCGATGGGCTCCCCTGACTCCACGACCAGGGAGTGGACACCGCACGGGACGTTCGGAGCACTGAAAACCTCGCCCCTGTACTCGTACGAGCACGTGTCCAAGGAGATGTGCCCTGCATTGGAGTTCTCCACGATGACCCGCAGGGAGCACGCACCTGTGCAGAGGTCGGTGACGTTCTCGTCCAGGGTGATGTTGAGGTCGACTGCGTCGGGTTCGTTGTGCTCCACCAGTATCCCGAGCATTATCTTGAACGTCAGGGGGCGGGTAGCGGTCGAGCCCTCCACGCCCTTCAGCATCCCGGGTTTGGAGAGGTCGGTGATAGTGACCTCAACCGGGAACCGCGCGGTGTAGGCGACCGTGTAATAAGAAGAGCACATCCCCTCCTCGGCCAGAGCGGAGTGTGGCATACGGGCCGGGACGTGGTACACGACGTTTGTGCTCTCCCAGTCATGCCCCTCCGCCTGCACGCCCTCGTTGGCCAGAAGAGAGAACTCAAGGCCACGTTCGTCGGCCTCGATAGACCACTCTGTTTCCCTCGTGACCAGGTCGCTCTCCGCCAACCGCCGAAGCTCAAGGGCCACGGCCATTCTTGCGTTCTCGCGCATGGGTGCGATCATATCGCGCTTGTAGGCCAGCGCTTCCTGCTCCGAGCAACCCAGGTTCTTGGTGACCATGCCGGGCGGCGCGGGTATGCGTGGGTCCTGGATGAGGGCGTTCAGCAGGGACGCCTCGATGGTGCGCTCGACGGTATAGTTTCGTACGTAGCGCTCCGCAAGGTCCCGGAGCGGCTTGAGGTGCAGGGGCACCTCCTGCTCGCTCGTGAGCTGACCCCGCTCGCCGTCCTCGCTCCCCTTGGCGTCGATCGAGGCCTTCACGAGCAAGCCCGTGTCGTATAGACGGACGCTCACCTCGGGGAATCCCATCCACAGAGCGTCCTCCCGGGACTCCTCGAGGTCCTTGGCGATGAGCTCGGCGATGCGGTAGGAGAGCATACCCTCCATTGCTTCGACCGATGGGATGCTCACGACCTTCCCCCGGAGGAACCAGTA
>JASMDC010000029.1:0-6991 GCA_030753015.1 Candidatus Undinarchaeales archaeon | reverse complement strand
TGGGGACGCTCGATGCGAGATACCCGCCGTGGACGGCCATCTCGTCAGCGGTGCGATGGACGGCGCTCTCCAGGGAGGTCCCGAGGAGCTCCTGGGCCTTCTCCATGAGCCGTTTCGTATGGCGTGCACGAATCTCGCGCACTTCCTCGGTCGCTTCTGTGGACCGCCAGCGGGTGAACGCGCCCATGAGGATCATGAGGACGACGGCCACAGCGATGAGCGCATACAGGGACATCTGCGCTCGCTTGGAAACTGCAGCCATTGTCATGGTATCCCCGGGGGGGCGTCCTGCACAAAAGGACATCCGTGCACATCCGGTCGTGCGGAATTATTTCAATCTTTCGTCGCCGTCCGCTGAGCGCACGTGGCCACAATAAGATAAAATATAGTATACACACACTACCCATGGACGAGGATGGGAAGGGATCCAATGACGATGACGGACCGGTCGTGGTCGACGATGATGAACGGACGGACCCGGGACCGGTCGATACTTTCTCCGACCTGACGACGATCTATGCTCTGTACATCATCAGCATAATGCCCGCCGTGTACGTCCCCGTATTCAGTGTTCTCGTCGGCGCGTTCGGCGCTGACTATTCCCTGTACCTCAGGGGAGGGATCGCGGGGATCATCGTGATGCACGGGCTCATCTACTCGCTCCTCAAGGCGTTCATTGAGGATCCGGACACCTACGACCAGTACAAGTATCATCTCACTGGGGCGGGTGTGATCGTCCTCATCGTAATCACCGGAGCTTTCGGTATCGAGGGGATCGGTATCATCGCCGCAGGCCTGTTCAACGCGTTCCTAACCCTGTTCATCCTCCAGCTCATACACAAGGTGACCGGGAGCCATGCAGTATTGCTCGGGTTCATGTTCCTCGGCCATCTGTGGGTGTACCGTGGCGTCGTCGCCATCATTGATGACTTCCTGCTGATGCAGGGCACCTCGGGGCTCGCACATGCCATCAATCCCGTCCCGCTCAAGCCCCTCATGGGCTCGTTCGCCCAGGACTTCCTCCTCGTGAGCATCACCAGTGTGACCCTCCTGGGCATCCAGGTCGGCTACGTGCTCCGCCGCGACCTCGCCAAGGCCGTCCCCTACGGCGTTGCGGCCGGTGTCCTGCTGGCCGTCCTCGGACAAGTTCTCATCGTACCGTCCTCGGACGCAATCACCACGACTCCCCTGATCATCGCGTCATATTACTATCCGGACGAGCCTATCGTGATGGAGGGAACCGTCTCCAGGAACGATGGCGCACCTGCCGAGCAGACCTCCGTGGGCGCGGTCATCATCTGCATCCAGTCGGAGCTGGGCGAGAGCGGGTGCCAGAAAGGTGACATCATGTGCGAGGTGGACGTGCAGTGCGGTATGTGCGAGTGCGTGAGCACCGATAACTGGGGCGTGTACAAGCTGGCAATGAAATCGCCAGTGGACGCGGGAGACTACCAGATGAAGCTCGTGGTGGTGGATGGCGACCAGCGCGTCTCGGAGACCTCGGACTTCACAGTGGGCTGAGCCGCCTCATCCCTCGCCCCGGTAGTACGCCTCCAGCTCCTTCCCGCGTGCCAGCATCCGTGCGATCTGGTCGGGCGACAGATCCCGCGTACCGATGAGCACATGCTCGTTGTCGTACTGCTCCCACTCGCGTGAGAGGATGGTGACCCCCAGCCGCTCGGCCTCGCGCTCGAGGGTGGAGCCCGGGTAGGGCGTCGCTGCAAAGAAGTTGACCCGGTCGACACCGGGCTCGAGCCCCAGCGTTTCCAGGAAAGCCAGGGTCTTCTCGAATGTGGCCCCGGTCTCCCCCGGCAGCCCCACCACGAAGTAGGCCTGGACGATGATGCCCTGCTCCTTGAGACGGCGGATGCCTGCGCGGACCTTCGACAGCCGCTGGTGCTTCCCTGCCGAGCGGAGCACGGCCTCGCTCCCGGACTCGACGCCCACCCCTACCGCCACGCACTCGGCCTTCGCCAGGGCCCGGGCCATCGCGGCCGACACGGCATCTGCTCTGAGCTCGCACCCCCAGGGGATGGCCGGTTCCGCATCCTCGATGGCATCGCAGAGCCCCATAGCGTACCGTGGATCGATATTGATATTGTCATAGAGGTTGGCGTACCGGTAGCCGAGCCCCGCCACCTGGTCGAGCTCGTCGACCACCAGGTCTGCCGGCCGCAGCCGCACCGTGGCGAAGAGACGCTGGCGGACGCAGTAGATGCAACGGTAGGGACACCCGCGGTTGACGATGATGGAGGCGACGTCGTACCGTTCGCGCAAGAGGTCCCGGGCCGGAAGGGGGAGCGTTGTGAGGTCCACCGGTTCCTGCTGCTCGCTACGGTGGACGGTACCGTTCAAAAGGCACGCCACACCGTCCACGTCGGCGGGCGCCCGCCCCTCCGCCACGAGCCCGACGATCGCGTCCTCGCCCTCGCCCAGGACCACGGCGTCGGCGAGCCCCGTCCCCAGCACTTCATCGGCAGCGAAGGCGGCATGGGGGCCACCGAACACCACAGTGGCGTCACTGCCATCCCTGACATGACGCGCCAGGTCGCACGTAATCGGGAAGGTGTTGGTCAGGCAGGTGAAACCGACATGTGAAGGCTTGTGGCCCAGGGCACGATCAAGGTCCCGCTCCGGATCACGGGACACCGACAGGTCGAGCACCTCGACATCGACGCCCCGCTCGAGGAGCACGGCGCCCATGCATAGGAGGCCTATCGGCGGTTCTCGGTTGAAGCGCTTGCCCGGTGCCTCGGTCCGAGGATTGACGAACAGGGCCCTCTCGTTGGTCATCGCGCATCACCGGCACACCGTGCCGATTCAAGGGAGGTGATCAAAGGCATAAATGTGTTCACCCTTCGTCGGGGGAGCGCGACGACCAACTGTCAGGATGAATAGAGCCAAGGGAGGGATTTGAACCCCCATAAATTCGATCTGCAGTCGAACGCATAGCCGCTCTGCTACCTTGGCTCAGAAGGGACTATTTCTTAGGCGGCAGGAAATAAAAAACTTATGTTCGGCACGGCCCACAACATTTTAACCCTTGGTGTCCCTCCTCGTACCATGCATGTGGCCGTTGTGGAGCCGCCGGGTGCAGTGGAGCGTGACCTCGCGTACGGCTGCTGGCACCGACGCAAGTGGGTGTCCTACCACTGGCCGCCGCTCCACCTGGGCTATGTCGCCGCCGTGCTCCAGCGTTCAGGGCACGAGGTGTCCCTCCTAGAGGCCAATGCACTGGGCGCCGGGGCCATCGTCGACCGCCTGGAGGACCTTGCTCCCGATGTCGTCGTTGCAGGTACATCCACACGCACCTTCAGGGATGACTCGTCGTTCCTATCGGGCCTGGGGGACGGGGTCGCCCGCGTGCTCTTCGGCGATCTTCCCAGCGTCCGGCCGGACGCGGTGCTCACGGCTTGTGACGCGGCCGTCGTCGGGGAGGCCGAAGCCGTGCTCCCCGACCTCCTGCATGCGCTTGAGGACGGCAAGGATGGAGCCGACATAACTGGTGTTCGAGTGAGGCGGAAAGGGTGTACGACAGGCTCGGGCAGGGGTGTCATCACGGACCTGGACTCTCTACCGCTCCCGGCCCGCCATCTCTACGCGGGCGACTATAGCAATCCCCTGGCGGTCCGGACCCCCTTCACCACCGTTCTCGCCTCTCGTGGCTGCCCGCACGGATGCACCTTCTGCACGGCACGCATCGTCCAGGGGCGGACCTTCCGTACCCGCTCTCCTGCGAACATCGCCCAGGAGATCGATCTCTTGGAGGCGAACGGGTACCGGGAGGTGTTCTTCCGGGACGAGAACATAGCACATGACAAGGCCTGGTTCCTCGCCGTGGCGGACGACCTCGCCGCTCGCGACATGGTGTGGATGGCGAACGCCCGAGCAGACGCCCTCGACGAGGATGTCGTGGACGCTATGGCGGACAGCGGTTGTCATCTTGTGAAGCTAGGCGTGGAATCGGGCTCACAGCACGTGCTCGACTCACTGGGCAAGGGCTCTCGTGTGGATGATGCGCGGCGTGCCGTCGCCCTGTGCAAGGACCGGGGAGTGTCAGTGCTGGCGCACTTTCTCATGGGGGCGCCCGGCCAGACCGTGGAGGACCTCCAGCGGACAGCGGACTTCGCCCTGGAGCTCGACTGCGACCTCGCATCATTCGACCTCCTTCTCCCCCTTCCCGGTACTCCTCTCTTCGACCGGCTCGTGACGGAAGGCAGGATCTCGCTCGACGATGTCCTGGAGCTCCCTGCCACACAGCTAGCGGCACGATCTGCCGAGGCTACGGCCGCCGAGCTGGAGGACGCCTACGCATCGGCGTTCCGGCGGTTCTACCTTCGCCCTCGGCTCGTGGCACGGCACGCGCTCGCAGCAGCCTCACCTGAACGAGCCGCAGCTCTTGCCAGGGCGACCGGAGAGCTGTGGAGGGGACTGGCATGAGCTGTATCGTGGTCATCCCTGCTTTCGACGAGGAGGGATCGATCGGGCCCGTCGTGCGGCGGGCGCTGTCGTTCGCGGACCGCGTCATCGTCGCCGATGACGGCTCGCAGGACGGTACGGTCGGCTGCGCACGGACGGCGGGCGCCCAGGTCCTCGTACTCCCCCACCGCGGGAAGGGCGCTGCGGTGAGGGCCGCCCTCGCTCAGCTGCGGGATGAGGGCTTCGACGGCACGACCGTGCTCATGGACGCGGACGGCGAGCACGAGCCCGCAGATGTGCTCCGGTTCATCCGCGCGGTCGAGCGCGGGAACGACCTTGTGGTCGGGCGGCGGCGCGTCCATCGCTCTCATGTACGGGCGCTCCTCAACCGCCTCTCTACGATATTTATCAGTGTCCTTGCGGACGTGGACGCCCAGTGCGGCTTCCGTGCCCTCTCCCCCCGCGCCCTGGCCCTTCCCCTCACGGCCGAGGGCTATGAGATCGACCTCGAGATGGTGCTCGCCGCCGTCGCGGAAGGCCTGGCTATCGGCTCGCTGGACATCACCCTGCGGCCTGCACGTCCCAGCGGGATCAGGCCCGGGGACATGGTGCGCATCAATGCCTTCTTCGATCGCTGGGTTCTCTCCAACATCCACAGGCTCCCTATAAGTCCGGGGGTGCGGATAGTCCTGTCACTTGGCGCGACCGGGGGCCTGGCGTTCTCCACATTGCTGGGACGTCTGCTGAGGTAAGAACCCCGCGTGGGACATCCCTTTGTGAACTGCCCCCTACTGTTACGGAGGCTTCCCGCTTCGAAGCTGTTCCCAGCTCCACGGGCGCATCGGACGGTCCCCGCCCTGAACAATCCCGAATGATATCTATAGTACGGCGCGGATTAAATTATTTTCTTACGACCAGAGGGAGTACTATGTATGACACAAATAGCGGGTGATTTGTGCGCTATCCAGATTACTACATCGGAACAGAGGGTAATGTTACCACATAGATTCATCCAGCGTCACATCCAAGAGCATTAGGGGAAGTAGTGAGCAATCCATCCCACAACAAGTTAGGTGGGCTTCTCGGTCGAAACATTTTATAAATGATGTAGCTCCGTCAATCCTCAACAACGGGGAAGAATCCATGACAAAAGTGACCAAGGGGAAGCAGCTCATCGAGGAGATGGAGCAGTCCAACCGTTTCTTCCTGGCGTTCGCTGTGGTGCTCGGAGCCCTCGCTCTGTACACGGTGCTTCCGTTCATCAACCTCATTGTCGCTTCGGCATTCCTCGCCTACCTGTTCAATCCCCTGGAAGAGCTGCTAACCAAGCACCTCCCCTCGCGGAGGTCGGCGGCATTCATCGTATCGGCGTTCATCAGCCTCGTGGCGATCATCGGGTTCGTCTACTCGATCTTCATCCTCCAGGCATCCGTGGGAGCGGTCTCGGACCTCGTCGACAAGAGCCTTCCGCGTCTCGAGGAGATGGAGAACGTAACAAAATCGGAATTGGCCCGCCATGGTCTGGACCTCAGGGAGGAGGTCACCACCATGACCGGCGGCCTTCTCGAGGGCGTGAAGGACGGTCTTTTGGACCTCATAATCGGCCTGCCCACGCTTGTGCTGACCTACATCCTCCTGATGTTCCTGACCTACTACTTCCTCATCGAGGGCGAGATGCTCATCGGTACGATCGTCGACCTCTTCCCCTGCAGACGCAGGAACGCCGTGAAGAAGCTCATAGCCGATACCGACAAGCTGGCCAGAGGTGTCATTTTCGGTCACTTCGCCGTCTCTATCTTTTTGGGAACTGTGTCCTATCCGGCATACGTCCTCATCGGCGTCAACGAACCCGTCGCTTACGCCTTCATCACAACCATAATAGCGCTCATCCCCATCGTAGGTGGAGCGGTCGTCCCCGCCGTACTGTGCATGTACAACCTGCTGAAGCTGCAGTTCGCCCTTGCCGGGTCCATGTTCCTTCTGGCGATTACCCTGACCGTGCTCAGCCAGATGGCCTATGCCTACGTCTCGCGGCGCACGTCGCATCTCCATCCCGGGCTCCTCATCCTGGGGATGATATCGGGCCCGTTCGTGTTCGACGCGGCCGGCTTCTTCGTGGGACCCATCATCCTGGGCGGCTTCGTCAACATCATCAACGCCTACCGGGAGAACATGGAGCTCATCTGCGAGATCGACGAGCACGAGCACATGGAGGCACCACAGCATATCAGGAAATATGCCCGTGCCCACAAGGACAAGAAATGAGCAGTTCTACGCGACCGCTTTCTCGACCTTCGGGATGTTCTTGATGTCAACGCCCACGTACCAGTCCGGACCCTGGTGCCGCAGCTCGATGATACCGCGGTCGTAGAGGTCGCGGAAGGACGCCTTACCGATGGCCTTGCTGAACCGCGATTCGTAGACATGGTTGAGCTTAGAAGTGCTGATGAACTTGTACATCGGGTGCTCGGTCTCGATGTACTTCCGGACCCTGCCGAACGACAGGTACACCCGCAGGATGTCCTTTTCCTCGGCATTTATGGCTTTCATCTAGAACGGGAATAGTCGCTCA
>JASMDC010000028.1 GCA_030753015.1 Candidatus Undinarchaeales archaeon | reverse complement strand
CATTCTCAGTATATCGGGGCATTTGCTGGGACATTCGGTGAAACAACTAGTGTTTATAACTTTTTTCATGGGGCGCGCAACAAGGTCCATATCCCCTCTTCTCCGGTACCAGAACTCTCATCCGGGAGAGCAATGGCTTTATCTTTCTTTAGAACGAGAGACGGGTGCAGATGGCGACGGGGGAACTGATCGCTGATTTCATGGTATGGCTGGAATATACTATTTTCGGTGTAGCGCCGTTCACTGCGCTGATTGCGTTCCTCCTTATGCTCTTCTTCGCAGTACGGGCCCGCCGTGCGCTCATGCGCCACCTCCGAGATGTCGATCCCGTTACCTGGGCAGTACTTGCTCTGGTCCTATGCGCATCCCTGGCTCTCCGGCTCTCAATCCCTTCTCCCCACCACATCATCTACATCGATGAGCAGTTGGACATGGGAGCGGCAAAGGACCTGCTCCGCTCAGGGAGCCAAGGCGATTACCGCGAGCCCATCGGTTGGTCGGTCCTCATCTCTATCGCATTCGGCCTGTTCGGTGTGAATAACTGGGTTGCCATCTACACCGCCCTCGTCATAGGTGCGTTCACCATCCTACCGGTGTTCCTCCTCACGCGTCTCGTCACTGGTCGCTCGGACGCAGCACTGGTAGCAGCGCTCTGGCTCGCATGCGATCCCATCCATATCAGATGGTCGGCGTGCGCGAAGTCCAACGCGGCCTCGATCTTCTTCATAATCCTAGTCATTTACTTCTCCCTCCTCGCCTTCCGTTCCATGCGGCGCGACCTGCTCCAGCTCGCGCTCGCGGGTATGGCGTTCGCAGTCCAGCTCCGGCAGGAGAACTACTTCCTGTTCGTCTTGTTCATCGCTGGCTGGCTGCTCTATCGCAGGACTGGCCCCTCTATCCGGAGCATCGTGCTACCGCTCGCCTTGGCAGTCCTCCTCTCCCTGCCCAACTTGGTCGTCGTTATCGGGAGCCATGCGTTCACGGACTGGCAAGCCAGCGATACAGGAGGGCAGATGAGCGGGAGCAACTGGAGCCTTGGCAATCTCATCGATAACTCACTTGCCTTCGGCCCGTCGCTGTTCGATGGCTCTCACCAGACGTCGCTCTTCTCGGTCTTGGTGCTATTCGGGATTTCTCCAATGCTCCGGGAGCGACGTCGACAGAGCCTTTTCCTCGGGATATGGTTCGCAATCCTCTGGCTCGTGTATTTCACATCATGGTTCCAGACTCTCCAAGGGAAGGAACGGTTCTTCACGAGCTTCGCTCCCGTGCTCTGGATATTCGGCGCTCGCGGTGCCCTGGAGGTCTCACGGTCCATCTCGGCCCGCATCGGCAGGCAATGGACCATACACCTCCTCGTGGTCATCGCCCTTGCTGTGGCCACGCTCAATATACCCTACGCCCGGGACCACGCCGCATTCTACTCTGATCCGCATCGCGTGCTGATGGCCACCATCCCCGAGCGTGCCGAGCGTGAGATACCTGCTGATTGCATCGTTGTCCTGGAACGGCCCACGGTCCTGAGCTCGACCACGGGGTTCGAGGTCATGCCCATAGGAACGTTCCTGACGGACGTTGCGGCCCGGGAGGAGCAGTTCGACCGTAACGCCTGCGTACTCTTCTTCGAGGATGTCTACTGTGTTAAGTGGGACATCGATGGATCACTGGAACGCTGCTTCTGGATGAGGAAGCGGTTCCAGCTCACTCCCTTCCGTACCTATGAGGGTGGGGGCGTGGGGTACACCTTCTACCGTATTTTGCCCGGGGCGTGACATACTCCGCCTAGTACCTGACCGTAGAGTACTGGCCGTAATAGGAGCCCGTGGGAGCAGCAGGCTTCGGGGGACGCCGCCGGGAGATCAGGAGCGCTGCCATGGGGACGAGGATCAGTGCTGCCAGCATCCCCACGATGAGGACACCGCCCCATGAGATGCTCCAGCCATCGCCTTTCTCGGGCGTCGGTGTCGGTGTGGAGCTTGGGCGAGCCCATGCAGCCAGGATACCGTTCGTATCGAGCCGGGCATGGAGCTTGTCCATGTCACGTCCCGCCCGTTCGAGGGCGTACTCGGCATCGGACTGGCGCCCAGCATCGAGGTGAGCCCGCACGTCATCGAGCACCTCCCTGATCGCATCTGCCTCCCCGTCCAGAGCGTCGAGTCTTTCCCTGGTGACTGTCTCGGCGTGTCGTGCGCTCTCCAGAGCGCTCGCCGCATCCTTCACCTTCATGGATATGGTGGCCACACGAGCCGTGAGCACCTCCCGGGGGACTGCGTCCGACACCCTGACCGTGAGGTTCGCCGAGGCGACGACATCTCCTTCCATCATCACGGCCAGTGGAACGAGGATCTCGCCGGTCGTGTCGGGGATATCGACGATCACGACCACCTGCGAGGAGTTCCCCGGGGCAAGAGTAAGGTTGAGGGGCGTGATGGTCGTATCGTTCCGTCCTGCGACGAGCGTGCAGTTGGCCCATCTGTCCATCGGGTTCCTGACCGTCACAGTGGCCCTAGCCGGTCCCGGTAGGCTCGTATCTACAGTGGCATTTGCCGGGAGCTCCAGTACTAGACGCTTCTCACAGGGGCAGTCCTGTGGACATATCGAGCAATCCTCACCGGTCCCACATGCACCGTCACCACAGACGATCGCAGTGCTGCTCACGGTGATCACCAGGTACGCGGTCACCATCTGGGCACCGCCCGTCACGTCGATGGCCACCTCATGAGCGCCACCGGGTGCGTCGGGGGGGATGGAAATGCGACCGAGCACCATGCGCTGGACACCGGCGGGGATGGAGAGCTCACGAACGTCGAGGATGACCCATGAGGCGGCCGTTCCTGCCTTGAGAGGTGTCATTGCAACCCTGGCATCGCCTTCACCTTCATTGAGCACTGGGAAGTAGAAGGTGACCGTTGCTCCCGTATCGCCCGAGATCGGGATACGTGGCTGTGGGAGGCTGATAGGGGAGGGGCCAGTGTCCTCCACGGAAACGGTCAGTGACACCTTCGCCAGTACCTCGCCGGAGCTCTCCTTCGCGAGGACTATCTCACCCTTCCCGCTCACCGCGGTGCTGGTCTTGAGCGTGAGCATGACGCTGTTCTCCATGCCTGGCTGGACCAGGAGGCGGGAGGGTAACACCTCGACAGTAGATGGATGTTTGACCTCAATCACGGCGGCGAAATAGGCGGACTTGCTGAGGCTCGATATGGTGAGGACCTCGGTACCCTCTCCCTCCTCTTCCGAGAGAGTCACCGCCTGGGGCTGTATGAGGAAGCAGTTCCCGCAATCATCCGGACAAAGGTCGCACGTCTCGCTCGCGTCACACGTCCCATCGCCACACGGGGGTGGTGCGCACCCGTGCAGATCAGCATCGGCCGCTCCCGCCTGGCATCTGAGCGGTGGTGTGCATGCGCACTCCTCGGTCGTGCTGCAGTCCTCGCCGATACGCGGGCTGCATGTGCTGTCACCGGCGCATGTCTCGGGACTGCAGTCAGGGCATCCCGCATCGCACTCGTCACGGTCGATATCGCAAACATTGTTCCCGCAGGCGGGATTGTAGCATCCCATCCAGTCAACGCCAGCCTCTCCTGATCGGCAGACCAAGCCGCTGGGACAGAGGCAGTCGGCAGAGGTCGAGCAGTTCTCGCCAACTGCGGGGCTGCAGGCGCCGTCACCGATGCATGTCGTTGAGTTGCAGTCGACAGCACACCCTGAAAGGCATTCCCCGGCCGTCTTGTTACAGACACCGTCCCCGCACGATACACGGACGCAGCCGATTGTATCCCGCAGGGGATCCGAGACGCTGCAATGCATCCCACCGGGACAGACGCAGTCACCGGAGCTCGCGCAGCTCTCCCCGATGGCAGTAGAGCAGGTGCCGTCACCGATGCAGACGGTGAGCGAGCAATCAGCGCACCCGTCCGCACACTCCCCTGCCTCGCACCGCTGGTTCCCGCAGAAGGGATCGCGACAGGTGAGGTTCTCGTCACACCAGCGGCCCGTCCCACATTCATCGTCGTCAAGGCAGTCGTGCCATACTCCTTCCAGGCAGTACTCGCTCTCCTCCCCGAGCAGGGCGCTCTCCCCGGACGGGTGGAATTCGCCCGAGTGAAGACACGATCCCTGGAGCCCGCACAGGCCGGTTCCGTTCTTGTCCTGCGCGCACCATGACGAGAAGCATTCACCGTGCTGATCGCATGGCGCACCGTGGGCGAGCTGCGGGATCCATGCCGTGTCGTTGCACCAGTGGTCCGCCGCCCGGCCGTACAGCGGGTAACAGGTGGCGTTGAAAACGCACTGTGTCGCGCAGCAGTGGCGTCCGTCACCATCGACGTCGTCCACGCACTGGTTGCTCTTGCACTCGTAGTCCTTTTCACACTCGGACGCTGTAAAGTACCGCCATGTGCCGCTCTCGCAGTACCGATCCTCGATCTGGCTCCCCACGGGCATGCACTTATCGGCATCGGTGCAACCTGGTGACGCGCAACATAAGCTCCCTTCGTCCGATGAGGCGCATGTATCACCCAGACACTGGAAGTAGTGGTGACACGGTGATCCCTCCTCCCGCTTCTGCTCCCATGAGCCGGTGACGTTGCAGAACAGTCCGACGGCCTGGCCAAAGGTCGGGGAGCAGATGCCGTTGTAGACGCAGTCACGAGGGCAGCACAATCCATTCCCAGTGAGCTTGTCCTCGGCGCAGAGGCCAGCGGTACACTCCCAGTCCGCGGTACAGGATGCACCATCATGGCGCAGCACTTCCCACTCGCCGGCGCAGTACATGCCATCGAGCTGGGTCTCATTTCCATAGCATACGCCACCAGAGACGCACTCGCGGGCGCAGCATATGGACGGTCCTCCTTTCACGTCCTCCACACAGGTGGCGTTAGCGCAGGCTGCCGAAGTGGTGCAAGCAGCACCGTCGGCCAACTGTTCCCACCACATATCGTCACAGTACATTGATCCTTCCCGCGTACCGGATGGTACGCAACTGTCCTCAAGAGCGCATCCCGAGACACAGCAGAGATTACTGGAACCGTCGATTGTCCCAACGCACCGTCGTTCAGAGCACATTATCGGGTGAGCTGGGTCGCACAGGTCACCGTCGACCTTACGGGACTGCCACAGGGTATCGTTGCAGTAGCGGTCCCCAGAGACGGTGACTAGGGAGATGAAATCGATCCCGTCCCCGTGGACACAGTTGCCTTCTGGAGCGCATGTCCCCTCGGCGTTCTCCCAATCGATGGCACAGTTGCCGGAGGCGCAGGCCTCGTCGGAGTCGCAGGCCATGCCGTTGGGCCGTTGGATGCACCCGTTGCCGCAGTAAAGGCCTCCCGTACAGATCGCGTCGTCATCCCGGCAGTCCTCACTCTCCGAGCACGTACCGTCGCCGCAGCTCGGTCCCTGAGTGCAGGTGCCGGTGTAGATACCACCGTCCTTTGTTGTTACAGGGATAGAGTGGAGAGGAGTCGCTGCAGGACCGGTGACGACGGTACCGTCCGCGGGTGCGAACTGAGATCCGTGCAGCGGGCAATTGAGGACGTCACCTTGGATGTCGATGGGAGAACCCGCATGAGTGCAGGAGTTGTAGTAGGCCCTGTACTCCCCACCGAAGTTGACCAGGATGGCATCTATGGCCCCGTGTTTGAATGTGTGGGTCGTTCCCGCGGGCACGTCGGCCTCGTTGACGATGAATATACATGTGTCATCGGCGAGCGTGGGTGTCGTGAGCATCAGGAGGGCAGTAAGGAGCGCTGCCACTAGAACCTCGCCCTCACGATACTTCATACTACCCACGCCAACTATAGACGCCCAAACTATTTATGCGCTGTAGCGGCGGCGGGATGCCGCTCGAGAACATCAGGTGTATCGCGTACCATAGTACGAGGGCGATTCCTTGCCCGTCACCAGGTCCACCAGCTCATCGGCAAGGGCGTCCGCGATGCCCTTCGTCCCAGCAAAGCATGTGATGGTGAGGCTGCCGCCCAGAACGCCTCGTTTCCCGTGGACCTTGACTGCCACGGTCTCGCCCGTCGCGTCCTCACGGCCGATGTAGCCTTCGTCTACACGTCCACCGGGCTTTCTATGCGCAAAGGCCTGAGCGAGCGGAGAGCAGACCTGTTTGACGCTTTCGAGCACGGACCCTATCCCGCCTTTGATCGAGAGGGAGCGGGAGGTCTCAACGAGCCCTGACGTGGCCTCCTCGAAGGCCTCCTCGTCCATTTTCAGGGGGCTGACCAGGGGGAGGACGCTGGCCACGGACACCGGAGGGGCTCGCTCGGTAGTTTGTATACCCCCGCGACGGTAGGTGATACTGGCCCCGACCGTCGAGCGTGCGGGTGTGCGAGGGCTGATGTAGAGCATGCTCATGTGGTAACCACTGGCAGGGATGGTGCCCACTGCTTCGTGGAGGGAGACATCCGGAGGAGGAGCGAGCTCGCAGGGGAGCTCGAACTCGATGGCCACTTCGAGCATCGGCGTGTGCCCTGTGTTCCGTGCCGTGGCCGTGACCGAGGTGTAGCCCGCTTGCCGTGCGATGGATAGGGCGAGTGTGCCGGGACCACGTCGGATCCGCTGCCTGACAGCAGCACCGATGAGGGAGAGGACCATCAGCATCGCGATCCATGGGATGAGCGACTTGATGGTCGAGAGGGCACCACCGGCCGTGGTCGTGCCCCATCCGCTCCCCCCTCCCGGTTTGGTTGACAGTTCCCTGCAATGGGAAGCGGGGAGCTTGAGGAAGGTGATACGCGATGCTTCGACGTCATCCTGTGAGACCTGCTTCTGGACCGAGAACGAGAGGTCGACCTTACTACCGCTCTTGAGACGGTCGACGCTCCAGAGCACGACCGGATCATTGACCACCACCCTGACGTCCTGTCTGAAGGTGACATCGGTAACGGACGATGCCAATGCTTTTGGGATGAGCTGGAGGATGCAGAAGTCCTCCTCGTCGTCGGCGCCGGTGTTCTCCACGGAGAGCGTGACCACGGTCGCGATCTTTGGCTCGCTTGTCCCCTCGGCCGTCTGGAGTGCGACCTCCATGACATGACCTGTGATCACCACACCCATCCGCTCGCGCACGGCCTTCGATACCGCGACAACGCCGTCGACGAGTTTTTCGGCGGATTCTCCGAGGGAGCTTTCGATATCGAACAACTCGAGCACCGAGGGCGTGGCCACCTCTTCAGGCTCCATCTGTGGAGTGAACGACGACTTGGACACGGTGTTCACCGCCACATCGATGGCAAGGCGCTCCTTGATGATACCCTGCACACGCTGGACAGTATCCTGCACACCGGTCACGTCCCCTTCGCCCAGGCGGCGCCAGGCGCTCTGGAGATGACGCTCCAATCCGGGTGGCGGCGTATTGCTCACGGCCATCTGGACGAGGAGACGCTCCTGGAACAGGGGTGAGGCGATCTTTCTCTCTAGATCGAGCAGGTCCTCGCACGCATCGTCACACCCCTCCGGTCTGCCCGCACAGACCGCAGCACATCCCATCTCTTCGGCGAGGTCATGGATGGCCGCTGCCACAGGATCGGCAGGGATACTTGACGGGATGGACGCCTGATCCAGATCGATACCCTCGGTAACGAGCACACCACTGGGACCGGGTCCTCCTGACACGTTCGTCCCATTGGGATTCATTGCGCTCGCCGTTGGTCCGGGGCCAGGCACGGTAGTAGGCACCATGGTCGGGACCATCGACGGCACCATCGTGGCGACAAGAGTGGGCAGGAGTGTGACGCTACCATCGGGAAGGATTGTAGGTGACACCGTGGGGACCGTGGTCGGTATGAGCGTGGGGACGAGGCTCGGGACCATCGTGGGGACCGGGCCTGTCGAAGGGGTGACGGGAGTCTCATCTCCCGCTGCTTGCTCTACCTCGTTCGTGAGCGCGTTTACGCTCTCGAGCAGACGCTCCATACGCTCGAAGACGGGGAGAGTCTCAGTTCCGGATTCATCCTCTTCAAGGTCCTGGAGCGCATTGCGTAATCGTCCCAGTAGCTCGGCGACCGTCTCTGCGTCGAGAAGACCGTCCCGGCCCAACGCTTCTACTCGCTGGATGAGCGCTTCGAGCCGTGCACGGGCCACAGCGGGGGCGACCCGTCCCACTTCCTCAAGGGCAGCATTCACACGTCCTTGTTCCAATAGCGCACGAGCTCTGCTCAATCCCTGGTGTATCTCCATCGCCTTTTCGGGCGTGATGATTCCGTTCTCCTCGGCGGTCTGGACGTCCTCGCTAAGGGTCTCGATCCATTCCTGTACCGCTGACACCACGGTCTCTGGAGCAAGGCTCGTACCGTCCGCGAGCGGCGGTGTCGGGGCGGGGGCTGCCGTGTGCTCGGCCTCGTCCACCTCGGCGAGGATCAGTTCGATGGCTTCGATGGTGGCCGCTTGCCGGGCGATGACCTGTTCCAGGTCGGCAGTTCCCGTCACGACATCACCCTCGTCGATAGCACGGAGCGTCTCCATCAGCCGTTCGAGTAGTTCGGCGAGGACCGCTCGGTCGATACGCCCCTCCCTACCGAGAGCTTCCAAGCGCTGGATGAGCGCTTCCACGCGAGCTCGGGCCACATCACGTGAGATCGTGTCGGCGATCATTAGCGCCTCGTCATCACGACCGGAGTCGATGAGGTCGAGCGCCTCTTGGAGGCGATGGCGGAGCCGCTGGGCCACATCCGAGGTGATCTCACCGGCACCCTCGGCACGCCCGATTTCCATCCAGAGCGCGAGGACCCAATCCTTTGTTGTCATGGGTCGGGTGGCTGTGGGAGTGGGCCCCTGCGTATCCGACGCCTGTTCGGCGTCCACCACCTCGGTGACCAGGAGTTCTACGGTCTTTAGAAGGTCTTCAGCGTTGGACCGAGCGAGGAGGACGTCCGTCCCGCTGGACACACCGGTCTCGTCGATGGCCTGTAGCGCCTCGCGGAGCCGTTTGAGGAGCTTGGCGAGGGTCTCCTCATCGATCTGTCCCGCCAGTCCCAGAGCTTCCACTCGCTGGATGAGCGCCTCGATCCGTGCTCGTGCGATGTCACGGAAGATGGTGTCGGCGATGTCAACAGCACCTCCAACATCGCCCCCAACCATGAGGCTGAAGGCCTGCTCAAGGCTCCTGCGGAGACGGGCCGCCATCTCAGAAGTGATCTCACCGTTCTGCTCAGCACGGGAGATATCCTCCCAAAGGGAGAGCAGCCATTGACGAACGTTCTCGGAGGCAGGTGTCGGAGTGGGTGTTGGTGCAGCTGTGGGGCCGGGCGTGGTGGTTGCGCCCGGTGTGGGTGTGGGGGATGTCGTCACCGTGGGGGACGCGGAAGGGTCCGGAGTGGACGTGGGCGTGCTCGAGGGTGAGGTGGTAGCCGTGGGCCCTGGCGAACCGCCCGGTGGGGTGGTCGTGGACGGTGTGGCGGACGGTGATGCCGAAGGATCCGCTGTAGGGATGGGAGTAGGTCCAACAGGTTCACCTCCGATGCACTGGAGCGAGGCGTCGCATGTGCCGCCCCTGGTGCAGTCGTCGTCAGTGCAGCACTCGGCACTTCCCTTCCAGACCCCTCCACAGCACGCACCGGGAAGCCTGAGGCAAGCACCCTCGCAGGAAACGAAACCTGGTGCGCACAGGGTGCTGGAGCACGAATACCGGTCGCACGCATGACCGCTCTCGCATTCCTCATGCCAGCAGCACTCGGCACCGACGCGCCATATCCCCCCGCAGCATCTCCCCTCGGTCGAGGGGATGCACCGGGCCTCACAGAACGTGAATCCGGGCTTGCACGGAGTCGATAGACTGTAGTGGACAGCGTACTCACCGTTCCGATTGTCCTCCCATGCCACATGGACGACGCCCTCCGAGTCAACGGCCAAGGCCGGTCGACGCTGCTGTGTGCCCTCGGGCGAATCATCCACACGTGCAGGTTCAGTCCACTTCGTACCCCCCTTCGGTATGTAAGCGGTATAGATGTCGTAATAGCTGTCCCAGACCACATAGGCGTTGCCGTTGCCCGCCACGGCGAGCATAGGTTCGGCGCGCCACCCGTGCGAGGCATCGAACACGAGGACCTTGGTACTCCAGGTCAGGCCCGCGTCATTGCTCTGGCTCGTGTAGATGTCATACTCCTCGTCCCAGGCAAGGTGGAATCCCCCGTCCCTTGCGGCCAGGAGCGTAGGACGGATCTGCCAAGGGCTCGGTGCGGGGTCCACGCGCGACCGTTCGCTCCACGATCTGCCGCCATCGGTGGACCGTGCTGTATAGATGGCCTCCGAGAGCGAGGAACCCTCCTCCCACACCACGACAGCGACCATATCGGCATCGATCGCCACGGATGGGATCCCGACACGAGCGGACTCACCGGACGCGATCAGGAAAGGGCTCGACCAGCTCGCACCCCAATTGTTCGAGGTCACGGCGTACACTGAACGGTAGCCTGATTCGACAGCGGAGAACACGGCCGTGAGCTGGCCTCCACCGAGGGCGATGGCGGCGTCCTTCGGGCTGTCGAGGTCCCCAGAGATGACCCTTGACGGCCCCCATGATGCTCCATTATCGGTCGAACGTGCGACGTACGCGGCCCGTATGCTCCCGTCCCTACCAGTCCACGCAGCGAACATGAGATCACTGGGACCAGTCACCACTGAAGGCGGGCCCTGGTCCCCGAAGGAGATAGAGTCGACCTGGACCGAAGTTGACCACTCGTAGCCGGGAGGTGATGCCTGCGAGGAGCGGACGTGGTAATCGCTCGTGCGGGCGTCCTGCCACATGGAGAGCAGACCGCCTCCACGGAGACCGACGAGGGCGGAATGGAGCTGTTTCCCCGAAACACCGCTGTCCACCATGATGTTCGGTGCGAAGTTCCTAGCAGGGTCTATACAGATGCCATCGACGCACCTTAGCACACCGGGGCAGGGGGTGGAGACCGAGCAGGTGTACGCGCTGCACACATGGTCGGCCCCGCAGTACTGGTCGGTGCGGCAATTATCGTCATCGCAGCAGTCGCCATCCGTGAACCACGTATTATCACAGCAGACCCCCGGTATAGGGCCACAGGTGAAACCGCATAGGGCGTGGTCGGTACTGCACTCCGTGCTCGAGCAGCGACCATCGAGGCACCTGAAGTTACTGGCACACGGGCTCGTAGCGGTGCACTCCGGCTGTGTGCAGCGATGGTCCGCACCACATATGTTCTCACCGGCACAACCGCCGTCATGGCAGCAGTCACCACCGGCGTTCCACACGTTCTCACAGCAAACGCCAGGGAGTTGATCGCACACCGCTCCACATCGGGTGTGGCCCGTCCTACACTCGGTATCGGAGCACAGATGATCGGTGCATCGGAAATTTCCGGGGCAGTGTGCGGTATCGGTACACTCAGGTTCCTTGCAGAGGTGGTCGTCGTCGCAGTATTGAACTCCGGTACAGTCCTCATCGCCACAACATCCACCCCCGACGAACCAGATACCGTCACAGCACTTGCCGGGAGCGAGTTCGCACCGTCCATCGCACAGGAAGCGACCTGTGGCGCATTCGGTGGTCGAGCACTCACCTTCGACACATTCGAAGCCGCCAGTGCATATCTCACCATCGTCGATATCGCCGTTACAGTCGTTGTCGATACCGTCGCACACTTCGGTGGAGATTTCCTCGTAGGTGACCTCTACGAACAGCCGGACCTTGAAGGAGCCCGTCCGACAGTCGAACGTCCCCACGCAGGCGTCGGTCGGGCAGGCGCTCGCCCACTCGTCCCGAGGTGTGAGGGCAAATCCCAGCAAGATCTTGTCCTCAGCGAACCGGCATGCGGGCAGGGGAATGTCGAACGTCTCTTCCTTTCGCCAAGCATCGCACATAGGGCAGCAGCTTATGGGTACCTCGTTGGCCACGCACGTCAACGTATCCCCATAATCGCCGAACCGACCGATCTCATCACCGTTGGTAGTGATGATGACCTTTTCCTCCTGCACTGCGCAGTCGGCTGTGGTGTCGTTTATTCCGTCCAGGTTCCCCTTGAACCGTGCTTTAGCCGAGATCCCTGTAACACGGTAGTCCTGGACCGGCATGGTCAACGCCCATTCGCCGTTCTGTAAGTACTCGGCCTCCTCCCAGTTGGCTAACCTCACTGAAGCACCGGTACCAAGGCTGAGCACGAGAAGGGCGAGGATACCGAATTGGATGACCTGCCGCTGCCTTTTCATATCGATGATAGTCCCCTCACTATCCAGATTATCCTTTCGTCACGCTGGTATAAATAGGTTGGCGACAGATCTTCGATGTCATAGCTGTATGTGATGTTAATCTGCATTTACACGTTAAGAGATCAGTATCGGTTAAGTTTTAAAGGCCGGACAGCCTAGTATAGTTAGTGTCCCTCATAATGATGTGGAAGAATATATGCCACATTGGAGCAAATGGGGGACGCTCACGGCCGCTCTGGACGCTTGCTGCGACCTTCCTTCTCCTCATCGTCACAACGACCGCTCTTCCCCGGTGCACCGAGCATGAATGGTCGGTCCAGTGGATGGCAGGTATGTACCTTGACGACGACCAAGGATACGTCACCCCCGAGGACCCTCTCATGGACGTGGCCTACAAGCGGATGGACATCACTGTCGAGGTGAACATCCGCATCATGGACAGGCAGGCGTGCTCTCCGCGCACGTTCAAGCTCGAGGTGGTGCCCGCACCCGAGGTGGAGCATGGGACTTGCCAGTCACTGACACCATCTCCTATCGTCTTCTCCGTTGGCAAGGGCTATGAGACCCGTAGCGGTTTGTACACGGCCGTGGTGGACATAAAGACGGGATACCGTACGGGGAACTGTACGCTCCTCTTCACGCTCAAGAACGGTGCGAGCGAGACCAAGCGGCTCGAAATCCCCGTCGAGCTCTCACCGGGAGACTGTGCTCAAGAGCCTGACCTGGCTGTCATCGGTCAGGCCCGCGACGACCAGCGAATCGCTGTACAGCGGCCCGACCTACTGGGTCTGTGTGAACCGGGGAGCAGGTCGGAGAACGGCGTCTGCTGTCCAGAGGGTGAGGTATGCTGCCTCGATGATAGCCAATGCGCACCCTTCGGAAGATGTGTCTTCTTGGACGCGGATGCTGGCGAGCGCGTCGGCTCGCTCTATATGCCGGCTCGCTGCGACATGAACCGGAACGTGTGCGTCCTACCTCCAGCCGACGGCTGGATCACATGCGACGCGTCTAGGGGTGAGATCTGCAGTGAGAACGCACGGGGATGTACGAGCCTAGATGTCTCGGGGGGCGAGCTCGCCATCCTTGATACGACGCTCCGTCCGCTCTGGTTCAACCGGTACCCGAGAAAGATGCATATTCCCGTCACGGTGATGGTCGTCAACAGGACACTCCACCGTGTGCAGGATGCCACGGTCATCGCACGGTTCGAGGGCAAGAGTCATACGCTAAACACCACATCGGGCGGGCTATTCACAGCGTCGATCGAACCCAAGGGGATCGGGGGGAACTACCTCATTCTGGCGGCCCGGAAGAGCGAGGCCTTGGCAAAGGGCGTCACCTATATATCCATGACGGCAAGGTTGGACCTTAAGCTAGATGTCGAGGCCACCGGTCCGGGCGTCTATACGATCGCATATAACGCCACTGACGCCAACGATTATAACGTGCCGGACACGAAGGTTAATGCATTCCTTGATGGGAAGGCGCTGGAACTACCTAGCGACGGAGTGCTCAATCTTCCCGAGAGCTCCGGCTTCCAATTACTTCGCGTGTGCGTCAGTCGCGACCACTTCACTCCATTTCTGTCCTGTGCAGAAGGTGACTTCTGCTGCCGTTCACGCTATCTGATCCCCTTCACATCATTAAAGCCACTCACCCTTTCAGCGGATGCGACCGGGGCCATGGTCGTGCCCCAGGGAGGTATCGCTTCGCTCCTACTCACTCTCCTGAACGAAGGCGACACACCATTGGACATAACAACTGACATAATCACGCCCCCGGGAACACCACAGAGCATTGCTAACATCAGCACTGTACCCTCGTCCCTGCCTGCAGGGGGCGAGGCTAGGATGGAGCTCAAGGTGTCCGTTCCCGACATGTTCCCCTGTCGTGAGATGCCCCTGACGGTCCGGGCGAGCACCGGTGACTACGCCATCGGCCTACCCCTCACCGTGGATATCAAATGTGATATCGCAAACATGGGGCTCGAGCTTGCGGAAAAGGGGCGGATCCTGGATGACTTAGACAGGCGCGCGAGGACGTTCCCCAAAGCAAGGCTCGCATTGACAGCGGCACGCATGGCCTACCTTCAGGCCGTGTATGAGGCGGGGCTCGGGCGGATCGACCGGGCTGCCACATTGAACGCCACGGCACTGACCTTCATGGGGGATGCCCTGGGAGTGCTCAATGAAGCGGGCGCTGCACCGCGAGAGGTCAACACGACGGTCCTTGCCATGTTCCTATCGACGATCCTCATCGCGACCATCTTCATCGTGCGCGAGGGGGGATAGTCGTATCCAAGGCCGATGCGGAACCAGATAGCTTGAAGGACGGCCGCAGTGAGTCCTCGCCCGACGAATCCGTCGACCGTAGGGAGTTCATCAAGAAAGGCCTCATATACGGTGGAGGATTCTGCCTCACCACAGCGATGATCAAGATGCTCCTAGACGCGGGCGTCGCGGATCCCGTCACACCACAGGACATCCCCATCCCTTCGTCGCGAGGTTCTGGGCAGGAGGTCATGCTCAAAGAGGCCCGCTGGGCGACGCCAGGACCTGACGACTTCGTCCGATGCGGGCTGTGCCCGAACCTATGCAACCTCGCGCCCGATGGACGCGGTATCTGCCGCACCCGGTTGAACCGGGACGGGAAGCTCTATACTCTTGCCTACGGCAATCCATGCTCGATCAACCAGGATTCCATGCAGCAGGCGCCTTTCTATCACTTCAAACCTGGCACCACGACGCTCTCCCTTGCGATCGCGGGATGCAACTTCCGCTGCCTCAACTGCCAGAACTGGGAGATCTCGCAGAAAGGCCCGGACGAGACCGACAACGAACTGCTCTCGCCCCTCCAGGCGGTGGAGAATGCGAAGTCACTGGGAGTTTCCGCCATAACCTTCACCTACACAGATCCGTCGGTGCTCTTCGAGTACGTCTATGATGTGTTCAAGGTGGCCCGTGCGGCAGGGCTCGCGACATTGCTGAAATCTAATGGGTACATCAATCCCGAGCCCTTGGAGGAGCTCATCCCCGTGACCTCCGGCGCCAGCATCGACGTCAAGGGCTTTACTGATAAGTTCTACGCGGAGGTTTGTGGCGGGACGCTCCAGCCCGTGCTCGATACATGTGAGCTGCTCCAGGAGAAGGGCGTTTGGCTGGAGATACCCAACCTCATCGTTCCGACATTCTCCGATGACATGGACATGGTACGGAACATGTCGAAATGGATCATGGAGAGCCTCGGCCCCGATGTCCCTCTCCATTTCATGCGGTTCTTCCCCGAATACAAGCTCGATACGCTCCCATTGACACCACTGCTGACCCTTACCAAAGCACGCAACATTGCCCTGGAAGAGGGCCTCAACTACGTCTATATTGGGAATATTCCAGGAGCGAGCATCGCGGACACGGTCTGCCCGAAATGCGGTATCACAGTAGTGGAGCGCGAGGGTGTCGAGGTCATAAAGAACCTCATGAACAGCAACGTGTGCCCATCATGCGGGGAGATCATCCCCGGGGTGTGGACCTGAGGGCTCCGAAAGGTCGAGTGTTGTACACAGCCTGATAATCCTGATGCCTCTGGTCGGACGGGTAGCTCTCTCCCCCCGGTGGTGGGTACGTGGACATACCGTGGAACGGCAGCGGTGCCACCGTGTCATAAACCGGTGATTCCTCGTACAGCTCCTTGAAGAACAGGTCCGCCCTGACCATGAAGGTGCGCACCGAGCCCTCGGCCAATGGCGGGAGGTCGCCTGCGTCGAAGGAAACCGCCACCTCGTCACCAGGGCCCATGACGGTGAACATGTCATCACCGGGGGCCATGAGGGGGAGCACGTCGCCGTACCGTGTCAGGTCACCTGCTACGGAAGGCACATCTGGCCCCTGCCAGTCGCTCCCGTAGTCATACTGCGGAAAGGGGCCCTTGGGTGGCAGTGGGGCAGGGAAACCGCGATACTCGAGCTTGGCCTTGACCGGCGACAAGTGAGTGATAACGGGTGATGCGTGGGGCGGTCCGGTCGAGACCACCACGCGGTCCCAGTAGGCAACGAGTCCTGTGAGGATGCGGACCTTGGTGTCAGCGGGATCTATAAGTCCTGTGAGGTCGAGGGTGACCGTCTTTGAGGGGAGACCGGCGGGGAACGGGGCGTTCTCCATCACTGTCCGCCATCCTCCCGCGCTGTCGGGGACCTGGACGGTGGGCAGGACCATCCGTATCCCGTCGTTCCAGGCCGGGATGGTGGAGTAGGCCTGTGGGTAGCGCGTTCCGCCGGTGAGAAATAGGAGCACGCGGTCCGCACCGGTCACATCACCCACGTCGATGATCAGAGTGTGTGGTTCCGCGAAACCCTCGTAGGGCATGGTCTCGACAGGGGCGTACCGTCCGTCGACGGCCGTGAGCAGTGACGACAGGTCGCGTCCGGCATCATCGGTCATGACAACAGGTGGCCGCAGGTCGTCCGCGAGCACGATACCCTCGGGAAGGTAGGGTGGGAACATCCGTACACCCTCGATGGGGAAGGCCGATGTGCCCGCAGGATGGTCGACGGCAACCAGCTCGATCCCGTCGAGGAATGTGATCTCGGCAAGCTGCTCCACAACCCGGAGCTCGAGGATCCCGTCATGCTCGTAAGGGAGGCCCGGTGGTAGGAGGATCCATTCCACGGGATCATGGTACTTCGTCAGGTCAGGGGTGAGTGGGAAGCCCACCACACCGTTACCGACCATATCGGTGATGAAGGTGAAACCCTCGCCGTCCGAGGCGTACAGTATGGGGCAGGACGACTTCACAGGGATTCCGGGGCAGCTGCAGTCATCGAGACATTCACCAGGGCAGAGCTCTGCGTCCGTACCGTCGCATCGTTCTGTGACGTTGTCGTCATTGGGCTCTTGGATAATGTCGTCGCCGCAGTAACCGGCGCATACGCATTGTTCCGGATTGATGGTCGGGTCCATGTCGCAGGCGATGCAGTCGCCTAGATCAGAACCGTCGCATGCCTCCCCAGCTTCGCGCACACCGTTCCCGCATATACTTTGGCCTGCATCCGTGCGCTCACCGAGACATCCGGCCACGAGGGCCAGAGCCACGATGAGGAGGATGGCACGGCGCACCATGCACATGAACGGCGAGCGTATATTATATAATTGGATGTCGTACATCAGAGAACAGGCGAGTCCCGTGGACGATGATGACAGACTGGATGCTGCGAAAGCACCGGTCAAGGAGAGTTCCGGTCGGTCGGGGACCATCGTGCGGACTTTGCTCACCGTCCTCGTCGTCGGTGTCGTGCTCTCTTCCATCGACCTCGGTGTCTTCACCGACTCCGGACTGCGGATACGGGGGCTCCATCTTGGTATAGCCTGTGCTCTTGCACCGGTCTTCCTACTCCTCAAGGCGGCCAAGTGGCACATGCTCGCCAGGACGGTGAGGGACGTGAGCTTCAAGAAGAGCGTCCGGTCCTTTATGGTAGGGATGAGCGTTGGTGTACTGACGCCTGGTAGGGTGGGCGAGGTGGCCCGGGCGAGTCAGTTCGAGGGCGACAGGAGCAAGATGGTCACCCTCGTCGCCGTTGACAAGGCCATGGACGTACTCGTGGTGGTGATCCTCGGGATCGTGTTCGGGCTCTCTATCGTACCCCCTGCGCTTACTGCTGCCTACGTCGTTGTGGCCGCACTGGCCCTGGCGTTCTTGGCCAGACCGTTCGCAGCCGTAACCCGCTCCGCCGCCGCTCTCGAGCTGCTCCCATGGGTGGGCGAGAGCTCGCTCCCGGAGGAGATCAAGGGGGCGGTCGTGTCCCCCCCCACGAGCGTGCTGTTCAAGACGCTCATTCTGACGGTGCTGGCATATGGTACGGTGATGGTGCAGTTCCATTTCCTTCTCCTGGGCTTCGGTGCCATCCTCAATCTCGGGACGACGCTCGCTGTCCTTCCTATCGTCGTGCTGGTGAAGTCAGTACCACTCACCATCGCCTCCCTGGGCGTACGCGAGGGGACCGCCATGTTCGCTTTCGGAGCGTATGACGTCAAGCCCGAGGTCGCCGTCGCCGCGGCGTTCGCCTCCTTCCTTGTCACGACGGCCGTGGCCGCGCTTGCAGGGCTGACGGTCGTCTGGGATCATCGTCCTGAGAATGGCGGGCCGGGACCTCGATAACCTTTTATTAAACAACAGAACGTAACCTCGAACGAATGAGTCAGAAGAATGCACCGGTACGGGTACTCTTCGCGTCCCTGCCCTGGGATTATGACGGCATGCGCCCTGCTTTCCAGTACACACCGAACTCCCTGGTTCAGTGGCTCACCGGCGACTCTGGTACATGGGTGGGGACCAGTCCCCCTCTGGGCCTTATGTACCTCTCCTCAGTGCTCCGGTTGGATGGGGTGGAGACCCGGTTCCTCGACGGATTCACCTACTCGCTGGATGACTTCGTCCGTGTCATCGAGCAGTGGCGTCCGGATGTCCTTGCCGTCCAGCTTCACGCCAAGAACTGGCCCCGTGACCGCACGAGCATTACACGGCTCCGAGAGCGGTTTCCCCGCCTCACCATCGTTGCCGGTGGGGCCCATGCTCGCAGGATGGGCGCACGGCTCCTTGTCGAGTGCCCGACTCTCGACGCTATCATCCCTGGTGAGGGCGAGCCCCTTATCACCGAACTTGTCCGTCGCGCATCGACACGGGAGCCGCTCGCAGGCATGCGTGGTATAATTGCGCGGACAGCGGACGGGCCCGTGGATGGGGGAATTCTACCTGGTGTCCGCGACCTTGATACGCTCCCCTTCCCCGATTATTCTCTCATCGACCTGGCCGACTACATCCCGACCCAGAACCGGTTCCACCTCCTCCCCTGCTCCTCGGTCATCGACTCCCGGGGATGCGCGTTCAACTGCACGTTCTGCGATTCGGCAAAGGACTTCCGCTGGCGGTCTCCCGAGAACATCGTCGAGGAGCTGCACTGGCTGCGGGAGCAGTACAGCGTGCGCGATATCATGTTCTTCTCCAACGTGTTCACAGTGCCCCGGAACAACGCTCAGGCCATCTGTGAGGCCATGATCGATGCGAAGCTGAACATAGTCTGGCATGCGAACGTACGCGCCAATGCCGTGGACCGTGACATCCTCAGGCTCATGCGCGAGGCAGGTTGTCGAACGGTCTATTTTGGGATCGAATCAGGATCACAACGCGTGTTGGACGAGATAGGTAAGGGGATCACCCTCGACCAGGTGCGCGAGGCAGTGGGCCATGCAAGCGAAGCGGGGCTCGAGGTGCTCGGATTCTTCATGATCGGCTTCCCCGGTGAGACCGAGGAGGACGTGGCCGAGACCGTACGATTCGCCAAAACGCTGGACCTCGATTACGCGAACTTCACTCCACTCAGCTTCTATCACGCCACCGATGAGTTCGAGGGCCTTGAGGGTGGACCCTCGCTCGTGCTCGGAGAGCTCACCGACGTACGACGTGATGAGCTGGGTATCATGACCGGCGAGGAGCTCAACCGCCTCGAGCGGAGGTCCCTCCGCTCCTTCTTCATGCGACCCGAGTACGTTCTCCACCGCATCACACGGATCCGGGACCTGTGCGATGTCAAGAAGAACGTAACAGGGCTGTCCTGTCTCATCAACTCCTTCCTCATGAAGGGGGAGCGTGACATCACGTGATCTCGATCGTGGTCCCCATATGGGACGAGGTGGGATCGCTCCCACACCTCGCCGAAGAGGTCATGGCTAGAGATATCGGTGACAAGATCGAGCTCATCCTCGTCGAAGACGGGAGCACCGATGGTAGCGCCGAGGCTATGGATGAGATGGCACAAGAGGACGAGCGGATCGTCCCCGTTCACCTGGGAGCGCACCGTGGGAAGTCGGCCGCATACACGGCAGGATTCAAGCACGCGCGAGGCGATATTATCGTCACGCTCGACGGTGATCTTCAGGACGATCCGGCCGATGTCCCACTCCTCCTCGACAAGCTGGACGACGACCATGACGCGGTTATCGGCTGGCGCCGCACTCGGTGTCATCCCTATCTTTCCAAGGTCGTGCCATCACGGTTGTTCAACCTTCTCGTCAGGATTGTGTTCCGTCTCGGACTCCATGATACGAACTGCCCGATTCGCGCGATCCGTGCACGATTCGTTCGCGAGCTAGAGCTCGCACCCGGCGAGCACAGATATCTCCCCGTCCTATTAGCCCTCCGCGGTGCTCGCCTTGGGGAGGTCACTGTCTCCCATAGACCGCGCAAATACGGTGATGCCAAGTTTGGCTCTCCGTTCAGGCTCGCCGAGGGGATTGCCTGCTTGCTCAGACTCGGACTTTGGGGTGAGCGTCGTGGTTGAAAAGGAGGGCTCGCCCGTCATCTCTATTGTCATTCCCACTCTCAATGCCGAGATGACCATCGGAAAGTGCTTGGACGCAGCGCTCGCCCAGTCATTGTCAGGTGTGGAGATAATCGTGGTCGATGGCGGGAGCACGGACCGCACCGTCGAGATAGCACGGGAGCGGTCATGTCGAGTGGTTGTGGACGACGCGGCCCCGGGGCCGGCCCACGGACGCAACCGGGGCGTTGCTGAGACCACTGGCGATATCATATTCTTCGTGGACGCCGATGTGGTGCTTTCCCCTGATGCAGCAGTACGGGTGATGGACGACCTTGTAGCTGATCCTGATGCTGCTGGTGTGAACGGCTTGTACGAGCCCGAACCGGCCAACGATCCAGCCTCGCCCTTCGATCGGTACATGGCCTTGCGCAAGTTCTCAAACTTCTCGGGATTCCGGACGTTCACCCACATAACGACCGCGTGTGGCGCCATCCGACGCTCCGTGTTCGACGATGTGGGCGGATTCGACGTGCGGTTCGTGGAAATGGAGGACATCGAGCTCGGCTTCAGGGTGACCGAGCACCACACCATCCTGCTCGATCCTGAGGTCCGCTGTCGGCATTTCTTCCGGCCGTTCCCTCAGGTCGCCCGGCGCTACTTCCGACGTACTCTTTATTGGTTGGCCCTCTTTGGACGCACCCGCCGTTTCGGCTCCGGGATCACCTCCCGCGGGAGGGGGATCGGCGCTATGTGCGCGCTCACCGGCCTTCTATTACTGGTAATCGCTGCAGTTGTACGTGAACACACTCTCGCCATCGTTGGTATCGTGCTATTGGTGCCGTTCGTTCTTTCGAACCGTGCCTTTTACGCAGCAGCGTTCCGACGCGAGGGCGATGTGTTCCTTATCTATTGTATCGCGACCTCGCTCGCACTGGCCTGCGCGGCAGCAACGGCCACCCTCCTTTACCCCTTGATAGGTCCGTCCTTCACTGCGAGCGGTCCTGGAGGTGGTCTAGCTCATGACGAGTAGGTTAGCGCGCGCTGCCACAAGTGGGCTCCGTGCGGTCGCGGGTGCCCGCATCCCTCTGAAGGTGAGCTGCCACCTTACTTATCGGTGCAACCTTACATGCCGATACTGTGGCAGACGCGGTCCTGGTGGCAACGAGATGAGCACTGAGGATGTGATCGCCCTCATGACGGCCTTCGCCAAGGCCGGATGCGTCTCGTGGAGCTTTAATGGGGGCGAGCCCCTGCTCAGGTCCGACATCGGCCAGCTCGTGGACGAGGGCCAACGCCTTGGTCTCGTTGTAAGCGTCGTCACTAATGGTACGCTCCTCTCAGGATTAGACGACACATCATGGATACTAAATTTGGATACTCTTCTCATCAGCTTGGACGGACCACGCGAGGTCTGCGACCTCACGCGGGGCGATGGTACATTCGACCGCGTCATGGAGGGGCTCGACGCTCTTCCCAAAGGCGGTCCCCGCCGGATCGTTGTGGGAGTGCTTTCCCGGGAGACCGCAAGTGACATCAGAGGGTTCCTCGATGTCGCTCAGAGTGCTGGTGCCCAGCTCCTTGTCCAGCCAGTGGGTGAGCATGACCATGTCTCACCATCGGAGGCGGTGGACTTGGTACCGTCACGAGACCAGGTCCGAGCAGCTGCGACGTTCCTCCTGGAAGAGAAAGCGCGTGGGCGTCCCGTGCTCTCGTCCCGCCCCTATCTCCGGTTGCTCAGGGACACGTGGCCCCGAGTCCCTCATTCGGTATCGTGTCTGGCAGGTCGCATATTCTGTAACATCACACCAGACGGGGGGATCGCCACCTGTTGCGCCAAGCTGGACGAGGCGGTCCACCCCAAGGGCCCTCCCGGGGACGCCTCGGTCGACGCTTTCATGACGCTCACGGACAGGTCTGCTTGTGGCGGGTGCTACCTTTATGGTCCCATCGAGGCGAGCCTCCTCCTCGGTCTTAATTCAGGAACTGTCGCCGACCTTGGTGGAAAGGTCCTGGACGCACTGCGGGGGGTGCCGTGAGCATGGCAGACCACAAGCCGTCACTGGGTCGTATTATCCTCATCGCCCTTGTGGCGAACCTCGTCCTCCGCGCTCTCGTGCTGTACACGGCCTCGCCCTTCATCTCGGCCCCGGAGGACGAGTGCATCTATGGTACCGTCGCTCTCGAGATGCTCTCGCGCCCTGACCTGTCCGCGTACGATTATGTATGGCCGTACAAAGGAGGTGGCGTGCTCACTATACACGCCCTTAGACCGTTGGTGGCGCTCTTCGGCGCACATGCGGTCACGGTTAAGTCACTTTCTCTCTTCGTCTCATGCTTCATCCTCGTTCTGGCGACATGGCTCGTTGACCGATATGGAGGCCGGCGTGCAGCAGCGCTCATGGCAGCGATGCTGGTGCTCGCACCACCTCACTACGTTTTCCGCACCCTCATGACGATCGGTGACCACTTCCTGGCCAGGGCCTTCGACCTCGTTGTCATCGCCGCAGCACTCCCGTTGATCGCAGGTCCGACACGGTCGTCACGCTCCTATCTCCTCCTGGGATTGGCCATCGGGTTCGCGGGATGGGTGAGCTATGATACCGGTCCACTCGCGCTCGCATGCCTCATTCTTGTAGCTATTCGCGACCGTAGACCGGTAGTGTTCATCGTCATAACGACCGGTATCATCATAGGATTCCTTCCGGGCATCGTCTACAATGCCTCCAACGATAATGAAGGATTCGACATCCTCGGAGGGAACTCACCGCCACCAGGTAGTTCGTCGCCTGGGCCGACCGGGAAGCTCATGAGGCTCGTTTCACAGGACCTCAGACAATCATTCGATTTCCAGCACCTGCCTCGGCGAGGATTCATCCCCGTCCCATCTACCGGCTGGACGGTAATGTCGTGGTTCTACACCATGTCGCTCGCGGCCGGGTACGGTCTCTTGGCGCTACGTGTATTCCGGAATGAGGAAGGTGCGCTGGGCCGTGTGCTGGTGCTCGTACCCCTTCTCCACGTGCTGGCTTATACCATGGGCCCGTTCGTCATCGATGATAAGGGGCTCAGGGCTGCCCGCTATCTCCTGCCCTTGTACGTCCCCCTCATGGCCGCGACGGCTATCAGCGTGTCCCGGCTCTGGGAGCGCGGTACGCGGGTGCCTGCTGCAATCGTGGCCCTGGCGCTCCTCGTGCCTGGTGGTCTGGCGAGCGTCTCTCTCGTGTCGCCCGGACGGTGGGGCGCCGACCTTGACATGGTATACAAACCCGTGTGTCGGGAGGAGACCGGATGGTTCCTCGGTTGGCGATACCGCGACGATCGGGACCGCCTAGCGCAGCACTGCAGCGCTTTGCTCCAAGGACAGGTTTCCGAACGGTATTGCTCATGGGGTGCCGGATGGGGTGAAGCGTGGGAACGAGGACCCGTCGCATTATCGGATTTACCTTGTGATAAGACAAAGAACGGATCCGATCGCGTCGCCTGTATAGCTGGTGCCCTCGAGGCTTTAAGATGGCGTTGGCAGGAGGATCTGGCCCCGTCCGAAGCCTTTGGTATGTGCACCGCACGCGTGGCGGACGAGCGGATGTGTGCGGCAGCTGTGGGAGCAGGAATCGGGTGGCGAAAAGGCACTGCAGAGGAGCGCGCATGCGCTGACCTGCCCGTATTGGTACAGCCCTCGTGCCGCCGAGGAATAGGTACCTTGACGAGCGCAGACACTGATATATGTCCCACTCATGCGGTAATTGACCTCCATGACGACGATGTCACCGCGCTCCTTGTCGTGGGAGATGTCGTGTACACGGGGTCCGCGGACGGGACGGTCCGTGCTCTCGCTCATAGTGATCTTTCTCAATTCGCTTCTGCTACGAATCCCGGTGGCACGGTCTTTGTTCTTGCCGCCAATGATACTTCTCTCTTCGCTGGCTCCTTTGACGGTTCCATATCCGTGTGGTCGCTGACGGACTTGGCTGCCTTTGGGACCTGGCCGGCACACCGAGAGATCGTATTCGGGCTCACATGGAACGGGACCTCACTGGTATCATCATCTCATGATGGTACCGTCAAGATCTGGAATACGGGGAGCAGAAAGCGTCTAAATGCTCTCGTGCCCGGTCAGGGTCCCCTTACAGAGGTAGCCATCGCCAGAGGCATGGCCGTTATAGGTGGATTCAATGCCAGGGTGCTCGCCTGGTCGGGTACCACTTTCAAACCCGACAGGGTACTGGCCGCCCACACAGGCTCCGTGCTCTCGACCTGGTCCGATGGACGTGACGTCCACACCGGTTCGATGGACTGGAAGATCAAGGTCTGGCGCGTAGGGGACGGTACTATAAGGTTCGTCCGTAACATCTCAGGTCATACCTCGGCCGTGACGGCCCTTGATGGTGACCATGAGGTCCTGGCTTCCACAGGGCTCGATGGCACCGTTCTCGTATGGGATCGGACGACCGGCAGCCTGCTCCTTAATAGCACAACAGGTTCGTCAATGTACAGTGTTGCGCTCACTCCGTGCCGTGTGCTGGCAGGCCGAGGTGATGGGAAGCTAGTGTCATGGCCGAGGCCCGCGCCGGAACGCTCACGTTAATAAACATTTGTGACGAACCACGGCCTATGGGAAGGCACCCCCATAAACGCGTTAATATCGTCAGATCATCCCTCGTGTTATTGGCGGTGGTTCTGGCCATGGCCTTCCTTACCGGTTGCATTAGCCGTGAGGCCCCTGCTGAGGCCACTCCGACAGCGACGCCCCGGGCGACTCCGAAACCCACTGCTACCCAGCGGCCCACGGCCACTGCTGTTATGACGACGACTCCCACTGCTTCTCCGACGGCCACTCCCACTCCAACGCCTACTGCCGCTCCTACGATCGAGGCCACGCCTGAGCCTACTCCTGAGAAGCGGCCGCTCGTGCTTCCCAATGGTGAATCCTGTAAGAAGAACGAGAACTGCGGCAGCGCTAACTGTGTGAACGGTATCTGCTGTGACGAGGGCCGACGCTGTTGCGCTCACAATGCCGACTGTGAACTGAACGAGATCTGCGACGATCTCTGCCACTGCTGCACCGAGCGAGCGGTCCATTCCGAGAAGACCCTCACCAAGGTGGAGGTCTGCGAGATCGAGGGTGGAGATGCCCAATACTGCTATCAGGAGGTCGCGATCGAGGAGTTGGACGGTAACCTCTGCGACCGTATAGATGATGATGAAGAACGCGACCAGTGCTTCCTTAACATCGCCAAGGAGCGCAGCACGGGGTGTCCGAAGCCACCCCTTCCTCCCGGTGTTGAGGCGTGCTTCATTGACGTGGTGCAGGACAAGAACGCTTTCGTCGTCTGCGACAACATAATCTCCGACGACCTCAGGGACAAATGCTTCCTCCTCATATTCGACAATCAGCCCGTCGCGGCCATCTGTGACCGCATCGTGGGAAAGGTGCGGAGGAACGGCTGCCTCACTCAGCTCGCGAACTACATGAAGGACGCTGCCGTGTGTGACAAGGTGGACGATTTAGATTACCGGGATCGCTGTCTCCTCGATGTCGCCGAAACTATGAACTATACCGACGTCACTGTCTGTGAACGGTTCACCGCTGAGCGTGAGCGTAACATCTGCTATGGACACGTCGTCAATGTCACTTCGATACGCGGTGATTCCGCTACCTGTGAGAGCATCACTGTCGACAAGTACCGCGAGCTCTGCCTGGCAGATGTTGCTCCCACGATGAAGAGCACGGACGTCTGTGATCAGATCACCTCAGAGGACATGCGCGACAGATGCCTATCAGGAGTCGCCCCCGTGGTCGAGGATGTCTCGATCTGTGAGAACATCCAGAGCGATGAGCCTCCTTACAATTACCGGTCAAACTGCTTTATCGAGGTAGCCCATGCTACCGAGGATAAATCTATCTGTGTGAGCCTTGAGGACGCGGATGAACGAGCAGTGTGCGAGGCATTCTCCACCCAGGACCATACGGTCTGCGACAACTCAACGACAGAGCTCAGGGCCGACAAGTGCAGGTGGCTGACGGCTCGCAGGTTCAACAATACCGAGATCTGCAACATCATCCTCGACAACGATTACCGGTATAAGTGCCTCCGTGACGTGTTCTGGTGGGACCAGAGCTAGTACTGCAGTCTTGAATGATCGTTGACGATCGGTTGACATACACAGTGTCCTCGATTGGCGCAATTCTCCTAGAAATCGTCTTATTTCGGCTTCTTAACTACTGATTCGTCTCGATATTAAAAATGGGAGCACCTACAGGTGCCTGAAATCATGCGCAACGACCTGCAACGACTAACAACTACTCATGAACCGGACCGTGGGATTGGTGTTCGGGCTGAAACCTTACAGGAAAAATCCATTTATATGGTTGCAGCCTACCGCTTTCAGAAGGGGAGAGTGTTATCTACACAGGACAGGAGGGGTAAAGGTGTATCTCCTTGGGTCGATGATATGCGCGGACGCCTCTTTTCTTGCGACTTGATGTCTCCCTTGCGATAATGGAGGATTCGAACATGGCACATAAAGCGTTGAATACGACAATGGCCCTTTTGTCCATACTCGTCCTTGCTACCACATTGGCGGTAGCGGAGGAGGAGTGTCCTATTGGAAAGGAAGAGTTCACTGGATGCGACGGCATCTATTGTATCAAACCTCGTTGTCCAAGCGGTTTCGCTGCGGACTGTCGCATAGACTGCGCCGGGACGACGGTGCGGGCCTGTGTGGACGGGTTCTGCGAATGCATCGAACAGAACGACGGAGGTGATGATGATGCTGATGATCCTGACCTACCGGACTTCGGTACGAAGTGCAATGTGGCGACCATCGACACATCTAATCTGCAAGCGTACTACGAGACCTACGCCGACCAGCTCTGTACCATCTCAGAACATTTCCGCCGATACGTAGGCCGGACCGCGGCCGAACCACGTAGAGCAAATGAATACGAGTACTACTCCGAATCGACCGATG
Source organism: Candidatus Undinarchaeales archaeon (assembly GCA_030753015.1). Taxonomy (GTDB): domain Archaea; phylum SpSt-1190; class SpSt-1190; order JASMDC01; family JASMDC01; genus JASMDC01. Next base: position 16,945 of record JASMDC010000028.1, on the reverse strand, counting down.
TCCAGGGCGAGGTGCTCTCAAGTTATGAGGAAGCACTGGGTAAGGCGATATCACATACCGTTACTGCAGAGGACCGTGCCATCCACAATATAATCGATTTCGTAAAGCAGTACCGGAATGTCCTCCAACTCGCTGAGTACACCCAGGAAGGGTGTGGTGGCAGCTGCCAGATCTGTATGGCCAACGCTCTCGACGATCCGTGCACATGCAAGGATGACCTGTGTTGTTCCTCACAGCCCAAGGAGTTCTGCGACTTCCACCTTAATTGCTACTGGAGCGGGCAGGACGAGACATGCAAGCTGAAGTGCGGGGGTACCGATATAGAACAATGCGGGGCGTTCGATTGTTCAGGTTTCCTCAAACCCAATATCAACTCCAACGTCGTCGAGACCGTGCCTGAGGGATCTACCATGAACGATGTGTGCGGTCTCGGGCCCAGTGCCAAGCACTGCACTTGGGATTGGACGCAGGACACGTGTATCAATCTCTGCGAACAGGGTACAAAGACCGGCTCCTGTACGGGCAAGCCGCTCTTCGCCCCACATCCCGATGGCTATCCCCAGATCGAGTCCTACTGTGCCATGTACGACGAGGGGAGCAAGAGTGCCACGCTCCGTATCGAGTACTCCTGGGACAACTTCACCTACCACCGTATACTGACCAATGAGACCCAGTTCGGTGAGAACATGATCGACTTCGCGTTCGTTCCTGCTACCAACTGTTCAGAAGGTGTCACCATCACGGGCGAGAACGTGTTCACGGTCCCCCGCCTTGATGTGTGCTCGGACCTTACTAACCTCGAGGAGACGCGCCGCCTGGACTTCGCTGAAGAGGACGTGCTCGTCTTGGAGAGCAAGACCTATTCCAAAGAGCAGCAGAATGACGAGGAGGCACACTGCCTATACTTCGAGCTCGATAAGGGTGCGGTCGATATGCAGTTCACGTATGATTTTGCCACCTCCACTAAACGGTGGCTCCACGGGATGGCGACGGCCCTGGACGGGCAGACACCCCGTGTCATCGACTTCCCCGAGGATGGAGGGACGATCACAACGAAGCTCGTCCTCCCTATCGGTGTAGAGGTCACCCGTGCGAGCTTCGATCTGGAGGGAACCCTCACTGAGGACCTGGCGACGGAGGAGGACGGCTCCCACGGCCATATCGTGGCGGGGGACGTTACCGATGAGGCATGCCACGGACATGATATCACTGTTGGAGGTACATTGTACCCGACTGGTGAGTCATGCCACTCCCACGAGATCGCCGACGGGAACGCGGCCGGTGGCTGTCATACGCACACGGTCACCATCGCTGGTAGGGAGTACACGTCCTCAGAGGACGGGTGTCACGTCCACACTCCCGCTGACTCGTCATCCGACGTCCACACGCATACGTACACGGGCATAGTCTCTGCTATCAAGAGCCTATCGGCCGACTTCGGCAATGACGGCGCGGACATTCCTGCCGAGGACCTCGTGGGTGCAAAGGCTGTGGAGGATGATGCGATCGCTGAGGCACTGACGGGCATCGTCGAGACATGCACCTGCTCGGGTTGCTCAGTTTCGGAAGATGGCAAGACATGCAGCCTGGATGTCGTGTGGTCAGCGGCCTCGAAGGGCCGACTGTCCATAAGCGACATGGAGTTCCGTTGGGAGAGCAGTGCTGAACATGACCAGGGTGTAGCAGAAGCCCAGGCGTTCGTACTGTACTGCACTGACGCCGATCCGGCAGCATGTGGTGGGCTCCTCACGAAGGAGGCCCACCCTGAGAGGTTCTTTGCCGCAGACGCCCTCCCGGCCGGTGTAGGCATGGTGCCCTTGACGCCTGCTCTGCCCTGTGACGGATGCGAGACCGAGAAGGACTGGAACCGTCTGACCATCACACCTGATGATGTCAACGCACTTCTGGGCGAAGAGCGTGTAATGCATTCCGTGATGGTATGTGCCTTCGGTGCTTCCAACGGCAAGACCGAGACCACTGTCGATGGTGTCGCCTGGTATGAGACCGAGGCGAGCATCGAGCTCGGATTCAAGAACATCCTTGCCGGTATCAATCCCTACCGCGACTTCATCTCAAGATACGGTAAGGAGGTCGCTCTCGGTGTGAAGCTCACGGATTATAGCGGAACGGAAGCATGTACTGACGGGGCAGGGCTCGAGCCGGTGCGCCAATCCATCGGCTTCCTTTCCGAGGCCGATGCAGACGGGCAGAACGCATATCCCGAGCTCGTGGAAGAGGACGGTGTCTTCTATGGCCTAGGCCAGGTCCCCGTAGAGCTTGGCTTCGTCAACATCATGGACAATGCGCTCTTCCCGCGGCTCGAAATCGTAGCATCGCTCCTGTCGGACGATAACATCGCCAAGAACAGGTTCGCGAACCGCAAGATCGATGTGGACTCGCGTGCTATCGTGAGCGGCCAGTCGGTGGCATGCGGCTACCATCCGCTCAAGCCTACATACGAGGATATACCTGACGACATCACACAGCTCACCGATGGTGTAATCATGGAGGTCGGAAACGGCTGGCGCTCGCTCGTGGCCGATAATGGGAACTGGATCCAGGTTGACCTCGAAGAGCCCTTGGGCATCTCCGGCCTGCGTCTCTACGCCTTCAAGCTAGCGGACGATGTCATCATGAAGCCTGGTAACTTCGAGATACACGTCTCCAACGACACTGAGGTGTACGAGCTCGTCGATGAGTACATCTGGGAGCTTGACGCTGAAGAAACCCTTGTCGTGTTCGACCAGCCCATCACCGCCCGGTACGTGGCAGTTGTTGTCGTCACGGATGTTATCAATGGCCAGTTCGCGACCAACACAGATCAGGTCGTAGACGAGGATGGCGATATAGTGCTCGCCACGGGCGAGACGGTCTCGGAGGCCCAGTCGGGTCTCTCCGAGATAGAGATCTTCAGCATCAGATCGGTGGCTGATGACATCGAAGCGTTCGTGAAGCTCGCGGATGGTACCAAGAAGCTCTTGGAGCGGTACTCCCCTACGGCCTGGGCCTTTGATGAAGAAGCATTCTTGGCCTTCAACGCCAGCAGTGCGGTATATCTCGCCTCGCCAACGTCGACCCAGATGATCGACACCGCGCTCTTGATGGGCGTCGATCCGGAGACGACGGAATACACATGCCCTGGCGGCGAGGGTGCGGTACTGCCGGCGGCGTTGCTCGAACCCACGGGTGGAGCCGGCAAGCGTAAGGTCGTCATGCACGAGTTCCCGCTGGACCTCTCGGCATTCCGCTTGTACGACCTCGAGCTCTCCTACTGGTCCGGGCGTGAGCATTGTGAAGTCGACCTGGAGGAATGCGAGGTGTTCAACTCGACCCGTGAGACCGAGATCCTCATATTGGATAACGCGGTCTATGTTGACACCGTGGACGAACCGTTCTCCATCGGTCTGGGTAATGGGACGGGTATCGATACAGGTGAAGGTCTGTTCGAGATCTCCGTATCCGATACCGCGGTCTATCCTGGCGAGTTCATAGAGGTGTTCGTCCGGTTCACACCGAGCACGGAGACCACGACTGAGAAGATACTCTTCTCAACCCGTCTGGACAACGTGACCGATGATCTCATGGCAGATGGGTTCCGCAACCTCCTCCACTTCCGCATGGACAAGGAAGAGGTAAAGAAGCGCGTGCAGATCAGCGGCTGTTTCTGGGCGGACATAGTCTCTGTCCAGATCACAAGTCATATGACCGATGACGAGGAGGACGCGCTGTCTGCACTACAGGAGGAGTTCGGAACGTCCGCGATCCAGACACGAGAGCGTTTGGGAGGTATCGTTAAGGGAGTCCCGTACAATGCGACCTTCACCTTCCGTGCCAGCACTCTCCACAACAACGGAGCGCGTTCTGACCTGCCTCACACTTGGCTGCTACGGGCCGATGTGTTCAACAGCTTCCTGGATTCGGATGGTCGCTCCTTCCTGCCAAAGGAGGTCGTGATCCCGATCCGTATCTACAAGGAGGGTCTTGAGGACAAGGAGGAGGAGTCCTGCGTCCCCGGGTGTCTGGGCGACCAGCTCATCTCGCTCGAGGTGTGCAAGGGGCTGTCGCTGCTGTGCACGCACTATATCCGCGACTTCTTCGCTATGACCACGATCCTCAAGGACTACTACATCAAGGCACAGAACGCCCTTGACGATATCGATGAGTTCGCTTTGGCGGAGGATGCGTTCCTGAACATCCGCGAAGGCACTACCGGCCTTGAGCGTGGTCCGTCCCGGCCCGTCGATCTAAATCTTGAGGTACCAGCTCTCAAAAGAGTATGGACCGACCAGATCATCGATAAGGAACGGATATCCAAATGGCTGTCGGACGTAATGCTCGGTCTCGCAAGAGGGCAGCAATCGGCGACAGTCGGTGAGATGGATACGCGCGAAACGCTGGCATTCTGGGACAAGATGATGCCCGAGAACCAGCAGTGGGCGCTCGAGCGGTACGAGGTGTGCAAGGTGAAGATGAAGAGCCTCGGTAAGTTCAGCTGCCTGGAGTTCGATGGGTTCAAGAAGATGAAGGAGAATTCTAGGGAAGCCTTCGAAGCGGCCAGAACTAAGTACGGTGTGCCATACAACCAGCTTATGTTCTGGAACGGTATCCAGCGCAACCTCGAGGTCACTTTCGATCCGATCAAGAAGGAGAACAAGCCCAAGGAGGTGTTCGAGGCCTGTATCGATGCGGACTGCGGCGTCAAGCAGCAGACGCTGGCCCTCGATGACGGTGCAGATGTAGTGCTATCGGGCACGCGGCTCACCCTGCAGTCGACCCATCGGGACCTTCCCAACGAGGTAATATCCTTCGTCTCGAACCTGGATCCCACCGAGCTCGAGGACATCCCACGCCAGATCAGCGTGGATCTGTTCCTCCGCTCGCGACAGGCGACCCTGTTCTCGGAGAACGGAGTGAAGCTGGCGTACCCCCCGCTCCCCGACGTTCCCTCCGAGTACACGATACCCGACCACGGAGTGATCATCTCCTTCTCGCGTTCCAATATACTGATCGAATGGGAACAGGGATTATGCGAGAAGTGCGAGCTATGGATCACGACCGAGCTCGGCAATTGGACCGGACAGTGGTACGTGTTCGACCTGGGACGGTTCAGCGCCGTCGCCAAGGGTTATGAGGAGCTCGTGCGCGAGGAGCGCGCCCGCCAGTGGGCCCGCATGACACCCATAACCTACGAGGGTGACGAACCGCTGAGGTTGGAAGAGATCATGTCCTTCTTCGGGTTCATGTCAACTGTGCTCAACGACGTGTGCGTCGTCGCACAGGAGAACGCGCAGATGCTCGCTCGTGGCGAGGATATCGCTGAGCTCCACGACATCTCGAACGCCATGTCCCGTATCACCGAGAAGCTCCCCGATGGCTGGGACCAGCTCGTGGGCGAGGTAGTCCGGGGATGGGCCGCGAACGAGACGGTCCACACGATCATGAACCTCGGCGACCCGATCGTAGACCAGGGGGATGTCTTGCGGGCTGACAGTATTGTCAAGGCATCGAACGATCTTCTTGGCTATATGTGCATGCAGACAATCCGTACCAAGGAGGGACCTGGTGACGATGATTCCGCGTTCACCGACCTGAGCGTGTTCGCTGACCACTGGGACTGTTCCCGACTGAGCCCGGCCGATTGCGGCCAAGGGCTCTCGGCAAGCTACTGTGCTCCTACGGGATCACAGGGCAGGTGCGCGCCCCTCACCTCGAGCAGCGAGATGGTGTTCTTCGCCGATCCTGATAGCATCGATCCCATCGAGCTAGCCGAGAGGTTGGCCGCACCGAGCGTTACCAGCGTGACCGTTTTATCGCCCGAATGCCTGACGGGTATTCTGCTCGCTCTTGCAGAGCGTACGATGATTTGCGAGGACATTGATTCACTCGCTGCCAGGATGGGCCTGCTCGGATGCACGCGCCAGAGGACCGGCTCCTGTGTAGACGATGAGGTCATAGAGTCCGTGGCCATCTCATCCTGTAAGATGGACGAGTCAGGTTGCTCACCGACGACCGAGCTATCCCCGGACCACGACATCTGGATGGTCTCATGTACTGGGATTGCACCTGTCCGTGAGCTCGAAATCCCGCAGTGCACTGCTTACGAGATGACCATCGATGAGTTCCCTGAGGAGCTCTCTAACAACGCGGAAGGAGAGGTTGTTGTCACCATCTCCCTCACTGAGACACAGCCATGCATGGCGCGTACCTTCGCTATCGACGCCGCTCGGGAGGAGGACGTGGACGGATCGTTGTGCCGCGTCTCCAGTTCCATGCCCATCTATTTCTCTCTGGGCGGAGAAGGGGTGACCACCGTCACCAAGAAGATCGCGATCAGGAGTGGTTCGGAGCCCGGTGTGTGCAGGCTCGAGGTGTCCGTGTTCGATGGTGCTAAGACCACCAAGAACATCGCGTTCCCCGTGGTCCCGACAAGTGAGCCGGACGGTGAGTGTGCCGAAGGCCTCCACAAGGAGAACGGTGTATGCTGCGCAGAGGGATCCCTGTGCTGCGAGAACAACGATCAATGCGCCAACCAGAACACGTGCACGGCGATGGCCGCCCAGGACCTCTACTATGTCACTAATCACTGTGACACGGAGAGCAACCGATGCATCCAGGACGATGCCGAGAAGTGGGTCCACTGCTCGGCGACGGGCAAGCTCTGCGAGTCCGGTGTCGGCTGTGTACCGCCAGGACCTGTCAACGTCATCGACATGGCCATCGATGCAATGATCGGCGATGAGTACCGGCGCGGAGAGGAGTTCCCTGTGTTCGTGGATGTGCTTGATGACAAGCTCGATCACATCACCGGTGCAACCGTGACCGTAACGGTTGGCGACTCCTCGGTCACTCTCACCGAGGACCCGACGCTCGGCTATACTACGACCCTAAAGCTGGATACGCTGGGTGAGCACACCCTGAAGGTCACTGCGGACAAGGAGGGTAACAAGGCCACACTGGAGAAGACTGTGACCATCTATACGATCCTGGACCTGTCCTGGACCGTGGACCCGCTCTCCACCTTCGCTGGAGACCAGGTCATCGCGACCCTCAACGCCGTTGACGGCGAGGGTCAACCTGTGACCGACCTCAAGGCGACGTTCACCCTTGACGGTAACGAGGTTCAGTTCAATGAGGGCCGTGTACGTATCCCGGCAGACGTGGACATAGTCGAACCGGCCCACACATTGAGGGCATGTGTCAGTAAGGCCTACTATCGGCCCGTGACATCCTGCGCAGAGGGTGAGAGTTGCTGCAGACCGAAGATCATATTCGTCGACGAGAACCCGTTCCAGATCGAGTTCCCGTTCGATGATCCGCTCGATCCCGACTGGCCTGAGCCCGGGATCGATACCGATGGTGACGGTATGGACGACGGATGGGAGAAGTACTACGGAGTCTCCGATCCTGCGGCCGATCCCGACCTTGATGGTCTCTCCAACCTTCAGGAGTTCCAGCGCCGTACCAATCCCACGAAGTGGGACACCGATGATGACGGTTACTCGGACCTCGATGAGGTGGAGTCGGGCACGAATCCGCTCGACCCGATCAGCCGACCACCCGGTGCTCCAAAGGTGAGGATCGACGACGATAACGATGGCATGGACGATGGTTGGGAGAAGCAGCATGGCGTGTCAGATCCCGCTGAGGATCCTGACCTTGATGGCCTTACCAATCTCGACGAGTTCAAGAAGGGGACTAAGCCTACGGTCTGGGACTCTGATAGCGATGGATTCTCCGATGGGAATGAGGTCGATGCCGGCACGGACCCCATCGATCCGAAGAGCCGACCGCCGCTTCCACCGGTTATCGTCAAGGATGATGACGGTGATGGTATGGACGATGGCTGGGAGAAGCACTACGATGTCGATGATCCGGCTGCTGATCCTGACATGGACGGCCTTAACAACCTCGATGACTTCCTCCATGGGACTGATCCCGGAGCATGGGATTCCGATGGGGACGGCTATTCCGATGGCCACGAGGTCGAGGCGGGTACGGACCCGATCGATCCGAGGAGCAGACCCGTCACACCGCCAAAGCTACAGAAGGACGAAGATGGTGATGGCATGGACGACGGGTGGGAATCGTTCTATGGTGTGACCGATCCCGCCGGTGATCCTGACCTGGACGGCCTTACTAACCTCCAGGAGTTCCAGCAGGGGACCCCCCCCACGACCTGGGACTCTGACGGCGATGGCTATTCCGACCAGGACGAGGCCGAGCGTGGGACCGATCCCGTTGACCGCAGAAGCCACCCGACCGGGGCACCTACCCTCCGTGTGGACGAGGACAACGATGGTATGGACGACGGTTGGGAGAGGATGCACGGTGTGGACGATCCGTCGGAGGACGCTGATCTCGATGGGCTCTCGAACCTCGAGGAGTTCCAGTACGGGACCAATCCCACATCATGGGACACAGACGGAGACGGCTACTCCGACAAGGAGGAGGTCAAGGCCGGCACTGACCCGGTAGACCCCGCGAGCCGCCCTCTGGACTTCCGTATCGTGGAGCGCGAGGCGTTCTTCATCGGCGACGACATCCCCATAACCATCCGGAGCAAGCGCGCTGGAACTGTGTCGTGCTCATCGGCATGGGGCGAGGAGCCTGCCCAGGAGCTGTCGTGCACGCTAGAAGGCGGTAGATGCACCATGAACTTCAAGCCCGATAGGGCAGGTGTTCTCACCATCGCGTGTAACGCCTTCGGCATCGAGAAGAAGATGCAGGTCCAGGTGTGCGATCCCGCGGACACCTCGTACTGTAAGAACCTTCCGATGCGTGATCTGAGGCCGCCGCTCTCGTTCAGTCTGGAACTGATACCGACACGGCTCGAACTGGCCCAGGGCGGGAGCGGCACTTTCTCGGTGAAGCTCGCCAATACACTGGACAGCACAGCCACGATCGAGGTGCAGGTCGCTATGCCTGAGAACCTTGATTCCTCGATCCTTGGTTGGAACGCCAAGAGCGTCTCGATAGATGGCGCCGGGGAGCGGGCCGAGGAGAACTCAGTGACGATCCCATCGGACCTGTTGTTCGGTGAGTACTCGGCCACAATTAGGGCCAAGTCCGGCGTGAACTCGATCGCCAAGGAGGTAACCATCTCTGTCAAGTACGATGTGGACACGTTGCAGGATAAGATGGACGAGTTCGAGACGGACCTTAGCACCGTGGAGAGCACCATCCTCGAGCTCCAGCGCATGGAGGTGGATCCCATGACCGCTCGCCTCTACTTGCGGAAGGCCATAGTCTCCTCCCTCCAGATGAAGCGGAACTTCAACGACCAGCGGTACGTAGTGGCCGAAGAGAAGCTTGAGGAGGGTGAAGGAACCCTCGACAAGGCCAAGCGGGAAGCAGAGCTCGCCAAGGCACTGGTGTCCATCTCACCGCAGAGCCGCAACCTCCTGCCGGTGGCCATCGGTGCTGCGCTCGTCGTGGGTGCTTTGAGCCTCATGATGCTCCGTGGCCCGACGAAGAAGAGACCCTGAAAGGACACACCCGACGGGGGCCCGGTGCACGCGGTGTCGGGCTCCCGCACGTCATCGACGATATAATGAGTGGGTACTGGGCCGGGCAGCAACCTTATAAGAGGTAATGCAGTTAAGAATAACACAGTGAAGACGGAGGAGTGGCCAAGGGCATCCGCGAGGACCGCAGTGACCTGTGTGATCATCGCTCTTTGGATGATCCTCAATCCTGTGACATCCTTGTGCAATGGGGTCGAGGGCAGCTGCGGCACGGGTACGGCCACGATCCTCGACATTGGCCGTGTTGATGTGGCTTTTACCATGATAATCGGTCAGGATGACCTCGTAACGATCCTCGACTCTCCATCAGAGGAAATGCTCCAGAGGATGGTCTGCATGACAGCACGTGAGCACTTCGCTGTGGAGTTTTGCTACGCGACCTACCGTTCCGACAAACGGACGCTCTATGGGCATCTGATTCTTGCCGATGCATCACGTTTCATTGATGATATGTCAGTTGTACCGGGCGAGCTCACGCTCGACCTTGACTATCGACCACTTGTACACCTGCTCTTTCCATCACTGACATTCCAGTGGGATGAGAGGGTCGTGGCGTTCGGACGGTCAATCTCTGCAACCAACACAGGCACGGGCGGACGAGTGCGTGCCCAATTGACGATCCCTATCGAAACGGGGCTTACTATCTCGGACGTGAACCACGCATCTCAAGTAGCCCATGGTCTGTACACGCCCATCATCGTGGACACAAGCGGTGCCGAACCCACTTCGTGCCTGATACGAGTAGTCCGTGGTGAGGAAACAGTGTTCTCGACCGCGACCGTGGGATGTGGGCCGGTCTATCTCGTCGCAAATCAGGCATGGGTTCCTGCGACCAATTATGTGCTTCAGACACTGGCGATCAGTATCGATGGTGAGACCATCAGGGCCGATTATAGTTCATCATCCTTGGAGATACAGACTACGTCATCATTCGTCAACCTCACTCTCTCCACCCTCCGTCCATCAGGGACCCTTGTTTCCGGTGAATCCTTCGTGGCAGTTCTTGCTACTGAGGAAGCCGAGGTGAAGACCACGGTCACAGTGCTTGGTCCGGAGCTCAACGAAGTGGACCGTCATCAAGCGGACGATTTCGATCGGTCCGAGATTGGAATCAACACTGGCGACTACGCCCTTGGAGACAATCTGGTCCTTTTACAGGCATCACACACGCTCCTGGGCTCGGCCACGGTCTCACGACGCTTCCGGATCGTGACCGCACGTGCCGTCGAAGAGGAGGCACCGTTCACCGATAAACAGGTGTACACGACAGAGGAGTCGATCCGGGTGAGCTTCCCGGGCCTTACCGCTGAATGCGCGGCCTACGTTCGTGATCATGTAGGGACCGTGTACGCCTCCAGCGCTCCGCGGGAACCTTGTACAGGTTTCTTCCTGGACATTCCTGATACCGTCCCCTCTGGTGTTTACACGCTCGATGTCGAGGTTTACCAGGGTCCTGCGCTCCGTGGGACACGGAGAACATCGGTACGGATCGAGCGCGTGGAGCACGTGGACCGGTTGCGGGAGGTATGTCGCAAGGGCCTGCTCATGCTCGCGAAGGACATCGGTGTCCCATGCTTAGACGTTGGCAAGAAATGCTCCCCTGGTCCCCAGGACATGCCTTACTGTCTTTGCACGAACGGCCCCGAAATCCCTACCCGCGACCATGTCTGTCTTCCTGGTGCGACATGTACAAAGGATGGGTGTATTGAGGGCTCTCAGGTCGTCGTTGACACGTCCGCTGGTATGTGCATCGTACGCGCGGGCTTCCTCTTCCTGCCATGCCTCCATGAGGGGAACATCTGCTCGAAGACATCCTGTTCCTGTCTCGACACTGATGAGAGCACTGTGGACGTGTGCTATTACGGTGAGCTATGCACGCATGATGGCTGTGGCCCACCCTCCCTCCTAGCCCGTGTCCGTGAGCTCGATCCGGACCATGAGCGGATCGGACAGCTGGTCCAGGGCACCGTTATCGAGGTCGAGACCAGTCTTCGGTACAAGGACGAACCCCTGACCGAGGGTGCCGATGCTACTCTCATCATCAGGGGTACGGAGTATCGTGCACGGACGCACGACCACGAAGGCAGCGGAGTGTGGCGGTTCGGCTTCTTCGTCCGCACCGAGCTCGAACCAGGGTCATACAAGGCCTACATTCGCTTCTCCGCACAGGGCGAGGTATGGTTGGCAATGCGGCCTTTCGAGGTATGGAACGATGCAACGAGCTTCCTGGTGACCCCGCTGGGGCGACTGCAGATGACGCTCGACCATGATGACCTGAAGTACGGTTCCACGCGGCGCCTCCTTCTGACCGTGGTGGATGACGAGGGTTCGACGGTGGATGACCTTCCTCAGAGTGCTTTCCACGCCACCATCGGCGAAGTACCGCTCGAGGTGAGCGGGGTCTCATTCGAACCGAGTAAGGATTATTGGGAGGTGGACGTCCTCCTGCGAAATGCCACTCCCGAGAACCTAGGTAAGGACATGGGGGAATATAACCTCACGCAACTCACACTCGCAGTATCGGACCTAGGCAGGGAAGGTTCCATGGAGATACCGGAGGTCCGCATCTACGTCAAGGAGAGACCCACGCTGGAGATCGTGTCCTTCGAGCCCCGGTCTTACATCTATCAGATTGAGACGAGCTTGGGTTTCGACCTTGATATCAACCTAAACATGAAGCGGCTGACCGGGAACGACCTCCGGAATCTGGAAATCACCATCATCAACAGAGGAGGCCTCCTTCACGGACCCGATGGTGACGAGATGCTCCCGGATCAGGAAGTAACCTTCGACTGGGAGGATGTCGCACTCATCAGCACTCCTGCCGGAGTACGCGCTACGGTGCGGAACATTGCGTTCTGTAATCCTCCGGTGTTCGTTCAGCGTTCATTGGTTGTGAACGTATCCATACCTGGAGTCGTGAGCGACGAGGCGTTGCTCGCCGTTCGTGGGAATCCCACTTACTTCCTCTATCCGAAGGGCTCGGAAACGAAAGGGTGTGAACCCCTTCGTGCAGGTGAGACCGCCTACGGTGCCGTGATCGGAGAGTACCGCGTGGGCCGGGATTTCGCAGTCCTCCAGGTGAGCACATCAAAGCGCTCATGGCCACCGGACACCCGTTTGGTGTTCGAGCTGGTGCGCGGTCATCCCGAGATGCCCGATGTCTATCATTGCCTCTTGGAAGCTGATGAGACTAAGAAGGAGTGCGTGTTCACCGGGCTCTCCATTCGGCCAGGGACGTACGCCATGGCCGCATCCATCCAGACCGGCGACCTTGTCCTACGAAAGGTCGCTGACAAGGTGGTGGTCACATGAGGTGTCATGTCACATCGTGTTCGGTCAAGCGTGGTCAGATGGCGCTCATTGCGATGCTGGCCTTTGTCCTCGTTGTGTTCACGGTCATTATGGGTACGATGCGCAACCGGGCCATCGAGCGGCAAACGGAATCGGACCGTAACCGCCTAGATGACGAGCGGACCACGGACCTCCAACTATCACGGATCGTGGACGAGTCCTTGCGAGAGAGCGTTCATGCGGCCGCCAAAGAGATAGGCTCGCATGGTGGTTATCGCGCTGAGAACGTCCCGCCACTCGTGCTCTCTGGAATCCCATTCTGGTTCCATGACGGTGTCATCCTCCAGATCCCATCACATGATGCTGTTGAGGCCGCCGTACGCACAGAGACACAGGTGCGTCTTCGCCAAGAACTCGAACTAATCGAATCACTCCCTGAGCATGAAGTGCTCGGGCTCAAGCTCAACATGGTATCGTTCACTCTCAGCATGAGCGAATCGAACATCGTATCAGAAGCGAAGATCGAGATGGAGTATAGGCCTCGGGACACGGTAAAGCGTACGACACTCATACCGGCCGTTTCTGCACACCTACGCCTTGAGCACCTTCGACAGCAGATGATCGCAGTGTTCACCTACCTGATCGAGAACCGGACCGTGCGTGACCGCCTCTTCGATGTGATGGGAGACGACATGCGTATCCCCAATCCAAAGGGGAGCGAACCCGCTGAATGTGGGAACGTCACTATCCCTGGATCAACGATCAGGAGCGCAATGGGCGAGGACGCCTCGCTGGTCGCCATCCAGGTGCTGTCACAGATCCGGCGGAACGAAACCCTTACAGAGTCCGAGCTGCAGTGGCGCATGGCCCCGGTGATGGGCGAGCTCGAGTTCGCTCTCAGGGACCGGTTCGGTTATACAAACAAGGTAGTCAAGGAGAGCATCGATTTCATCCTTGGTACGTGTCAACGTTCGTGGCGCGTGAACTATAACCTTACCCTCCCGATAGTCATCTCTGCTGTGGACCTGCGCAGGAGCGCCCGCGTGGTCGGTGGCGACGACGTGAGCGTCGTATCGCCCCTCTCGTTCAATGCTGTGTTCCAAGCAAGGATAGTCGAGAATCAGGCCATAGAACGTCAAACAGGATCCACGAGTAGCGGAGATGGGTGTGATGGGAAGTGCTCGCTCACACTAACTGTGGACGATGACGATCCCGATGACGGACTTCCCTTGTTAGAAAGCGTTGCTGTGGAGGGGTGCGACCTCGATCTCGGTACATCCTCACAGCTGGACGGCCAGGAGTTCACAGGTGTACCCTGTGGCGATGTAGCGCTCACGATACGACCTCGTCATGATACCGGTCGCTTCGGAATAGATACACGGCGCCGCCTTACAGAGGGAGAGGACGCGGAACTAAGGCTCATCCTCAGGTCTTCAGCGTCGCTCAACGGGACGGTCGTTAGGCAGGGAAGGGTGCTCTGTGTGGCGGGTTCCGAGGAATCCTGTCTTGGCCTTACTCATGAGACCGGTACGGATCTCCTTGGTTTCGTCGCTGGCGTCCCGCCTAGATATGTTGAGATCGTGCTCGCGTCGCTGGAGGCCCAGGACCTTGTCTTCGTGACGCGTGCCGACGAGGAGGGTAAGTACAGCTTCCCGCATGTCCGTTCGGGGACCTACGTGATAGCGAGTCTTCCTTCCAGGGATAACTCGGGCAATCCCGGATTCAAGGTGCTTCCCTCGATGGAGCATGTCGTGCTCTCGCCTGGCGAGAACGAGCACACAATTGTCCTCCAGCCTTTCAGTCCCGTGCGGGACAAGGAAGGCTGGACGACCATCGATACCGTGGAGGCGTGTGAGACATGCTGACCGTAACCAGACATCACCGGATAAGGGATCACGGCTTGTGGCGCAGCACATTGGCGCTCATCATCCTCGTGATCGCTCTAATCCCCGCCGCGGGGCTCCGTACATTATGTACGGCAAGCTTGACTGATGGCATCGCGGACACCGATGCCACTCATGCTATCGTAGGTGGATTCCACATAATCCCCCATGCCCTGTGCGAGGACGGTAAAGCGTATGATGGATGCTGCCGTCATGGTGAAGGCCTCCCGTGTGCGCCAGAACTAGTGGCCAACGCCAGTTGCTGTGTCGGTGAAGAGCGCGCGATCAAACGAGAAGCCGTGCTTGTGTTCGAGCTTAAGGAGCACCGACCATTCAGAGCAGCCACTATCACGCTCGTGCATGCGTGCCATCCGGCCGAGACCGGTGGACAGTGCCATGCTGAGAGCCCGGTGGTGCTCAACTACTGCGAAGGTGGATCCTGCACTTCTGCCGCAGTAGGATGTGACGACGGTACACTCTCCGATGCCGATGTGACGTGCACGGGCAGTGGGACATGCACGGTTCTGCGGAAAGTGGACGCAGCCATCGAGCGTGCGATACAGGAAGACTGGGACACGATAACGTTCCGTGTGACACCGGTCTCACCTACCTATGTCCGGACATGGCCGGTCACGGCCCTGTGCACATCGACAGGTGATGCGTGTGCTGCGGTCAGCTCTGCTCCCGCCACGAGGCTCTCCCTCGTCTACGATGCACCCGGCGCACCCGTTCTCACCATCCATGACAGCTGCAAGGCGGGCACCCAATGCAAGCCGGGTGAGGAATGGGAATGCCTTGACCTGGACGACGATGGTACGGGAAGGTGTGGAGAGTGTACCGATGAGCCCGGCGCTCCCTGCCTGGACGACAATGGCAGACAGGGTTACTGCTGTGGAGGCCAGTGTTCCACTATGGGGCTCGTGTGGACCGATGCTGACAGTGATGGTCGAGCTGACTCGGGCATCGATCCCTGTGGTGATAGCGACTGTACCGCGACACTCGTATGCTCGGGCGGTTCATGGTCGTGCGGGTCCACCGGAGAGGGTTGCTGTACTGAGGAAGGCCTGCGCTCGTGTGATGACGCGGGGACCTGCACATCAGGCACGCCACAGGACTGTGGGAGCAATGCATGCGCGGCCGGCGCGTGTCGGACCCCCTGCGGTGTGGGTGGCGCTTGCACATCCGGCCAGCACTGCGTCGATCTGGAAGGCGCGAAAGTCTGCCTGAAGCTCTGCAGCTCAGTGGAACAGTGCGACTCGGGTGAATCTTGCTTCGATACCAATGCCAACGGTGGCCCGGACGCCTGCGGACCCTGTGCCATCGATGGTGTTCGCTGTACGGGAATCGATGGGACCGGCTACTGCTGCCGTGGTGCGTGCGTCTACACGACCATCGGCGATACGAACAACGACCACAAGCTGGCTGCCGGTGACGCCTGCGGGACGACGAGCTGCTCGGGGGCTCCCGTCTGCACGATCTCGGACAGCGGGCCTGCGTGGACCTGCTCGACTGAGGGGTCATCATGCTGCACGAACGTCGGCCAGGGTATCTGTCGCGACCGCCAATGTCAGGACGCGGTCTCATGTAGTGCGTACGCCTGTACTGATGGCGTATGTCCCAGCTCGTGCGATTCGTTCGATGATTGCGCGAGCCTGGACGCCTGCATCGATGTCGAGGGGACACATGTACCTCAGACGTGCGGCGACTGCTCCGACCACGAAGGAAGCCCCTGTCTTACATCCAGTGGTGGTATGGGAATCTGCTGCGCTGGCGAGTGCCGGCTCGGTGAAGGGAGAGGTGAAACATGCGGTCGCGATTGTCAATGCACCGAGGATCTCTCTTGCGCCGATGGGCTGGGTATATGTCTCACGGGATCACAAGGTGCCTGTGAACAGAACGGGGACTGTGCGTCGGGCTGCTGTGCTGGCGGGATGTGCTTCCAGAAAGGCACAGGTCTGTTGAACGATCCCTGTGGAGCGGACTGCGAGTGCCGCGACGGTCTGGCATGCGGCGGTGGTCGCTGTCGGCGCGAACTTGGTGCCTCATGCGACGGTGCTTTCGATTGCGCCTCTGGATGTTGTGTGCATGGCTCCTGTATCGGAGAGGAGAAGGTGTTGGGTGGGAGCCCCTGTCTCGCAGACTGCCAATGCACGCAGGGCTTCGCTTGCCACCGTGAGGCTCCCACGGACACCACCGGCGTCTGCCTGGTGGCCACGTCCAAGACTTGCACGTCGCACTATGCCT
>JASMDC010000027.1 GCA_030753015.1 Candidatus Undinarchaeales archaeon | reverse complement strand
GCGACAACGGTCGCGTCCTGGAGACCTGAATCCTGCCAACGATGAGCAAAGCTGAGAATGCTGGCTGATCGGTTGAAATAGGGATTTTTCAGGGGCAGGGTGATGGATGCTTATAAGAACGCTACGATCAACATTCAGGATAGCTCAGGGTGGGGACCACCCGATGCGCCCGTGGAGCTGGAAACAGCGTCGAAGCGGGAAGCCCCTCTACTTGGAGAGGGGTAGTTCACAGAACCATCCCTCAGGCGGCAGGAGGAGCCTCTTCCACCTGCGCCACGAGACGGAGGTTCACCAGCGACCGGAGCATGTTGGCCACCAGCGACAGCATCTCCTCGTACGGGTCCCCTGTCTCGTCGGCCAGTTGATGCGCCATCTCCTCGATGCTCCTGGTACCGTCGCAGAGGGCCCACACGAAGAACATCGCCTCGTCCAACCGGCTGGTCTCCCCGCTCTTCTCGTTGAGGAGGTACATGCCGTGGTCGTCCTTGCCCGACACCACGCCTTCGGCCCAGCGGAACCGCGCCATGGTCAGACCCCCCCCTCGACCAGGAGGATGAAGTTGGGGAAGTTCTCCTGGTGATACTTGCGCGCTTTGTCGGAGAAGCCGGAGGCCGAGATGAAGAGCACTGGGGTCTTGGACTCGACACCCTGGACATAGGCCTCCATGAGGTCGGTGGGGCCCACTTGCTTCTTGAGGTTCCGGTAGCGCAGGATATACGTCTGGACCCCGGCGGGAGTCGCGGCACCGACCAGTCCGCCGTACGCGGTCCCCTTTCGCTCCTCCTCCAGGGAGAGCACGTCCAGCCCCCAGCCCTTGAGCAGGGAGAACAGGGGTGCTGCCGACGGCGTGACCTCGCCCGGAGCGCCTTCCTTCGGCGGGGGTGGTGCGGGCGCCAGTCCCGGCCTGGGCGGGGGCCGCTGTACTGGGAGGGTGGTCTGGGCAGGTGCCGGGACTGGCGCCGTCAGCTGCGGTTCGGGTGCCTTGGGCTCATCCACCGCGGGCATGAGCTTGCGCTCCACCAGCGTGCGGACCTCGTCGTCGGTGAGCCCGTGCCACGCCCAGCATAGAACCTCGCGTCCCTCGACGCGGATGCGCAACGGTTCGGCGAAGTCCGGTGCCGTGTCGAACGCCTTCCGCTCGGGTCCCCGGGCCTCATCCTCCATGATGAGATGCTCGCGCTCCAACCGGGCTATCGCGCCTTGGGCCGGCTCCTGGATGAACTCACTTCGCAACCTTTCGCGGAGGGCGTCCGCCTGCGATGGGAGCGCGTACAGGGAGACCGAGCCGATATGCATCCTGGAGTGGATGAGCAGCTTCTGATGCGTAAGCTCCGAGAGCATTGCGGAAACGATGAGAGAGTCCTCCTCCATGTCCGAGCTCACCTCCACGGGCAGGCTCGGGCCGTGCTGCTGGAGATAGGTCAGGATCATGTCCTTCATGCTCGTTCGCCTCCGGTAATACGCTCCTTGAGCTGATTGACCGCCTCGAAGAAGGCCTTCTTGTCCGGGATGCTCCCGAGGTCCACGTCGTCGTCCAGGGTGTTGCCCAGGAGCACCTCTGCCGGCACCTCGTACACCCAGAATGGTGCGGGGCGCTGCATGCGTCGGTCCGGGCCGGGGAGGAAATAGTGGTCGGCGCAGTCCACCTCGTAGGGGATCAGCTCCTCGACCTTGAAAGCGGTGCGCAGACGTATCATGGTGCCATCCCGGTCCCGTGGTGGTGTGGGTCTGCGTTCCTTGCCAACCTTTTTATTTCCTCCTTCTATGTGGCCAGTGGGCGCGCACGCCCGAGAACGGAGGTTACAGATCATGCGTCTTTATGAGCACGAGGCAAAGAAGGTTTTCGTGAGCAAGGGCATCAAGGTGCCCGCTCTCTACGGTGTCATTCACAAACCCGAGGAGTTCGGATCGCTGGATGTCAAGTACCCGGTCATGCTAAAGTCGATGGTGCTCGTGGGCGGTAGGGGGAAGGCCGGCGGTATCAAGCGGGCAAAGGCCCCTGAGGAGGCCAAGGCCGCGGTCACCGAGCTATTCTCGCTGAGTATCAAGGGCTACCCGGTAGAGACCGTTGCCGTAGAGGCCATGGCCGAGGAGAAGGGCGCCTGCTACGTGGGCGCTACCATGGAACCTGCGACCTACACCAACGTGATGATGGTGAGCGCCTCCGGGGGTGTCGACATCGAAGAGGTGTCGCGCACACGGCCCGAGGCGATCATGAAGGTGCCCATCACGTCCAACAGCTCCGAACTTCCCGTAGAGACGGTCCGGAAACTGGCCGAGTTCCTCGCCAAGGACCTCCCCGACGCCGACGTCGACCAGCTGGCCGATGTCGTGGCCAAGGTGTACGCACTCTACCAGGACGTCGATGCCAAGGTGTGCGAGATCAATCCCCTCCTCATCACACCGGACGGTCCGTTGGCCGTGGACGCGAAGCTCGTGATTGACGATAACGCTCTCTATCGCCAGAAGGCGCTCCTCGACCAGCTCGGCATCGGGACCGTGCGTCACGACGTCGCCGAGCCCACCGCCAACGAGCGCCGGGCCCGTGACGCTGGCTTCCCCTACGTCGACCTGTTGACCGTGGACCTGGAGAAGGACCCTGAGAAGATCTATGTTGGCATTGTGCCCGGCGGCGCCGGATACGGCATATTCTCGATCGACGAGGTCGTGAACGTCAGCAAACGGTACCTGGACGACCGGGCCGTCCCAGTGAACTTCATGGATAGCGGAGGGGGCCCCAGTCAGAAGAAGGTGGCGGAGATGTTCCACCTGCTCATGGATGATCCTCGTGTCGATGTGGTCATCACCTCGCGGTTCGGCGGCATCTCCTCATGTGACGTGTTCATCCGCGGGCTAGTCCTGGCCCTGCGCGACCGGCACCGCGACAACAAGCGCCTCCTTCCGGTGTACGGGAGGATGGTGGGGACCGACCTGCCCGCCGCCCGCACCTTCCTCGAGAAGGCGATCATCGAGACGCCGGACGAGCTGCGCGAGCTTCACCTCGTGGTGGGCAACGAGCGCATCATGGCCGACGTCATCCGGTTCGGTCTAAAGGAGGCGCTCGAGGCCAAGGGGGTGAGGGCGTGAGCGTCACTCCCCTCGAACGGCTTCCCGCCGACCAGGGCTTCCTGTTCCACATCATCAAGGAGCGGCGGCCTGAGCTGGCCGAGCGCATCAAGGAGTCGAAGCGCATCGAGTCGATCATAATCGGCCTCGGCCGTCAGGGAACCCGACACGCGGGGCTCATGATGGATTATGGTACGGACATCGTCGCAGGCATTGCCCCCGGCCGTGGTGGGACGCGGGTCCACGAGATAGTCCCCGTGTACGACACAGTCACCGAGTGCTTGGCCGACAACCCGGACGTGGCCGTGGCCAGCATCTGGAGGCACTACTCCACCGCCAAGGACGCGACCCTTGAGGTCATCAAGGCGGGCGTCCCCGTCGTCGTGCTCATAAGCGAGGGCATCCCCCTGCGTGACGTCCGCGATATACTCGTTACGGCCCGCGAGCACAACACCCTGCTCCTCGGAGGGAACACCCCGGGCATCATCTTTCCCCCCGAGGGGATCAAGGCGGGGATGCTCCCAGACGTGTTCCATCCCGCGGAGCCCTCGCCCGGTAAGGCCGGAGCCCACGGGGTCACGATCATCTCACGCAGCGGTGCGATCCTCTACCACATGTCCGACGCACTTGCGTCGGCGGGTATCGCCCAGAACGCCGTGCTCGGTGTGGGCGGGGACGGTGCTATCGGCGCGCCCTTCCCCACCATGGTACCACTGGCCCAGTCGTATCCCAACACTGACCTCGTGGTCGTAGCTGGCGAGATAGGCGGATGCCAGGAGGAGCTCCTGGCCGAGGACATCACGAAGCACCCCGAGCGCTATCCCAAGCCCATCGTGGCCCTCATCTCTGGTGCCAACGCGCCGGAGGGCAAGACCATGGGCCATGCCGGTGCCATCGTCTCGCCGGGTACGGCCTACGGCACCTTTGCGTCCAAGAAGGGAGCGCTTGAGGCGGCGGGTGTCACCGTTGTGAACAGCCAGCATGACCTCATCGAGGCGGTGAAGGAGCAGCTGGGCGGGAAGTCGTACTTTGACGTCGACCATTATTACGAGCGCATGCGCAATACGTGGGAGAATCCTCCCAGCAAGGCCGCATGGGGCACGCTTATCACCAAGGTCGAGCCCAACAACCTGGTGATAGCCGGGTATCCGCTCCAGGAGCTCATCGGCAGGATTGGCATCGTGGAGATGGCCTCGCTGCTGGTCCGGCAGCGCTTCCCCACCGACGAGGAGCGCACCTTCCTGGAGCAGGTGTTCCGCGAGGCCGCGGCCAGCCCCGGCCCTGAAGTCAAACGTTCCAAGGATGAGGACATCTCCAAGACGCTGGCCAAGTGCCTATTGCTAGACGATGGCCTGGCCGCTCTTCCCGAGAAAGGAGCCGCCGCCCAGGTCGAGAAGACCGTGTTCGCGTTGGGCCGCATGTCCCGGTACCTTGCAGTCATCCTTGAGACCGGGGACGCACTGGACGGCGCGACCCCCAAAGCATCGCCCAGGGAACTCATCTGGCGTGCGGTGAGCGGACGCAAGGACGTTGAGCCCGCTCTTGCCGAACTGGTCGAGGCCATGGTCGTGGCCTGCGTGGACCACGGCGTGACCCCGCCCTCGGCGCAGGCCACTCTCATCGCTGCCTCGACACGGGCCGCCTACGAGGTCTCAGTAGCCCACGGCGTTGGTGCTATCACGGACGTGCACGGTGGAGCCGGTGCCAAGGCGGCCGCGTTCTTCCGCTCGTCGGTGGAGCTCGCTGCTGAGGAGGGCATCGACCTCCCCGAGGCGCTCCGGCGTAGGACCAAGGAAGCCATCAACGCGGGACGTCGTATCGAGGGCATGGGCCACCGTGTCCACACCAAGGATCCCCGCAGGGACGCCTTGTGGACCATGTCAGGGGACGCTGGTGTGGCCGGCGACCATGTCGCGGCCTCGAAGCTCATCACCGAGGTGTTGTCCCAAGTTCGTGGGTTGAACCTACCCATCAACGTCGATGGTGTCATAGGCGCCGTCATCGCGGACATGGGACTGGATCCCGCTCTTGCAAAGGCCGTGTTCATATATGGCCGGGTAGCGGGCCTGTCGGCCCATTACTTCGAGGAGGTCCTCTCCCAGAACAAGATGCGCCGGATCAACTTCTCCGACGCGGTGTACAAGGGACCAGCAGAAAGGCACCTAGAGGAGTGAGACATGCCGGTCAACACGCTGGGCAGAGAGCTCCCCGACGAGATACCAGGCTACGGCCCGGTGCGGCCCTACAACGGCCAGGATGTAGAGACCCCGACGGGCACCCGTCATGCTCCCCCGCTCAAGGTCTGTCACCCTCGACGGGACAAGCTGCTCGCCTCCATCGACGAGGCCATCGAGCGAACAGGGCTGGCCGACGGGATGACCGTAACCTTCCACCACCACTTCCGCGACGGCGACATCCTCCTCAATATGGTGCTCGACCGCATCGCGAGGAAGGGTATCAAGGGGCTCACGGTGGCACCCAGCGCTTTTTTCCCCGTGCACGAGCCCATCCTCGACCACGTCCGCAGCGGCGTTGTCACTCGACTCGTCGGCAGCTGTAACGGTCCCGTCGGCGCAGGCGTGTCAAAGGGGATAGTCCCTAATCCCGTGGTCCTTCGCTCGCACGGCGGTCGTGTTCGCGCCGTCCACGATGGCGAACTGCACATCGACGTGGCCTTCATCGCTGCACCCGAATGCGATCCATACGGGAACGTGAACGGAGTGAACGGCCCCTCTGCCTGCGGCCCGCTGGGATGCGCGGACATCGACGCGCGGTACGCCGACTGGGTGGTCGCCGTCACCGACAACCTCGTTCCATACCCAGCGACGCCCATCGTCATTTCGCAGACCTTCGTCGACTACGTGGTCCAGGTGGACGTCATCGGCGATCCGAAGAAGATCGTCTCGGGCACTACCAGCATCACTACGGACCCGCTCAAGCTCTCCATCGCCAAGCTGGCGGCCGACTTCATCCAGGAGCACCCCTTGTTCCGGGACGGGGTCTCGTTCCAAGCGGGCTCCGGTGGGATGTCGCTCGCCGCCATGGACTACATCAACGCCGCCATGAAGAAGCGCAAGATCACCGCGGACTACATCGTGGGCGGCACCACGCGGGTCATCGTAGAAATGCTGCGCGACGGCACCACCAAGAAGGTGCTGGATGGCCAGGCCTTCGACACGGCGGCCATCGACTCGCTCCGTGACAATCCCTGCCACGTGGAGATCCCCGTGGACTTTTACGCAAACGTCCACAACCGGGGCAACGTTGTCGACCTCCTGGACTTCGGTATCCTTGGTGCCACCGAGGTGGACCTGGACTTCAATGTCAACGTCGTGACCCATTCCGACGGCATGCTCCTCCACGGCATCGGCGGGCACCAGGACGTGGCGTCAGGAGCGGACACGACCATAATCACCGTTCCTCTGGTCCGCGGCCGCCGGCGTATCACGCCGATCGTGAACCGCGTGACGACAGTGAGCACCCCGGGCGAGACCGTGGACGTAGTGGTCACCGACCGAGGCATTGCCATCAATCCCCGGCGACATGATCTCATCGAGCACTACCGACATTCCAAGCTGCCCATCGTTAAAATCGACGAGCTCCACCACATTGCGCTGGAGGAGGCGAACACGCTGCCGCCCCTTGCGACCACGGACCGCATCATCGCCGTGGTGGAGAACCGCGACGGTACGGTGCTGGACGTTGTGTGGCAGCCGGTCGAGTAGAGATAGCGCCCTGCATCGTTCACCGTCGCTGCATCTGTTGCTGTCGCGCCATGGCCTGCTGTTGTTGCTGCGCCTGACCCCCGGCCTGCTGCTGGCGGTAGTAGGCGGCATACTTGCTGTTCATGTACGCGGACTTGTAGGGGTACTGCTGCGCATAGGCTGCTTTCGCGCCCTTGGCGGCGGCGCCCGCCGCGGCGCCACCCTTGGCCCCGGGCTTCATCTTCTTCTTCTTCTTGGACAGTACCAGGCCCACCGAACCAAGAGCAAGGAGTACGAGGACGATGATCGGTGCCTTGGACATGGAACTCGGCTCTGGGATGGGTGTCGGTGTGGGCACGGGGGTGGGCTCGGGCGTGGGTGTGGGCTTGGGCTTGAGAGTGAGGTCGCGGCTGTCGGACAATCCCGGAGCCTCGGCCCGCACCTTGATGTCCCCTGCATCGGGGCACGCGTTCGTCAGCTTCACCGTACCACGCTCACCGGGACCTAGTTTGATCGTGGCGTTCTCCAAGGTCACGCATTCGGCGTTGAGGCCCTCCAGCTGGACGGACACTGTGCCCTCACCGTCGCCCTCGTTGACGAAGGTGATGGTCCCCTCTTCGGTGATGTTGGTAGGGAAGTCCAGAACACGGATGTCGGGCGAGACCACGTACACGTCGAACATGAGAGGCTTGGTCTTCGAAGCGTCGGACCGGGGCGCCACATCGAGCGCCACCTGGAAGTCCTCGGTCTGCTCGGGCGGTACTACGAGGGTCACTGTGATGTCCTTGGCCTCACCGGGCTTTATCAGGGGTTTGTCTGGATCAATGATCACCTTGTCCGTGGCGGATGTGGCCGTCACGGTGAAGGTCTCCTCGCTGTTCCCTGTATTGGTGATGGTGAACACGAATGGCGGTAATGCGTCTGCTAGGCCCTTGACGCTGGTGTTGACGGCCGTGACGTCCATGTCGATGAGCCGCACCTGGGATATCTCGAGCACGGAGCTGGCGCTCTTGGTATAGCTCTGGGTGCCGTGGGGCCTGGTCTTGAGGTAGAGCTTGTACTCGCCAGAGGACAGGCCGGCGGGGATGGGAATGCTCAAGGGGAGCGTCCCCCGCGGCTCGAGACGCTGGTTCTCCAGCAGCTTGACCGTGGGGTGGTCGGGATCAGAGCTGGTGAGAAGGATGTCGAACGAGGCCGCAAAGGGGGCCAGGCTCGTGACCGATGCGGTGAATGTCACCTCCTCGCCCTCCATGGCAGGAATACGTTCGGGCACTTCAAGTTCGGTATCAAGCTGGAGCGAGAAGGGTACGTTCGTCCGGTCCTCCCGGAAGGTCACGTTGGTCTTCCCCTCCACCATCACGGGCTTGTCCGCGATGAAGGGGAGGACGGTGATGGACGAGCGCGTCGTGAGCTTCATGGAGGTGGCAGCGCTCTCCTTGATGGCGTCGATGAAGGTCTTTGTCTCTTGGATAACCGAGGTGGCGACCGCTTGGCCGGGCGTGTCCTTGAGAGCCTTGACCTTGGTGGCCAGCCCCATCTCACCCATGCCCTCCAGCGCCCCCACCAGTGAGGACACGTCCAATGAGTCCCCGAACACGTCCGTCTTTGTGAAGTTCTCGTCCTTGAGCACGAGGTTGGCCAGGAACACCATCTTGCCAAGACCCTTGATGATGTCCCGCTGGGGCGTAGTGATCTCGTAAGGGAGGAACTCGGTGGACACGGTCTTGACCTGGGTGTCACGTGGCTTGACGCCGGTGACCTCCGCGAAGGGTATATCCGTGGTGAATCCGTCGGCGACGAATCCGTAATAGTACGAGGTCGGGAGGTTGCCCGAGTTGGTGAACTGCATGGTGCACTTGATCTGTGACTCGCTCCGCTTGCACGAGGCCGACATAGTGGACTCGGTGAAGGAGGCGGGGCGGATCGCCACCGTCATGGTACGCTTGTTCGAGATATCCGAGGGATGGCGCGCCACCATCGTGAGGGAGGTGGCCTCCTCGCCGTCCAGCGTCACCGTGACGTTGACGTTCTTGGGCGTACCGGGCACCATGGAAGGCACCGTGATGCAGGTCTTGTCGGACACCGCCTGGCCGTCGACGGTCACGGTCAGTTTCTCACCCCAGGTGCACAGTTCCATGGGCGCGTCGATATCCTGGTTGTTGGTGATCGCAGCGGAGAAGGACGCTGAGCGTCGGGGGATGATGGCGAGCGTGGGGAGCACATCGACGATATAGGGGTACTTGATCTCGTACTTGATGGTGACCTTGAGCCCCGAGCTCTTCGTGCCCAGTAGGCTGATCTCGGCTGTCCCCTTGACGTCCTCCAGGAGCAGGTCGATCGCGATGCGCCGGTCGTAGGTACCATTCTGCCGGCTGGCGTGGACTTTGGCGCCCTTCATTGTGAACTTCTTGGTCTCGTCCGTGGACTTGATGGGGGCCGAGGCCGTCACGTTGTTCACGGTGAGGGTGAAGGTGTCGCCCATGACCGTGTTGATGACGATCGGGAGACTGGCGTTGGAGTACATGGTATGCTCATAGGGACTGGTGATCCAGAAGGTGCCCTTGTCCCAACCGGTCAGGTCGCCCAAAGCCGTCCCGGGGGCCTCAACGTCGAAGTAAGCATGGCCGGGCGAGATGCGCCGCCGGGAGATGGCTCCGCCAGCCTTGGCGTACACGATGATGTCGCTGCGGTCCATGACCTCCGGTGAGATGCCCGGGAGGGA
The DNA here is from genome assembly GCA_030753015.1 of Candidatus Undinarchaeales archaeon. Lineage (GTDB taxonomy): Archaea > SpSt-1190 > SpSt-1190 > JASMDC01 > JASMDC01 > JASMDC01. Next base: position 36,614 of record JASMDC010000027.1, on the reverse strand, counting down.
GATGTTCTGTAGCATGGTCGTGCGCTTCTTGGGCGTCACCTCGTCGTTATCGGTGTTCTTGTTGGCCACGCGGACCAGGGCGTACTCAAGCCCGCTGCCCGAGACCTGGATATCGATCCGTTGCCCCACGGGGTAGTAGGTGGCCTGACCCGAGAATATGTCAGGATTAGCGGTGACCTTCAGCAACTTCTCCTCGACCGCTTTGTCCTGCTCGGCATCGCCGAAGCTCATTGTGAGCTCGACGTTCACGTCCTCGTCCACACCGAACACGTCGGTGCACACTCCGATGCCCAGGAACGACTCTCCCGGATCAAGGTCCGTGAGCTGCATGGGGAAGGACAGGCGCGCCTCCACGGTCTGGCAGGTGAGCCCGAACTGGTCGAACCGGGGCGTCACACGGCTTTTCCCGGTGTTCTTCACGTTGAAGAACACGTAGGTCTTGCCCTCGTCGTACACGGCACGTATGTCCGTTGTCAGGTCGGCCGGGACCTTGACATCGACGGTGAGCTCGATGGATTCCTTGATCGCTGTGCCCTGGATCTCGGTGGTAATGGACTGGCTGTAGCTCTGGGGATCGGTGTTATCGGGAGCCGTGACATCGAGATAGAAGAGCTTACCGCACGGGTGTGCCTCCGGGGTCTTGCACTCGCCCACCTCGAGGTCGATGCACTTCCCCTCGCCGCTGGGGCAGTTCTCCAGACCGTCGACGATGGTCATGAGCGCGCCCGCGTGGCTCAGGGTAACCTTGAAGGTGTTGTAATCGATGTCCTCGAACGCCTTTGCCAGCTGCTGCTCAAGGAAGGAGAGATGGAAGCCGCTGTAATACTGGCCGCCCGTGGCGGGGGCCGCGTGGACGAGGTCATAGCACGGGTCCATGGGCGAAGAGCACGAACCACCGTTGCACTCATCCGAGCAACAGTCCTCGTTGACCGAGCACAGGGAGCCACCGCTCTTGCACTCGCATGTGGGTGGGCATGCCGACTTATCGCCGGGCGTGATGCCGAACAGGTAGACGCCCGCGTTCATGTAGGCGTTGGTGACAAGACGCTTGAGCATATCGTACTGGTCCGCCTCCACACCAGCGTCGGTGATGACGTACACGACCTTGAGGGCGTCCTCACGCCACTCGCACGCCTCTCCGACCGGGTAGCAGTTCAGCCGGGGGATGGTGGTCCAGCCGCTGTTGGCGATGAAGTAGAGAGCGTCATAGGTGTACTCGCGGCACCCACCGCCCCCACCCACGCTCGAGGAGGTGGGTAGCTGCTCCATGTACTGGGTGATATCGTTGACCTGGGTCTGGCTTGAGAGGAAGGCGGTGACGAGGCTCTCGTCCACACGCAACGTCTGCTTCCCCGAGTAAGGGACGAAAGCGATGCGGTAGTCGTTCTGGGAGAACCGGGAGAACATGGAGAGGATGCTGTTCCATTGGGTGCGTAGCTGCTGAAGATCGTCCACCATGGAGCCGGAGATGTCGATGGCGAACACCACGTCAAGCTTCTTGATGAAAGTGTAATTATGGCGGAGGTAGATCGGGACGCGCTCTGTCTCACCCCAGTACACAGTCACGCTCTTTGTTTCGGGACCGTCCTTGGTATCGAACCAGACATGGTTGTTCTCAGCCAGGGCAGAGGGTGCGAGCAGAATGATAATGATTAGCAAGGCAGTGGCCGCGCGCATGATATTCACCTCTAAGTACTGCGTAATATATAACACCTGCCAATATATAAAAACAATTAGCACCTTTGGTCATACAGCCATGAGAGTGAGGTTCGCGGCGTTTCTGGTGCTTTTACTCGTCACCAGTTCGACCGCTCTCAAGATAATGGAGATCGATGTCGCGAACGAGGGCTGGGACGCCTGTCGTGGCGAGGACAAGTCCATGGACGTGACACTTACCAACAAACTCGATGGTAACGCCCTCTTCACAATCAAACTCGATGGGCCTGCGTCCGACTTCTGTCTTCGCAAGGCGTGGGAGTTCAACCTCGGTATGGGAGTGGCCGCCGTCAACCGCATACAGTTCGTAATCCCGCCAATGGTCTCCGCGGGTTCGCACGAGCTCACGATCACGGCCACTACGTCGACCGCGCCCGGTTACAAGGCCACCAAGACCGCCGACATCACGGTCAAGGACTGCATGGCCGACACTCCCGCCACCGCCGGCATCACCCTCACTCCGACACCCACGCCCGAACCGATCGAGCTCCCGATCCCCGAGGGAACGGGGCCGAACGAGAGCCTGCTCATGGTCGTCGGAGGCATTGCCGCCGTTGTGTTCATCGGCTCAGTCGTTCTCCTTATCAAGCAGCAGAAGGAGGAGAAGGCCGCGGCCATGGCCCAACCCCAGTCAATGCCGTACTACTACGGGCGCGGGTACGGCGGCCAGTCCTATTACAACTACTACCAGCAGCAACAGTATTAGCTTCCCGTCCTAGGGCTAAGGATAGAAAGGCTGACCGACGTTTTCGTTCGTGAGTTAACGGCACTACGCACTTCCTCCAGCTCGAAGTTACGATGGTAGAAATCGCAACGTTCAGGATCGGAATTCTCGTTGGGGCGCCAGGAGCAGAAGGAGTCCTCGAAGAGCGCCAGGCATCCACCCCGGCTGGACCGATCAAAGGCGACCTCTCCCAAGCCGATGTCCAAGGCCGGACGATCCGTAACAAAGGTCACCAGGAAGGGATTGAACGTGACGATTGTGCACCCCGGCGGGAGGTGCCGTGTTGCGGCCACGAGGAAGTCCACCTCGGGCTGGAACACGTGGTGCTGGTCCCCGGGATCGAGCCCCGTTGGTAGGGCGGGCACGACCGCCACGAGGAGGGCGGCCAGTGCAAGGGCGCCACCCTTTGAACCACCTGCTCGATTGGCAACACCCTCCGCTCCCAGGCCGGCCAGGAGGAGGATGGGGGGATAGCAGGTCAGCATGAAGCGGTACGACGCGGAGAGCACGTATGCAAGGTACACCACGAAGAACGAGCCGAACCACGTCGTGAGAAGACCCAGGGTTGCCCGGTCCCGACGTCGAAGTTCCCAGACGCCACCCAGGGCCAGGATGGCGAGCACGGGTGTATGGAATAGTGGGGTGAGGTGGGTGGTGAGCCCTGCCCAGAAGTAAAGGTAATTGATCTTCCCCGCTACGTACGCCAGGGAGAACGACCAGGCTTCAGCGGCCCCCGCTCGACTGCTGACCAAGGGCAGCACGAGAACTATTGTCGCCAGCACGGCGACCGGACTGCGGACCAGACGACGGCCTGACCCCCTCGCAGCGAAGAGGGCGGCCAGGGGGAGGACGAGGAGATTCTCGGGCCGGACGGACACTGCGAGTATGGCGGTGAGTATGGCCGCACCAAGGGTGGTCCTACGCGGTATCAGGGGGACGAGAGCGGCGCATAGGAGCGCCACCGTGACCATGAAAAGGGACACTACCTCGGTGCCGGCGGTGGACGAGTGGCGCACGTGGAGAGGGAGCGTCGCCATGAGGATGGCGGCGGCCAATGCGGCCCAAGGGCGACGAAGGAGGACAAGAGCGAGGAGATAGACCGCACCAATGGTAGCGATCCCTGCAGCCAGATTGAGCACCATCGCTTGGCCTGCACCCACTCCCGCCAGGGAGAACGTCATAGCAGCTGCCAGTGGGTAGCCAGTTGGATCTGATGTTCCCCCGGTCACAGCGCACTGGAGCACGATACCGTCCCGACAGAGCTCATGGCGTCCCGTGAGGAGGAGGGTGCGAGCACCCTCGAGATAGCTCCACTCGTCCATGTACACCGCGTGGGCGAAGGGACCGTTGAGCCGGAGCACTAGGCCGAGCACGAGCACCACAGCCAGGAGGGAGCGATGGCCCTTGGCCGTGCGGGGCAGGGCGGCCTCGATCTCACGGCGGAGGTGGACGAGGAGGGAGATTAGAAGAACGAGCGCGAGGGAGAGGACACGGGGTACGAGGAAGGGGAGTCCCATGAGGTCACCATCTATATCGGGGCCGCGTGGTAGAGATGTCACCCAAACGTTATATGTTGAATAGACCCGATTCGTCGACCGGAGGGCAAAAGGCTTTAAAGGATACCTATCCCACCTGCTTCTAAGGTCATTAAAATGGTCGTTGGAAATATTGACATAGTACAGACCGTCACCCAGATGGTCCTCGCGGTCGCGTGGGTGCTCGTGGGTGGTATCGCTCTCGGTCTCTGCATCCCGGCAACGTTCAAGATCTTTGACGCCGCCACACCCGGTCTCGAGGAGATGAAGGAGCTGGAGAAGGGCAACATGGCTGTCGCCATCGTGCTCGCTTCCGTGGTCATCACCCTGGGGATCGTGTCCCACGCCGTCCTCACTGGTTGAACTAGGTCGATGGCTTCGCGTCGGGTCCCCCCAACGGGGACCCGCTCTCTCTTCTTCTCGTTGCTGCTCTAAAGGGCTCCTGTGGGACCTACTATCTCTGCACGAACTCCCATGCGCACCATAGGTCGTCGTCGTGCTCACCGGGTGGGCATTGGAGGCACCGTACCTCGATGTCCGACGAGAACGCGCCCGCGAAGGCCGCAAGGTACCCGTAGCGGACAGGCTTGCACGGGAACTCCCCAAGGCCCTTGTTCCGTCGCGTGAGCTGAGTGCGACAAGAAGTGATCCGGAGCACAGCACGGTCCTCCTCGACCTCGAGCTCCTTGTGCTCGAGGTCCAGCATCCAGCTGGTGTACCGGAGCGCGGTCAGCATGGTCGCCAGGTCGTTGCCCTCGATACCGAGCGCCCGCCGGAGCCGTGATGCCTCGATGCGTCCCATTGCTCCCCACACCTGGCGGTCCACATCGGTCGCGGCCTCAGTACCGTACCGCTCCTCGATGCCCAGAAAATACAGTCCGTCCACTGCCCAGAGGTCCCGCGTCTGAGCTAGAAGCAGGTCGATGAGCCTCTCGGGCGACAGTTCGAGCAGCATCCGCCGCTCGGCATCGCGGCCAACGTCCATGGGTGGAGCGTTCAAAGCTCCTTGCCAAGCCACTGGAAGAGGGAATGGGCGAACTTCTGGTGCTCGGACTCCTTGAACTGGGCATTGGCCAGGAGCGACGCATCGCCACAGCAGACAACACGTCCCTGTGCGTCACCACACACATTGGCGACGACGATGGGCACGTACCCGAACGCTTCGCCCTCGTCATAGGATGAGTCACCGTCCTCGTCGCTCCAAGAGCGCTCGCCCGCCCAAGCGGCGATCATGCCCTGGTTGGCGGGCTTGAGGGAGCTGCCGGAGATGCACACGAGCTCCTTGAGGTCCTTGGTGAACGGGTAGTGCTGCGAGAAACCCTTGATGTAGAACGCGTGTGCCTTGGACTTGAAGGGGATCTGGATCCGGTTCTCCCAATCGCATACCCGGTCGGGATTGAACTTGATCTCGAAGTTGATAGCCATCTGGTTGAGGTTCTCGACGTTGTCGAAGATACCCCCCCACTCGGAGAGCATCAACAGTCCCTTGCCCCGCTCCTTGATGAAGGCGGTGATCTCTTTGACCTCGGACCCGTCGAACCTCCGCTTGGGGAAGGGGATAACGAGCACGTCCACATCAGCGGGAATGGACGTTAAGGGATTCGTGGACTGGATACATTCGATACCCTTTCCCTTGAGGAAATCTCCCAGCTGCTCGTACCCGTTCTGGTCATCATCGTCGATAGAAAAATACTTCTTGTCCTTATGGAACTCGTCGAATGCTATCTTCATGTGGATACACCTTCCGAGTGAGCTATTAGCCCAATGAAAATAAAAACCTCACGCCTTGGGACCGAGCTTCGCTCGGATGTGGGCGGTGCCCATGTGTACCAGCGAACCGAGGTCCCCCTTCACCGCGGTGGCCAGGTCGCACGACCAGAAGCATGCACCGCACATCTTCCTGGTACCGATGGCTTTGCGCACCTTCGCCGCCTCGGGGGACGTCCACGCCTCCGTGATGCCCTGCTCGAGGGCGTTCCCCACCGGCTTCGTCTGGTAGCAGAGGTAGACGTCGCCGTTGGGGTAGAGCTCGAAAGACCCGGCGCCGCACCCACATGGGAGTGACCGCTCACGCTCGCGCACCTGACGGCGGATGAAGTGGTTGCGTGCGGTCGGTCGGTCAAACACGTCGAGCACCTGCTCGGAGGTGAGCGCCAGCTCGGCCTCCTTGTCGGCGTTATCGAAGTAGGAGTCCTGGAACGCCGAGATACCCGGCGATACGTGGAATCCCCGCTCACCAGCGAAAGTCTCCAGCTCGCGCCAGCCTGAGATGTTAGCCTGGGAGAGAGTGCACTGGCCGTAGAGGTGGAACCGTCCGGGCTCTTCAAGGGGTAGGAGCGCGTCCACGGTGGCCATCACCCGATCGAAGGCACCTTCCACTCCACGGATGCGGTCGTGGACCTCGCCCACGCCATCGAGGCTCACTGTGACGTCAATGGGTACACGCACCCGCTCAAGCACCTCCTTCACGGTGGACGAGACACGGTCGGTTAGCATACCATTGGTGGAAAAGGCGATACGTTCCAGACCGGGACAGCCCTCGGCGAACAGCGCCACCAGGTCGGGCAGGTCCTCGCGCAGGAACGGTTCGCCACCGGTGACGTTCATGGCCCGCAGACCCCGCCAGAACCGCCGGTCCTCGAGGATATGGCGGTAGTCGTCCAGCCCGAGCTCCTCATTCGGGTCGTGACGGCGGGGGATGTTGCACATCACGCATCGGGCGTTGCACCGCCAGGTGACCACGTTCATAAGGAATCGTGGGCGCTCCCATCCTTTCAGACGGTCAAGGCCCACACGCGAGGACTCGACAAGGCCGCTAGCGAGGAAGCGGGCTTTCTCGAGGGTACCGAGCCGGTCGACACCGCTGGCGGGCCTGGCCATGCAACCAACTGGCCGCGAAGGCAATATAAATCTTCGTGGGACATGTGCCCGTGATGGCCGGTACGTCGTCGACCTCGACACTGCTCCTGGTGTACTCCACCGACTGCCGCCTCGAGGAGGGATGCGAGCGTGGCGTGTTCGACAAGCTTGTACGCGCGCGGGTCGACCATTACCGGAAACTGTACGACCGTGTGGTGCTCCTCAGCGCGGACGAGCGGGACATGAGCGACGAGCTCGGAGAAGGCGTGATCCACCTGCCCGTGGGCCCTTCACACCCCGGTTTCGTGCTCAGCGGTGCTGCGGCCGTGCGTCGGCTGGCGTCCACCCTCACCGCCGTTCGTGTGTACGGTCCCGTGGGCATCGTCCCCGTGGCATTGGGGCTCGCCAGTGTCCGCTCACACCCTCCAGTGGTGCTCTCCCTGGAGTACGATTGGTTGGGCCAGATGCGCCGACACCGGTCCCCTCTCCTGGGTCCGTTCGCCTCACTGGTGTACGGGATGGTCGTGCGGCATTCTGACCGCATCGTCACCAGCACCGACCTGATGCGTCAGCGGCTCGAGGCCCAGGGCGCCCGCCCGGGCCAGGTCGAGGTCCTCCCCAACTGGGTCGACATCCCCGACAAAGCACCCGACCGCGCAGCAGCGCGGAATCGGCTGGTCGAGCGCCACGGCGTTCCAGAGGACGGTCGCCTTGTGGTGTTCGTTGGCCGATTGGCCGAGATCAAGCGAGTGGACGACCTCGTCAGCGCCGTGGCCGGGCTCTCAGGCATCCGGCTGGTCGCGTGCGGCGACGGTCCGGAGCGCGATGCCCTCGTGGCCTTGGCCGATAAGAAGGGCGCGGACGTAACTTTCCTGGGCGCCGTCCCCTCCAGCGAGGTGCCCGACGTGCTCGCCGCAGGCGACGTGTTCGCCATGGCCTCCGAGGAGGAAGGGATGCCCTTCGCCCTCATCGAGGCCATGGGCGCAGGGCTGCCGGTGGTGGCCACTGACGTCGAGGGCATCGCAAACGTGCTCCCCCGCGAAGGGGGTATTCTTGTGCAACCGCGATCGCCGCGAAAGCTACGGACGGCATTGGCCCGTGTGGCCGATAATCCGGAGCTCGCAGCCAGGATGGGCGCGGTGAACCGCCAGGCTGCAGCACCTTATGGGCGCGAGGCGGTGTTCGAGCGTGAGGATGCGATCCTGCGCGACACGGGTGCTCTGCCATGACCCGACCCTTGCATTTATCTAGTTTTCACCTGTAGGCCAACGTGCATGTACGGTGTTCGCGACCCGAGACCGCTGCCCCTGATCTTGGGGCTCATCGTCATCTTGGCCGCGATGTACCACAACGCCCTTGTCATCGAGGAACGTTGGCCCCAGAAGTTCCCCTTCTTCGATGCTGAGCGCCGTCAAGGCTACTTCTTCGGGCTCGCACAAGAGGTGGTCCCCGGGCACTTCGTGCTTTTCACTGATATAATGGACGACAGGCGGGTGGACGTGTACGGGAACTTCACTCAGCTCAGGTCCGATGACGCCGTCACCGTGCACGGTGTGTACGCCCAGGGCCGTATCGAGGCCACCGGGCTCCACGTGCTCGGCCGTAGGTTCATCTTCATGATCTGGAACACACTGGGCGTGCTCCTCCTCCTTTGGGCCTGGCGCGATGCTGCCCGCCACTCCATCGGCGCGACTGTGCCCTCTGGCCTTGAGCCACTGGGGGGTGAGGACAATGCCTGATCTCCTCGTCCATATGTCACTGGCCATACTCCTGACCCGTCTCTTGGGGATCGAGCGTCGGGACCGCTGGGTGGTCATGTTCGGTGCGCTCCTGCCTGACCTGCAGCTCTTCATCGCAATAGCAGCCCTCGCCGCACGTGGCGCTGAAGTAGCGATGGCCGTATCGTTCTTCCTCCACACACCCGTCGGCGCACTGTTCCTCTGCCTTGTGGCCGCGTCCTTTATCGACCGGGACCTGTGGAGGGCCTTCGGGCTCCTGTACATAGGCGCCCTATCCAACATCCTCATCGACTCGCTCCAATATCCGTGGGTCAGGCCTCACCACTTCTTCCTCCTCTGGCCCTTCTCGTGGCGGACCGTGGGTATCCCACTGGCCGACTCGATGGCTACGATCGGGTGGGTTCTCATCATCGCCGCGGCGGTCGCTGTTGCCCGGGACCGTGCCCCGTGAGCCCTACCAACCTAGAACGCGTGACAGCAGTGGTCGGTCCAGCTCCACCGCCTGCTCGGGACAGGTCTCATGGCAACAGTAGCACCTGATGCACGTCGACAGGTCCATGTGCGCACGCTTGTCGGTGATGGTGATGGCCTTGACGGGGCAAGCAGCTGCGCACACGCCGCATCCGATGCATTTGGGGCCGGCGTAGGGCGAGGCAACGGTCTGTCTAAGGACAAACCGACGCACGATGCCTGGGAGCCTGCTACCTAGTTTCGAGGTCGCGGAAGCGGGGCGGAACCCCGTGATCGAGAACGCGTCCAGCCCGTCGCCCAACACATCGATGTCGTCCAGTGACGCGGGACCCATCCCGCGGTCAGCGGCAACGGTCAGGGTCGAGACCCGGTCCGGGACCAGACCCACCAGCGCGACGGCCGTTCGGTCCATGGCCACGGGATCGGCAGCGGCGAGAATCGCACCTACGGGGAACGGATCACCTGCGCCGGGGCCGTCCCCATGCATGGCCACGACGCCATCCATGATGTACAGGGGCGCCTGTACATGGGCCACGATGTCCAGTAGCATATGGGAGAACTGGTCCACGTCCTTGAGCTTAAGGTGGTAGGCTCCCTTTGTGACACCGGGGACCACTCCGAACAGGATCTTGGTGGCGCCGGTGAATCCCGTGAGCACGTGGGTCTTGAGCTTGGGGAGGGGGATGACCACATCAGCGCTCTCCACAGCATTGAGGATGTCCAGCTCCTTGATCAGGTGCCCGCCCCGACAGGGTACCAGCCCGTAGGAGAGGTCCTCGTTCAGGGAGGCGCCCGTCTCCTTTGCGACCCTCTCGTATCCGCTCTGCTTGTAGGCACGTCGCAGGAGCATGACGCTGTTGGGCCCCGCGGGGCTGTCGCCGATGACGACCTCCCCACCAGCCTCCTGGACAAGGAGTGTCACGGCACGGACCACTGCAGGATGTGTGGTGATCGCCCGCTCAGGTAGGTCCCCGCGGAGGAGATTGACCTTGAGGAGCACCCGCTGGCCGTTCCCGACGAAGGTCTTCATCCCTCCCAAGAGGTCCACGGAACGGCGGACCGTCGAGAGCACGTTCTCTTCATCATACTCCTCGCACTTGAGAAGGGCAACGGTGCTCTTCCCGCTCCCAGTCTCACCCATGGGAGCTGGTCTGTCACATCACTTGAAAAACGTTTGCCTCGGTCCCCGCCATAGGGCCCAGTGGCATAAGGTTTTATTGTTGCACCGCGAGACCGGGGCCGTATGCTGCTCGATATGGCGGCCGTGGTGGCGTTCACCCTGGCCTTGTGGTTCACAGGCCGTCCGCTGGCACGCTGGGTCCTCGGTCCCGGCCGGGACGCCGAGGAGGTCGTCCTCGCCTTCACGATATCGGCCACAGTGGTCCCCGCTCTCGCCATGGCCATCGCTCTTATGTGGGGTGTCCTCGTAGGCCCGGTCCCGTTCCTCGCAGCAGCACTCGTACTCTTCATCCTCCCGCACGCGCTCCACGTCGACCGGCACGGCCCGGCACACCATGGCCTGGGTCACGTACCACCTCCCGGCCACCTGGGGCTGGTGGCCCTTGCCCTCGCCGCCGGTATATTCCTCCTCTACCTGACCGTCGTCCGTGACATCCCCACCCCACTGGCAGAGAGCTACTGGCAGACCTGTACCCAAGAGGCGATGTACCATGCCATGGGGCTCGGACGCATTACTTGGCTCGCGTCATCCGTTATCGAGCACCCTGGTTCCGTGTACTACTACCCCCGCACTCCGGAGCCGTTGCCGACGGCGGACCGCTCTCCTGGAGTGGAGAACACATATTACCTGACGGTCCCACCACGGACGCTCCCTGACAACTTCATTGCCTATGGTCGTGTGGCCACCAAGGACCAGCGGCTCGGTAACACTGCCATCTTCAGCCTGTTCGTGTCCTTCTTGGGCATCTTCGGAGTTCGGTACGCCTTCTCCCTTTTCGGCGCCCTCATCTGCTCCTGGGGGTACATAATCACCCGTCGTCTCTTCGGCGGCACCCTCACACCCCTTCTCGCGTTCCCCGTGCTCGGTCTCGGACTCCTGAACATCTCCTTCGTGTACCTGCTCACCGATCCGCTCTTCGCCTTCGTGCTGTCGGCTGCGGCGCTCCACCTCGTGCTATTCGAGAGGGGAGTGCGACCCACCCTCGTAGCCGGTCTCCTCCTCGGGATGCTGCTGGGCGTGCGGGACGTGTCCGTGCTCCTCGTCCCTGCTGTCCTCTACGCCATCACGGGCCAACGGCGGTGGCGTGCTGCGGTCATCGCCCTCGCCATCGGGACGCTGCTCTCGGCCCTCCCTTGGCTGTACTGGCACCAATACGCCTACGGCGCACTTTTCACGACCGAGGCCGTTACGAAGCATACCTATATCGAGCCTTTCGACTACAGCATACTCGGGGTGGGCTTCAAGCTCCCAGTGCTTATGAACTGGCCCCTCCACGACAGCGTTGTCAGAACCCCGCTCTACCCATTCCCGGTGTTCGTCCTCCTCCCGCTGGTGGTGGCCGCGACCCTGGGCTGGCCACTGATTGCCATGGTCCTCCCGGGCATAAAGGAGCTGGTCGGCTCGGACCGCAGGGCATTGAAAGTGCTCATCCTCTGGGTGCTCCCGCTCTGGATATTTCTCAGCGTCCAGGAGAACTGGAACGAGCCGCGGATGGGGTTGTTGCTGATGGTCATGCCGGCACTGACCGCGCTCATGCTGGGTGGTCTGCGTCGGGCCGGCCGGTGGCCCGAGCTGGTCGTCGTTGGACTAGTTGCCATCGCTACCTTCGCTGCCGTGGTCCAGAACTATGACGTCCCGCCCGATCCCCGGTGGAGCAAGCTCAACCGCATCATCACTCCGCCGGACCCCCATACGCTCACGCATCACAAGCTAGCTCTGACATCCCCTCATCTACTCCCCCTCCAGCCGGCCGACCTGGAGTACGATCCTGCAGCCGTCCTGGCAGAACTGGGAGCGGCCGGTCCTTCCCGCAGGATCGAGGACCTCGACTGCTACCGGCCGCGGTTCAACGTGGACGCCAGCGATATAATCCTCGACCTGCGCAGTGGTGACGAAGGTCCCTGGCGGTTCTCGCTCCTCACAACGAGATGGACGGGGACGCCCCTTATCCTCCCCGGTCCTGTCGCGGGCTCGCCCATCATCAGGTTCGGAACGAGTGCGCCGGGAGCGTGCACGCTGCTCCATCTGAGCGTATCGGAGTCCGACGGCGAGCTCGTGATCGAGGTGCGCGCTGCACCGGGGGCCAGCTGCCGTGTTCACTGCGGCGCCTCGCTCCTGGCGACTTCGACGGGCGCTCTCCGTGTCCTCCCGGGAGAGGACGCACGAACGCTCGTCCTACGCACGAACGATGGTGACCGACGACTGGCGCTCTCCCGGGCTACTTGAGCGGGCTCACGCGGGTGGTACCGGCGATTCCACGGTCCGGTCGATGCCCATGCCCTTGAGCTCCTTCTCACTGGGGAGGACGTCGTTCTTTGCGAACACCGCACATCCCTGGAGGTAGAGGGGCACACCCATTGTAGGATGGTCGAGCTGGAAGCTGGAGTTGATGCATGCGCGGGAGCAGGGATAAACGCCCCATTCCGGGCGGCCCTGCCTGGTCGAGGCCAGTGCTATGATGCAGTACCGGGACATTGTGACACAGACATAGGGATGATGGAGCGAGCCGAGGAGAGGCGTATCGCCTCCGGAGAGGTCGAGCGAGACGCCCTGGAAGGGATTCTCGACCTCGATCCGCCGGACACCGTACGAGGCCAGGAGGCCGCGCATTGCGGCAACGTCCATGTTCGATGTGCGAAAGCGCTCCCACGCCTCGTGAGTGAGGAGATCCTTCGCCATCATGAGACGCGGCCCGCGCTTCTGCTTATGTAGCAGACCGCCGACAACAGGCTCGAGCCGTCCCTCCTCGGCGATCAGGTCGATGACGCCCCAGTCGTTGGCCACGACCTCGACGCCCTTGGGGAGGAGATCGAGGACAGGCGCCAGATCATCGAGCCCCTCATCGGTCACGGGCGGTGTGACGAGGGTGAGCGGGAGGTGGGCGTCGTCCGCACGGTCCAGCGCGGACCGCAACTGGTCAGGTGTGGGAATGAGCCGCTGGCAGTAACCGTTACCCAGGTAGAGCCGGTCGTACCCGGTCCAGTCGAGCGTGTCGAGGAGCGGCACGCGGGGGATGAGTACTCCCCGTTCCATCACCGCACCTCCTCGGGCCAGTAGCACTCGGCGGGTGTGCACGATCGGTCGTAGATTTCGGAGTACAGGGCGCGACAACGCTCGTGGAAAGCGTCCCCGTCCCCCATATCCTCTAGAGCATCGAGCGCCGAGCGCAGGAACCGGACGTCCGCCAGCTTCTTGGCGGTCGGGTAGTTGCGGCCCTGCACCTTCACCACGCTGATCCCCGCCTCGCGCAGCATCCCCAGGGAGCATACGCCGCACCCGATGCCACCCACATTGGGGCACCAGTTCATCCCAAAACGCTCCTCGACAGCGGGAGTGAGGGCAGAATCTCCTTCACGGCAGGACACGCTCACAGCGGCGCCGTTGGGACAGAGGTGGAGTGATGCGTGATGGGCCAGTGGACCAAAACGCTGTGCCCAGCGGGGAAGCCGAAGGAGCGTACCGACGATCGTGCTCCGGGTAGCCCCACGCCTGCTCCCGAGGAGGCCGAAGAGGGCTCCTGCACGTCGCGGGTATGCGATCTCAAGTAGTCCATGGAGGTAGCCGCAGAAACCCTCCACGTTGGGGCATCTGGCGTTGAGCACAAAGGCCTCGAGGGGGATGTCGGGCACCCGTTCGGCGAGCGTTCGCACCTCGTCCAGGGTGAGATGGTGCGGGAGGATGAGCCGGGAAACGCCTAGGCGCTGGAAGAACCTGGCCGCGCGAGCGTTGAACACGGCCCCGATGGAACTGGCATGCACATCGCAGTCAACGCCCCGGTCACGAAGCGTTGCCATGAGCGCTACGTCGGCTATGATGAGGCTATCGATCCCGGCCTCGACGGCCTGGTCGACCTCCTTGAGAACGAAGGGCAACTGCTTGGAAGAGTAGAAGTCCTGGTTGAACGCCACGGAAACACGGGCTCCGAGGTCGTGGGCGATGGACGTGACCTGCTCCAGCTCCTTATAGGAGCGAAGGGACGAGAGGGTGAACTCCTCCCGACTGATGCTCCCAACATTAGTATAGCGATCCCGCCATTGGTGTGAGAGCACCGAGCAGTAGACCTCCGCGGTCCCAGCATGGATAAGCTGGTCGACCTCATCTACCCTGTTGATGGGGGCAAGGATCTCCATCGGGCAGTACTACGAGGGATAGCTTTTTAGAACTTCTGAAGCCCTCGGCGCGAGCGTTCCTGCCTGCAACTTGTTATACATCAGTATATTGTTCGCACGGCGGTTCCCGGGGAAAGGTTTTTATAGGGGGAAGGGCACAAAATCCGGCACGAGCATGCATAACGAAGATTTCGAGAGATCCAGCTATCGGGACGGGGACGACCTTGAGAAGGTCCTTTCCTACACCGACGGCGAATCCTTCGATCTCAACGATCGTTACAGCGCCTCGACCGCGTACGAAGATGTCACGGCGGCATTCTTCCATGACAGGTCGCTCGAGCCGCTCAGGACCTGGGAGAAGGCCTGCGAGATGTACAGGGACATCGCCTGCCAGAAAGGGCTGCCCACGTACAATCCCAGCCTCGGTGCCTCCGGTGGTCTCGCCCATACCTACGTTGGAGGTCAGACAACGACAGCAACACCCGGTGAGGTCGTTGTGTCACCCGTCATGCTCGGGTATGGTGCATCGGCCATCGCAGAGGTGCTCATGCACGAAGGCTACCACGTCATGGGCATGGGCAACGAGGTCCATGACTACTTCCTCCAGTACGAAGCACCATTCCTCGCTGCGAACAGCGGCTATCTGATGTAACGGGACCTCGACGTCCCCGGGACACCCACCCTCCAGACTGATCAGTACAGGTCGCCTGGTGTGAACTTTTCGGGCAACCGGCCGTCGCCTTCAACCAACGAGTGGACGAGGATGTCCATGCACACCAGCTCGCTCCGCCTGCGAAAGAATCCGCTGTAGGGGTGACGGGCAACGCGTCTGTCGTCCATGAGCTCGCACGCCTCCTGCTCGAAGATGAGGGCACCTCGGGGCGTGGTGAACGGCCCTGCGCCGCGCTTCGGCCGGTCAGCGATCTCTGCAGGGAGCTTTTTCCGAGCCACACGCCGCAGCACCGCTTTCGCCGCGCCACTCTCGAACAGGAGACGCGTGTCCATCCGTCGCGAGAGTTCCACGACGGGTGTCGCGAGGTAGGGGACGCGGACCTCGAGCCCTGCTGCCATGGAAGCTCGGTCCACGACACTGAGCTGGAACGCGGTGAGCTGGGGCCCCAGTTCGTGGTCCATCAGGTCGCCGGAGGTGCGCATGAGCGACATCTTGGTATGTAGGGCGTTCACCCATGACGCTTTGGAGACTATCCGGCGGAGAGTGCATCGCACATCGGCACCGTAGCGTCGGGGCGAGGAGTAACGAGGGTAGCCGCCGAAGAGCTCATCGGCGCCTTGGCCGCAAAGTGCAACGGTCATGCGGCGGCGCACGACCTCGGCGAGCGCCAGGAAGAACACGGACTCGTAGTTGGGCTGCTCCATGTGGAGCACGAACCGCGGAACTAGGGCAGCGACGTCCTCGGGAGCGACGACCAGCTCGGTGTGGTCGGTGCCGACTGTCTCGGCCACGGCCCGCGCAGCGATGACATCTGGATCGTTGTGGCTCTCACCCAGTGTGAAGGTGCGCAGCGGCGCGTCCATCTGCTCGTTCGCCAGTACCGCGATGAGGGCGGAGTCAACACCACCGGAGAGGAAGGCACCCAAGGGCACGTCCGCCACGAGCTGTGAGCGTACGGCATCCTCCAAAACCGTTGTCAGCTCACTTGCTGCGTTGGCAGGATCGGTGAGCTCAATGGTCCTTTTGGGCAGTTCCCAGAACGGTGTCTCCTCCACGACGGATCCGGAGCGGGCGTCCCACACCAGCACCGTGCCCGGAACGAGCGAGCGGACGCCAGCGAACATCGTGCGCCCCTCGAGGGGGTAACCGAGCACGAACCGCTGTCCCAGCGCATCGCGGTCGACATCCCGGGGGAGCTCGGGATCCCTGAACAGTGCTTTGGCCTCAGATGCGAAGAGAAGATCGCCGCCGCGCTGGGCGTACAGTAAGGGCTTGATCCCCAGGCGATCACGGGCAAGCAACAGTCGCGGTCCGTCCCACATGGCCAGGGCGAACATCCCCTCCATGCGCGAGAGGAAGGCCACTCCCTCCTCCTCGATGCCGTGGAGGACCACCTCGGTGTCACAAACCGAGGTGAACTGGTGGCCCCGTTCCTCCAGCCATGCACGAAGCTGCATGTGGTTGTAGATCTCGCCGTTGAGCACTACAGCGGTGTCGCCGTCCTCGCCCACCATGGGCTGGTGCCCCCCGGCCGGATCGATGACCGCCAGTCGGCGTGCCCCCAGTGAGACGTCCCTTGCGTGGAACGTGCCTACATCATCGGAACCGCGGTGCGTGAGCGATGCCACCATCTTGTCGAGGAGACCGTCGTCCTGGAACCCGGCGATCCCGGCGATACCGCACACGGCGGATACTCGGTCGTAAAGCGTTATAAGGCTTCGCGGGCCGTCGCGCAGAACCTCTGAAAAGGTTCAACACTCTCATCGCCCCATGGTGTCGCCTCCGCCGAACTAGCCCACTACTCGGTGGGACCTACCAGGGGATGATGGACTTCAACCAGGGCACGCGCTCGTCCCGGGCTTGTCCTCCTTGACGAACACTACATGGATCTCCATGAGCGAGGGGACCACGTAGGCCTCCTTGCACCGTATGCCCGGCACCTCGTAGGCCAGGAAGCGCACGTCCGACGTGCTGAACCGCATGATGGGGACATCGAACGAGATACGCATCTCCGGTGAGTCGGAGAAGATGCCTAGACGATGGAACATGCGCCGGACGCCCTGGTGCCAGAGATAGGCGTATTGCCAGGGTGCGCTGAACACGAAGACGCCACCGGGGCGTAAAACCCGCTTCACCTCGCGCATCAGCATGTCCTGCTGGAGGCGATGGAACACGTAGAACATGGTGAGCATGTCAACGGAACCGTCGTCGAAGGGCAGGGAGTACACGTCACTGCGAACCAACGAAGGGCACCTGTCTCCCATGTTCTTGCGGCAGGTGGCGATGTTGTCCAGGCTGATCTCCAAGCCAATGAGCCGCTCGCACGGAGGATGGATGTCGATCGTGTAGCCTGTGCCGAACCCCAGGTCAACCACGAGCCCCAGTTCGCGCCCATGGATTGCCCTTGCCAGCAGTCGACGGTAGCTGGCCAGGCGCCGATTGTGGAATGTACGCTCCAGGAAAGTGCCTTGCTGCGCTCGGGCGAAGTCGTCGGTGTTGGCGTCCTCGATGCTCTTGGTACGCCAACGGCGGAAGTAGTCGTCCAGTTCATTACCGGGATCGTCCACAAGGAGGTCGGGCACGCCGTCCACCACTGGATAGGTGCACGAGCAGGATGGGCACCGTAACCCTTCGTTCACCTCCTCGAGGTGTGAGTGGTCACGGGGGCAGTAGAGCATCCCCCAGGACGAGGACATCCTTTCATCAACCATGAGCTTGATTTAAATAATTGCTACTACGATGGCAGCGCATGCCGCCGGGGCACGGAAGGGATACACGCCTACAAGGGCCCGCCCTCGCTGCACCCCTGAGCGATCCCTCAGAGGTGGGGCCTCTGGTCGACGCAGGTGCGACCGAGCTATACTGTGGTGTGCTCCCTCGTACGTGGAAGCGTGACTTCTCCACCGTCATAGCTTTCAACCGCCGGTACATGGATTTCGCCTCCCTCAACGGGCTCGACGAGCTCCGCAAGGTGATCCGGGATGCCCATGACCGGGACGTGAAGGTGTACCTCGCCCTCAACGCCCATGTGTACGTGGCCGGTGAGCACGAGCGTGTCCTCGACTGGCTCGGTGATGCCCTGGCATGTGACCTCGACTCGGTGATCATCTCCGATCTCGGGCTCATACTCGCGGCACGGGAGGCATATCCGGACGCTCGGATCTGCGCGAGCACCGGTCTGTCAACATTCAACAGCGAGAGCGTGGTCTTCCTCAAGGAGCTTGGTCTCTCGCGCATCATCCTCGAACGACAGCTCACCACTGATGAGATCACCAACATCCGCCAGAAGGTACCTGATATCGAGATGGAAGCGTTCGTGCTCAACGGCCGCTGCCGCAATGTCGAGGGTTACTGCACCTTCCAGCACGGCCACGAGGACGTCCTCCACCCGATCCATCCCATCCTTGGCCGGATGCTCATCCGTGTGCTGTACCATCCCCACGCCCTCGCCCTTGGTGCCCGGCTCCCCCGAAAGACAATCGAGACAGGTCCCGTCGAGCGCGCTATCGCACATGTCTACAATCCCTGTCGGTACACCTATTCCGTGACTGGCAAAGGCCCCGTGGCCGGATCTGCGTCCGATAGGGTGCGGTCGATCCTCGGCCGCAAGGTGCAGGCCAACTGCGGAGCATGTGCCCTCTACGACCTATGGCAGGCCGGTGTGGACAGCTTCAAGGTCGTTGGCCGTGTGTTCCCCACGGCCCGGAAGGTGGCGGACACGCGGTTCGTCGCCGATCTGATTAAATACTTAATAGAGGATGAACCTGACCGGGATACGTTCTTCACCCGCGTCAAGAAAGATTACAGGAGGCGTTTTGGTATGTCATGCGACATTGATTCCTGCTACTACCCTGAGGTTGACTGGTGCAAGGGGGTAGGGCGCTGATGGAGCGCGCCGTGCTCCTCGCAACGGTCCCTACCGGTGGAGTCCCCGAGGGCTATGAACGTGTGTACCTCGGAAACGAGTTCTGCGAGCGCAACCTCCCCACTCCGGAGGAGCTCACGCGAGGACTGGATGCGGCCAAGGACGCGAGCGTCCCCCTCACACTGGTCACTCCCTACCTCACGGACATAGGGCTGTCGAAGGTGCGAAAGCTCATGGACGTCCTTCCCTCCGGTTCTGAGGTAGTGTTCAATGACTGGGGATTGCTGGCGTCCCTGAAGGACTACGTCCCCATCATGGGCCGGATTCTCACCTACCAGCGTCGCGGCCCCCGCCTCATTAACGTGATCGAGCGCCTTCCCGAGGAGGCGCAGGCATATCTGCGCGATTCGCCGCTCTCCCAGGAGAGCTATCGGCAGTTCCTGAACGAGCGGGGGATCTCCCGCGCGGAGTTCGACAATCCCCTCCAAGGTATCGGTTTCTCCCTGTCGGAGGACGAGGCGCCCCTGAAAGGCAGCATTTACACGCCGTGGGTGTACGTCACCACGACCCGTCTGTGCCTCTCCCGTGCCTGTACAAAGCCTGAGGCCCGGGACGAGCTCGGGATCCTCCCCTGCGAGCGTGAGTGTCAGGACATGGCCTTCACCCTAACCCACAAGAGCATGCCAATCCCGCTCCTGCTCCGAGGGAACACGGTCTTCTACCGCAATGAGAAGCTCCCTCGTGACCTTGAGGACCGCGGCTTCGACCGGATGGTCGTCCAGCCTGCCCCGCCACCGTGCGCCTCCGTAGCCGAGGGACGGAAGGGCTTCCCGAAGGGTATTGAGGATTAAGGGTTCTCTAAAACGAGCATTACGCATTAGAGCGACCAATTAAGCCTCAATTACAACAAAATGTGTAGAATATAAAGAAATTATTGTATTTTTCTATTAAACTAATGGAATGCTGGTTATATGCCTTGATAACGCCGCTACATCCTCCGTATAGGATGGAAAAGTATTAAAGCCTGGGCGGACTGTTCGTATACTGGTGGCGGCACGCATACAATTAAATTTCTCGGCCGACAAGCGAGCGGTTGATATCCTCGACGTCCTCATCGAGGCGTTCAACCTCTCCAACCGGCACAGGGCCCTGACCTCCTCGCTCGGGGACACAGTGTGTTACCAGCAGTGGATGAAGCTCCAGCACGGGGTCACGCTCCGTGCCTCGGACGTGCGTGACATCTTAGAGGCCTACCGCGAGGGGATCGATGAGGACGGGGCCTTCAAGCTAGGTACGCGCAAGAGCTCGAACTTCCTCTCCTTCTACAAGACAGTGTTCCCGAACGTGCACAACGTCAAGCACTGCCTGGAGGTGTTCCGGGACGCCTACAAGTTCGCCGGATGGTTCCCACTCCTCTCATGGAAACGCGAGGAGGGAATCCTGGAGATAACCGCCCAGACCGCCGTGGAGGAATCCGTGTTCGCCAACTTCCTCGCGGGTTACATCACCGGCGTGCTCCAGGACCACGGATACGTGCTCGAGGAGCGCCGGGTCGGTCCGGACGTCATCATGATGCGGTTCTCGCAACATGGGGACGAGGACAGGACGTGATGTCGCCGAAGCCTATTTGAAGGTTCAGGCTCATCTTACCGTCATGCCGTCGCCCCTGGCGCTGTCCGCGGCCCTCCTCAACCTTCTGTTCGCGGCTGTTGCTCTCATCGCGTCGCGGCGGCAGTTTGCCGCTGCCATTCCCCGCGCCCCCGGCGGACGTCATGCCCTTCTCCTGATGCTCGTCCTGGCGTTCGGCGTACGTGCATTCAGCCCATACGAGCCTCTCATGTGGAACGATGAGTGGTTCTACCACGACCAGGCGGAGTCGCTCATGGTCGATCGCCTCAACACATTCTGCACGTTTGGTGAGCCCAGCACCTGTCGGAGTCCTGCCATGTTCTATCCTATCGGCTACCCGCTGGTCCTCTCCCTAGGGATGTCGTTGACCGGCTCTGCGGGAACGGCCGCCCGACTGGTAGGGGTGCTCGCGGGGACCGCCACGGTCGCTGTCACTTACCTCTTGGCCCGCCTCCTGATCCGGGACGATCGCGCCGCCCTGACCGCTGCCCTGGTCATCGCGCTCCTGCCCATGCACGTGCGGTACGCGGTCGAGGTTCGCTCCGACGTCCTTGGCGCATTCGCAGAGTGTCTGGCTGTGCTGGCTGCGGTCATGCACGTGCGCAGCAGGCGCGATGCGTCGGGGTGGCTCGCGGCCCTGTCGTTCGCCTTCGCAGCCACGGTACGCCGCGAGGCGCTCCTGGTGCTGGTACCGATAGCAGTGGTCTACCGCTGGGGTGGCAAGCGCGGGGTGTGGCCCTCGCTGCTCCCGTGGGTGGTGGCTTTTGCCCTCCTCGTCCCTCACATCGCCGAGACACCGGAGCGGTTCTGGAACCAGATGTACACTGAGTCCGTGAAGGAGTACGAGGACTTCACCTACCGGCTCCACCCGCGCCATATCGCAAGCAACCTCCAATACATCTCCTACTGGGTGGACGGGTACTTCCAGCCCTTCCTGTTCACCGCCATGGCCCTGGCGGGCTGCGCTGCCATGGCCCGCCTAGCCGGGCCCTTCGCATCGGTAACCGCGCTGTGGTTCGTCAGCCGGATCGCCCCGTACCTCCTCCACTCCTACACCGTGTTCATCCCCCGGTACATGCTCGCCCTCTCTGTGCCCTTCGCCCTGGCCTGCGGCGCGGCGGCAGCGGTGCTGTCCTGGCCAGCCGAGACCCTGACGGCCGCCTTGCTCGTGTCC
Source organism: Candidatus Undinarchaeales archaeon (assembly GCA_030753015.1). Lineage (GTDB taxonomy): Archaea > SpSt-1190 > SpSt-1190 > JASMDC01 > JASMDC01 > JASMDC01. The sequence continues at coordinate 14,940 of JASMDC010000027.1, read as the reverse complement.
GGAGCCCTCCATCTACCATTCGCATACGGACCGCTGTTCGGGCTGGAGCTCCCTGGAACGCAGCGGTGGGTCCTGGGGCTCCTCCACGCGGTCGTGCCTATCACACTGCTCCTGTGGGGGGCGACGCGTGCTGCGGGACGCGAGCGGAGGGTGGTGGCCGTCGCGCTGGTGGCGTGCCTTGTGCTGGTGCCCGCGCTCTACTCCCGTGTAACAAGGACCGACGGGCTCCCAGGAGCCTTCCACAGGGCTTTCGCCCTGGAGTCATCCACCATCGATGGATGGCGCGTACTCGTGGGGGAGGAGTGCTTCGTCGTTGTGCCCAGCCCAGTGCCCTACCGCGCTCTGTGGCAGCGCCCGCTGGTGATGCGCGCCTCGCACCTCGCCCTCCCCGCCACCGTTGCGCAACTGCATGACGACGTGGTCGGCCTCCTGGACGACGGTGCCTGTGTGTTCCTCTATGAGACACAACGGATGCCCGACATCGACGGACGGATGGTGCATGACACCTTCGTACTCGAGCACCTGGACAGCGTGTCGGTGCCGCCCGAAGAGGCAGAGGCAACAGGCATGCTCCAGAAGCTTGCCCTGTACCGGGTCGTAGCCCCCAAGTTGTAACAGGCCTGCCGCACCCCTGCATCACCTGAGGGCGATGCGTAGGGTGTTGAGGACCGCCTCCAACCGGAGGCCGAACAGCTCATCGGTGGCCTTCTCTGGCTCGGAGTGGGACCTGATGGAGCGGCAGACACATTCGAAGTTGCGCTGGTTAGTGAGGATGACCGACATAGGCGTCCGCTCTCCCCCTTCCCCGGCACCGGTTCCCAGGAAGCGCGGACATGGAGAAGCTTTTTGAATGTTCGAGTGTCACCAGAGGCCATGCCTTCGCCACTGGCGCTCACGTTCGCCCTGGCGAACCTCCTCGTCCTCGCCGTGGCGCTGGCCGCGTCGCGCCGGGAGCTGGCGGACCGTTTCCCGCGCTCTGGCCGGAAGCGTCGCGCCCTCCTCCTCATCCTCCTGCTGGCCTTCGGAGTGCGCTCTCTCAATCCCTACCGCCCCGTCCCCAGGATGGACGACACCTTCTTCCGCGACCAGGCCGAGGGCCTCGTCCATCACCATCTAAACGTCATATGCGCCCTGGGGGAGATGGGCGATTGCCAACGGTTCGGTGGTTTCAAGTCCATCGGCTATCCGCTGATCCTCTCCCTGGCATACGTCCTCCTCGGGTTCTCCGATGTCGCGGCTCGGCTGATCGGAGTGGTGGGTGGGACGGCGACCGTGGCGTGCGTCTACCTTCTCATGCGTCAGCTCGACCGGGACCACGACGAAGCGTTAGTGGCGGCCTTGGTGCTCGCCCTCCTTCCCATGCATGTGCGGTTCGCGTCGGTGACCCTCGCCGAGGTCCCCTCCGTACTGACGGAGTGCCTTGCTGTGCTGGCAGCGGTGGTCCACGTCCGGACGGGCAGGTCCGCCCTTGGATGGCTGGCCGCATCCAGCCTCGCCCTCCACGTCACCGTCAGGGTGGAGAATCCACTGGCCATCGTGCCCATGCTCGTGGTCTACTGGTGGGGGAGGGAGCACGTCCGCACGCGTCCGTCCCCGCTCCCTTGGCTGGTGGCGCTGGTGCTCGTCGTGCCGCATTTCGCCGACCTGGGGGTGACCACCTATGGCGACCAGCCCATCTCGACAAGGATGGATCCCATGTCGATCACTGCGAACTTCCACTACGTTGAGTACTGGTTCAACGGCTACTTCAATCCTTACCTGTTCACCGCCTTGGCATTGCTCGGCTGCATCGCTATGTGGTGCCTGCCGCCGCCGTTCGCCCGGTTGGTGGCCGCGTGGTGGGGGGTGCGTCTGGCGCTCCACCTACTCCACACTTTCGGCGCCTTCGTTCCCCGGTACATGCTGCCGCTCTCCGTGCCCTTCGCAATGGCATGTGGCGCGGGGGCGCGTGGGCGGTCCCTCGCCGCCGGGTCCGTGGTGGCCGCCGTGCTCCTGTCCGGCGCGGCGCACCTGCCGTTCGCCTACGCACCGGTGTTCGGGCTGGAGCTCCCGGCCGGGACACGGTCGCTGCTCTACGCGCTCCACCTGGCCATCCCCATGGGGATACTAATGTGCGCCGCGTGGATGGCACGGGGGCGGGAGCGGGCCGTACTGTTCGCGACCATCGCCGCGGGGGCCCTGCTCGTCCCCACCCTATACCCGGCCGTCACCGTGACGGACGGTGCTGGCCGCCTCATGAGGGAGGCCATATCCCTAGAGGGACGGACCATCGAGGAGTGGGAACATCTGGTGGGCAGGGAGTGCTATATGGTGGTCATCGCCCCCGGCCACACCCGATCCGCGTGGGGCCGGCGCATCGTGGCCGACTCCCGGGGCAAGTCGGGCGAATCCCCCCGGTCCGTCCCCAACGTGGATGCCGAGCTGCGCGAGGACGTCGCTTCCCTTCTGGCCAAGGACCATTGCGTCTACCTATACGAGCAGGTATGGGAGAAGGGAAATGAGCCGAGCACCTCGTTGATGATGCACGGATCCTTCCGGCTGGAGACGATCGAATACCTCACAGCTCCCATGGAGTTCGCCGGGGAGATGACCGTGTTCAAGGGCCTTGCCCTCTATCGCGTATCATCCCCCCGCGAACAATAGTCATATCTATCTCCAGTCGCTCACAGGCGATGGTTCGCCCGGGCGCCGACAACAGGTTTAAATGATCGCGGCACACAACCGTCACCATGCTCGGTGAGGAGCTGGTCCGACGCACCCTTGGCCTGCGCTACCTCGCGCTCGGCTACTCTCGGCTTCTGACCACGTCGTGGCCCGTGTACCTCACGTTCTTCGTTACCGCACGATGCAATGCACGGTGCCCTCACTGCTTCTACTGGAGAGAGGCCGATGCGGCCGACACGTCCAAGGAGCTCACGCCGGACGAGGTCGAGCGAATCGCTGCTACCATTCCCCGGCTCCCGCTCCTCCTGCTCAGCGGTGGTGAGCCCACGCTCCGCGACGACCTGGCCGGGCTGGTGGAGCCTTTCGTCCGATCGTGCAGCACCGAGGTAATCAACCTCCCGACCAACGGTCTGCTCCCAGATCGCGTGGAACGGTCCGTGTCCGAGGTGCTTGACACATGTCGTCCCGCACGGCTCCGGGTGAACCTCTCTCTGGACGGACCGGAGGAGGTGCACGATGCCATCCGCGGCACGGGCGCCTACTCCAAGCTCCTTCACACCCGCTGGCGCCTCGACGAGCTCGCGCGCCGCGAACCGCGCCTCGACGTGGCCGTCAACCTAACTCTCTCTCGCCTCAACGTCCACGTCGTGGAGGATACTCTGCAGCTCCTGTCCCGTCCGCCGTGGAACAGCCCCACCTTCTCGGTGACCCTCGCCCGGCCCCACCCTCGAGATCCGGAGGTGCTGGGCCTGTCGCCCGAGGAGGTGGAGCGGGCCTTCACCCTGGTGCGCGAGCAGGGTCGGTACCCCCGCGGTTTCGGCCACCGACCTGACCTGCTCTCACGCGCGGTGACCTGGGCGTACAGCGAACACAAGCGTGTGGCCCCCTGTCGCGCCGGTCTCCTGGAGGCGGTGCTCACCGAGCGGGGCGTCGTGTACCCCTGTGAGATGCTGGACCGGCCCCTGGGCGACCTGCGGGAGGAGGGGTACGACTTCGGTCGGGTGTGGATGAGCGAAAAGGCGATAGAGGTGTGCGAGGAGATCGCCCGCGGCGAGTGTTGGTGCACTCACGAGACGGACCTGTCCAATGCCTGCCGGTTCTGGCCCCCTCTCTACCCATGGCTCGCCTTCGGTGCTAGGGAATGCGACGACGGGCGGGACGTGAGAGGGCCATGAGCGCGGCCGTGCTGACCGAGCTGGTCCGGGGTGCGCTGTTCCTCCTCTGGACCGTTCTGATCCCAGGGATCCTCCTGGAGCGATCGCTCGCCCGCTCGCGCACCCGCGCAGAGGCCGTGTTCCTCGTCCCCGTCCTCGGCACCGTCACTGTGGCCACCCTGGCAGCATCACTGGCCTTCCTGACCGACACGTACGTCTCGGGTATGCTTCTCATGCTCGCCGCCGCCGCAATCATCGCGGTGACCGCATGGTACATCCCGGCATCCTCCGGCAGAGCGACTGCGGGATCCGGGTCACTTGGGTACGACGATGTTGTGCACGGCGCCACCCTCCTGGTGGCGCTCCTCATCGTTGTGGGCGTCCACTGGTCACTGTACGACGCATCGTACTCGATGCTCCACAGCCGGTGCTCGTTCCAAGGGGAGCGCTATCTCTTGGGCCTGCCCCAGCGCTGTCGTGTCAACGGTGATGTCATCGCGGAGCTCCCCCCACCGCGGTCGCTACCCGGCGACATCGTCACCACGTGCCCGGGCGAGGATGAGTGCCCGTTCATCCGTTCGGTCATCCCCGGGCTCATGCAGGAAAGGATGGACCGGGGGGACGAGCCCTTCCGCATAGCCTACTTCCTCAACGCGCACCTGGGCTATCCCGTCCTGATGGCGCCCTATGCCCGGGCGCTACGCTACTTCGGCTTCCATGTGTTCTTCCTCCTAACACGCGCTCTCTGCATGCTCGGGACCTACATCCTCCTGCGCCGTTTTTCCGACAGCCACTGGTCCTCGCTCCTCGTCTCGGCCATCATCGTGCTCAACCCGGTGGTCAGCTATGCCATCACTCACAACGAGAACCTCGCTGGTCTGTTCCTGTCGGTGACAGCGGTCCTCCTGGTGCTCGACGAAGGACCTTGGGCAGGGAGGAGGGCCTTCGCGTCGGGGCTCGTGCTCGGTGCATTGCTGGGAGTGCGGCACATGACCGTCGTGTCGGCGCCCGCCCTTGTTGCATACCTCCTCATCTCGCGACCATCAGACCGCAGGGCAACACAAATCGCCCTCCTCGTTGTCGGCGCCACTATCGCGCTCTTCCCGTACTTGTTCTGGCACCAGTACGTGTTCGGCGACATCCTGGCCAACGAGCTGCATTTCGGTGACATTGCTGTGCTCACGGAGCACACCCTCCCCCTCCTCGGGAGGTCGTTCAGCACGTATCTCCTCCTCAACTGGCCCTTCCACCACACGCTCGTCAGTGCCATCGGGATGCCCTATCCCACGTTCGTACTGCTCGGCCTCGTATTCCTGAACGTGTTCGGCATCGTGCTGTCCGCCGTCGGCCTCCTCGGCCTTCTCTCCCTGCTAACGGCCAGGCGGCGGGCGTCGCTCCTGCTCCTCCTGTGGTTCGTACCAGCGTTCTCGTTCATGGGGCTCATCACCGACTGGGACGCTGACAGGACGACCTATTCCTTCCTGCTCCTGTTCATCCCTGCGGTGTGGGTGGTCGCCGGCCTCACCAGGCTGGCGGCGGACGGGGACCGACGGCGGGACCTGGCCGTGGTATGCGTGGCGTCCATCCTCGTCGCGGCGTCCCTCAATACGCTGGCAGGGACGGAATTCCCTGCTGACGACCGACGGTCCGCGCGTCCCCAGTTCGAACTCGACGACGCCGAGCGCGCACGGGAGCGTGCCCTGTGGACGGGAGTATCGCTCCTCCCGGGCGGGACCCGGCCATTTCAGGCCTTCTTCACAAAGCACCGGGTCTGGGACCCGGACCTCCGCCTGTTCAGGTGGGACGACATCCTCACCTTCAATGACGACCGGCACCAGCATTTCTCCTGCCGGATCTTCGTGGGGGAGGCCCTGGGAAGCGCCGGGCCCGATCGTGCCGAGGTGGTGCTGGGCGTGGACGGACCTGACGGGCTCGTGATGAACGCAGATTACATCTGGCAGTGGACCACCCTGCTCACCCTCAACCAGCACTGCCAGGCCGATCCGCCGTACGACCGGGACAGGCCGCCACCGAACCTCATCCTGCTCGAGAGTGTCCACGGGAGGGCGCCGGAGGAGATTGAAGAACGGCTCACTGCGGTGCTGGAGGCCACGGGTCCGCACGTGCCCATCCTCCTCGTCCTCGGTGACGTTTCTGAGAGCCCGGAATTGGCCAGCGTGCTCGGCGGGCTGTCCGCGGTCCGGCTCCCCACGGGCGAGGTGCTGCCTGGCCCCTTCATGCTGGAGGGTGACGTGCCATCGCGCCCCGAGGGCATAGCCGGCAGGACCGTACCCGGGCTCATGCGGGGTGCCGAGGTGGTCTGGATCTACGGCGACGGGATCCCGCTGCTGCTACGGCGGAAGGTGGGGGGACGGGAGGTGTGGTTCCTCAACGCGCTCCTGGACCGGAGAGATGAACGGAAAGCGACCGCGGTGCTCAACGAGGTGATCGCCCGGGTCAAGGGCCCTCCCGTGCACCTCTCCCTCGGGCGACAGGGCGACGTGCTGACCGTGGACATCGCCACCCGGTCCAACTCCGCCGTGCCCGACCACGTCGTGAGCACGCTCCACCTCGTCCCGGATGATGCTGGGGAGGACGGACTGGTCCTCGTCCTGCCACCCGGGACCGCCGGGGCCCGGGTCACGGTGGATGGCGGGGATCCCCGCGACATGAAGCTGGGCACGGACGCCCTCTCCATCATGTCCGGCGACGCCCTGGTCGGCAGGCTCTCATTCTCGTCGAATGGCGGGTGAGCGGGCCGGGGACCGGTGTACAGAAGCTTTTTGAAGGTTCAGGCCCGTCCCACTGACCATGCCGTCGCCCCTAGCGCTCCCGTTCGCCCTAGGGAACCTTCTCCTGCTCGCCGGGGCGCTGGCGGCCTCCCGCCGGGAGCTGCGCTCGATCCTTCCCAGGGGGCACGGGGAGCGACGCGCCCTGTTCCTGCTCCTGTTACTCGCCTTCACGGTGCGTGCCGGGAATCCCTACCATGCCGTGCCCGGGATGGAGGAGGGGTTCTTCCTCGACCAGGCGGACGGCCTGGTCCACCACCGGCTCAACGCCATCTGCTCCACCGGTAGCATGGGCCAGCGCCTCCTGTTCGACCTTTACTACCCTATCGGGGAGAGGGGGGAATGTCAGCAGTTCGCTACGTACTTTCCAGTGGGCTACCCCCTGGTCCTGTCCCTTGCCTCTGTGCTCCTAGGGTTCTCTGGGATGGCGGTGAGGGCGGTGGGTGTGTTGGGCGGGACGGCCACCGTTGCTTGTGTGTACATGCTCGCCTACCTGCTCACGAAGGACAGGCGCTCGGCCCTCGTGGCCGGACTGGTGATCGCGCTCCTACCCATGCACGTCCGTTTCGGTGCGAAGGGGCTCTCCGAGGTGCTCTCCATCCTCACCGAGGTGCTCGCAGTGCTGGCGGCCGTGCTCCACGTAAGGACGGGAAGGAGAGGGCCGGCATGGCTGGCGGCAGCGTCCATCGCTCTTCACGTCACCATCAAGAACGAGAACCTGCTGGCGCTTGCCCCCCTGTCTGTGGTGTACTGGTGGGGACGCAAGCGCGCTCGACCGCCGCTTGTGCCCTGGCTCCTGATTCTCGTGCTCATCGCCCCGCATTTCACCGACTGGGGCGAGACGCGGTTTGGTGGCGAGAACGCCTCCAGCCTGCTCGATCCCAGCTCGGTCCCCCGCAACGTCTGGTACATCACCTACTGGTTCGACGGCTACTTCCAGCCCTGGCTGTTCACCGCTCTGGCCCTGATGGGCGGGATGCTCTTGCTGCGGATGCACGCGCCCGGAGGCCTGCTCGTGGCCTGCTGGATGGGGACACGGCTCATCCTCTACCTCCTAACAAACATGCCCGCGTTCACCCCCCGGTACATGCTCGGGCTCTCGGTACCCTTCGCCCTGGCCTGCGGTGCGGGTGCGCTCGCGCTCCCCGGACGCCTCTTCCATCTGGAGGCCGTCGTGGTCCTGTCGGGCCTGGCGCACCTGCCATTCGCATACGGGCCGATGTTCGGGCACGAGCTGCCCGACAGCACCAGGTCGGTGCTCTCGACCCTCCACTTGATCCTGCCCCTGCTCACCCTCCTCTGGGCCGCATGGCGCACAGAGAGTGCCTGTCGCCGCAGGTTGGTCGCCCTGGCCATCACTTGTGCCGTGGTCATCACCGTGCTCTACCCTCACGTGGCCCCCTTTGACGATATCCCACGATCCATTCGGAAGGCCGTTGCCCTGGAGGAGAGCACGTTCGATGGATGGGATCGCATGGTGGGCAGAGGGTGCTACCTGGTGGGCCCCCAGGCCATGCGCACGCGCACCCTGTGGGGGAGGTATCCCGTGGTCCCCGGCACTCACTCTTTCCTCGAGGGGACCGAGGCGGGCCTCCGCAGTGACGTGACCTCGCTGCTCGCCCGAGAAAATTGCGTGTACCTCTACGACAACAGCGGCGGGAGCGATCCGGGCGCGGTGGCGATGCGCGATGAGTTCGAGCTCATGCTCCTGGACAGGGTCATCGTGCCACCAGAGCTCGTTGAGCCTGCGGGCAACGTGCGCGAGCACGCCCTCTACCAGGTATCTCCGCCGCGGGGCTAAGGTCCCTCGTCCACATCGAGCCCGAGGACCTCCCGTGCCAGAGCGGCCTTCTCGGCGAAGAACTCGGCGATCGCCTCGTTCTCGTGTTTGGGCGCGATGCCGAACAGCACGGTGGGCAGGTAGTAGAGCTCACCGGGCACACACTTGGGCTGGACGCCTACGTGCCTGTCGCCGATGCGCGTGCCCATGCCGACACCCTTGGTCTTGAGGAACCGGCGCTTCTCCTCCCGGGTCTGCTCGAACACAGGGGTGAAGAACTCGATCCCGTGCTCACGGTAGAAGTCGATGATGAGCTTGAGCGTCGACGGTCGCTGCTCCACGAACACGGAGGTGTCTCCCGAGGAACCGTCGGCCACCAAGCGCACGTCGTGCTCGCGGCACCAGGCGGCCGCTTGTGCGTGCATGCACACCTTGCAGCCCAGGCAGAACACGAATCCGGAGCGGTACTTCTTGTAGTCCTCCACTATCGTCGGGAGCACCACCTTCTCGAACAGCGGTCTGATGTCGACGAGCTCGTACTCGAACCGGTCGCCGACAGCCTTCCGCAGCTCATCGGCCCTTCGCCCGGGCGTGTCCAGGAAATAGTGGCCGTACCCGCGGGAGAACGTGAGAAGATGTACCCGCTCGTGCGTCTCCGACAGGCGCAGGGCAGCGGTCGTCGAGTCGAGGCCGCCCGAGAAGAGCAGCGCCACCGGACCCTTCTTGTCCTCGGCCACGGATGCGTGGAGTCGCTCTTGCTTGATAAATCATTGCATTAACGGCCCTCGGTCGGAGTACCTCCCGGAGGCCACGCCGTTCAGGCCTTGACGCTTGGACTGAAAGAGGATGAGGCCGAGCCCCGGTCCAGAGAAGAAGAGTACCAACAGGACACTGAACATGGAGATGGGCCTAAGGTCTGAATCCTTTGTGGAAAAGACCATCTGCAGGATGAACAACGCAATCTGCAGACCTATCGCCATCAGGACGCATCCGAGGGCGGTGAGCAGGTGATGCGAGACCGGTACGGCATCCGAACGTGCTGGTATTGTTCGATATCGGGACCATCAGAAATTAAAGGATGCATATCGGCGACGCAGGTCGCCCGCTCCGAGCCGGACAAAGATTATTAAACGCGTCCCCCTGCCGGTTGCCCACATCGAGGATGATCATCATGGACATCGAGCTTGACACCATCGGGACCTCAGAGGCTGCATCTGTCGACGGATACGCTGCTGCCGAGGACATGCGCGTGCTGGAGGTCGCTGCGGGCGGTCTCGTCGGCTACGGGCTGGGCATGCTCATCACACACTACACCGGGATTGACGAGAAGATCGCCTACCTCACCGATGCCGAGCTGCAGACGGTGGACTACTCCATCGAGGTCGGATTCGCCGGTGTGGGCGCCATCGGCGGCTGGTTCTACGACTGCTGAGCACCTGAAAGCGCCACCGGGCGCAAAAGGTTGATAAGGTTGGGTGGCCCCACCGGGTCGGTTAGGTGGGTACGGTCATCGGGGACACCCGTCAGGAATCCCCTACCTCCAGAATCCATTCATCATCCCCGGGGGGCCATCAGTGTAATGGTCCCCGGGGGTGAAACTATTTTGTTACGACCGGGAGGAGTCCCCGTCATCTCTGTGCCCGGCTCTTGGGATCCGGTGTTCGGTGGAGTGTGATGCCTGCATGTCATTGTGTGGTCCGACCTCCATTGGCGGCCGGTCCTACGACTGCTGAGCACCTGAAAGCGCCACCGGGCACAAAAGGTTGATAAGGTTGGGTGGCCCCACCGGGTCAGCTGGTTGGCTTCGGTCATCGGGGGCACCCGTCAGGTATCCCCTACCTCCAGAATCCATTCATCATCCCCGGGGTGGGCCATCAGTGTAATGGTCCCCGGGGGTGAAATCGATTTGTTACGACCGGGAGGAGTCCCCGTCATCTCTGTACCCGGCTGCTAGTATCCGGTGTTCGGTGGGGCGTGAAATGATCTTGTGGAACGTTGAAATCGGAAGATATAAGTACTGAAACATGCTTTAGTACCATATGGATGAAGGCGTCCAGATCATCTACACGTTCACCAATGTCCCCCGGAGCCAGGGGAGCAAGTTCTCTCGGCGCTTCTGGGGATGGACCGACAAGTCGAAGTACGGCCGGTATACGTATATCCGAGAGGGGTTCATCGACGGCTTCCCATATATCAGGCTCGGCCGGTCGATGCTGATAGTCAGGAAAGGGGACTCTCAGAGGGTCATTGCCTTCATCGAGCAATATGGTGGAGAGATAAGCGTCCGGGACGTGAAACTCTCCAAAGATGACAGGGTGCGGTTGGGGATGTAGGCCGTACGTTCGTGACTTTTAGTGGAGCGGGAGGACATGCGCTTACAACGGGTTTGAGGCAGAAAGCCCACCTGATTCATAGGTGGGATGAATGACGTGTTTCCCTGAAGGGAACCAAACCCGAAAGGTAAAAGATCCATCTGAATACCGGTATGCCGCCCCCTATACCACTTTATAGCTCCAAGGACACTATTTGAGCATCGTGGACTAACATTGAGATGCAGCCGAAGGTCTAACCATGAGGAGAACGAACACCTTTGCATTGTCGCCTTCGTTGGAACAAGACGAACGACTGTATGAAATCGCGGATGGTTGTGCTCGTCTCTGGAACGAGATATGCTATCGGCGACGGCAGAGCTTCTTCAACACAGGCAAGGTGGACTGGAACACAAAGGACCTGTACGATAGGTACAAGTGCATCATCGGCTCTGCGACCGCTCAGCAGGTCGAGAGGAAGAACAGCGAGGCGTGGCGTTCGTTCTTCGCGTTGCTCGAACTCGAGAAGAAGGGCAAGCTCCCGCCCCGCATCCAGAGAGTGCGCCCTCCTGGATACTGGAAGGACAGGTCAACGGGGAAAAGAAAGCAGCTCATACTCATCCGATGCGATTGCTATACGATAGAAGGCAGTACATTGAAGCTGCCGAAAAAGTTGGAGGTGAATTGGAGAGGAAAGCCGAAATGGAACAACTGGACAAGGCAAGGGTTGCTGACCCTTCTCTATGATCCTATCAGGCGGAGGTGGTATGCCAGGCAGACGGTGGAGGTCGATCCTCCGCATCAACCGCTCTCGAACAAGAGGGCCTTCGTGGACCTCGGCGTGCTCGTACTGCTCGATGTGGTGATCGAAGGGGAGAGGCGATCGGTCGCATACAGCGGGCGGCCCGCACTCTCCAACTGGTGGTACCTGTCACGTCGTATCAACCGACTGAAGTCGATCGCGAAGAGGACGAACGGTAGGAAGACAACAAGGCTGATCAGATCCCTGTTCCGCAAGCGGAAGCTACGCTTCCGGCAGTATGTGAACACGATCGTCAGGAGAGCGATCCAACGGCTCTGGGAGAAAGGTGTCTGCGAGATCGTCGCTGGCGATCTCACGGGGATCAGGGACGATGCCAGGTTCAGCAGGAAGTTGGATTCGATGGTCCACAATTTCTGGAGCCATCGCTTTCTCCTGGAACGGCTTCAGTGCGTCGCCCAGGAGCATGGAATCAAGGTGACCACAATCGACGAGAGAGGCACATCGAGCGTGTGTCCTTGGTGCGGCAGCACATCTGTGACGAAGATGGGTCGTCTCCTGAAGTGCAGATCATGCGGCATAGAAGCGCACCGAGACACAGCGGGTGCGATCAATATAGGCGTCGTCTTCGGAGGGCGCGTTAACAGGGTGCTGGCACACCCCCTGGAGGTAACAGCATGACCCTTCATGCTCGCGCTTCTAAGAATCCCCCGAATTCATTCGGGGGAGTGTCAACGGAAAAGACACTGCCGAAATGAGGGGACTGAAATCGGATCAGGTGGCCCCTGTGCGTCCTACGACGCGTGATGGTCATCTCTTCATTTGACAGGGAACAAAGGTGAATAGGCAGAGGGTACTAAAGCATGCTTTAGTACCAATTGTTTCTTAATGCGACGACGAAAGGTGATCACATCTCGTGGCCGAGCCACTTGGCAACGAGGTTCAAAAGCTGCATGTCCTGGGCCTTGCGCCGCTCGAACATGATGGCGTCGCCGATGAAGATGGCGCGTCCCCGGCCGTACTCCGCCTGTGCCATGACTGCACACGAGCCCAGGTACTCGCCTGTATCCCAGGTCTCGTTCCCGTCCGCGTCAGAGAAGCTCTCCTGGCTGGAGAAGAGCAGGACCTGCCGGTTCCAATCCCGCAGCCGGAGCGAGCAGCTCTTGTCGATCGTGTAGATGTGGAGCGGCTCGGTGATGGCGTGCTCACGGACGTAGGTGTACCCCGCGTTGGTGGTGGCGCCCATCTTGTCGAACGTCGAGACGATGTCGTTGTTGAACTGGACGCCGAACCAGATGGCGAGAGGATTGAGGTTCGAGTTGTCCTCGCCGCCGTCGCCGACCAGAAGGACGCCCAGGCCGTTCTGGACCCGCTGGACGATGGCCTGCACCTCGGCCTGGCCGAGCGGCTTCTTGGGCTTCACGATGAGAAGCACCTTCCCCTTGAACGACGCGACGTCCTTCACGTTCCGGAACGACATGGAGCCGATCTTCGTGCTCGTGTGGTAGAGCCCGATGGCGCTCATGTCCTGGCCGCCTGCGCCCCGACTTGTGCTCCCCGACCCCATACCCGCAGCTCGCTTTAGTGCCCTGAACAGACCCGGCCCCTTGCCCGCCATGGACACCTTGTGGACCCTTTCCTTTTAATGGATTGGGATTCGCGGACCGCCCGCCCCCAAGTCCAGATATAAGAACCCTTCCTAGCGCCGTGGGCGTCATGGACGCCGACGATGGCGAAAGCAGGATACCGGACGCGTGGTATGGCATCTTCGAAAAGATCAGGGCTCGCAAGGAGCTCGAGGAGGAGGTCGCTGCCGCGGGCGGGAACAAGTACCAGCAGCTGAAGGCGCGAATCACCGACCAGGAGACCGGCAAGCTGCTCGAGGACATAGTCATCTATGCCATCAGGACCATCGACGACAAGGACGAGGCCGCCAGCTTCCTGCAGGGCTACGCCGAGGATATCGCAGCCCATACAGAGAAGTACCCCGAGCAGGCCAGGGACGATCCCGCCGGCTACGCCAAGTACGACACCGGGCTGGCCCTGAACATGCACTTCACCTCGTCCGCCACCCACGAGCTGTGGGACGGTGTGCTAGAGGCCGAGTACGATATCTAGGAGATGCAGATCATGTACGACATCGAGGACGCGACGGACTATGCCGGTATGATCGGTATGTACGAGGGTGGCCGCGACCCGGCCGACCGGAGCTCGAAGATGGTGTTCCCCACGAACCTGGGCAAGGAGGACCCGGGCGGTATCGCGATGGTCACGTTCGACTCGCTCGGGAACGACCGGATCGGCGACACAGCGCTGGACATGCTCATTGTCAACGACCTTGATACCGAGGCCCTCGCCGAGGCCGCCCAGATGCACGGTTACAGGTTCAGAGAGACGGAAAAGGAGTTCCGTGTAGATAAGACGTACTCGGTGTTCGGGAAGCGGTTCGCCCTGCCCGGTACAGCGCCCGCCATCTGGTCTTCAAAGGACATGGGCGAGAGCCAGAGCTTCGTGTACCTGTTCCGGAACGAGGACAGCACCGAGATCATCGACAGCTACCTCTACATCGTGCAGAAGAAGGACCAGGAAGGGGCGTAAGGCGACGACCTGACACTCTGCGAAAGATTTATAGCGCTGGTGACCCACGGACCCAGCACCCGGGTCCGGTCATCGGGGGCCAGCACCCCCGTACCTTCGTAACGAGTTCATCATCGCCCGGGGGCCTTCGCAGATGGATGGTCCCCGGCGGTGATATTGTTCTGTTACTCCCTGGCGGGGGAGTATCCCCCAGCAGTTGGTCCACCTCAAGATACCAGGGATGATATCTCGAACTCAGATCGTCATCACTTGAAGAAAAGCTCTTAATATGGAGACGACAAGGCCAGTTCTATGAGACCATTAGAGTTCACCAAGCTGGTGTGCACCATAGGGCCCTCGTGCGATGACACCACGACCCTGAAGAAGATGATCGAGGGTGGTCTCAACATAGCGAGGTTGAACCTTTCCCACGGCGACCATCAGTATCACGGGGATGTCATCAGGAAGATCAGGAAGATATCCCCCGAGATCGCTGTCATGCTGGATACGAAAGGTCCGGAAATCAGGACCGATGTGCTGGACGATCCCCTGGACCTTGCGAAGGGCGAGATACTGACCCTGACCAACAAGGGGACCGATCCGGGCAAGAGGATGATACGGCAGTCGCACCCGGGATTGGCGAAGGACATCAAGGTCGGTGACCGCGTCCTGATCAGTGATGGCGCGGTCCAGCTGAAGGTGACCTCGATCTCAGGAGACGACGTCAAGTGCAGGGTCTTGTCCGACTGCATCCTGGGATCCAACAAGAGCGTGATCGTCCCGGGCAGGGAGATGAGCCTCCCCAACCTTACCGGGAAGGACCGCGAGGACCTTGCGTTCGGGTTCGAACATGACGTGGACTTCATCGCATTATCCTACTTGACCGAGGCCTCCACCGTGCAAGAGG
>JASMDC010000026.1 GCA_030753015.1 Candidatus Undinarchaeales archaeon | reverse complement strand
AAAGGATTCGGTCGTGTCCGGTGACCTGTGTAGGGAGACCTGTGAGTGCGGTACGGGACACTCGTGTGTCAAGGAGTTCATCACCGATGATTCCGGCATTTGTCTTGCAACGACCGGTGGCACTTGCTCCCTCGATAAGGACTGCGCAACGTCCTGCTGTGCAGCCGCTACGTGCGTGCCAAGGGAAACGGTCGACCTCGACAGTACGTGCTCAAATGACTGCCAGTGCAGCTTGACCATGGAATGTACTGGAGGTAAGTGCCTCAAGAAGACCGGTGTAGCGTGCGACTCGGGTGAACAGTGCGGCTCCGGGGTCTGCAAAGGAAGCACCTGTAAGGATCGCGGTGAGCAAACGCTCGCTCAGCCATGCAGAATCGACAACGACTGCATCACTGGGCTCGAATGTACCGGCGGGACGTGCCTTGGGGTGCTCGGCACCAATGCCACCGGCCACGCCGAGTGTGCATCCGGGTGCGCATCGAAGGGAGTGTGCACCGTCAAGAGCTCAGTCGGCCTTGATGGTTCCTGTTCGGACGACTGCTCATGTGAACAGGGACTCAAGTGCAATAACCGCAAGGGGACCTGCCTTCGGGACCTCTCGGGATTCTGTCTCAATCCTGAGACCTGCGCTTCGGATTGTTGTGTCGAAAAGGCCTGTGTCATTGCGGGAGTGATTCCCGACAGTGGGTCCTGCCTCCTCGACTGCCAGTGCGCTTCCGGTATCTGTGCTGCAGGTACCTGCCGGGCAGCTCGTCCGTGCATCACCCGAGCAGATTGTGATATGCCTTTCTGTGCGGACGGTCTCTGTAAGGAGGCGTGCGGACCCGAAGGTGCACCCTGCGATACCCTGGACTCGACAGGGTATTGCTGTGATGGTAAATGCATCAGTCTCGGCGACAGGCTCGGAGGGATCCCTCCGTACGCCAGCTGTGGCTCGGAGTCATGCATCGACACAGTGCGCTGCGTCGGAGGTTCATGGCGGTGCGGACCTGGGAACACAACATGTTGTGCCGAAAGTGGGCTCGGCTCGTGTTCCACGACAGGCGTGTGCATCGACATGTTCCCGTGCCCAGGCTCATGTGACGGAAACACCGCTCAGCTCAAGGATTGCAGGGACGGTGCCTGCGTCGATTCAGGAACACGGGATTGTTCGACGGAAATGCTCTTTTGCCGTGCTGGCTCCTGTGGTCCTTGCCTGAACGACGGGGACTGCTCCCGTTTCAACAAGTGTGAAGGGACACTGCATATCGGGTACGCATGCATCGGCGGATCTTGCGAGAGACGTGACCGCGAGTGCTCTGATTCCTATCTCGTTTGCGAGAAGGAGGGGTGCATGGCGTGTACATCGACCGAGGCTTGCGCGGCCCAGTACGGAGAAGGTAAACAATGCGAACCTGTCAGTGGCGCGTGTCGGGTCCTCAAATGTACGAACAACGACAACTGTCCGAACCTGTGCGAGGACAACGTGTTCGTCCCATTCGTGTGTGACGACTTCCTCTGTAAGAAGGGAGAGGATTATACTTGCAAGGATGGTACCATATGCACAACGAGTGGATGCGCGGGCTGTGACTCGGATGTTGTCTGCATCCTCGATTACGGTCTTGGGCATACATGTATCGAGGAGCGGTGTGTCCAGACATGTATCGATGGAGTGTGCAGGAAAGATGCCGGCGAGAACTGTCTCTGGTGTCCCGATTGTAGGTGTTCCGAGGGAAGCGTGTGCGATCCGTGGAGCGATCATGCGGACGAAGGAGGATGCGTGCCCGATATTGACCATGACAGCATCCCGGATCAGATAGATCCGGACCCGCAGCGAAAGGGATTCCCATGCCTGAATGACAATGAGTGCCCCGCTGCATGCCGCGGAGCTCTTGCCCTCAAATTCTCATGCTTGAGCGAGCGTTGCGTCGTATCCAATGTCAAGGTCTGCCAAGAACAAGGCCAAGTGTGTGAACGCGGTCTGTGCGTCCCTTGCACAGCGCACTCTGAGTGCACGAGCATCTATGGACCACTTTATACATGCTCTCAGGGTACCTGCCGACGTGATATCGATGGCGACGGCGTGCCAGACGGCGACGAAGAATGCCCCCGTGAGCCTGACCTGAGGGACGGGTGCCCGACCGTAAAGCGATGCAATACCCTTATCGAGGATTGCCGGACAGGTCCCGGGTGTGCATGCGATGGCCCCCTCCACGTCTGTGATCCACACAGGACCGACGCTGACTCGACGGGGTGCGTTGGTGTGCGGTGCGGGGACAGTATATGTGATCGACCCACTGAGAACGAGGGCAACTGTTGCCAGGACTGTGGGTGCCTTGATGGAAAAGTGTGCGATGCCTACGAGGAGCTCTGCAAGGCCGGCTGCGGTGACGGGATATGCGCTTCGCACGAATGCAGTTTCTGCTCGCGGGATTGTGCACCAATCTTCTGCGCTAACGGCGTGTGCGATACGGTTATCGGTGAATCCTGCGCTGGGAGCGAGGACTGCACGTGTTCCGTCTCCATCGATGTCATGGGCACCTATGACGTGATGGACACACCTGACATAGACGTCCCCGTCCAGGTCGCAAACATTGGTAATGTCCCGGACAGTTACATCGTACGTATCAATACCGTCAATGCTCGTCTGGGTTTCACCGAGGTACCGATACCGACGATCAAGCCGAATGGCAAGCATGCATTCCTCCTCCCACTCACGTTCCTATCAAGCGCCGGGACTGCTGATATCGATATCGTGGTCACTTCGGAGACGTTCCCCGAGCTTGCTACTGCTGGAGGCCATGTGACGATAACCTTTGGCTCTAGCAACCAGCTCTTCAGGGCAATTCAGGAGAGCTTCCTGTGGGATATCATTACCGGTAAGAACATCCCCGGTCTGGCCATCATTGGGCTTGTTATCTTCATCGTTCTTGTGATTGGGATCAGGGTAGTCTTCAGGGAACTTACACCACGAACGGTCGCGACGGTATCCCCCGCCACCTCTGGTACTACCGCACCCAGCCCTTACACGGCAAGGCCTGCAACGGCATCCTACTACGGGTATCGTTACATGACGGGCGAGGCCCGCGGATCAGAGGGATCCCAGGGATTGGACGGGCAGTCGGAATGAGCAACCCGCCATCACGAATATAAGCGTTCACCCGCACCTTCGTATGGGTATCATCATGGTCGATAATAACATCGAGCGGATCGGTGTCCTCACTGCAGGCGGTGACTGTCCGGGCCTCAATGCCGTGATCCGTTCCGTAACGAAGACCGCGATCGTCGAACACGGCTGGGATGTCATCGGTATCGAGGATGGCTTCCTCGGTCTCATCGAGGGAAGGACCCGTCAGCTTACGTACGATACTGTATCAGGGATCCTATCCATCGGCGGGACCATTCTTGGCACATCGAACAAGGCCGATCCATTCGCCTTCGCGGTCGAAAAGGGCGGGAAGCTCATCAAGGAGGATGTCTCTCAAGTCTTGATCGATACTTGTCGGGACCTTGATATCGATGCCGTCATCACGATAGGCGGGGACGGTACCCAGTCCATAGCCGGCAGGCTCGCAGAACGCGGTATGAACATCATCGGCATCCCCAAGACCATCGACAACGACCTTGCAGGGACCGATGTCACGTTCGGCTTCGACACCGCTGTTGGTATCATCACTGACGCTCTGGACCGGATCCACACGACAGCAATGTCACACCATCGTGCTATGGTCGTAGAGGTCATGGGTCGGAACGCTGGATGGCTTGCCCTCCATGCCGGTATCGCCGGCGGTGGCGACGTCCTGCTCATCCCCGAGATACCCTTCGATATTGAAGAGGTCTGTAGGGTGGTGGACCATCGGAGCCGTCACGGGAAGCGGTTCTCCATCATCGTTGTGTCAGAAGGGGCAAGGCCCGCGGGTGGTACACAGGTCGTCAAGCGTATAGTCAAGGACAGCGCGGACCCGATCCGGCTAGGTGGGATCGGGAAGGTGGTTGCTGATGGTATCCAGGAAAGGACCGGGATCGAATCACGCGTCACCGTGCTCGGCCACCTTCAACGGGGCGGGCCTCCATCATCACGGGACCGTGTGCTCGGAACCTTGTTCGGAAGAAAGGCGATTGACCTCGTCGCGCAGGGCAAGTTCGGACGTCTTGTCGCGGAAAAGGGTGGTGAGATAACGTCCTCACCGCTTGCCGACACCATCGGGAAGCAACGACTCGTTCCCAGGGACCATTACCTCCTCGATACCGCCATCTCAGTAGGGACGAGCTTCGGTGTAAAAGAACTCTGAGCGCCCCCCTCGCGTCACACAAAGACTTATGAATGTCTTCACGGGAAAGAGGCCCACATGGCGGAAGTAGAGATGGATGATGTCTTCGAAGGGCATCGTTTCTTCAAATCGGGTTGTGCCGTCATACACGATATCCATGCCCGTACGGTCTTTGGTGGTTGTTCCGTTGACAAAGATGACTTCTTCTGTATGATCAAGGACCTAACCCTACCGTTCAACAGGTTCGTTTGCACGTGCCCTGAGTTCATAGCGGACCACTCTCGCTTCTGCTCACATCTCATTGCACTCTATTACGGCGTCCAGAAGCGAGTTGATGATGCTCCCCACCTGTTCGGTGATCCTGAGGAGGAAGAACCGATCTCTCCGGAAGCCGAAGAGATGCTGTTCAACGAGTGATGCTAAGAGCTAGGGCCCCCCCAATTTGAAGGCTTGCAGTCGTGGTTCAAGATTTAAGCATTGCCCGAGAAAAGGACCAACATGGGTGGAACGGCAATCCTTTTTGATGAGTCACATGGGGACTATTTCCACATCGTGAACACGGAAGATGAGGGACTCTCCCTCCTCGCGGATATCTTGAAACAATACGGCTTCGAGGTAAGTACGGCACTCAGTCTTGGTGCTCTCTCGAACGCGGGAGTGTTAGTGGTCAATGTACCGCAGAAACCATTCACTGAGGCAGAGGTCGCCACGCTCAAACAGTTCGTGGATAACGGTGGAGGGCTCCTCCTGGTCGCGGAGCTCGGGAACATCCTCAACCATAAGGACAATATCACGCCTTTAGCGGCAGCTTTTGGTATCGGATTCAATCCGGACCATGTCACAGAGGAATCCGATGATCCCACTGCCTACACTCCAATCGTCGTTGATAATGACCACCCTGTCATGAGCGGGATTTCCGAGGTCCTCTACCTCGCAGGATGTTCACTTAGGGCCGATGGCGACAACGCCTTCACCCTTGCATACGGCGATCACCACTTCGCTGATGCAAACATGGATATGTCGCGGGATGAGGGGGAGGAGGGCTATCCTCCGATCATCGTGGGAGCCGAGTCCGGTCAGGGACGAGTTATCGCGCTCGGTGATGGTTCCATGATCACCAACGAGCACTTGCTCAAGGCGGACAACAAGTTTCTCATGGTGAATATTATGCGCTGGCTGCTAAAGCAGAACTAACAGTGCAGGTCCCCTGGATCACTGGTCTTTAAGGAATACGACTGCCCAGAACGGGCTTCCGTAGAGCTCGATTGGCTGGACCGAACCGCTGTCGAGCTGCACGACCTCCCCAGTAAGAGCCTTCGTGCAGGCCTTAGCGATAACATCACCATCGGGCAATGTTTCCTTTACAGGATTTCCTTCAAGGTCAACGTCACCAATTATCCCTTTCGCCTTCGTGTTGGCCAGGACTATCGTTCCCATGGCGTCAATGACCAATGCCCCCACCGGCATCCGTGCCATAACCCCCTCAAGGAGTGTAACACGCTTCTCTTGCTCGAGCCTCTCGAGGTTCCGCTTAAGAGCATGGAGCATATCGCTATGGAAGTTAGTGCCCTTGAGCACATAATCGGAGGCGCCGAGCCGTAGCATATGGGCCGCGAACTGCTCCGCGCCCTTCCCGGCCATGATGATGACCGGCAGACCTGGTCGGAGCTCCTTGACCTTGTCGAGCACAGCCTCGCCATCCGCATCGGGCAGGAAGAAGTCGAGAAGGATGAGGTCGAACCGTGTCCTGATGAGCTTGCGAAAAGCTGAGAGACCATCCTCAGCATTGTCGAGCTCCATGTCCTGGGCATAGAGCGACAGGAGCTCTTTGAGCTGGAGCACCTCGCCCATATCACCGGAAACGATGAGGACCCGCTTCTTTTCTGATTCGAATCCGTCATCCTGTACCAACGATATATACCCCGACGTTCTACCTAGTACGACAAAGGCATATATATCTGAACTATTCCGGCCGGAGCCCTGTTGATCAGATCTCTAGGGTCCGTTCATCGAATACGGCATTCTCGTCGTCAACGAGCCTGACCGTTAATTCCTCTTTCTGGATGATCACCGACACGTTGTTCGTCCTGTTGAGCGTGAACGGTGTGAAGGAGACCTCCTTTTCTGAACTGTAGAGCACAGGAAGGAGGAACCGCTCGTACACGGTGCCATTGATGTCCTCTGAGTCCTTCTCGAGGTCATCGCTCAGAATCTCAGTACGAGGGGAATGAATGAACACGAGTGATAGTTCATCATGGGTTCCGCCGCTGTTGCGGAGAGAGATCAAAACTACCTTCTCCTCGGACCCTTCACTGAAATAGCCGGCCTCCGGGTCTAAATAATTCACACCGATGAACTTGACAGGTGCCAGGTCCACGACCGTGGTCCCGCTACCAGGATTCGCATTGCCGTACTCCAGTGTGGTTGCCATGTACATCATAGCAAAGGCCAACATAGCGAACAGGATAGTGACTTCTCCCCTCTTGCTCCTGAACATGTTGTCACTCGGCAGGGAAACCGGTATATAAAGTTTCCTGTTGTGTCCCAATAAACGGACACGGACCATAAAGTTCTTCCGAAGGTCAGATGAACGCTCACTTGAGTGCGTTCTTCGGCATTAGAAGAGTCCTGACCGGGAATGGAATCTCGATGTGCTTTTCGTCGAATCGCGTCTTGATGTTCGTATTGATACGGTCCTTCACGTTGAAGATGTCCATAAGGTCCTTGATGTAGACCCTGAGTTCAAAGTCATAGGCGAAGTCACCGAAGGAAAGGAAGAGCGCTCGGGGCTCGGGTTCATCGAGCACGCTCTCATCCTCCTTAGCGATGTCGAGGAGGATCCCACGGACCTTTTCGATATCGGTGCCATAAGCGACACCCACGGGGATACGAACACGGACGCGCTCGTCACCGTACGAGTAGTTCACTGCACCCTTTTTGTACAGGTCTGAATTAGGGAACGTGATCACGTTGTTGTCCCACGTTCTGACCTTCGTGCTGAAGAGACCCACCGCCAGAACCGTACCACCTTCACCCTCGGGCCCTCCGATCAGAACGAGGTCCCCGGAAGCGAAAGGCTTGTCGTACATGACGATGATCCCTGCCACCACATTTCCAAGAGTATCCTGAGAGGCCACAGCAACAGCGATACCGGCGACCCCACCGAGAGTGACAAGGGGAGTGACGTCCACACCGAGCGATGAGAGGGCCATGAGACCTGCAACAGAGTATATGACAATGGAGAGTATGGCCTGTATCGTCGGTATGAACCGCTTGTCAAGGCTCGTGTCCGCCATTTCTGCGAGGTGGACGCCGTACTCCTCGATGAACACACAGCTGGTATGGACGACGATACGCGCTAGCACCAGCAGGGCGATGGCGACAAGGGGATTTGCCATCAGGCGGAGGGAATCGGCATCCCACCCGGAAATGAACAGGGCACCGAGGACACCGATGATGACGATCGTAACCTTTACGGGCTTAATGCTCACACGAAGGAGCTCGTCGTCAACTCGTGTGCTCGTGTGATCTGCGAGCTTGGAACCGATCTTATGAAGAGTTTTTCCTGCGAACCGTGAGATAAAGTAAGAAAGGACCACCACTACCGCGCCGAGGATGTATCGTATGATATTTGACTGAGCCTCGATGAGCGTAATAGTGTTCGTGACAGCAGTAACATTGAACGCAGGGTCCATCGCTTCTGCCATTGGTGCAAATACTTAAGATTCCTTCGGAATCACGAAAAGCGGAGGGACCGGTAATCGAGGGTAATCGTGAGAAGGTCAAAGGTAAAGAGCCCATCTTGCCCGTTGTTACCCTCTCTTTCTTGGCCACCATCGTATTCCTTTATGTGTGGTTCACGGGAGGCAGTCTGCTCGTTTCACCGCCGTTCGATACAGTTGTTGGACTTTATGGCCTTGATACCACTCTGACTCAGACCTACACCTACCTGACTTACGCTCTCATACATCTCTACCCCGGGCACCTTGTCATGAACATCGGTCTACTCGTTGTTTTCGGAACCCTCCTTGAGCTCCGCCTACGACCCCATCGAGCCGCAGTGTTCTTTCTCCTATCGATTCTTGGACCCGGTGTTTTTTTCGCAGCGATCTCGCCGGACACAATCCTCGTCGGTGCGTCCGGTCTTATTTGGTGTTGCATCGGAGCCTGTGTCGTCTCACGACCACGTGAGTCGTTGATCGCTCTCTTCGTCATGGGATTCATCGTTCTCCCTGTCCTCCGTTCCAGTATCACAGAGCGTGTATACGACCGGCTCGCCGATGGTATTACTGCCGAATGGATCGCGACCGCGACGGTGGAGAGCACCCAGAACGAGCTCAGGTCCGTCGAGGACGAGGTTGAGAACAAGACGATAACCGACGTCCGTCTCGGAACGCTAGAGGACGAGGTCACGAAGAACAAGACCATCCTGGAACGTGCATTGGTAAATGGTACTATCTCCCGGGAGGAGTTTGTAGAGCGGACGATGGACGTTAATAGGACGCTCGGGATCATCAGTGTCGAGCGTACACGTGTCAAGCAGTCCCTTTCAGAGCTCAACCAACGCCAACAGGAGCTCTCTGTCCGCGTTGAGGACGCAAACAGACAGCTCGAGCAGGTATGGAACGAGACACAGGCGTATCGCGAGACCGTGCAAAACATGGGCAATCGCGAAGCAGATGAACTCCATGTGTTCTCGCTCTTCTATGGCTATTTTCTCATTCTTCTCATGGAGCCATCGATCCTTGACGAATGGCAGGAACGGATGGTCCACTGGTTGGCGCTCAAGAACAAGTACCTAGACGGGCGCAGTGGCACAGAAGACGACGATCTCGTAGACGTGGAATCCTCGGGTCCGGAAGTTGATGACGGGCTTCAGACCAATGTCCTCGATCATTCCAGCGATATCGTCGACAGAGTACCTGATGATGTCCCCTCCCGGGATCTCTCTTCCCGGGAGTCCGACGTTCTCCGCTCCAGGAAGCTCAAGGGTAAGCACAAGGGAACCACCAGGACGAAGGACTCGCCTCGCCTCAGCAAGGAAGTCAGCCGGTCGAGGAAGAGCCTCGATTAGTTCAAGAGCTAGAACCGTATCAAAGGCCCCTCCAGCGAAGGGTAGAGATTCCGCGTCGCCTTGGACGGGCTCAGCACCTCTCCACCGGGATCGTTCGAGCATCTCTCTTGAGATATCAAGTGAAACAACTGTGCTTCGTTCTCCTTTGACGAGCTCACTTCTGGACACGAGCCATAAGGATGTTCCTGCGCCGATGTCCAGTATCTTGGGGCCGATGGTCACATGTTCGGTAGCTTTTCTGAGAACGCCCATCGGACGGTAACCGTACGTGATCACATCCCCGTCGTACTCGATCGCCCATTCGCTATAATACCGTTTCCAGGTGAGCTTTGAGGTCGGATCCACCGTCACGTATTCGTTCTTTGACTAACGTTATATATCATGAGCAGTCGTTCAGGAGAGCTCGATCAAATAACGGAAGAATCTTCTCTTTTTCGCCCAATGGAGCGCGTTCCTTCGTTCGATGCCGGGCAATTCTTTATAAACCATGAAAGCAATTTTACCATTCCAGTTTCTTACCTTGGGGGTGGAAACGGGTGTGGTGAACGCCACACCCACCTTTTTCTCCCCAGTCATACCTTTCCTGGATACTCTGTGGGTGCGTCATCCATCCTTCCCAGATGCGTACCGTCCAACAACGTGTATGATAAGCTCTCAGGGATTGCAATGTTGTTCCTGAGGAGCGGGCCGAGAGGTCGCTTGCCAGTGTTGAGGCTCTGTCCCGTGATAAGTGGATTGAACGCAGGCATAATGATGAGTCGCCGCGACCGTACGTCCACATCAGGGTAACGTTCGAGCAGGGTCTCCCTGTCGAGGTCGGCGGTGACCCAGCACGTCAGACGATATGGATGACCTCCCTCGTCCGTGAGTGTGACACATGGATGGACATGCCCACATATCAGCGTCTGTGCTGACAGGACTTCGGTCCCCGGCCATGTATGGCCGTGGAATAGCCCGACATCGCCATGTCGTATGCCTCGTGACGGGACAACATCCACGTCCGCAGGTACTATGTCGCGGATACCCGCATCGTGGTTTCCCGGTACGATAGTAAGCGACACCTCCTTCTTGATAGCTTCAAGGAAGCGTGGGACATGGACGACCTCACTACGGGTCGCGACAGGTATAGCGTGACGTACATCTCCCAGGATCACAACGCGGTCGGGAGTCTCAGAGCGTATGAGAGAGAGAAGGGCCTTCTTGATACGGTCCGTCTGAAAAGGGATTGTGACACCCTTCCTACGGAGCTCAAGGTCCAATCCAAGATGGAGGTCCGCAACAAGGAGGACCCGTTCCTCATTATTGAGTATGAGCGCACGGTCGAGAAGGCGGAGACCTGACCCAACGTCCTCGTCCACTGCGGCCTCGTAATGCGGATGTCAAAGGGTTTATATATATTATCCGGCAGGGCGTGGCCATGAAACTCAAGGAAGCTTCGAGCCTTTGCTACGAGATTCTCGGAGATATCGACAACATCAGGTTCGAGATTCACGACATCCAGATCGCCCTTGCAACAAAGGAGCTCAAGAGCGGTGAGGCTAAGGACCTCGAGTTCGGTATCGACCTCACCAACAAGCTCATGGTCGAGTCAGGCACCGTCACACAGAAGATGCAGACCCTTTCCAAGCTACTCACTGCAGGCCTCAAGGTCAAGGAGAAGAAGAAGCGGGAAGAGCCGGAATAAAAATGTCGGTTTAGACCTGAATCCCGTGAGATGTAGGCACTACGCTACGTGACCTTCTTGAAGCGCTCCAGATCGAACGCCTCGCACAGCTTCTTCTCGAGCCCGACGGGGGGCGGCGTCTGCAGGAACTCCTTCTTTCCGGACCGAAGACGGACGAATTCCACGCGATGAAGGGCGCGGAGGCACCGTTCCACGCTCGTGTGGACCCTCTTCTTCCTCAGCCGGTACCGCAGGATGGCCCACAGGAGATGTGCGAGATAGCAGACGAAGAGATAACTAACGACCCTGTCCCGCTTGTAGTGGTTGATGCCCTTCAGACCGAGTGACCCCTTTCCGAGACGCCACACCTTCTCCACCTCGTCCTTGTCGAGGTAGACGTCGACGACCTCCTTCGCCGGGATGTTCACGTCCGTGGACACCAGGATCGACCTACCGACCCTGGGGAGCATGTCCTCGACGACATCCTCCAGAAGGCTCCACTCGAGCCTTCCGTCCGTGATCTCCGCCTTGAAGTAGCGGCCGACCCCGTTGAGTATGTCCTTCATCCTGCGCTCCCAGTTCGGCCTGCGTCCCCTGCCCCGCTCATCGGAGGTCGCCATCTCCTGTTCGAGCTCGCCCAGCCGCTCCTCCGCCGTCGAGATCCGCTCCAGCAGGGAGGCCTTCTCCTCTCCCCGCCTCCTCGGGTCCTGGTAGATGACGTACTTCCGCTCCCCCTCCGAGGTGTCCACGGTCCTCTCCACCACGCAGAATATCCGCTCGCCCCGGTGGAGGCGGTTCCCCGGTCTCTCGACATCCTCGTCCCTGAGACCCTGGAGAAGCTCGTCGACAATCCTTTCGTTGGCACGCACCCCCGTCACCACCGAGAACGGCGTGTCGGCGACGAACCGTATGTTCTCCTCGCTCTTCATGCCCCTGTCGACCACGAGGACGAGGTCCTTGAGCCCAGCGCCATCGAGGCGGTCCACCACGGACGTGAAGGTGGTGACATCGGGGCGGTCCCCGCGGAACACACGGTAGAGGACGGGGAACCTGTCCCCCCTCCGGATGACGATGGCCATGCCGACCTTCCTGCGCTTCCGCTGGCCCTCCGTATCGTACCCGAACTCACCGTAGAAGCACTCCTCGCCGAAGTACAGGGTCTGAGTCCGATCATAGTAGAGGTAGCGGCTCTCGGGGCTCCACTTCACCTCCACTCTCTCTCGCAGGGCCTGGCTGATGATCCACGTCTTGTCCCGCAGGAGATCCTCATCCTGCTTGCACACCGTGTCCAGCACACCCAGGAGGCGTTCCTCGGTGAAGTTCTCGGGCGGGTCGCCGAGCCAGTACCTGAGCATGCTGCGCTCGTACCACTCGCCCACGTCCTCGAGAGCCACCCTGCCCGTGTGGTGGTTGATGGCCAGGAGCAGCAGCGCCTTCCCGACCGACGTCGTGCTCTGCCGGGGGGCGAGCCGGTCGATGGTCTCGACGAGGTCGATCTGCATGGCCGTGTCATGCAGGAGGGCCAGGTCGCCGAAGGGCAGGATCTCCTCGACCATTGTTCCGCGGGACCGTTTTGGTCGGGCCTCATGTTCTCCATCCGCTCCCTCGGCCTCCCGTCCCAGGTACTCGAGGACCCGTTGTCGGGGACGGCCCTGTTCGTCACGATAGCTCTCTACCTTGTACTTGTAGACGCGGTCGCCGAACCGCTTCTCCCGGATGAAGGTCATGTAGTGCCTATAGGCACTACCACCTTAAAAACATTTCCTTGCGGACTTGAACGACCGACCACATTCAGACTCCGAGAAGTCAGCAGTAGTGCCTAGAAACCGCGGGATTCAGGTTTAGAAAGGGTAAACGGCCTTACGGCAGTCCAATCTGATCTCCAAGGATTAGCCTTATTAATTACCGTGGGCAGTATCAACATCAGGAAGGGATAGATGTATCCTGGTAATCCGTGGAACGGTGATGATGACATGGACTTGAGATTAGGCGTGACAAGGCATCATGCTCTGGTCCTGTTGCTCAGTATTCTCGTTATCACATCGCTCACGTGCAGTGAAGAGGGCCCGGCCACCCCGACACCCTCGCCAATGCCCATCGATTACATGACCGGTAGCGCTTGTCAGATGCCCTTCTCCGTCAGAGGGGGAGTGATCATCAATGAAACTGCTGTTCCCCTTAACGCTGCGCTCATGGACTGCTCGGCCCGACCATACATCAACATCGTGCACTATCTCGAAGAGGGTAAAGCGTTCTACGAGCGGGCGGATTCATTCTACGGTGCTTTGAGCGAAGACCTGGGGCTTCTTACCCAGGCCTTGCGGATACAGTGTGATGTATGCAACCAGGTAAGGGATGAGTTCATCTCGGCAGATTATCCTCATTGCGGGAGCGGTCTTGAACTAGCACCGACCAGTATCGTGGACCCTAAAGTCTGCGGAATCGCTGCACAGGCCAGTTGCAGTGGTAGTAGCTCTTCATGCGTCCTCTGCGAAAACATCCCCGAACGCAAGGGACATGATTGCGATTCCCATGACAAGAGCCTTCCGGCCCCTGTGAAAGTGCTGGAATGCTCCCGGATGGTACATGCGATCAACGATGTATGCACCTTCGGCAAGAATGCCAACGTATGCGAGCTTGCCCAGACGGTGGAAGAGCTAAACGGTTACCTTGCGGGGACCGTGGTCCCTCTCCTCCCCGAGCTCGCCGATACCATGGACGACATGGCCGGACGGGTGCGCGAGGCCACGGCTAGCGGATTGACACCAGAGCGCATCGAAGAGGACCTTCAGAGGCTCGAGTCCACGATCGGTGCGTCGTTCACCACCGACGACTACGACATCACCAGCTTCCAGACCGAAATGCGCGCTGTCATCGCCACCTTGGCCGATCCGAGCGTGTACACGGACATCGGACGGGGAGAGGGGCCTAAGAGGACCGAAGGTGTCGGTCTGACGGGAGGGGGCGACTGGAAAGGGCATTGTGAACAGTATACATCAGGACCATGCTTCGACCGGGAGCCCGTGATCGAGGACGATGAGGACGCAGAGAGGACCAAGGAGATAACCGACGCCCGCACGCAGGCATTCCATGAGGCAGGCCTTCTGCTCCTCACCCTCCATGTTAGCGCACTGGATGCAGCTCTTGCACATGCCCTTGGCAGCTCCGGACCACTGCCCGCTCAAGGGTATGAGGCCCGCGAGTCCTGTGTTCATCATGATGATGAGCGATAACAATCCGATAATCGCCCACCTTCCCGTTCGGCGACGAATTGAATCGTTAGCAGTACTCACCATCATCCTCTCGAGAATGTGCACTCCACACATTTGCAAAGGTTGAGGACCGGCTCGCAGTCCTTGATCGTGATCTCACATCCCTCGGTGCACGCGGTGCAGCTGACGCTGAGGCTACAACCCTCGAACTCGCTCGAGGCCATGACATCCGAGGTCCCGCCCTCGCCGAGGGCACGCGTCTCGAGCACGAACACATGGTCGTCGATGTCCGCCCAGGTTATGGCATCGGTCCTGGCGGTCACCCTGACGCGGTACACGCTGTCCTCCTTCTTGAGGACTGCCGAACCATCGGGTCCAACGGCAAAGGCCTCTGTGAGGGTTGCGGTGAACGGTACTGTCTGGACGATGGCCGAAGCGTCCATATCGATGACCGCGTGACGGCTCCCAGTCGCCACGATATTCCCTTGACCGTCCACGACCTCGACCGTCACCGTACCGTCGAAAGATATAGCGAGCGGATTGTGCAACGTCACCTCGGCCTTCGTCTGGACGCCCTCATAGGTCCGTTCCATCCTTCTTCCTCCATCGTCCCGCCAGGCGACATCACGCAGGAAGAGATATGGCGAGCTGACGATCTTCACTGCATCAGGATAGATATCGACCTCAAGCCGTTTGTACTGGAGGACCTCTCCCCCGATACCCTCTACCCGTACGATCATACCAAGCTCTGTCCCCACGTTCCCCTCACCGATGAACCGGGTCGGAGTTCTGACGGTAACGGTCGCGCTACGCTCCAACGTCGTGGCCTTTTTGGTCCTTGTCGCTTCCAGTTCCGTACCATTAGCGGTCATGACCACCTCGATGACCGCTTCGATCGACTCGTTCTTCGAGGATGTCACTGCTGCAGCGGCGGCCACCACATCACCGGCAAGTACGTAATAATCACGCTCACCCGACGACTCGAAGTAGCCATCGGCCACGTCCACGGTGTCCTCGGCAAGGACATAGAGGCGTATGGGCTCGGACGACACTTGGACGTTGAGGTATCCAAGGATCGCGAGCGCCGTGAGCGATCCACCCGCGAGCCGTGGCTCCAGCTCGATCGGAAGGCCCACACGACGTACGCTCGATCCACTGATCGCTATGTGATGCTCATCGCGTGAGAGATGTCGTTCCCCTTCAGCGTCGATACGGAACGATAGGTCACCGTCCTCGAGACGCTTGCCGGTGTTCCTGAGGACGGCGGTAAGATTAACGGTCGTACCGGCCACCATAGAGAGGACCTGCCTGTTCCCGTACATCCAGGCAAGAGAGGCGATCTCCACGACCGGTGCGTCCTTTACGCACTCGATCTCAATGGGCACTTCCGTGAACGCTCCCTGACAGCAGAAGCCGGTCTCGCTTTCCTCGTTGTAACACTCGTCTACCTCTTCCATCCCTTTGCTCTCGCAACACCTTCGCAGTCCTGCTACCAAACGTTCGGAGACACGCGGAGCGCAAGGTATCTCTGCGACGTACACCGGTCCTCTCGTTGTACGACAGGTGCACATACGTTCGGTGGGATGGCAGTAATGATCGCCCCCGCTGGCTTCATCGCAGGCTCTCGTGCAGACCTCCGCGATATCGGTGGGGAGCTCTCCGCCCGGTCTTCCACCACAGGATGTCGCTCCGGGGAGGCACCGTTCCCTACAACAGAGACCGTCACCCGAGCAGACCGAGAGGTCGCCCCCTTCCACACACTCATGCGAGTACCCGCCACATGATAATGCTCCCGGTACGCACACGCCATCGCAGCATGTCCCGTCCGCACAGGGTAGCCCATCGTACCCGGGCTGGCACTCGGGTGCTACGGCGCATGCTTCAGCACCCGGGATACAGTTCTGTTCGCAACACATGCCTGTACCGTTTACACAGGATGCACCATCTGGCCTCTTGATACAGTCCGCTGTTCCACTGCAACCGGTGGCCCCTGGTACGCATCGGCCTTCACAGCACTTACCACCATCACAGGGCGCACCTGCATTCTCACCTGCGCACTCATCCTCTTCCTCACCACATCCGCTCGCCCCGGGGACACAGGCCCCGAAGCAGCAAATGCCCTTTCCGCCGCCACAAGCGGCCTCCTCCTCGGCCCCGGCGCACTCCTCTTCACCTTCCGTGGTACATGCCTCGGCCCCAGGTATGCATTCACCGTTGCAGCAGAGACCATCACCCTCGAAACAAGGTTCCAGGTCCTCCTTGTCAGAGCAGTCGACCTCTTCCTCGAACTCTTCTTCCTCCTCTTCCCATTCCTCTTCCTCAAGCTCCTCCTCTTCTACCTCTTCCTCTTCCTCGAGTTCCTCTTCCAGTTCCTCCTCATCTCCGCCCGTAGGATCGGGCGTATGGCCCTGGTAGAGCAGGCACTCGTTGTAGTGCCAGAAGGCGTCACCGGGCATCGACTTCGCGAAGGCCTCCACTCCGCAGCTGGGGATGACTGGCATTTTGAACACAAGGTCCTCCCCGAGGTTCGAACCCTCGACCAGGTGCCAGCGTATTGGGAAGGCGTCTATGCACGTCATGGGAAAACCTCCGGTGCACCACGGCCCTGGGACGCCTGCCACACCGGCGAACGAGTTGGTCAGGGAAATTGCGATGAGCTCTGTATGGTAAGCAACGAGCGTCGCGATCTGTCTGACACCGAAGGTCTCCTTCACTGCCTCCATCATCTTTTCTTTTAAGGTCTTCTTCAGCTTATCGACGACCTTGTCCACCGCTACAGTCGTGGCTGCGGTCGTCGCAACGCCAGTGGCACCGGGGACACAATATGGGGGATTGTAGTCCGGTACCCATACAAGGTACTTCTCGGGATTCTTCCCCTGCATATTATCAAAGTAGGCCGAAGCACCCACACTGAGACCGGTCTTGAAGTTGGTCCAACCGGCGCCGCCTGAGAAGTCGAAGCCGAATCCTGAACCGCCTGAGTTGATGTCTTCGTTAAAGTCCTGCATGGCAAGGGTGAACTTGTTGGTCTCGAACTCGAACTTCTCTGTATCCCAGCCATCTATGTGGTTGGCCCGGTCCCATATCTCCTCGAGGAGATCGAGATAGATCTTGATGTTGGACGAGCAGGAGACGCGTACGGTGCAGCGGCGGGCGTTGGCACGCATGGCACGCAACTGTACGATGATGTCGGGGAGGATCTCGGTCCGGAACTTGTGGACGTAGTTCTTGAGCTCAGCTATCTTGGTCACAACATGGCACGGATTGCGCAGAGCGGGTGCCTCCACGACCCCTCGCCACCACAGGCCCTCCATGGTACACGCGTCATCGGTCTCATGGACGAACCGATGACAGGTCTTCATAGCCGTAGGATTTACATGGAGCGTCGTGGATGGTGTCGCAAAATAGCTGGGGCAGCAGCCCGGCCATCCACAACAGCATATGTACGGCGCTATCGTGTGGTGACACGTGGCCGTGGAGCAGAGCTGCGGGCACCGGTTGACACCTGGTACCGTCGAACAGATACGTGGTTGGCAACTGATCATGCCGGAGACGTCGCACATCCACTCGTTCCAGGGGATTGTCGCCGCACCCCACGGTGTGGGATTCCAGATACCCGAACAGGTGCCGTAGGTGGCTTGGAGATTAATTAGCTCGTAATTGCACATGGCGCACAGGCCCACCGTTCCCAACATGATACCGTCCAGGGCCTTCTCCATGTTCTCGTAGAACAGGGCCACGTTCTCGAAGTAGGTGATGAGGTCGCTGTAGTAGAGGTAGAGGTTCTCCTGCGCCATTGGCGGACACTTGAGAAGGTACCGCTCATCCACGATGGGGCACACGCCTCCCATGGAGCATACCAGATCGCAGGAGAACGCATCCCAGAAGTTGCCGAACGCGAGGTCGCACATGCCCGAGAGGAGAGCCTTCTTTGCCTTCTCCTTCTTCTCCTTCTCCTTGGCAGAGAAGTCGAGGCCGGGATCGGTGGCATCAACGCACTCTTCCAGACACCCGTACTGATCGGGCCCCATCGAACATTGATCGCAGTCACCACATGCTGCCATGCAACGGTCGAAATCGTTGTATGTCGAACAAAGATCGTCGCACATGTCGAACGTCATCTGGGCCGTGACCTCTCCCGTGCACTCAGCGATGCACGACTGTAGTGCCTCCCCTTCGAGCCGGTCGCACATCGGACATGTCATGCAGGCGCTCCTGCATGTCCGAGGATTCTTTGCCGAAGCGCAATGGTCCTCGCACGAGTCACCTCTTCGCCCCCGGTCGGCGCATCGCTCCAGGCATCCATCACGATTAGTGCCCCGGTCGTTCATGCAGAGATTACAGCTCCGGCACCGACGTTTGCACTTGTCGGGTTCCGGTAGCTCCTCGCAGAGCTGGTCGCACGAGGGCCCCAGCTGAGCGGGCGCGACGTGTTCAGTGTAACAGTCCTGACGCTTGCGTCGCGTGTCGAGGTGTACGCACTCCGGTTTCGCCAGACAGGACGCGACACATGCATCGACGTCGGGCTCGTTGGAGCATATCTCATCACATATGGGTTTAGCCACGTCCAATGGAGGGATGCATTTATCGAGGATACAGGAGGTCATGTTCTGACCATCTCCCTCGAACACGCAGCTGTCGCAATGCATGCATTTCTGGCGACACGACGCAGTGTCGTTCTGGTCCCTGCATATACTGTCACATTGGTCGCCGAAGTAGTCCTCCATCTGTCCCATCGTGCAGTTGCGTAGGCACCCTATCTTTGCCTCTCCGGGTAAGCCATCGCATTTGATACACGACGAGCACAATGAGCGGCATCGTGTCATACTATCACCGCTCGCGACACCCCACAGCTGGCAGAGACCCGAGCATTCTTCCTTCACGTCGAGTGAATCAAAGCACTCCATGAGGCAAGGCTGCATCGTGACATTGTCCTCATTGGCGCAGTGCTTACAGCTCTGGCAGTTCTTCTTGCAGTCATCGACGTTCTTTGACGAGCTGTACATACGGTCGCAGTTACTTGAACATGCATCCTCGAACATGCATTCCTTTAGGCATGGCTCGACCTGAGCGGTACCTGTGACGCAGTCCACGGACATTGTACATTCCTCGCACGAGTTGCATATGGCCACGCATTCCTGTGGCTGGAGACCCATAATCGAGTTGCTACAGAAATCCTCACATATGGGTGTCATCATGAACGGCTGGACGCAATACTTGATGGTGCACTCATGCATTGCCTCACGGCTCTTCTCGTACCCGCACTGTCCACAGCTACCGCATAGCTGCTTGCATTCGTCCATGCACGATTGCTTGCAACTCTCGATACAGGCAGTATCGCTACCGCATTGCTCCCTGCACGCGGCAGTACGCTGGCCACCGCATATGGGATCGCAGCTGACCTGTTCGCACACGTCGAAAGCCTCCGGCTGCCTGCCAACGCATTCCTTTACGCAGGCATCGCGGTTCTCCTCCGGTTCCCTTGCGCACGCTCCGCATTCCTTGCACTTTTCAATCATGTCGCCGACGAAGAGGTTCTCGCACAGGGGGCCGATGATCTCGAATCCGACGCACGTCCTGATCAGGCACTCCTCGCGAGTGTCCGGGGTGGGCTTCATTGCGCAGGGGGCACAGTCCTTGGCGATCTTCATGCAGGTCGCTGTGCAGTTACCGGGATTGTCGGTCTTGTTGCAGGCCTTCTCGCACACGACATCGAACACGAAGTTGACCCCGACGCATGCGAGAGCGCACAGCTCCTTTTCCTTGTCAGTGTCCTTGAACGCGCATTCCGCACAGTCCGCGACCTTCAGGCAGGTTTCCGTGCACCCGGCCGCATCCTTTGCTTTTGAGCAGGCCTTCTCGCACAGAGGGCCCAGGATCAGGTCCTCCACAACACAGGTCAGGGCGCACTCCTTGCGAGCGTCCGCGCTGTCCTCGAAAACGCAAGAGGCACACTCCGTGCACTTACCTGTGCACTTATCAGCGTCCTTCATCCATGACTGCGCGGTCACTGACGAGCAAAGCTCACCGCAGAGCGGTCCGAGAATGACCGATTCGCCAACGCATTTGATGAGGCATTTCTCCGCACCCTCGCCCTTCTCGAAAGCGCAGGGTACGCACTTGCCGCACAGGTTCGAGCACATCTGGCTGTCCTTGCATATCTTCTGGCACAGGGGGCCAAGGAACGTCATGACACCTTCCTGCAGGCAGTTCATGAGACAGGCGTTCTGCTCCTCCCCTTCGGTACCGACGCAGTCGATGCACGTCTTGCACAGGTTCTTTGCGCTCGCTGATGCCTTCTGTGACATTGGGATGAGGCCCGCGGTCGCCGCCGTTAGAATGAGCATGACAACGACCACACCGACGACAGGTCGATGTACCATGGCCTGACCTCAATCGTTCGAGTAAGAGCACTGATAACAGCGGCACAGGTTGAACACCGGCCGGCATTCCCGTACCTTGATCTCGCAACCGACGTTGCAGTTCGTGCACGTCACCCTAAGTTTACAGTCCTGGAACTCGCTCGTGGCCGATACATCGACCTTATCCATATCCGAGAGGACAAGTGAGTCGAGCACGAAGACCGTGTCCTCCAGATCCAGCCAGGAGAGCTCGTCATCAGTTGCATTGACGTAGACATGGTACCGCTTGTTGGCCTTCTGCACCGTCGTCTCTCCTTCACCGAGCGCGATTATCTCGGCGACATCGGTCGTGAACGACGGTAACTTGATGACGGCCGAATGTCCCTTTTCCAGCGTGAGCGTCATACGTCCGGTAACGAGCTTCACATCTGATTCGTCCTTCACGATGACCTCCACTGTCCCGCGGAACCTCATCGCGAGCGGATTGACGACAGTCACTTCCGGTTGTACAAGTCTCCCCTCGAACACACGCTCCAGCAGGCTCCCGTCAGCGTCCGTCCAGGCGACCTTCTTGATGTTTAGGAACGGTGAGAGCACCGTTCGAACCGCATCATTGTAGACATCCTCGTCGAGGCGCTTGTACTGAATAACCTCTCCTGCCTGACCGATGACCTCCACGAGGATACCGAGCTCCTTTGCTACATCTATCGCACCAATGACATGTTGCATGGATCCTATAGTGACTGTAGCACCAGCTTCGAGTGTGATGAGTTCGCTCCTCCGCGTACCCGCGATCTCCGTACCATCGGCCATCAGGGAAACAGATAATATGACCACTACGGGCTCGTCACGGGTGGACACTACAGAGGCTACTCCGGTAACCGTGTCACCTGCAAGGACATAATCGCTCCGTAAGCCCTCCTTTTCGATGTGACCTTCGGTCACATCGATGGTATCGTCATCTAATAGGTATAATCGTGTGTAGTTGGAACTCACCTGAAGATTGAGGTAGCCAAGAAGGGCTCGTCCATCGAGGGCCGTACCGGCAAGCCTACGTTCGGGTATAACGGGATGTATGAAGCGCTCTACGCTGTCCCCTACCACAGTGATGCCATGCCGGTCCTCTTCCACAAGTCTTTCATCACTTGCGTCGATACGGAAAGACAGGTCGCCGTTCTCTAGCGTTTTTCCAGTGTTCCTGAGCACGACGGTCAGGTTGACCGGTTCACCAGCGACCCTAGAGAGCACTTCACGTCCATCGGCTTCCCAGGCAATGGAGGCGATCTCCATCACGGGTGCATCATCGATACAGGAAAGGTCGATGGGCACCTCATAGAACGCACCCTGGCAACAGAAGCCCGTTTCGCTCTGTGTCGAGTAGCAGATATCCATCTCATCGAGTTCATGTCGCTCACAGCACCGCATAAGGTTCCTGACCATACGTCGTGAAACCCGCGGTGTGCAGAGGATCTCCTCTATGAACCGTGGCCCGGTCTCCGTCCTGCATGCACACATCCCTTCAGTCGGATGACAGTAGTACGGGCTCGCATAATCCTCTTCGCATGCTTTTCCGCAGGTTGCAGCTATCTCATCCGGAACGGGCGGATGAACGGATCCTCCGCAAGACGTGGCACTCGGGATGCACCTTTCTCTGCAGCACAGACCATTTCCTGTGCACAGCGTGAGGTCCTCCGCATCAACACATTCGTCTAAATAGGCCCCACATGACGTTGCACCCTGTACACAATAGGTATCGCAACAAGTACCTCCAGCACAGGCGACACCATCAAGGCCTTCCTCGCACCCCAGAACGACAGCACAGGAGTCAGCTCCCGGTATGCACGCCTCTCGGCAGCAGATGCCCTCTCCATCGGCGCACGACATTTGGTCTATTTTTCCAAGGCAGTCGGGTGTTGTACCACTACAAGCGAGCGCATCGGCGATACATTGCTGGTTGCAGCAGAGCCCGGCCGAGCACGGGGTCCTATCGCGTAGGCCGTAACATTCGGCCGAACCGGTACCACATGTTGTAGCGTTCGGGATGCATGTCTCGAAGCAGCAGAGGGCATCGCCATCCCAGCAGGTCTCCCCATCGATTTTTGCGATGCACTCCTCTTCCGTTGTTATGCACTCGTCCGCCCCTGGGACGCAGACCTCATTACAGCAGATACCCCGGTCATTGTAGCATGGAGTAAGATCGGCAAGTCCGTAGCAATCGATCTCCTCCTCCTCATCGATCTCTTCTTCTTCCTCGCCCCATACTTCCTCTTCCTCTTCCCATTCTTCTTCCTCTTCTTCCTCCTCCTCCTCCCATGGTTCCTCCTCTTCCTCACCCATCGAACCAAGATCGGACGAGGATGACCGATATAGAAAACATTCTTGGGAATGCCAGAAGGCGTCACCGGGCATCGCCTTGCCGAAGGCCTCGACACCGCACTTCGGGAGCACGGGGAAGTTGAACACGAGATCCTCTCCGAGGTTCTGCCCTTCTACCAGGTGCCATGCGATGGGGAACGAGGGGAAGCATTGAGCAGGAAAGCCTAAGTTACATGTAACACCTGGTGCACCTGATTCGCCGGCGAACACAGAGGTCATTGACATGGTCAGTAGCTTAGTATGGTACTCGGAGATGGCCTGCATCTGCTTTACACCGAAAGTGCTCTTCACGGCATCAGTGGCACCATCTTTAGCCTTCTTCTTCACCTTGTCTATCACGCTCGAGGCAGCAGTTGTGCCCGCGCTAGTGGCTGCCCCCGTTGGGACAAGACACAAGGCAGGGCTGTAGTCTGGCACCCATACGATGTACTTCTCAAAGCTGCCGCCAGAGGTTATGTCCATGTATGCGGACGCGGTCACACTGATCCCGTTCTTGAAGTTAGTCCACGCTTTGGCGTCCCCGCTGAACGAGAAGCCCCCGCCACCGGAACCGATATCTGCCATGTAGTCCTTCATGGCGAGAGTGAACTTGTTGGTCTCGTCCTCGAACTTCTTGGTATCCCAGCCGTCCACGTGGTTGGCCCGGTCCCAGATCTCCTCGAGCAGGTCCAGGTAGATCTTGATGTTCGATGAGCAAGTGACTCGGACCGTGCACCTACGGGCGTTGGCACGCAGCGCTCGTATCTGCATGATTATGTCGGGGATGATCTCTGCGCGTAGGGTGTGGACATAGTTACGTAGCTCGGTTATCTTGATAGTAACGTAGCAGGGATTTCGCAGAGCAGGGGCATCGACGACCTTGCGCCACCAGAGTCCGTCCATGGTGCACGAATCGTCAGCCTCATGAAGGAAGGAGTGGCATGCCTTCATTCCAGGAGGATTGACATGACTGGTAACCGATGGGACTGAAATCCATGATGACATGCAGCAACCAGCTGTGCATGGTGCGCAGCAGAATGGCGTTCCGGGGGCGATTGTGCCCGTTAACGTGTTGTAGTGGCACACTCCGTAGGAGCACAGTTGCGGACAGGTGGATACCTTCCCCCCTGGGAGACATACCTGCGACTGGCAGTTGGTTACGCCGGCGATGTCGCACATCCACTCGTTCCATGGGATGGTCGCTGCGCCGAAGGGCGTCGGATTCCAGACGCCGCTACACGTGCTGTAAGCACCCGATATCATGGCCAGCTGGTAATTGCACATCCCGCACATTCCCACTGTGCCCAAGAGTATTGCATCCAGAGCCGCCTCCATATTCGCATAGAACTCTGCAACGTTCTCGAAATAGGTGATGAGGTCTGAATAGTAGAGGTAGAGGTTCTCTTGTGCGGTCTCGGGGCATTTGAGAAGATACCTTTGGTCAGGGATGGGACAAGGACCCCCCATTGCACATACTAGGTCACACGAGAACATGTCCCAGATATTGCCGAACATGAGGTCACAGACTCCGGACAGCAGCCCTTTCTTCAGCTTCTCACGACG
Source organism: Candidatus Undinarchaeales archaeon (assembly GCA_030753015.1). Lineage (GTDB taxonomy): Archaea > SpSt-1190 > SpSt-1190 > JASMDC01 > JASMDC01 > JASMDC01. Next base: position 25,069 of record JASMDC010000026.1, on the reverse strand, counting down.
TTCCTTCTCTTTATCGGAGAAGTCCAGCCCCGAATCAGTCTTATCCACACAGTCCTGCAGGCACTCGTACTGCCCGGCTCCCATGTCGCAGTCGGTGCATTCATCGCATGCCGCCTTACAGCGCTCCGGGTCATTATATGAGGCACAGAGGTCATCGCACGTGTCAAAGAGCATCTGCCGTGTGATTATGCCGGTGCATTCCTGTATGCACGAATCAAGCTCCGTGCCCTCGAGCTTATCGCACTGGGGGCAGGTCATACATGCGCTCTGGCAATAGATCAGATCCTTGGCAGTCTCGCAATGGCCTTCACATGAAGAACGAAGTTGTCCCCGGTCTGCACATCGTTCAAGACACTCCCCACGTGATTGGCCGGTCTTGTCCATGCACAGGTGACAATTTCGACACCGTTGCTTGCATCCGGTGGCATTGGGTCTGTCCACACAGAGCGAGTCGCATTGACTACCGAGGATGTCCGGTGCAACGCATTCGGTGAAACAGTCAAGACGTTTCCGCCGTGTATCGAGATCTACGCAAGACGGGCATTTGACGCATCCCTGAATGCAGCCTGCTTTGTTCTGCTCGTTGGCGCATACGTCCTCACAGATGGGCCGTGCTACCGAGATGGAGTCGACGCACTTGTTCAAGATGCATGTCGTGATGTTCTGTCCATCGCCTTCGAACGGGCAGCTATCGCATTTCATGCACTTGTCACGACAGGTGGGCTTATCGTCCTGGTCCTGGCACACGCTGTCGCACCGCTCACCGAAGTAATCCTCCATCTGGGTCATCGTGCAGTTGCGGAGGCAGATCTTCTTCTTTGCCGGGTCCGTCTCCCCATCGCACCGCACGCAGGCCGCACACAGGCTACGGCACCTGAGGGTCGCGTCGCCCGCGGTCACTCCCCACTCAACGCAGAGGCCCGAACACTCGGCTTTCACTGACAGGGAACCGAAGCAGTCCTCCATGCACTGTTTCTGGACATTATAGTCATCCTCATTCGCACAGTGCTTGCATTTATCGCAGTTACCCTTGCACTCGTCCGCCTCCTGTACCGACTCGAAATGTTCGTCGCATCGCTCATCGCACACGTCCCGGAACATGCATTGCACAAGAAGGGGCCGCACCTGACTCTTTCTGGTCACACAATCTACGGAGAAGATAGCATCCTCGCATGTCATGCATATTGCCTTGCAGTTCTCCGGCCGCAGTCCCTTTACTACTTCAGAGCAATAGTCCTCGCAGATGGGTGTCATCATGAAGGGGCGTATACAGTAGCGGATGGTGCACTCGTGCATTGCCTCTTTCGTGCTCTCGAAACCACACTTACCACATGCGTGACAAAGGTCCAGGCACTCGACCTTGCAGTCCTGGATGCACACGTCTATGCATGTGCTGCTCCCTCCGCACTTCTGACGGCATTCCTCAGTACGCTGGCCCGAGCAGATGGGATCACAGCTCACGGTCTCGCAGATGTCGAAGGCCAATGGCTGCCTCCCGACACAGTCCTTAAGGCATGCCGCTCGGTTCTCCTCGGGCTCCATCGCGCACGTCCCGCACTCGAGGCACTTCTGCACCATGGGGCCCACAAAGAGGTTGCTGCACAGGGCGCTGATCAGCTTCTTGCCCAAGCACTCCCTTATCATGCATTCTTTCAAGCCTGCCTCGGTCTTCTGGTTCGCACATTGTGAGCAGGTACCACAGATGTCAAGGCAATTACTTGTACAATCCTTCATCTTCGGCTTCTTCTTACCGTCTTTGTCGTCCTTCTTCTCCTCTGCTTTCTCCGCCTCTGTCGGATATTGCTTCGGATCGTCGCATATCTTCCTGCATGATTTCTCACAGAGGAAGTTACCGACAACGCACGAGACCCCGCACATTGCCTTATCACGGCCTGTCGTCTTAAAGGCACAGGGAGCGCATTCGATGGCTGTCGAGCAGATCTTCTCGCATGCGCCAACATCCTTGGCGCCTTCCTTTGCAGCCTCCTTCTTCTTCGCTTTTTCATCTGCAGAGTCACTTTCCTTAATCTCCCAATCCTTGGGATCACCACCGGCCTTCGAGCAGGCCTTTCCACAGAGCGGATTGAGAAGGATGTTCTTCACGACACAGTTGAGCGCGCACTTCTCCTGGGCTTCACCACCCTCCTCGAACACGCACGAGGCGCACTCTGTACATGCACCCTCGCACTTCTCTGCACCGTTCATCCAGTCCTGGCTTACGGTCTGATTGCACACATTACCACAGATAGGTCCGATTATGAGAGCTTCACCAACGCACTTCACAAGGCACTTCTCGGCCGCATCCCCTTTCTCGAACGCGCATGGGATACAGTTGCCGCACAGACCGTTGCATATCTTGCTGTCCTTGCACATCTTGTTGCACAGGGGTCCGAGCAGCAGGTCGACACCTGCTTTCAGGCATCCCATCAGACAGCTCTTTTGCTCCTCCCCCTCGGTGTCCACGCACTGGATGCAGGTCTTGCACATGTTCTTTGCGCCACCCGCGTACTTATCGGAGATTGGTATGAGACCCGCCTGGGCAGAGGTCGATATGATGAACAGTAGTAAGAATACCAATGCATACTTTTTTTGGCCGTGTGGCCGTTTCAGCACGCGTCACTCACCTCCGAGACTCTCTCGTACTTACCATGAACGAACGCTATCTGTAGCGGCTTCATGATGACGTCTATTCGACGAGAGTCAGCACTTATAGTGACTATTCTACCTTCAGGATCAATTGCGATGAGAGGATGCCCATCAGCATCAGGAGTGGAGCGGGCGACGAGCCAGTACTCACCAGGTGTCACCTGGGGGAACGAGTAGTGTCCCTTATCATCGGCCGCTGCGTACATGACCTCGCCCAGACCGACCTCCAATGGTACTAGGAGCACCTCGATGTAAGCAGGCGGTGCACCGCCACGGGCCACGATCGGTACGTTGTTCGGTGAAGTAAGGGTACCAGACATCTCACAGTAGGTCCGCTGTTCCTCGTACACTGTCCCTTCCACCGTTATCGCCGGCGGGATCGTGTAGGTCTCCTTGAGCGTGTTCTGGAGGTTCACCCTCTTGATCAGCTTCCCAAGGGTAGGATCTGTGGCATCGGCCGCGACCAGCGTGTGCACTCCGCATGTGATCTCTTCCTCGTACAGCCTGCTACCGTCGTAGGTGTAGGCACATGTATCGAGCCATACCCGTCCGTTGTTGGAGTTGGTGAATGTCAGATCTAGTTTGCATGAACCCGCGCATTTGCTATCGACCGTTGAAGGTGCGTCGACCGACTCGTTCACGGCACGCGTGTTCACTGATCCGTCCTCGTTCGTCCCGAGGTACGGCTCCAGATAGAACTGGAACTCGAGCGGTTTGATGAGGGCGGATCCCGAACCCCCTACTACTTTTGCCGTGGGAAGGAGGTCGATAAGGGATACTTGTACCGGCCAGCTCAGCTCGTAGGTCACCTCATAGTGAGAGATGCATACGTCCGAGCGTGGGGAGAAGGGGGCGAGCATCTGGGGGACTAGATAGATGCGCTCGGTCTCGTACCCGTACTTATCGTTATCGGCCACGAAGGAGAAATCGGTATCGGTGGGCCTGAAGTCGAGGTTCCACTCGACGTAGCGGTCCTCACGGAAGAGATTTCGGATGCGCTTGAGCTCACGTGCCACCGACAGCTGACTGTTCTCCCTGAAGGGCGTCACCATCTCCTCCTTCCCCTTGAATGGGGGATTCTTACATGATACTGAGTGCATGAGCCTTCCTGGGGGTTCCCAGATACGGGCGTCCTCCCGGATCCCGGCAAGAACGCCCATCTCCATGAAGCGGAGCTGGTTGTAGTTCTGTACGTACTGCTCGGCCAGCTTCCGTAAATAGCCGATGCGCAGAGGGCTCACGTGGGTGAACTCGATTGTGGACGATGCATGCATCGTTCCGTCCTCGGCCTCCACAACGATGGGTACACTAAGGTCGAGACGACATCCCGTCTCCTCGATGATGCCCCCTACGACGGGATGACCGAATGAATAGGTACGCTTCTCCTTTCGCAGCTGTACCTTGTGCTTCTCGATGGCGTTGGTGACCCTCCGCTCCACCTCTTCTGCGAGCATGTCCTCCATGACGGTGACGGTAGGTACGTTCACCACATGGCCCTGGTAGAACAGGTAGGGGATGCCCATGTGCTTTAGCCCGGGCCTGTTCTCGAGGGTGTACCCGCTGTTCTGCCCCATCTCGAATACGGCGGACGCAACAGCATCCTCAAGAACACCCTCGAGGAACCGCGTCTCTTTCTCAAGGACCCGCGATATGTCCGATGCTTCGCTCTCGGTGATGCGTCGGTCACGATCGGCCTCGGTCCCCTTGAGAGTGAACATAACGATCATCAGCACGACGAGTGCTATGGCTGCAAGACCGATGAGCGTGAACTGACCACGGTGGCCGACTCCTAAGCTCATCGGGCATCACACCCCGTCTGTCCCAGGTTCGACCAATCGCCGGGATTCCCCCGGACGACCAGTCGGGTCTTATCGCTAGCAGTCTCATCCCCCTTTCGTATCTGAACCTCGAAAGGTATCTCGCTGTTCGGTCTAGGTGGATGGTCGGGGCAGAGGCGGACGTTCGAGAGGTGGATCTTCGGCCCCTTGGCCGTACTCACGATGTAGGTTATTGTCTCGGATATGTCCTTGTTGTTCAGCGTGATGGTTACATCGTTCTTGGTGAGGCCCTCGGACCCTTGGAGCTCCAAGTAGACGTCCATGTCGAACCCGATCCCGACGATCATGAGGAAGAGCGGCTTCTGCTTCGTACCCGGATCGACCTTCATGATGCTCACGTCTAGGGGTGCTTTCCGCATCACATCAATGCTGCGTTCGATCTTTCGTGATCGTCCGAGGTGGTCCACGGACAGGGTCAGCCGCCTCGGTCCTGGAGGGAGGTCATCTGCCCAGAGCGTCCCGACCACGTTCCACATGTCGTCGATGAACTTCGCCGAGATCGAGCGGACAAGCACGCCGTCGACACTCATATCGAACGCCGAGATGGGGAGTGACACGACCTTATGACCTTGCTCGTCAAGCACCCGCATACGCACACGCAGCGACTGCTCACCACGCAGCCGTTCGGCGTCGAGCGCCTCCGGCTCGACGTCCACGATCTCGAACAGCAATCCCGGATCATCGTACTGGACCGAGAACTGGCGTTTGACCAAGAGCTTGGCCTCTTCCCTCTCGAACAGGAGATAGGCCTCCGTCTCTCCCTCCTTGAGTGGTGTTGCCAAGTGCGTGGAGACCGTCACACGGCCATCACCCACCGGCTCGATGGTCGCGCTCTCTTCTGCGTCTCCGAGACGTGAGCGAACGGTGAATCCCTCTCCGGCCGTAATACGGTCATGGTATTTGAGCACACCACGCCATGTCAAATCTATCCCAGATGCGAGATCCGAACGGCGCGCGGAGACCGGCTCCACGTCCTCCACATCGAAAACGATCTCCGGTTTGCTACAACCTGTCGGTGTGCAGAGCGAGTTCTCCTGGCATGTAGAGATGGGTGAGCGGAACCTGTCCACGCATAAGCATGAATCCGAGCAGAGCTCTCCAGGTCCGACGCATGGCAGTACGTGGGTCCCACGCCTTGCGATGCACTTGGTCCCGTCAATGATGACGGTATAGGGGGGGATCGCACGCTCCCGACAACCGTCCTTTGTACATACCTCCGCATAGTTACAGCTGTCCTTCACGTTACCGTTCTTGTCGAAGCACAAACACAGCGGTAATTGGAGCGAGGTCGGTGTACAGGTCCTTCCGGGTACGAGACACGGTATGCGTTCATCCTCCAACCTGAAGAACGAACCAGTACAGAGCCGCTCCATGAGTGTCCCCGGAAGGGGGCTCCATGGTTTGATCTGGATGATTGTAGACTCGAATCCCTTGAGCCGTCCCCTCTCGTACATATCGGTCTTTATGATATAACTGCCTGCCGCAAGTGTCTCGTCCAGATCAACCGTGGCGCGTTCGCATCCGAAAGAGTCGACCTCCGAGACGAGGTTGTACTCGAGATCATAGAGACGGGTCGTGCAGTAGAGGCCCCTACCACGGAAAGAGGAATGCAGGGTCACGGACTCGCCGGCTGTGAACACATCCTTCTCCACATCGAATCCAGGGCCTTCCTCGTGGCCGGAAGGTTCGAGCGTAACGGATTCTGACGCAGATGCATGCTTGGAACCTGCGTGAACGGTCACCCTGAAATAATGGAGCCCGGGCAGCCACGATGTTCTAGTGCCCACGAGTATCTCGTCGCACGTTTCGTACCTCACCGTGCCGAGAGGATTGAGGAGGCTGTCCATGATTACCACCTCACACCATTCGGTTTCCTCATCGGTGGTGATGCCGATGCGAACCGGACGGCCGAGCTTGGTCAAGCGTTGCTCGAGCGTAAGGGTGAGGTCCATGGACGAGGGCTCGATGGGAACGTCCTCCGGGCCGAAGGTCGAATACTCCACCTTGTCCTTCGAATAGGAGAGGACATGGATGGTGGGTTCGACCCCGGTCGGTGCTCCTCCGCTGGGCAGATACATCTTGAGACAGCCGACTGTCGTCGCATGGGATACCTTCGTTGTACCGAAGAAGAGAGCAGCATAGCATACCTCTCCGTGTATCTCCGGGATGTCAATAGTATCGCCAACGATCAGATCCTCATTCGAGCTCGTGAGGGTCGTACCGAAATCGAACGGGAAAGGCTGGTGCTCAAAGGTCACCGTGAAGGTGTTCCTCATCTCCTCCATCACGGGTTTATCGAAGGAGAATGTATGGGTAGGATAGTGGATGGTGAGGTGCGTGTTCGGGGTGCTCACTCGTGTGGCAAGTACATGCTGAAGGGGTGCGTACCTGTGAGCGAATATCGCACGAAGCTTACCTCCATCCGCGTCCTCTACGGATTCTATGTTGATGGAAGGTCGCATCGAGGCGGTAACCGTGATAGCGTTATGCAGCCTATCGACAACTGCATCGCATGATAAGAAGTGGGCCCGATTACAGATCATTCTCACATGTTCTTCTTGGATCGTGTCCATCTGTCGTTTGGAGAAGATGAACTCGACAGTTGCCTCCAATCGGTTGAGCCGTGTCAATGTCACCTCCTCACGGATGCTCTCGGCGGCCACCGCCCCGGCGAACGGAGCGAGGAGCGAGAGGGTTATCAACAACAGGATAATGTACCTCTGCCTCATCGCAACGAACCTGCCGACGTAGATATAAATAGTTGACCTGGAGGGCGAAGAGGCACCCTCATCCCGGGTCAACGCCACTTTCTATCCCTTGGATGGAAGGTACGGCTCGACCACATGGTCATCCACGATTAGACAGAGGCATACCGGTGGACCGCATACTTGCGTGCACGCCACCCCAGCGGGGCAACGTGGCATGGGACACCCGTCATACTGTCCTCCAGCAGCAGCACACTCCCTCTGTCCCAGTGTATCGGTGCAGACGACGTCCTTACATTCATAACCGGCCGTGCACCCGCACTTGTCATACTTGAATACAGCGCTCCCTCCATCCGGACAGAAACCGCCGAGCGGCGCATCGAGCATGGGGCAAGGTCCACATTCGCAGTCCGTGGGGCAGTTGCATATGTTCTCGTTCTCCTCGCACTCACCGTTCCCGCAGTTGATGCACGTACCGACGGGGCTTCCCGATAACAGATTGGTCTCCACGCACTTCCCGTTGTTGACCTTCCGTGTGTCCATGCCCGACTCCCAAGCTGTCAGGCCGTCGCAGCAACGGTCCGGGTAGTCGTCCGTGAACACTTTGGAATATTTCTCACCTTCCTTGGCACAGTCCCCATCCTTGACACATCGGAAGCTCGAGCAGCCGCAATCGTCCTTAGTGGTCTCTACCCTCCCGTCCTTGCACCAGTCAGGATGTGGTGGGGAGTACATGGGGCAAGGTGGACAGGAACAGTCCCTCTCGCAGTTACACCTGTTCTCACCGGGTCCACATGTCCCGTCACCGCACTTCGTGCAGTATCCCGCCCCGTTATCGGTAGCTAGGCAATCATCGCCTACAGGGAACGCATTGTCGATCCCAGTCAATCCATCGCAGCAGGGTGGTTTTCCAAAGAGGTTCATCTCACCTTCAGGTGTACAGCTCGGACCACAGTCGAACTCGACAATATCGGGCTGGCCGTCCACGATGGAGAAAGCGTAGCCACCGCACGAGCTCTTCCACGTGACGTTCTCTCCATGATTGCCGAGGAACGCGACTGTGCACGTTTCTATCCCCTTGCATAAGGCTCTCATGGAATAGCATTCCTGGAGCGTACTCGATCCACGGAACACACATTTGACCTTCTCAGCACCGACGCATCTCTCCATACATCCATTATCGATGGGACCGAGCGGGCAGGGCGCCTTGAAACACTGGATACGGTCCCGACACTCGACACCACATTTGCACTTCCGGATGCACAGCTCGTCATTTCCGCACTCATCTATGCAGTCCTCCGCACAGGGGCCCGGGTGAAGGATGCCAACACCCTCGCAGAACAGGGTGCAGTTGTTCGCGTAGGTCTTTCCATCGGTCCCGCATATAGGGGCGTATAACGACGGGCATATGCAAGGCTCGCCCTTCTCTTTGCAGCAACAGCCTGTGCCAAAGCCTACGAGTCCCTCCGTAATCCGACACTCTTCTGACTTGATCAGGGTCTCACCATCAAGACAGGCCTCCACATCGGGGATGACCGGCCATGTCCGACATTTACCGCCTGTATATCCCTCCTCGGTACACTCCTCGTTACAGGTCTTCACAATGCGTGGGACACAGCATTTCTCCGACTTCGAAGCACACCCCTGGAAATCGGCATCGCCGTACCCAAACTTACACGAGGACTGGAAATTGATGCAGTGGCCACCTTCCTGCTGGCATTGGTTCATCTCTACGAGCAACTTTTCCTTTTCAATCATCGGTGCTCGAGGATCGAGGAAGCATGTCACCGTAATGTAGTGGACGCCGTATCGATCCGGGATGTACGTGCCGATGAACGCCTTGCGTTCTTTATCGAAGACCATGGGGATACCTTGCAAGAGCGAACGGTCCACCATCTCGGGAGATGCGGCCGCTTTGATCCCCATCGTATCCAGCTCAGCGATCGATGTGGAGAACACCTCTCGTGGTGTGTCCGCCTCCTGTACCTTAAGAAGAGGTACAAGTACTTCCACGTTCATGGAGCAGGTCCCACGCGCGAGCGTCTCGTTGAAAATAGTGCTGTAATAGGCTGCGATGTCAATCCGCTCGTTGAGCGTCGCCCTGTCACGGTTGAGGAGTGTTACAAAGAGCTGACCTGCGCAGTCCTTGCAATCCAGCTCCTCCCCCTTCTCACATTTCTTGTTCCCACACTCAGTAGTACCGGGACCGGCGCACTCACACACACCGTCCTCACATAGGGGATCGGGGCATTTTAGATGACGGCACTCGTCGTCATTTATGCATGCGTTGAGCTCGGTGATGGAACAAGTGTTATCCCGGCATACGCATTTCTGCGGTTCCATGTATATTGCAGGACAGAGTATTCCGCTACAGTCAGGCCTCCCGATGAACAGTTGTCGGTTGATGCACTTCGCCTGCAGACCACAGCAGTCCGTCTGTAGATGGCAGTCCGATTGGGTCGAACAGAACCGCTCGTCCTGCACGACGAGGGTCTCGCACTGGTTCTCCCTGCAGACTCCAACATAGCGTTCATTGGGTGGGGATATGCAGTCGCACTGCAGGAGGCAGAACCTGTCCTGCAAGTGATACTTGTTCACATAAGTCGGTTTCCCACACTCACAGCAGGACCGCTGCCTGACGCACTGATCGTTCACCTCGCAGAAGGAAGGTTCGATGAACTGGGCGTCGATGAGGTTCGATGAACACGTGACCGAAGTCACGTGCACGTCGATGAGCCCCAGTACTTGTGGTGAGATGAATTCAACGTCAGCGTACTGGATCCCATCTTTCGTCTGGTTCGCCGCGACAGCTCTGTTCAGCCGCTCGATGCGGACCTGGCTGAGACATGTGACGATCGTCACTAGCTTCGCAGCGCCACCAATAGAGGACTTGACATCGGATCGTGGATCGAAGTACGTCGTCTTGAGGAATGCATCGTCGTCACCGAGCTTGATGAGCGATGTGTACGCTTGCTCAGCGTTCCCATCCGAGTTCTTACAGGTAATGACATGCTTGGTAACAGCTCCCTCTAATGATTCGATACCCTGCACAAGCCCGATATTGCCTATGCACACGTCCTGGCTACACTTCCCATCGTGTGCAATCTTTACTCCAGCGCAATCAGCGTTGCACTCGTTCGAATACGTCTTCCCATTGACACCGCAAACGGGTTTGTAGATCTTGGGACACACGCAAATCTTGTTCTGGTTGACGCACTTCCCTTGTATGCAGGCACAGGAGTAGCGCACGGGGCAGAACTGTGCACATTCCATCAATGGACGTAACGGGTCCGTGTCCTTGGGGCGTGAACTACACTTACAGCCGCATGCAGAGAATCCGCACTCCGAATCCTCTGTGCATTCAAGGTCAATGTTAAACGTCCTCGATAGCACTGAGATGTCGTCCCCGATAATATTGCTCAGCTTCTCCTGCCCGAGCCGGTCGAGCCCGTCCCTGACCACATGAAGGTCCCCTACGACTGTCTTTGCGGTCTTCGTGTACCGTACGAGGGTGTCGCTGCATTCCTGCGCTTTGCACTTGAGTACCGGTCCGAAGGGTATGGCCTTGACATCCTTGATACGTACACGTGTGACCTTCATCGTCTCAATATCCATGTCCACAAGAATCGTCCCGTAGATCCCACAATCGCTCTTGCACCGTCCACCATACCTCACATCAACACCTGCGCATCTTGCGAGGCATGGATTCGCGTATGTGATCCAGTCCTCGCCACATACTGGTTTCTCATCTGTGGGACACAAGCAATCATCACAGATTCTCATCCTCTTGGAGAACAATCCTTTGAGCTCATCCTTTTTCACTGGAAGACGGCATCGGCCCTCGATGGGTATGAATCCGAGAGAGACGGTTCCATCTTTGACGAACGGGGGCGCATAGACCTTATACAGCTCCGCATCGAGGAGGTTGTCAGCGATCGGTCCAAGCTTCGGATGGCCTAAGGCAGTTGTAGTGATGTTCTGCATGAGTGCCTCGTCCACCTTCGATACCTTTGGGAGATCGAGAGGTGCCTTCTCTAGGAGAGAGCTGCGTTGCTTCCTGAAGGAGAGGGTCAGGACCTCGATCGTATCTTGATGGATGGCCACCGTGATCCGGATGAACACGTGGACGTCCCCATCCATTCGAAGTCGATAGTATACGTTGACTGTACGCTGTTCTCCGGTAGACGTCCGTCGTGATATGGTCCGCGATACCCGGGGCTTCAGGTCATCGACCGGGATACCCTGGGAGCCAAGACCCTCGAAGAACGCCTGCACGAGCGAGTTCTGGCCTACATTGTCCAGGAGTGCTGCCTCATCGGAATCGTTCATGAGCCCGAATGATACATCTCGTGCGACCACTGTGCTCCGAACCGGCTCAATGACATCCAAGAGGCTCACTGCGCTCGTGAGTGTAGTGCACAACACCAGCGCTAGAATTACAGCTCTTACTCTAGTGGTGATTATACCAACCATTACCAGTCCCCAATATGGTATGACCGTTCCGGTTCAAGTAGATTGGTGTGGACGGTACGAGAAGTGGATTGGACGGTGCGGAGCGATCCGTTCGCTGGTTTCACCGACGATATTCCCTAGCGAGGGTCACCCTGACGTGCTTCCCTTCTTTTATCCGCTCAAGTATGCCCCGTATCTCGAGCTCTCTGGCGATGTTCGATACCGTGGATGTGGAGAGCCCTGTCCTACGTCCGATGGTGACTTGGCTAAGCGGACCCGTCTCCTCCCATAGAAGGTCGACGATGAGCCGCTCTCGTTCATTGAGTATCGAGTACACCCGTTGTAACGGACCGCCGGCGCGCCATACACGGGGTACTATGATTAGAATGAACAACGCTGCCACAAAAAGGACCAGTTCGTAGGGTACCGGTGTCCAAGAGGTAATCGACGGGACCGCAGCGGATGATGCTACAGGACGTGAGGTCCCGGTCGGGGGCGTCGTCGCGTGCGGAGTTGTGGGTGTATTCGAAGGTACTGGCACTAATGGTTCATCACGAACACGTGTCATGTACCCAAGCCCTATCGCGAAACGGTCGCCTTCAAGCTCGTCCCACCGAACGCTCAATGAACCGTTGATGTCCGATATGCGCGTTGGTGGAGTATCACTCGTCACGCTCTCCATAGCGGCACCCTCGGGGAGCGAAACTACGACAGTCGAACCCCCTACCACGGGGATGGTAGTGGAGAACGTCCAGGACGCGCCCTGTTTCGTGGTCGGTTGAACAGTGTCATACTCGATCCAGAGCACACGGTGCTCGCCGTAAACCAAAGGTGAGTCCAGTGAGAGTATGGCCACATTCCCGGATGGAAGGGGTTCGATGACCACTGGCACGGCCGAGGCAGCGGTATGATCGAATGCAATGAGACCCTCATCATCCACATCCCACGGGACGGTGAAGATTATGTCCGAAAGTATTTCGTCCGGAGCGGCCACTGTGACGTTCGCGACCTGTATGACATGCACCATGCCGTCGGGATGGATAATGAGCTCCCAGTCCATGCGGACGACGGTCTCGCTCGCAAGGACAGGAGTCGCCAACAGAAGACCCAATACGGTGACAAGGCACATGGCACGAAAATAATCCACAATGCCCACAATCACCGCCATCGGCTCTCCTTTACGCATCATCATTATCAGCTTTTCCCCCGGCCACGTCACCGCCCCTGATACATGCGATAGTTGGAGTAGTATGACTGTCTCGGGTAGTAATAGGCAGGACGTTGTGCTTCGTAGGTCGCTCCAGGCATGGAAACTGCTGCGGCCGTGCTCGATCGTCCCTTACCCGTCGCATGCATACGTCGTGCAGCGACTCCCAGTATAAGTAAAGCGCTGACCACGATGATGGCAACAAGCGGTACTCCGCTCATCATACCTGCTCCTGTATCACCTGTTGCGCTCTCATCGAGGACAGTGATGGTGAACGATAGTACAAGCGACCTCGCTCCGTAGGTCGCCCGAACGTTCACGGCTCCCTTGACCACTCCTGTGGTAGCATTTTCACCTGCCTCGACCACCATCTCCACCGTCACGCTCTCACCGGGAGGAACCTCTATCGCTGCGTTCTCCAATGACACCATCCCACGAACATCTCCCGAAAGCAAGATGGACGCGCTCACCGCTTCATCGCCCGTGTTCTTAAGATCGAACGAGATACGCTCACTATCGCCTTTGAGAACGCTCACCGTGATATCATTGAGGTCTGTCGTGAGCCATCCGCGCGCCCTGATTGATGCTATGCACGCCCTTTTCTCAGAGTCACAGGTCATCCCTTCAGGGCAACGACAGTCCACCGAGTTCTTGCAGTCCTCCCCGACCCCCTTGGAGCAGTCTCCGTCACCCCGACAGTCATCGGCGGAACAGTCAGGGCAGCCGGCCGCGCACTCTCCCCCATCCTTGTCACATGAACCATCGCCACATTCCCCACTGAAACAACCCTTGTCGGTTGCAAACACGTTCCCTGGATCACAGGTCCATCCTTCCGGACAGGCGCACTGCTCTGGTGTGTTAGTACAATTCTCTTTGGCTGCAAGGTTGCATCGGGTGTCCTCATGACAGTCAAGCCAGGTACACTCCGAACATCCGAGCTCGCATTCGTGAAGTGCGACGTCACAAACCGCATCATCACACCTGCGCTCGAAACAGCCCCGAGGATCGGCACGTGTATCGTTCGATTCACAAGAGTATCCTTCAGGGCATGCACACATGGTCGAGTTCATGCAGCTCTGGCCTTTGGTAGGATCGCAGCCATCGTCGGTGAGAACACATCCACGTGAGTCCGCTCGGGAATCCCCGATATCGCATGTACCACCCACACCACATGCGCAGGCATCTGACGTCTCGCACGTTGCTCCGTCCTCGATCGAACAGGTCGCTGACGGGGGTGAAGGCGTCGATGTTGCTACAGGAACTACCACGCTCCCGACAGGAGGCGTCCATTTGAGATGGAATGCCAGTTCGCGTTCGATTCCCACGAAAGTGATGCGCAATCCCGTCCCAAGGGTTATGTTGGGCTCTATGCCTATCGGATGGATGAGCAATAGGGAGGAAGCATTATAATCAACGATGACACGGTCATCGAAGGTCGCGAAATCGTCAGGAACACCTGAGGGCATGTCGAATCGGACCTCTCCAAGGGATCCCGTCGCGACAAGGCCGCTGAACAACCATCCTCCGCTCTCGTCCTCGAGCTCGATGGGCACATCATACTCAGTGGCCATCACCAGATAGTGATCAGGAAAGAGAGGTTCACGAAGCACAAGGGATGTCGTATATCCCTCGAGGAATGGTTCGACCGTCGCATTGAGAACACCCTCCAGATCGTAGGCGACGAGCGTTGCCTCCTCCATAGGGAACGGGACGGTTATGTCGGCGACGTCCAAGAAGCCTGAGCGCTCCGGAGAAGTGATGTTCACGACCTGGACCACATGGACAATCTTGTTGCCCGCGAGCTCGAATCCCCAGTCCGTCCGTACTGTCTCTGGACGAGCGGCTGATGATAACGTGAGCAGGAGTATTATAGCTAGGAACAAGAGCCGGTGTAGCGAGAGGGTCCATTTGACAGGATGTGGATCCCCCCACGAAAGTGGTGCGACCATGCTCCGGGTCACGGATTATCCCTTTAACGTATCACGGTGCAGAGATATAAACCAATGGTGTGAGGGTGATGGGGGCCGATTATCCGCGACGGCGTAATCTGACCTAGAGCTTGTCCAGAAGTTGCTGTTCCTTCTTCTTGAAGCTCTCGTCGCTCACAAGACCCTTATCATGGAGCTTCCGCAGCTTGGTCAACTTCGCTTCGACATCGTCCTTTCCCTTCTCTCCGGCCTTACTGTCCTCCTCGCTCGTGAGGTCCGCTCCACAATGTGGGCATGAGGACATCTTGCGCACGAACGTGGCACCGCAGTAGGAGCATCGGTTGGATCCCTTACCCGCTCCTGCCTTGGGGGTCGAGGCCGCCTTCTCGATGATACGCTCACGCTCTATGATCGTCTTTTCAACCACCCGGTGGCCCGTGGCAGCCTTTATGTTCGCTTTGAGGCATGAGACTACGTCGGCCGCAGTTTCGGTCTTGTTGCTTGTGAAGGACAGGCGGTCACCTGAATCCGTCACGATATTGACCACCTGGACGATCTTGTTGTTCTTTTGTTGCGAGATGAGGAAGGAATCGGCCAGATGCTTGTAGGACATGCGCCGCATCTTATCGTCCTCGACACGGTTGCGAAGGTAGAAGGCGCGGTCCGTACATACTACCATCGGTACCCGACGGGTGCCCCATAGGTTTGTGAAGGAATGGAGGATAAATACAAGTCCGATGAGCTGGGGGACACCGCGCGCGCCCAGAAAGATGAGCCCGATGAAGAGAAAGAGGAAGAAACGTGACCAGTTCCGTGATGTGATCTTGCGGGCGATCTCATACGTGACTGTTTCTCCCTGGATCACGCCTTCTACCAAACCCATAGTCATCTCTCCCCGAACGTCATCGTCGACCTACATGCTCAAGGTTTTAAGCATGTCGGAAGGTCGACAGGCCCCCTTGCTGACCCGGACCCAATCCTTCTGATAGTCACGGATATAGATGACAAATCCTTTCCATTATCGGTTCCAATAAGACCTATCACAGGGAACGGTGACCTTACTCGAGGTCTCTGAGTACCTCGTCCTTTATGTGCCGGTCACCCACACGCGAGCGCAACCGGGATTGACATCCGGAGCAGACTATAAAGAACGTCCTCTTACCTGGGAGTTTGACATGGGTACCCTGCACCTTTCCCCGGCGCTCTTTTACGGGGGCACTACAGACGGCACAGGTCTCAGTTGACGTGCTCCACTCCCCCTTGATCCTGCTCGTTCTGACGCCGCTTGCCCCACCAGCCCTCTTCGTCCTCATCACCATCGGAGCTCCCGAGGACGAAGAACGAATAGGTCAGCCAGATCACGGCAAAGACAGCAAAGAACTTGAGCGTTATCTCCAGTATGACAAGGATCTGACCCGTGGACAGCCCGAACACTATGGCCAGTACTAGTATGATTATGACAAGCTCGTCCACGAAGGTTCCGGTAAGCACGGGATTAAAGTCCACGAGCTTGTTTTTATCCTTTACGGTCATTCACGCTCCCGTGGAAGCACTGGCCATACATGTTCTCATCGAGCTCTGGGGATGCAAGCACCTGGATACAATGGAACATGTCGAGCAGACCCTCCGTCAGGCCGTGGACGATTGTGGCGCTACGCTCATGGACTTAACGACACGTAAGTACTCACCGCAAGGTGTGACCGCGGTCGCGATCATAGCGGAATCCCACATGTCGATCCACACCTGGCCCGAGCACGATTATGCTGCCATCGATATATTCACGTGCCGTGGTCTCGATCCATACCGTGCGCTCCCGGCGATAAAGGCGGCCTTCGAACCGGACCATGTGGAGATCATGGAGGTCAAGAGGGGCATCCGGGTATAGGAGCAAGCTAGTCGCCGACTATTGTGCGTTTTATACGGGTCAGGAGGCCCTCTGATGCTCTTACCGGAGCGGCCTCACCAAGTGCCTGGCGTACCATTCTCTCAAGTGTGGCGTCCTCAGGATTCCCCCTGTGTCCAAGGACCTCCCCTTCAGGGCAGTGGATGAGGATCGTAGGAACGCTCATGACCTTGAACGATTTCGCTCTCCGTGATCCGGCCCCAATACCGATGTCAGTATGGATGAAACGTACCTTGGTACCGAACTTCCGGGCAACCCTCTTTGCCGTTCGTACGGCACGGGGACAATGAGGACATGTCGGTGACGAGAACACCTCGACTATAACAGGATCGCTCTTTTCTTCATTCTCTTCGATCACCTTCGGGAGCCGATGATGTCGTTTTTTCCCCATGGTCAAACACCTGCTTACAGTCTACCGACGGGTTCCGAGCTGTCACGCCAGTCCGGCCCAGTGAACGTCATCAACTCTTTGCGGTACCAAGGCATGGCTATCTTGAGCGTGATGGGCGTGAGGATGGTCGTGGTGAACGCCATGAACACAAGGGTTGAGAATATAATATCCGGAAGAGGGTTCGTCGTGAGCTGTCTGCCCAGTTCGGCAATGACCAGTTCTACTGCGCCTCGTCCGTTCATACCCAGCCCTATCACTAGCGCCTCACGCCACGAGCTTCCAGAAATCCGAGCGGCGATGCCACATCCAACGACCTTGCCGAACACAGCGACAGCGATGATCGCGAGCGTGAAGGCGGGATTCTGGAAGAGCGCGGACCCTTCCACTTCGAGGGCGATGCGTACGAAGAAGAGGGGGACGAGGAATCCGAAGGCGAGGGGATGGACTATCTCCTCGAGCCTACGGGTATCGATGCCCTGCAGGCCGATAGAGTTCACCAGGAGGCCTGCGACATAGGCTCCGATGATGGGATGGACCCCGAAGTGTTCAGCGACGTACGCGAAGGAGAAACTTACGATAAGGCAGAACGTCAGGAGATTGTCAGGCGATTCACTAAGATTTCCCAACCGCTTCGTGAGCGGCGGAAGTAGGAATCCGGCGAGTATGGCGAATCCGAAGAAGAACATGACGCGAGCGAGTATGAACAGCAGCTCGATACCGTCCGGGAGCGTCCCTACGGCCACCATCGTGGAAAGGATGCTGAAGAACACGAGGCCGATAACATCGTCGAGAACTGCCGCACCCATGCCTATGCGACCGGCACGTGTCTCAATTTCCCCTTGATCGATGAGAATGCGAGCCTTCACTGCCACTGCGGTTATGGACAAAGCCACACCAACGAAGAGCGCGTGTACCGGATGAAAACCGAACCAAATGGTCACCTGGAATCCCATGAACATGGGGATGAATGCTCCGAAGATCGCGACAATGAATGCGGGGATAGATACATCCAAGAGGTCCTCCGGTTTCATGTGAAGCCCTGCGAGGTACATCAGGAAGATTATACCTACATCAGCGAACGCATCCAACGCATCCGATACTTCGATCAGGTTGAGGAAGGCCTTCCCGATGAAGAATCCTACCATGAGCTCGCCGACGATCCGTGGCTGGCCCAACCTCTGGGCGATGCTCCCGCCAAGTCGTGCGAATCCCAGCACCACTATGAGCTCGAAGAGGATTGCCTGCATTACATGCACTTCCGGACCACATAGCGAATAATCGTCCGCTTGTTGTCCCAGTAGGTTGGACCCTGTTCAATGTTTTAATACTTACCCAGACCGTGCGTTGATAAGGTGCTTCTAGCTCTCATGCCATGCGGGCTCGGTGTGGGCGAACCGCTCCTCATTATACCAGGGCAACGCCCGTTTCAGGGTGATCGGAGTGAGCAGGGTCGTTGTGAACGCCATTATCACCAGTGTCGAGAAGATGACATCGGGTAGAGGATTGGTCGCCAACTGTCTGCCGAACTGGGCGATCACGAGCTCCACGGCACCACGTCCGTTCATTCCAAGACCGATCACGACTGCTTCGCGTCTGGAGCTCCCCGTTAGGAGCGCTGCCACGCCACAGCCTATCACTTTTCCGATGATAGCTACCGCGATGATCGCTAGGACGAAGGATGCATTTTGGAATATGGCGCTCGCATCTACATCAAGCGCGATCCTCACGAAGAAGAGCGGTCCCAGGAACCCGAAAGCTACGGGAGTGAACATATCAAGGACCTGTTTGGTATCGATACCCCGCATCCCGAGCGACTTCACGAGAAGACCTGCGATATAGGCACCGATCATGGGGTGAAGTCCGAACTCTTCGGCGGCGTACGCAAAGGAGAAGCTCACGACCAGACAGAATGTGAACAGGGCGTCCTTTGTATCGGCGATCTCTCGTATCCTTGGTGATAGATAAGGCAGAAAGTATCCTGCCAACACGGCGAATCCGAAGAAGAACATGACATGGACGAGAATGTTGAGGAGCGCCCCTCCAGTCGGGAGCACGCCATCGACAGCAAGTGACGACAGGATAGCGAAGAACACCAATCCGATGACATCGTCCAACACGGCCGCTCCCATGATGACCTTCCCGACCCTCGACTCTAGACCTCCGAGGTCCATGAGGATACGCGCCTTGACCGCGACTGCGGTTATAGAGAGCCCAACGCCGACGAACAACGCGTGGACGGGATCGAATCCGAACCAGATGGTCACCTCGTATCCGAGGACCATCGGTACGAACGCTCCGAAAATGGCAATGAGGAAGGCCGGTATTGAGACGTCCAGAAGCTCCTGTGGCTTCATGTGGAGGCCAGCGAGGTACATCAGGAAGATTATCCCTAGGTTCGATAGAATGTCCAGTGCCGCATCCGGTTGGATTATGTCCAACCAAGCCTTGCCCAGGACGAAACCAGTGAGGAGCTCACCAACGACGCGGGGCTGGCCAAGTCGTTCTACGAGACTTCCGCCCACCCTAGCCAGACCAAGGATGAGGATGAGTTCGATAAGTACGTCCATCGGGCTCGCTCTCTTCTCCGGTTTGAATACTCTTCACTCGGGTGTGAACTTTGGGACGTCCATCATAATTATAAGTTGTATATGAGGAGCAGGTTCACTCCAATTGCTCTTCATCGTTTCTTCCAAAGCGCCTGTTATAGAAGCTCACTGCACGAGACCAAAGGACATCGAGCACACCCTTCCTGCTTCGCCATGTTGACGGGTATACGATGAAAAGCAAGGACAAAAAGCGGTTGAGCTCTTGCTCGAGCTCTTCGTCCTTCACTGAGAGAACGAGGAATGCGCAGTCCTCCAGCTCGCGAAGATAGATCGTATACCATAGCTCATCGTGAGTGAAGACGCGAGTATACTTATGGAAGAAGCCCTTTACTGCCCGATCCCAAGAGTAGAGGAATGATCCGGGTTCAAGGTCGGTTGTCAAGGCCGCGATCTCGCTCTCAAAATCCAAGCGCCGTGGGATATCGCTCCATTGAACGGACTTCAGTTCGTTGTGCAGGTCCTTATCACCATGGACCGCGGCGTAATCGAGGAGTCTTTCAAGGAGTTCGTCCGCGATGTCGAAGATCGGCCCAGTTCCAGCATCTGCGTGGAGACGTCGCTCCTTTGCGAACGCATTAGGTCTGATGAGGCCTCTCTGGGCGAGCGGTGACAGAGCTGTGATCAGATGAGCGTAGAGAGCCGATGGATCGTATCTCCCTGCACCAGGGACCGCGTTACCGAGTCGGATTAGCTTGCCTTTCATCATCGACTCGAACAGAACCCTGAACCGGGAGATGGCCTGCCGATCACCGAGAACATCAATCCCCATAGCACATCACGCGCGGTCCGTTCCTGTTCGAGCATGGCGGAGCATCATTCCGGTTCAGCTCTTAGATATACTGTCGTCTTCGTTTCTCCATCACATTATCTACCGTGATGGTCGGCTGTGTCTCCGTGCTGGTGATGACATAGCTAGCGGTCGCCGAACCGATCTTGGCCGCTTCGACAGGGTCCCCGGACCGCACGAGAGATGTGAGGAAGCCGGCTGTGAACGAGTCCCCTGCACCGGTGGGATCCACGACCTGCAGCTCGATGGCCGGGACTATAACATCCTCCCCTTCCCGTGTTATAACGCGTGATCCGTCCTTTCCCAGTGTGAGGACAAGAATGTCGAGGTCCGCCCATCCCTGCACGTCCTGAGGGGCTTCGAGCCCGAAGAGCTCCAGCATGTACTCGAGTTCTGCCTCGTTGAGGAAGAGTATATCCGTCCCCTTGAGGATGCGCCTGAGGTGGAGCTTGTCCATCTCGTCGATGCCGTAACCAGGATTGTAGGATACCTTCGTACGTAGATCTCGACATTCTCGTACGATGCGGTACTGAAGGGTCGGGAAGTTACGGCACATGTGGACTATGTCGAACTTGGATAAGTAGTCTCGCGGGATGCGCATCCCATCGAGCTCCCGGCTTGAACCCGGATAGAAGAATGAGACCTGGTCGTTTCCCTTGCTGAATATGAACACAGAGGTCGTGTTCAACTCGCTCTTACCAAGGTAGGTGAGGTCAAGTTTCATCTTCTTCAGCCGGTCCATGTACCCTTCGGGGAAATCATGACCTATCACAGATGCGAAACCG
Source organism: Candidatus Undinarchaeales archaeon (assembly GCA_030753015.1). GTDB lineage: Archaea > SpSt-1190 > SpSt-1190 > JASMDC01 > JASMDC01 > JASMDC01. Next base: position 3,821 of record JASMDC010000026.1, on the reverse strand, counting down.
ACATTGTCCCCCAGCATGCGAGCGACCACTGCTGTGTTCGCGGCACTGCCACCAAAGGCCTTCGTGAAGTTATTGACCTCTGCGTTGGTGCTGACCTCCGGGAAATGGCTGACGATACCGAGGGAGTCCACGGCGATATCACCAACAACGAGAATGCTCATAGCATTCCCTCCTTAAGGACCTGCCTCAAAGGGATATTGAGCTTTCTGGCCACCTTACAGGCGTCCTCATATTCAAGCTTGCTAATGACCTCTCGACCATTCTCGATCCCGGTCTTCAGTGTGATGCGTTCCCCCATCACAGAAACCTCTTCGAACCGACGCTCGACCTTTCTGCGGTGGACGGGCCACCAGCGTACCCCAAGTGTCCCGAGCTCGGCAATGAGGATGTCACAAACCCGGTCAAGGAGCGAGCCCGCACAGAGCACGGTGACGGTGACACCGGGGCGGCCCTTCTTCATGGTGACCGGTGTGAACGTCACGTCGGAGGATCCTGCCTCAAGGAGACGGTCCATTGTATACCCGAGCACTTCGCCCGTGACATCGTCCACGGTCGTCTGTACCTGGACATCATGTCCCCCATCGGCTTTATTCTCCGATTCGACGCTCATGGCGAACCCTCCCTTCTTCGGTGTGCGATGCAGACCTTGCGTGCGAACACTGCTGCCCCGAAACCATTATCTACGTTGACAACAGCAAGGCCTGGCGCACATGAAGAGAGCATCGATAGCAGAGTGGTCATGCCACCGAGGTTGGCACCGTACCCGATCGATGTAGGAACACCGATGACGGGAACGTCAACGAGCCCGGCCACGAGCGAGGGGAGTGCACCCTCCATCCCGGCCACGACCACGATACAATCGACCTTCTCATCCACCATCGACTTGATGCAAGGCACAAGTCTGTGCACTCCCGCAACACCAACATCGTTGAACATGACAACCTTCAAACCGAGCTCCCGAGCAATGAATGCACATTCTGCTGCGATAGGGATGTCCGAGGTGCCCGCAGTGAGGACCGCTACGGTCCCCTCCATGGTCTCGTTACGCATGAGCCCTTTACGACGGGCCACAAGAGCCCGTGCATCATCGTCGTACTCGACATCAGCGTCCTTGAGTAGGGGCAAGAGGGCGTCACGAGACTCAGGAGAAAGACGGGTAATTATGACCTTACCCCGCTGTCCGAGCATAGCTGTCACGATATCTCCAAGCTCATGGAGCCTCTTTCCCTCACCGTACACGACCTCCGGCACTCCACATCTTGCTTCCCTGTTCAGATCGATACGAGCAAGCGAACCGACGGAGAGCACGCTCAGTTCCTGCATGGCATCGACTGCCTCCTCTCGGGATATGGAGCCATTACGGTAGGAATCAAGGACCTCCTCGGGGGTCGTCAGCCCCTCCGGGCCGGTATCCCTCGAGGTCGATGGCGACATGGGAGAAACCCAGTGACTTCAGTTCTTTAACTGTTTCGGTGAGGGCTGTGTCGTAGTCTTCAGACATGATGCGCTCGAGTGTTCTCGTATCGAGCTCTATGCGGGCACCACGGCCTTGTGATCTGACCCGCGCCTGAATAGCTCCCAGCCGGTCCCTCACGATACATTCTGCTTGTGATACACGCTGAAGCCCCTCGACAGTGATCAGTTCACCATGGGGGAAACGGGAGGACAGGCAAGCTGATGATGGTTTATCGGCCACAGGGAGCCTGTAGGTCCGCGCGAGCTCACGCACATCGGCCTTCCCGATACCGAGCTCCAAGAACGGACTGCGCACACCTGCCTCTCGAATAGCCCGTAGACCCGGTCGGTCCTCGCTCTCGGCTTCGGTGATGGTGGTCGCCTCCAGCACACTGTCCAGACCCTCTTCGCGAGCGATATCCTTAAGCTGGAATGCTAATGACCGTTTGCATAGGTAGCATCGATCAGGACCGTTCTCGGCATAACCAGGGATGTCAAGTTCCTGTGTCTTCCTGGTCACGTGCCGAATACCAAGTAGGCCCACAATAGTCCGGGCGTCCTCCCGGTCACGTAAAGGCAATGTCTCCGATAATGCCGTCGCCGCCACAGCGTCCTTACCGAGCACATCGAATGCCACTGCTGCCAAGACGGAGGAGTCCACTCCACCTGATAGTGCCACTAGCACAGAACCACATCCTTCAAGGTATTCACGTAAAGCCTCAAGCTTCTGCTTTAGATCACGGTCCTGAGCCGGACCCACTTTGGATTCGTTCAACTTCAATGCTCTCCCACCCATAGAGACGGCCATCAGTGGATGTAAGGCTGCCGCATAAAAACCTTTTCACAGGCAGGTCCAATATCCTGTCATTGAAGGATGATAAAAGAAGGGGGGAATGAAGGGGCGGGTGACACTTGGGGGAGGAAGGAGACCCACCGGGGTTCCGCTCACACCGCCCCTTCTCGTACGTCGCAACAGACTCTATGACCGTGCACGTACAAAATACTTTTGTAATGATTCTCCATATTTTCTATACAATCAGGTCTAGGATGCAAATAGTCCTAGTGGTAGTCCAATAATTACATGCTCTCGGCTTATCTGAAGGCTCCTTACAGCTCGATACCGAAGAAATCAACGACCTTCTTGAGCTCCTGCTCCACATTAGTAAGGACACCTTCCAGGTCTGCGCGTTCCATGCTCCCCTGTTGAACTGCGGTCAGACTGTTAGCGCTCTCGTTAGAAATATTCTTGATGCGTGCTTGTAGAGCTTCAAGGGATTGGAGCCTCTTACCATCAGCGAACTTCTTCTTCGATTCGATGAACAGATCAAGAGACTCAGCATGTTCCTGCATCTTGGCTACTCGGTCACGATGCTCGAATCCGAGCGTTATGTCTTTCGAACCGATATCGTCAGCCATGATCTCCGTAGAGGCTGAAGCCATGACGTTGCCCAGGATTCCCGTGAGTGCGGGTGGCTGCTCCTCCTCCAGCGGTGCCTCCTCTACCTCTCCACCGAAGATATCATCCTCCTCACCACCGAGAAGGTCGTCATCACCACCAAATATATCCCCCTCTTCACCACCAAGAAGGTCGTCATCACTACCGAACAGGTCATCCCCTCCGCCAAGTGGGTCTTCACCTGCCGGAGCTGTGGCAGCAGTCGCTTCAACGGCCGGCGCGGGCTCCGTCCCGGGCAACGCACTCTCGTCCCCGAGAATGTCGCCTTCGCCCGCTAATAGGTCCCCCTCACCACCGAGCAGATCATCACCTTCAGTTAGCGTCGGTTCAGGTCCAAGTATGACCTCCCCCTCAGAGCCTGTCCCCTCGGAATTCGCCTCTTCCTCATTCTTCTTGACCATGCGCCCCTTCATTTCCTCTATACGCTCCTTGATCTCATCACGCTTGACGATGATTGCGCCGATCAAAGCGATTACTAGGAGATAGGGCGCATACGCTCGGACCTTCCCCAGGGAGTTTGAATCATCACTGGTGCTAGGTGTAGAGGGCTCAGTGATTGATTTCGCCACCCCGGTCTCCATCTTTATATCCTGAACTGTCGCATACCACGCTTTCGGTTCCTTGGGGCTCCGACCTCCCTTGAGTGCGATGAGGCGGAACGTGACTGATGATGTGTTCAGGTCCGTGATCTCCTTCGTACCTGACGATCGTCCGGGTATGTTGTTCCCCCAGAGTGTCTTACCACCGTCGTCGACGAGCTCGAGATAGATGACATTGTTGTCGTAATTACAGGAGTATGTGAACGAGACGGACGAGAACAGTTTGCCTTCTGGAGTGCTTTGTTGCATAACCTCGACGTTTGCCCCCTCTCCCTACCCCATCACTACGCTCCCGCCCCTGCCCGGGCATA
>JASMDC010000025.1 GCA_030753015.1 Candidatus Undinarchaeales archaeon | reverse complement strand
GCTTGCACGGATCGGCGCCACGCAGCGAGAGGTCCTTGCCGAACGAGCGCTTAGAAAGGTCCTTCTTGCGGAACCGGTCCTTGTCGAAACGCGGACCGATCTCACGACCCTCAAGGGACGGACCGAACCGGCGTTCTCCGGGCGGACCACGGTCGCGGTCCTCTTTGACGCGTTCGCGAATTTCTGCAAGACGATCTCCCTTCGAGAGGATCCTCTCGCGCAGGTTCTCCTTGATATCCATATCGCCAAGCAACTCTTCGGCCATGGCATCGCGCTCCTTTCGCAAACGCTCGGCCTCAGACTCTTTCTGTCGTCGGAGGGACTCCATCTGCCGCCGCTCGAACTCAGCGATCATCTTCATGCCCTTGTACTTCGCCTCACGGGCCACACCTTCCGCCTTCTTCAGGAGACGGAGGGCTTCTGCGAAATCGCGACCTCTGCCCGTAGTGCCCTTTGTGATCTCGCCTGCTTCCTCGACGAACTGCCGGGCCCTGTCGAGCTCCTCCTCGAACATGTCGATCACGACGCGTAACTCATCGGGGAGTTCCTGGCCCTTTAACTCCGTCAGGGCAGCATCGATCTCGTCTATGACCCTCTGGGCCTTTTCCACTGCTCGCTCCGTCCTCTCACGTAGCTTGTCGCCCTTGCGGATGAGCTCGACCTTCCTGTCCACCAACCGCTTCTCCCGATGGTTTCGCCAGCTCTCGCGGCGCTCCTTGAGGCGGTCCACGAGCCCCTTCTCGATGGCCTGGGTGGAGAGAGCGCTCACCTGGATGCCCTCCACCATCAGCAGCTTGGCGACCACGGCGGAGGTGAGTTCGGGGATGCCCACCACTGTCACTTCCGTGATACCGTGCTCACCGATGAACTCGATGACCCGGGGTATCTGTTCCACATCCAGCACCATCATGGAGGCCGTGACCTCGGCACTGGCGGGGAGTGAGATGGAGGCCTTGTAGTCCGTTCCGGCCGCGACAACGACAAGACGCTCCAGCTTGCCTTCGGGGAGGTTCTTTGTCAGCTCGTCCACGACCTCCTCTTGGAGCTTGTCGTTCACGTCCTCCACCGTCTCGCCCGTCACCACTTCGAGCTCGATGTCAAGCTCCTTCAGAGCGGTGAAAACGTCCTCGGAGAACTGCGTACCCACAAGGGTCACCTTCTGCACTCCAAGCTCCTCAAGAGCCTCCTTTGTCGCGGCGGGAAGCTCCTCGTTTGTGGTCAGCAGGATAGGCTGGGTGCGGGCGGCCGCCAACGATTTGGCCATCACCAGCTGTGTGTGCTCATCACCCTCCGCACCCTCGATGCGGTCGTACACGACGATGGCTCCATCCGTGCCGGCCTCCCATGCGTACAGTGCGAGCTCCGCGGCCGTGCCGAATCGTGTGATTCCCCACAGTCGGACGGTGTCGAGCCCGTCCGCTTTGAGTTTATTCTCGATAGCCTGACTGATGACCGCCGTGCCACCCAAGAGGATTACCTTTGAGGGCATCTCCTCGGTGATGAACGCCGCAACGTCATCGGGGAGGGCGTCGGGCGGTGTGAGGAGCACGGGTATGCCCAATTTCTCGGCCGCCGCTCCAGAGACGATCGCGTCCGGGTAGTTGATAATCGTGGCAAGGATGAGGGCGTCAAGAGAGGTCGGCTTCGTAGACGCCTCCTTTTCCGTGGCACCCATCGCTTCACCGGCGTCCGATGAGAGAACGCACTGCCCGTCCTGGCAGACCTTTCCCTCGTCGGCACAGTTGTACGTTTCCCATAGGCCATAGTCGACTCCACCCTCCACATAGCAGAAGTACTCTGAAACGCGAGTCCCGTCCGTGCAAGCGTCGGACGAGTCAAGGTGGTACGTGGAACCCCCGGGCTGCTCCATCTCGCCAACGAGTTGGCCTTTAACGTAGTAGTCCTTCCCACCGTCGCTGTCCGTACAGGGAGGCGTCCCCTCGGCAGGGGCCGGGGCAACGCACGCACCGTCCTCGCATGCCTTCCCCTCGTTGGCGCAGTCGTACGTCTCCCAGATACCGTACTCGACACCTCCTTCCACATAGCAGAAGTACTCTGAAACGCGGGTCGCGTCCGTGCAAGCGTCGGACGAGTCAAGGTGGTACGTGGAACCGCCGGGCTGCTCCATCTCACCAACGAGTTGGCCCTTCACATAGTAGTCCTTCCCACCGTCGCTGTCCGTACAGGGAGGCGTCCCCTCGGCAGGGGCCGGGGCAACACACGCACCATCCTCGCATGCTTTCCCCTCGTTGGCGCAATCGTACGTCTCCCAGATGCCGTACTCGACACCTCCTTCCACGTAGCAGAAGTACTCTGAAACGCGAGTCGCGTCCGTGCAGGCGTCGGACGAGTCAAGGTGGTACGTGGAACCCCCGGGCTGCGCCATCTCGCCGACAAGATTACCCTTCTCGTAGTAGTCCTTCCCGCCGTCGCTGTCCGTGCATTCAAGCTCGCCACCCTGCGCTGCGGGATCGGTGACGCACACGCCGTCATTGCACAGCTTGCCCTCGTCAGCACAGTCGTGCGTCTCCCAGATGCCGTACTCGACACCTCCTTCCACGTAGCAGAAGTACTCTGAAACGCGGGTCGCGTCCGTGCAGGCGTCGGACGAGTCAAGGTGGTATGTTGAGCCTCCTGGCTGCGCCATCTCGCCGACGAGATGGCCCTGCGTGTAGTAGTCCTTCCCGCCGTCACTGTCGGTGCAGGGAGGCGTCCCTTCGGCAGGGGCCGGGACAACGCATACACCGTCCTCGCATGCTTTCCCCTCGTTGGCACAGTCGTACGTCTCCCAGATGCCGTACTCGATACCTCCTTCTACGTAGCAGAAGTATTCGGAGACACGGGTCGCGTCCGTGCAAGCATCGGACGAGTCAAGGTGATATGTGGAACCGCCGGGCTGCTCCATCTCGCCGACGAGATGGCCCTTCGTGTAGTAGTCCTTCCCACCGTCGCTGTCAGCGCAGGGAGGCGTCCCCTCGGCAGGGGCCGGGACAACGCACGCACCGTCCTCACAGGACTTGCCCTCGTCCGCGCAGTTGTACGTCTCCCAGATGCCGTAGTCGATGCCTCCCTCAAGGTAGCAGAAGTATTCGGAAACGCGAGTCGCATCGGTGCAAGCGTCGAAGGAGTCAAGGTGGTATGTCGAACCGCCGGGTTGCGCCATCTCGCCGACGAGATGACCCTTTGTGTAGTAGTCCTTGCCACCGTCAGAGTCCTGGCAGAGCTGGACCTCGTCCTCCTGGTCAGGCTCGATGCACACGCCGTTCTCGCACAACTTCTCCTCGTCAGCGCAGTCATACGTCTCCCAGATGCCGTACTGGATCCCATCCTCCTCGTAGCAGAAATACTCTGACAGGCGCGTGGGGTCCGTGCAGGCGTCGGACGAGTCAAGGTGGTACGTAGAGCCGCCGGGCTGCTCCATTTCGCCGATAAGATTACCCTTTGTGTAGTAGTCCTTGCCACCATCGCTGTCCGTGCAGGGCGGGGTGTCCTCGACGGAGGGAATACAGCTTCCATCCTCGCAGACCTTTCCCTCGTCGGCACAGTTATACGTCTCCCAGATGCCGTACTCGACACCACCCTCAACGTAGCAGAAGTACTCGGAAACGCGGGTCGCGTCAGTGCAGGCGTCGAACCCGTCAAGGTGGTACGTGGAACCGCCGGGCTGCTCCATCTCGCCGACAAGGTGGCCCTTCACGTAGTAGTCCTTCCCGCCGTCGCTGTCGGTACAAGGGGGGAGAGGCTCGGGATCGACACACACGCCTTCCTCGCAGAGCTTGCCCTCGTTAGCGCAGTTATACGTCTCCCAGATTCCGTACTCGATGCCCCCTTCCACGTAACAGAAGTACTCGGAAACACGAGTCGCGTCAGTGCAGGCGTCGAATCCGTCAAGGTGGTACGTGGAACCACCGGGCTGCTCCATCTCACCAACGAGATGGCCCTTCGTGTAGTAGTCCTTCCCGCCGTCGCTGTCGGTGCAGGGTGGGAGAGGCTCGGGATCGACGCACACGCCATTCTCGCAGAACTTGCCCTCGTTGGCGCAGTTATATGTCTCCCAGAGGCCGTACTCGACACCACCCTCAACGTAACAGAAGTACTCGGAAACACGGGTCGCGTCAGTGCAGGCGTCGAACCCGTCAAGGTGGTAAGTCGAGCCGCCGGGCTGCGACATCTCGCCAACGAGATGGCCCTTCACGTAGTAGTCCTTGCCACCGTCTCTGTCCGTACATTCGAGCTCAGCGTCCTGCGCTTCGGGATCAGCGACACATTTCCCCTCCTCGCATATCTTCCCCTCATTGGCGCAGTTGTACGTCTCCCAGATGCCGTACTCGATGCCCCCTTCAAGGTAGCAGAAGTACTCGGAAACACGGGTCGCGTCAGTGCAGGCGTAGAAGGAGTCAAGGTGGTACGACGAGCATCCAGGCAGCGCCATCTCGCCGATCAAGTGGCCCTGCGTATAGTAATCCTTCCCGCCGTCGCTGTCGGTGCAGGGTGGGAGAGGCTCGGGATCGACGCACACGCCATTCTCGCAGAACTTGCCCTCGTTAGCGCAGTTATATGTCTCCCAGATGCCGTACTCGACGCCACCTTCAATGTAGCAGAAGTACTCAGAAACACGAGTCGCGTCAGTGCAGGTGTCGAATCCGTCAAGGTGGTAAGTGGAACCACCGGGTTGCTCCATCTCGCCAACGAGATGGCCCTGCGTGTAGTAATCCTTCCCGCCGTCGCTGTCGGTGCAGGGTGGGAGAGGCTCGGGATCGACGCACACGCCATTCTCGCAGAACTTGCCCTCGTTGGCGCAGTTATATGTCTCCCAGAGGCCGTACTCGACACCACCCTCAACGTAGCAGAAGTACTCGGAAACACGGGTCGCGTCCGTACAGGCGTCGAAGGAGTCAAGGTGGTACGTCGAGCCTCCAGGCTGCGCCATCTCGCCGATCAAGTGGCCCTGCGTATAGTAGTTCTTGCCACCGTCACTGTCCGTGCAGTCCAGGGCGGATCCCAGCATCATGGTTATCAGGATTGTCGTGATGAGCGTTCTTGCTGAAATGGATCCCATACCCATCTATCTCCGGTGGATAGTTTAAATAGGTATTCGGGACGGAAAAGAAGAGGTCATCGGGGGCCGTTCCGCTTCGACTCCCGTCGGTACCGGTCAGATCGCCGGGCGTCGAGCATGCCGTCCTCTTTCTGGATAGAACGACGACGCCGGTGGGGAATCCCCATCATCCTTGACGACTGTCACCGTATCATGGGCCGATCACGTACTATCCGCAGTCAACCGGACACGAGCGCGCGTTCTCGAACGGCGGCGTGCACGTGCCATCACCGCAAATCCGTTCCAACGTGGACCCGGCGCGCATCACGGTATGACGATATCCCGTCATTCGGCCAACATCATCGTAGCGTATGTCCGTGATGTCGATCTCGCCCACATCAACGGAACCGGTTGCATCCTCGAAATGGTAGCTCGTTACCTCGCCACCATAATCATCGTAGCTGATACCGGTGACGGTAAATTCACCGGTCCCTTCCGTGTACTGGAATCCCGTCACACGGCCCTCGTCATCACGACGGATGTCGGTGAGAGTTGTCTCGTTCTGGCCTGTTCCACCGGTCACGGTCTCGCGGATCTCCAGCACCTCACCGAGGGAGTCATATTTGAAGGAGGTGGTCCTGGTGGCGACCTTGTCCGGGCTCTCGTTGCTGGTCACGGTCTCTCTCGTCGCCGAGATCCTACCATATACGTCATACGTGTATTCCGTTGTTGTGCTGGTCCACTGCTGATAGCCCCCCGGACGCACCAGGTCGAGACCGACCAGGGTGTTGCGCCATCCCCGCGCCACGGAAGCATTCCCGAAGCGGGACCCGATGGACGTGTACCGCTCGTCAAAGTCCTCGCGGAGGTCCGTGTCGCGCTCATCCCGGTTCGAGCCGCGGAACTCCGCTTCTGTCCTCTTCATCAACGCAGACCTGACAGTGTCGTCGGAGGGCCCGCTCTCGGGGAGCTGGCCGGACCTTGGCCCGGCTCGGGCTTCTTTGTCCCATCGCCTTATACAGAACTGCATGCATGCCCCCGCGTCCCTCTGCCCCTTGCACTGGTCACGGCAGAGGGTGATGGGGTCGGGCCCTTCGGGCTCGGACGGAGGCCGGCCGCAAACCATACCGCATGTGTCGTGGCACTCACTCGCGTCATCCAGGACACGCGGACACTGACCTTCGCACACGGAGCACGGATCGCGGTGGCACGCATCCTCGCAGATACCGCTGCACTCATCCAGGTTGCCGAGCTCTTCCATGCAGTCGTCCACACAGCGATCGCACTGGCTTCCTTCGTCGTAGTCAAACTCCTCCGGCTCCTCGCACGCGGGCCGGCAAGTGTTATGGCATTCGGCTGGCGGGATGTCATTGATACGACACCCCTTCTCGCAGATGTCACAGGCATCGACGCCACAGGGGCGCTCACAGATGAATCCGCACTCGGCCCCATCCTCGCCCTTGGCAAAGCACTCGTCCACGCACTCTCTGCACAGGTCTCCGGACCTGTGCTTCGGCGGGAGGTCGGGCGGCGGGAGCCATCGGTCATCATCCATGAACCGATCCTCATCCCGATAATCATCCCTGTACCGTCCCCCATCCTCAGGGAAAGGTGCGTCGCTCAGGTCGAACTCTTCGCACCGAGGACCGCGATCGCCCTTGTCTCCGATGCAGTTGCCATCATTGAAGGGGTCCACCCACTCGTCCTCGAGGGGACGGTACCTATTGGGGCACGGCTGGCCCAGGTCGACGATGCAGGCGGGCGTGGACGCGCCCCGGTCCGGCTGGCAGCATGTCAGGCCGCTCGACTCACGTCCATCCTCGGATCGGGGTGACTTGAAACCACGGAAATCGGCAACCTCGTCAGCCATCCGGCAGACCTCGCCGCAGATGATCGGGCACATCCTGGGATCGTCGATCTCCTCAGGACAGTACTCGTTGCACAGGTCGCACGGGCTCTTCCCGCAGGTGTCGGCACAGATGAACGCGCACTCGGGACCTTGCTCCTCATCTCCGCACTTCGAGATGCACCGCTTGCACGGATCGGCGCCACGCAGAGAGAGGTCCTTGCCGAACCTGCGCTTCGAGAGGTCCTTCTTGCGGAACCGGTCCTTGTCGAAACGCGGACCGATTTCCTTACCTTCAAGGGATGGACCGAACCTGCGCTTTCCGGGCTGACCACGGCCGCGGTCCTCCTTGACGCGCTCGCGAACATCTGCAAGATGCTCCCTCTTCGAAAGGATCCTATCGCGCAGGTTCTCCTTGATATCCATATCGCCAAGGAACTCATCGGCCATGGCATCACGCTCCTTTCGCAAACGCTCGGCCTCATACTCTTTCTGTCGTCGGAGGGACTCCATCTGACGCCGCTCGAACTCAGCGATCATCTTCATACCCTTGTACTTAGCCTCACGGGCCACACCCTCCGCTTTCTTCAGGAGCCGGAGGGCCTCGGCGTACGCCCGACCATCACCACCAGCGCCCTCGACGATATCATGGGCCTGATCTACCAGCTGTCGGGCCTTGTCCAGCTTGCTTTCGAACATCACGACGATCTGGATGAGCTCGCCAGGGAGATCCACTGACGTGATCTCCTCAAGGGCCGCGGTGACCTCGGTGATTATCTTCTGTGACTTCTCAACGGCACGCTCCGTCCGTTTCTTGAGCTCGTGACCATGCTCTGCAAGCTCCTTCTCACGACGGTTCAGGCTTTCCCCTCGTTGCTTCCTCCAGTTATCGCGCCGCTCCTTGATGTGATCGATGAGGCCCTTCTCGATGGCTTTGGTCGAGAGGGCGCTCACCTGGACGCCTTCTACCATAAGGAGCTGGGCGACTACTGCAGAGGTGATCCTGGGCACACCGATGACCGTCACTTCCTTGATACCGTGTTTCCCGATGAAGTCGATGACCTTCGGGACCTGGTCCGCGTCTAGAAGGATCATGGACGCCGTGGCCTCGTCGCTTGCCGGGAGTGAGATGGATGCCCTGTAATCAGTGCCTGCGGCCAGGACAACGAGGCGTGTGAGCTGTCCTCCAGGAACGTTTTCCCGTAGCACATCCACGACCTCCTCTTGAAGCTTCTCGTTCACCTCCTCCACCGTCTCGCCAGTGACCACCTCAAGATGAATCCCGAGCTCTCGGAGCGCGGTGAGCACGGATTCCTCGAACCGGGTGCCTACGAGCGTCACCTTCTTGACGCCGAGCTCCTCAAGCGCCTCCTTGGTAGCAGGGGGCAGTTCCTCGTTGGATGTGAGGAGGATGGGCTGTGTCCGGGCTGCGGCCAGTTCCTTTGCCATCACCAGCTGAGTGTGCTCATCACTTCCTCCATCTTCGATGCGATCGTTCACCACAACTGCCTCGTCAGCACCGGCGTCCCACGCGTGCTGGGCCAGTTCGGCTGCGGTGCCGAATCGGGTCATCCCCCACAGACGCACGGTATCGTAACCGTCGGTCGTAAGGTTCCCCTCGATGGCGCTCCCGATGACCGCAGTCCCGCCGAGGAGGATTATCTTCTGGGGCTTCTCCTCCTTGATGAAAGTATCCACGTCTTCAGAAAGAACATCGGGCGGTGTGAGGAGTACAGGGACACCCATCTTCTGAGCGGCCGCGCCAGCAACAATGGCGTCGGGATAGTTGATTGTCGTTGCGAGGATTAGCGCGTCGAGCGATGAAGGTGTGGGAGTGGAGACCGGAGAGGGTGTAGAGCACACATGGGCCTGGGACTCACAGCTCGACAGAATGAACCATCCCGTATCGCATTCCCAGTGGTCCAGGTACTCGCAGTGGTCGTCCGCCCCCATGTGCAGGCAGCAGCCCTTGGAACCGAAGTAGCATCCACCATCGTGGCAGACAAGGTTCGAAGGACAGTCGTCATTGTTGGTGCACTCGTCAGCGGGCGGGGTAGGTGTCGGAGTGGGAGTGGCCGTAGAGCACACATGGGCCTGGGCCTCGCAGCTCGACAAGATGAACCATCCCGTATTGCAGTTCCAGTGGTTCAGGTATTCGCAGTGGTCGTCCGCCCCCATGTGCAGGCAGCAGCCCTTTCCACCGAAGTAACAACTGCCCTCTTTACAGACCAGGTTCGAAGGACAGTCTGCGTCCGTTGTGCAGTCCGCGCCCACTCCAACGAACGCGAGAGCGAACAGGAACAAGATAATAACTCGAAGTGTATGCCTTCCCATTGTACTTCCAAGCGGTGGATGGTTTAAATAGGTATTTCGACGACGACGTGTAGACCTCCCTGTCGGCCTTCAATGCGCCGACCGTGGATTTTTATTGATATGCTCGATTGTCCAGTTCGGGGGATACTCTCCATGGAGCTCAACATAGGTACGACCAGCGACGGACAGCGTTTCACTCTCAACAGCGACCTCCTGCTCAAGCACGGCGTGGTCCTCGGCGCCACGGGCTCGGGCAAGACCGTGATGTGCAAGACGCTCATCGAGGAGGCAGCGCTCACCCGCGTCCCTACCCTCGCCATCGATCCCAAGGGCGACATCGGCGGACTGGCGCTGGCCTTCCCCGAGCTGGACTTCCGGCCGTGGTCCGACACCGAGGCCGAGAACGCCGGGATGGATCCTGACGAGTACTCCCGGAAGATGGGAGAGCGGTACCTGGAGTCCCTGGCGCAGTTCGACTACACCGCCGAGCAGATCCGCCAGCTCAAGGAGACCACCGAGGTGCGCATCTACACACCCAAGAGCACCACCGGTCTAGAGGTCTCCATCTCACCGCGCATGGAACCCCCACCCAGGTTCAACGAGCTCATGAACGCGGACCCGACGCTCGCGCTGGACATGATCGAGTCCACCATGCTCTCCCTCCTCAAGCTCGTGGGGTATAGCGACTCGGCAAAGAAGGAGCTGTCCTTCCTCTCCCAGTGCCTTCTCCACGAGTGGGAGAAGGGCTCCTCACCGGACCTCGGTGCGCTGATCAACCAGGTCATGAGCCCTCCCTTCGAGGAGATGGGCTCGCTCACCGTGGACCAGTTCATCAACGAGAAGGAGCGCTCGGAACTCGCCTCCAAGCTCAATCTGGTGCTCACGCTCCCGGGCCTGAAGGCATGGTTCGTGGGCGAGCCGCTTAACTTCGACCGCATCTTCGCCCGTGGTGAGAGGACACCCATCACCGTCATGGACCTTCGGTGGATCACCGAGGAGTCCGAGCGCCAGTTCTTCGTCGGTATGCTGACCCAAGAGCTCTACAAGTGGCTGCTCAAGCAGGGTGGCACGCAGAACCTGCGCTACCTCCTGTACTTCGACGAGATCGCCGGGTACCTCCCATCCGATCCCAAGAACCCTCCTTCGAAGAAGGGGCTCAGGCTACTGATCAAGCAGGCGCGTGCCTTCGGCCTGGGCTGCATCTTCGCCACCCAGAACCCGGGCGACATCGACTACATGGCGCTCTCCAACATCAACAACCGCTTCGTGGGGAACCTCAAGACCAAGCGCGACGTGGAGAAGGTCGCCCTCGGAATGGATATTCCGGTCACCGAGCTCGCCGACCAGCTCGCTGTGCTGAAGACGAGGCAGTTCTTCTTCCACAATCCCGACCGTGGTGAGCCCTTGTTCGTCCAGCCCCGATGGCTGCTGACCTACCACCGTGGACCGTTGAACCCAGAGGAGATCCAGCTGCTCGCCGCGCCGTTCGAGAAGACGAAGGAGGAGGTCGCTGCAGCTGAACCTACGAAACGGAAGAAGGCCGTCTCGCTCCCCGGACTGGGTGAGAGCCTCCTGGACCCTAAAGTGACCACTGATGGTCTGCTGGCCACCTTCCCTCTGGAGGAGGTCATGGCAAGGGCTAAGCGCGTCACGGTCCGTGCCACTCCCCTCCTGGCCGCATCCCTTTCCTGCTCCGTGGAGAAAAAGCTACCCGGAATCATCGAAGCGTTCCGTGCTGACCAGGAATGGCAGGTGACAGCCGACATGTCAGCGGCTGGTCCCGACGTACTATTCGAGGGCGTCGACGGCTCGGAGTACACCGGTTCGACCTTCGCGGACGGTATGAAGGCCATCGCGTCGGGAGCTGAGCACGCTCTGGAGAAATTCGAGCCCGCCGCGAAACACCGGGAGCTGCTAAAGGCCGCCCAGAGAACGGCCGCGGAGGAACTGTCCGGCATTATCTACTATTCTCCCAAGACCAACATGTTCTCCATGGACGCCGATGAGGTCCGGGAATCGCTGAAGGACCACTTCGCCCTCGATCTCGAGGGGAAGACCAGCAGGGTGGACGAGAAGCAGGCCAAGCTCGAGGATGAAACAGCTTACAAGAAGGAGAAGGCCGAGGGCGACATCCAGCGCTACCGCACCGACATCGCCTCCCTGGAAGGGGAGGTCAAGGACCTGGAGTCCCAGAAGGCGGCCAAGAAGAAGGAGGGCAAGCCGATCACCCAGCTCAACACAAGCATCTCCTCGCGCAAGCGGCGCATCGCCGACATCAAGGCGAAGATCTCGGCCGCCGAGAAGACCATCGCCATGCTGGACAAGAAGCAGGAGCGGGAAGCGGCCGCCATCGCACGGGAGAAGCAGCTGGTCGAGAAGCAGTTCACTCAGACGCTCGACCGGGAGCTCAAGAGCCTTGAGCTGCGTGTGGACCCGGACAGCGTCGCCGTCTCCGAGCCGCGTGTAGTCTGGATACCGAGAACGATCGTCGTGGACACCGAGATAGGTTATCCCAAGGGCTCGCGTGAGGTGACGGTCACGTACACTGTCGACGGTGCGGGCTCGGCCGGACCCTGCGAACATGCGGGGTGCACCGTTGACCTCACTACAGAGGCCCCAGGCGCCGTATGCATCGAGGGCGGTGAACTGCTGTGCGAGGAGCACACGCTCCGGTGCGACGTGTGCCAGGTGGCGCTCTGTGAAGGGCACTCGACCCCATGTATAGTCGAGGGATGCTCACGTGCGGTGTGCCCGGAACATGTCGGGGAGCGTTCGTGCAAGATCTGCCAGCACGTGGTGTGCACCGAGCATGGATCGAGCTGCTCGGTGTGCGGCGAGCTCCTGTGCCCCGACCATGCCATCAACTGCGCCGCATCCGGCGAGGTCATCTGCAAGGAGCACAGTTGGACCTGTCCCCAGTGCGAGAGCGTGCTGAGCGAGAGGATCGACGAGGTCCCCTGCTCGGTATGCCAGATGGTGACCTGTCCCATGTGCTCCATCGAATGCGCGGCGGGCGGGAAGCCCCTCTGCAATGAGCACGCCGTGGCATGCACCACCGAGGGCTGCGACAAGCACGTGAGCTCCGAGCACGCTGACGGGCACAAGTGCACCTACTGTGACAAGGTGTTCTGTCCCGACCACATCCATGACTGCCCCAACTGCGGGAAGCAAGTGTGCGACGAGCACGCGGTCGTGCTCCGGCGAGATCTGGTGCGCACCGAGGAGCGGTGCCGGAACTGCACGAGCGATGAGATGATCGCCGAGGCGCGGACCCGGAACATCAAGCTCATCCTTGCCCTGGCGTTCGTCGTCGCCTTCCTGCTCACACTCGTGTACGTGCTCCAGGGCGGATTCTAGGGGGATGGACGGTCCCGCTCAGAACGGGAAGCGGTTGGAGTAGTAGGACTCGGACTCGTAGGGGCTCTCGAAGGACTCCTCTATCTCCTCTTCCATCTCCTTCTCCCAGTCATCGAGATGGACTTCCTTGATGCGGTCAACGGTCTCTAGGCGAGAGACGATCCGCTTGTGCTTGATGTAAGCGTAGGCGATGATGCCGACGAAGAGAAGGGGGCCGAACCCCATGATGACGATGCCCCATTGTACCGTGAACCCTGCCCATTCCTCGGTCATACCTGGGAAGAGCATCTCGGCCATGAAGACGACCGGGAGGATGATGATCCCCATGAACAGGAAGAAAGCGAACAGCTTCACCTCCCACGGCTCATCCTTGGGCATCGGGTTGTTAAGGGAACGCCATCCTTCATAAGCATTAGGGGGGCGGGCGTGAACGTGGACCGCTCGGACCCTCTGGAGAGGGCCATGGTGATGTTCTTCAGATCACCGGGACGTGGTGTTGACTGGTGGACCGGGGACAGGTGCCCTCAATGGAGCTACTCTACGCGGTACACGACGTCCTGGTGTCGGACGCGGTCCTTGGTCTTGATGCCGATCTTCGAGCCGGGTCCGGCCTCTCCCACTTCCTGCCGGTCGATCTGAATGGAGTCGACGGTCTGTTGAATGTTCGTGGTGTGTCCCTCGATAGAGATGGTATCGCCCACCTTCAGGGTGCCCTCCTCGAGCACGATGCCGGCGACACCCACCTTGGCGAAGTAGGTGAACACGGTCCCGATGCGCTGCTTCTCGCTCATCTTAACAACCAGGCACGACCCCGCGGTCAAAGTATATTAACCTGACGTCCTAGGTCGCGCGTCCGCTCTTTTTCGGTACTCTCATGACTTATCACGACGTGACCGGCGAAGAATTGCCGTTCTATCACGATAATATCGCCCCTCATAGTCCCGATCCAGTTCTTATGGGAGTATTGACCTAATCTACCCTTAGGAAATGGTTACCGCCCCATATGAACCGTTCCAAGAGGCCAGAGCACTGAACTCGGCGGTCGAGCCAACGGTTTCCCCGGATTATTCTTGAACTAGGAACGCCTCCGATGTGGTAGGTGAAGCGACATGCGACATGCTTTGAACACGGGACTGCTCGCCATCCTCATTATCATGGGGTGCGTGGCGGGCCTGCCGGGCCTACTCCCTGCAGAGACTACGAGCGCGGTGACTATGACCTACGGACATATCCTCCTTACGTTGCAGGGCGGGACCGAGGACGGAAAGATCGCCTTCGAGTTGGTCAATCTGGAGGGAACGCCGGTCACGGTACGCCTCTTCCTCCCCCTGGGGACCTCGGCCGAATGGATCTACATTGCAGAGGAGTTCTCCGACGGGAGCGCACTAGAGATCGGGAACGTGGAAATCGTTCCGGGCACGGAGTCCTCGGAGTTCGTAAGGGACGTCGTCAAGCGACTAATCCAGGCGGGCCGGTGCCGGTCGGCGACCATCACATCTTCCAACCTGATCTCCTGCGCAAACCTCATCGACCACGAGGGCGCGACACTCTATCTCTGGGACATATCATTAGAGGCACATGGATCCAAGCGGTTCACGATATCCTACTCCCGGGAGCTGTCGCCCGAGCTCGGGCCTGCCCTGGAGACCTACTCCGCTTCGTTCCCATTGTCCGCCGCCAGGTTCTGGCACGGACCAGTGGGCGAGGTCGGTTTCTTCGCCAACGTGCTCCCCGGGAGCGAGGACGAGCGGGTTCACGTCATCGAGGCACCCCCCGGCGCGACCGTCGGCGAAGGCTCCCTCTCTCTCACGGCCAAGGACGTCCGTCCATGGGACGACCTTATCATCCGCTACGAGCTCATCCCCGCCGGCTCGGGACGCGAGGACGTCCTCATGCGCATCGATCCCAGCACCGCGTACGTCCCCGCAGGCGAGGACTCTTCCGTGTACCTCCTCTACGAGGTGACCGCCCAGGCGACGGCCCAGGAGATCGCCAGGCTGCCCATGGACATAGTTCTCGTCATCGATACTTCAGGGAGTATGGACGGCCAGAAGATCGAGGACGCGAAGCAGGCCGCGTACTACGCCCTCGACAACCTCGGGGACATCGACTCGGTGTCTATCGTCACATTCGCTGCAGAAGCCTACCGCCTCAGCGGACGCAGGCACCAGCTGCGCGGTCTCGTCGGTTCCATCAACTCCGGTGGGGGGACGAACCTCTACGACGGCCTCTCGCTCGCCCTGGACGATCTCGCTGCATCCTCGCGCGACGCGCTCAAGGTAGTTTTCGTGCTCACGGACGGGATGCCCACGTCGGGCATCACCAATGAGAACTCCATCGCCGCCCTGGGCGGACGTGCCGAGGCCCTAGGGGTCGTCGTGTCCACCATCGGTTTCGGTACCGGCGTGAACGCCCGGATCCTCAGGCGCATCGCCGAGGCCAGCGGGGGCAACTACTACTACAGTCAGGATGCATCGTTCCTCACCGAGTTCGAGAGCGAGTTCAGCGGGGTCGCCTCGTCCGTGGCCACCGACGCCGTGCTCACCGCGACAGTCGGTGGACGCGTGAAGCTTGTCGGGGTGTACGGGACCGAGGCCGATGTCGGCGACAGCGCCTTCACGATCCCCCTTCACGCCCTCAGGGACGGGCATACCAAGAGCTTCGAGGTCGAGGTGACGGTGCCCGCCATCGCTGCCGGCGAGTCTGTCGAGGTCGTTGGTGAGTCCCGGCTCACCTACGTCGCCGCCGACGGATCCACACAGGTCTTGATCCTTCCATCCATCGTGGTATCAGCCACCGAGGACCATGGCATCATCCGCGAGAACCTCTGGGTGGTGGGCCAAGCGGAACTGGACAAGACCGCCGACCTCACGTACGACGCCGAGGAGAACATGATGGCCGGTAATTACACCACCTCCGAAGGTGTGCTCAAGGAAGTGGAGGAACAGCATGTGATCCTCCAGAAACTCGGGATGGCATGGAACAGCGAGGTTGCCCTCCAAGCGGCCGCCGTCGGCGATATGCGCCAGCGAGCGGAGAAGAAGGACATGGGCTCACAGCTGGTCCAGAACTCCGCGACCACGGCTACCTACGCCATCCGCAACCTGGACCGCTCGCAGCTGCTCCAGAACCGGCGCAGGGCAGTCGGCCAGACACTCTCTCAAGTGGAGGATATGTGGCTCACCAACGACCGTATCAGTTCACGCGTCAGGGACCGCGAGGTCATCATCGTGTACGGCCGCCGTGCCAACGGTGCTGACGAGCAGGTCGCCAACAGGCTGAAGGCTGCCTTAGAAGCCGCGGGCGGGTCCGCGCGGGTCGCGTACGACGACCAGGTGGCCTCCCTCGACGACGGCAAGACCTACATCCTCGTGGGCGGTCCCGTGGTCAACGCCCAGGTGGCATCCCTCCCGTCCGAAGCGAGCTGGTACAGGCTAAACCGGGGCGGTCGCGGTACGGTGTACGCCGTCGGTAACGCCGTCGTGGTCGCGGGCGCCGAGAAGGAGGACACACTCGCAGCCGGAGAGCTGGTCGCGGGCATGCTGATGAGGTAGTTATTTATTGTATGGCGCATGGACCTAGGATAGGCTCGGATAAGGTGCGAACGATGACAGGGGACGAACGACCAGTGGCATTGGCCGCAGTGATAGTCGTAGGTCTCATGCTGCTGGTCATCATCCTCCCCGTCCCGGACATCGACCAGGGCGAGATCCTGCCCAGGAAGACGATCGGGAGCCAGTACGTTGACAACGCACTGGCACCACCCCCAGAGGAGCGGGCCCGGACCCCGACGGACCAGGAATGGCAGCAGCAGGCCATGTCGCAGCAGGAGGCCTGGGAGGAGCAGGGGCTGTCGGAGGACGCGATCGTCCAGAATGTGGCCCAGCTGTACCTGCCCGCCCGGGAGAAGGACCTCAAGAAGGACATCACGGACCGCGAGGAGGCGCTCCATGGTGCGGAGAAGAAGGAGGACGTGGCCGAGAACGCCACGTCGGTGTTCGAGAGCGAGGCGCCAACCACAGAGGAAGCGCTGTACGAGACAGAGAGTGTGACGAATGCGGGCGACACCACCCCGGCGGGGATCGTGACCGTAGGGCCCACTCCGGAGATCGACTACAAGAACCTGCGCCGGAACCTCGCCGCCCAGGCGGTGCTGAACACCAACGTGGACCCCAGCGCCTACCTGCCCGAGCCCTAGGACCGACGGTAGTGTGCAAGACGTGAGATACAGACATATCGTACTGATGGTGGCACTGGCGTTCCTCGTAGCCGTGCCCGGGCTCGGCGTCCGGGTCACCGACTACAACGTCACCTTCGACATCGAGGCGTCACCGCTCGAGACCATCGTGCTGGACATCGTCAACGACGAGGCGGAGCCACTGGCGATGCTCTCCTACGAGCTCGACAAGCTCCCCGAGAGCCTGACTGTCGAGCGGGCGGAAGGTGACGGTTTCGCGCCGGAGCGGTTCCAGACCGAGCAGCTGGAGACCGGCGCGCGTGTCGACATCGACCTCGCCGAGCCCGTCCCCCCCGGAGGTTCTGCCAGGCTCCGTCTCTCCTTCACCGATCCCTCGATCATCCAGGACCTCGAGGAGGAGGTACTCTTCAAATTCACGCTCCAGCCGTCGGTCCACCTCGAGCGCTTCACGCTCTACCTCCTGCTCCCCTCCGGCGCCGGTGTCTCGGGCTCGTCGACCCTCCCCCTCTCCCCCAAACCGGACAACATCCTCACCGACGGGCGTCGGGTGTACGTCGTGTGGACCCGCGATGACGTGGCCGTGGGTGAGGGCCTCTCGTTCTTCGCGCTCTACCGTTTCTACGGCAGCGGCCCGGGGGTTGGACCTGCGGCCGTACGTGGGTTCGCGGCCGACACGCCCCCGCCGGGCGACAGCGGGACCTCGGTGCTCATCGGTTTCATGCTGGGCGCGGCTCTAGTGGGCACCTATCACCTGCGCAGCCGGATACGTCACCATCAGGAGACAGGTGAGCTGATCACCGCCGTGGTGACCGAGGACGAGAATCAGGTGCTAGCCGCCATCAAGGACAATGGGGGCGAGATGCGCCAGGACGAGATGGGTGAAATGGTGGGATTCTCCAAGCCGAAGTTGTCGAAGGTCGTGCGCCGGCTCGAGGAGAAGGGGCTTGTAGATAAGACCCCCCACCACAAGACGAACATCCTGACCCGTGTCAAGCGATGAGGCGCCCGCTATCGGGTGAGGTTTAATAAAACTGCATTCCTACCCGGGTGACATGGATATACGGTCCCGGTTCGTGCTGCTGCTCCTGCCGCTCCTCATCGTCCCCTGTGCGATGGGAGCCGATGTGGAGGAGCTGTATACCGCCGAGGATGTCCGGCTGTCCCTCCTGGACAACACGGACCCTCTGTACCAGTACGGGACCATGGCGTTCGCCCGGCTGGCCATCCCTCACAAACTCATCAAGCCCGAGGACCTCAGTACGGCGCTCACCAGTGACCGTGTGCTCGTCCTTGGCTCCTACCTCGACACCCCCGTCATCGAGGCCCTGAAAGGGAAGCGTGAGGCGATGCGGACGTTCCTGTGCAATGGCGGTTTCGTAATCGTCCCCTCGCAGTTCCGCGGCATCGACGGCGAGGACGTGGAGCTCACCTACCACCAGACCCTCCCGGGGACCGGGGACTACTCGTTCCTCCCCGTTGACGTTAGATACATCAACTCACCGCGCGCGTCCCACAACCACACCCTTGTCGCTCCCATCGGCAACCTGGCCGCGGACGAGATCGCGAACACCCTCTATGGCTCCCATGGCTCCTTCGAGGGACAGGGGGCCATCCTCAACGACCAGGGCCAGCCCGTGCTGCTGTTGAAGCGCTTCGGAAAGGGAGGGGTAATCCTCACTACGTTCGATCCGGACTTCCATACAGTTGTTGACCGGGCCGACTGGGCTCGACGTCTGCTCGAGGAGATGCTCCTCACCGCCCTCGGATGGGGGGGCGGGGGCAACGACGAGATACGTAGCGATCTCGTCGCTTTCCTCGACACGTTCAAGACCGAGGACTTCCACACCAGCCTTTCAGCGGACAACGCGGTCAAGGGGGAGGCCACCTGGGAGGACCGGGCCCTTGCCCATCTGGCAGGACTGGAGAGCGCGAGCACGCTCCTTCCTCCCGAGGTCGCCTCACCGTACGACCGGCTCATGAACGGGTTCGCCCTTGTCGAGAGCGATCCGGCGCGTGTGCAGGGATTGGTCGCTGACTTCCAGTCGATGGAGACCGGTCTCAGGTTCCTTAGGACCCAGGTGGTCCTTCGGACCTCGCGCTCGAAGGCCGTGGCGGATCCCCTCTCCGTCCGCAAGGAGGTCTACGGGACGATCGATGCCCTGATCGAGGAGATGTCCGATGATGAGAACGGCGGTGTCTTCTCCGACACGTCACGGTCCGTCAAGGGCCTTGAGGACCAGGTCTTCGCGTACTTCACCCTGTACGAGACCTACCTCGCCAGCGGGGACGAGGAGTACAAGGAGGCCGCTGTCAGGACGCTCGAGTTCATCCTCAAGCTCAGGGACGAGGAGAACGGCGGATTCCGCACCAACGGGAAGGCGGACGGCACCATTCTCGATGCATCGAAGAAGGTCTGGGACCAGGCACTCGTCATGCTCGTGCTCTCGCATCGTATCTCCCTGGGTGAGTGCGAGTACGCGGACGCTATCGGATCGGCCATGGGATTCCTCACGCACCTGCACGCTGACAACGGTGGCTACCTGTGGCTGAGCAATGACCTCGCAGGCACGGACCGGCTCCAGGCGAAGTTCCTGCGTGACCACCTCCTCCTCCAGCTCGCTCTCGATGGTCGGCACGACGCGTTCGTGAGCGGGAAGGCGTACGCGCCCCTCTGCGGTGACGGGAAGTGCGCGAAGAGCGAGGGTGGCGGTGCGTGCTGCGAGGACTGCCCCTGTCCGACGCCCAGCATAACTGCTGAGCCCTCAGATGGAACACCCAGGTCCACTTCCGTGTCGACTACCACGCCCGTGCCCACAGGTAGACAGGTGTCCGGGGAGGTCCTGTTGGCCGTCAAAGAGCATCCCACCATGAAGGGCCACTTGGACCAGCTCTACGGCCGGGGGTACGTCATGAAGGGTGATCTCACCGTCCTCCATACGTCGAAGACGGGCGTGCACACCGTGGAGGCGGCCTTCCAGAAGTCGGACAGCCCCGTTGTACGGCTCATGGGTACGTACCAGGAGGAGGGATCTCGGCTCGGGTTGCAGATCGAGGGCGAGCTCATCGAGCCGAGCCCCTTGGACGCTATCGTGGCCAACCGCCACCTCCTCGCGGCCATCCTCACCGCTCTGGGCGCCGCCGTGGGCTACCTCAAGCTCATCAAGCGCAAGACCATCGGTGAGGAACGAGTGGTCGTATCCCGGACCGTTCTGCGCGAGGGTGCCTATGTTCGCATTGTCGTGGAGGTCGAGAACGGTTCCACGTTCCCGATCGGGAACACTGCGGTCACCCTCTATCTCCCCGATGGATTCACCGTGTACGAGGGTATGACCGCCCTCACCCTTGGCTCGGTGTCTGCCGAGGATACCCAGTCTGCGGTGTTCACCGTCGTGGTACCCGATGGCGGTACAGGTGTTGTCTCCGGTGTGGTGACCTACGCAACGGAAGCGGGTGAGGAGCGTCAGCTCGCTGTCGAGGACGTAACGATAGGGTGATCCACGCCCGTCGTCATCGGAAGTGACGACGTGCCCACAGCAATCCTTATAAGGCACCGGGGCAGCTGGAATCGGCCATGGAGAGCCAGCTCTCTGACCTCAATGACAATCCCTACGACAGGTTGAGCCCCTTCGAGGTACGGGAGCTCCTCCTGGACGCAGCTGAGAAGGGGGCAGAGGAGCGGCGCTCTACCGGTAAAGAGGCCAATGTGCTGGACGCCAGCAGAGGCAATCCCAACTTCCTCAACACAGCAGCCCGTGACGGCTACAACCTGCTCGGCCTGTTCGCAAATGACCTGGCCCGGGAGCAGACACCGCAGGATATGGACGGGCTGCTGCCGCCCAAGGAGGAGATCTACCGCAAGTTCGACGAGTTCCTCGACGGCCTGCAGGTCTCGAGCACGTTCGGCGACACCGCCACCTTCCTCCGCCGCGCCATCGATTACGTGGACAAGGAGCTGGGCATCGCCAAGGACGAGTTCGTAGCCGAGCTCGTGGACGCATCCCTCGGGGGCATCTATCCCACCCCGCCGCGGATGCTGCCCGCTGCCGAGCGGGTGGCCCAGCAGTACTCAGGCCACGTGCTCATGGGCGAGGACATGGACCTCGCGGCCAAGTTCGACGTGTTCGCCACCGAGGGCGCCACGGCGGGCATCGTGTACACCCTCAACTCGCTCAAGACCAACCGCATCCTCCACCAGGGCGACAAGATCGCTCTGATCACACCCACATACTCGCCCTACCTGGAGCTTCCAGGATTGGCCGAGAACGGCTTCGAGGTGGTCCCCCTCGAGGGCACGCAGGAGAGCGAGTGGCAGATCGATGACGCCCAGATCGAGAAGCTCAAGGACCCGGAGGTCAAGGCCCTGTTCCTGGTGAACCCGACCAATCCCACGTCGGTGAACATATCCCCCGACTCGCTGGAGAAGATCGCCGACCTCATCAAGACCGAGCGCCAGGACCTCATCGTGATGACCGATACGGTCTATGCGAACTTCATCGACGAGTTCGACACCCTGCTCACCGAGGTGCCGCGCAACACGATCGGCATCTACTCCTACTCCAAGTACTTCGGCGCGACCGGCTGGCGCTTGGGCACGGTGATGCTCCACGAGGACAACATCATCGACGAGAAGATCGCCAACCTGCCGCAAGAGGACAAGGACGCCCTCTGGGAGCGATACAAGATCAAGGCGACCGATCCCTCGCAGCTCAAGTTCATCGACCGCATCGAGCTGGACTCGCGCTCTGTGTCGCTCAGCCACACCGGCGGGCTCTCAACGCCCCAGCAGGCCATGATGACCCTCTTCGGGCTCTACGACCTGGTGGACGATAAGCAGGAGTACCGCCAGTACATCCAGGACGTGCTCAAAGGACGGCACGAGTCCCTCTACAAGGGGCTCGGCTCGTCCATCCCACCCATGGCCACCACCAACTACTATACGCTCATCGACGTGGCGGACATGGCCGAGAAGAAGTACGGCACCGAGTTCCGTGAGTACATGGAGAAGAACCTCCACCCGGTGGAGTTCCTCGAGAAGATGGCCCACGACAGCCTCACCGTGCTCCTGCCGGGGATGGGCTTCGCGGCCCCCCGCTGGACGATCCGTGTCTCACTGGCCAACCTCCAGGAGAACACCTATGAGGCCATCGGCCAGAACGTGCTGACCACCATCGACGACCTCCACGACGAGTACCAGGCCCCGCCGGCAGGCGGTGGCGCCCCCGTCCCGGTCGACGTGTACGCCTGAGCCATCCGGAGTGAAAGAGATAAATCAAGAGCACGCCTAGTACATAGTTATGGGTGGCACACGAGGTCAGGCCTTCTTCGCCTACCTCCATACGTACGGCTGGCTCCTGTTCGTGTTCATCATCGCCTTCATCTTCCTCTACCGGGAGGGCCTCATCTTCCCCGAGCGGGAGATCAATCCTTCGTGCATGGGGTTCGACACCCTCTCCTACATTACCCACCATATCGCGATGGACGGGACCTTCTCCCTCACGATCAGGAACTACGCCAATGAGGCGATCATCATACGGAAGATGCTCGTGAAGTGGGGCGAACTGGAAGTGGCGTGGCGAGGAGGGAAGGCGATCGGTATCGATGACTATCGCGAGGTGTCCTTCGGGGGTGTGGACCTTGGCCAGCACTCCGGTTACGTGTATCGTGTGGACCTCTTTGTCACCTATGAGCGCGGCGGATTCGCAAACCGTACCGACAGCGCCATCTGTGTCGGGAAGATAATGCGGAGGGATAGGTTAACCTGAACCGCCCCGACCGATCCGCACCCTGTCGCCCGTGTCAAGGTCGAGCAGCTCGGCGGCCGAACCCCTGACGACCGACAGTTCCAGAAGGCCTGCGGACCCGGGCACGACAACGAGAGTCCCGGGCGGACGGTCATAGGCTTTGCACACCTGAACGTCCTTCCCATCGATCAGTGTCCGACCTTGAATGTCCTTGCCGGGTACGGAGGTGACCACATTACCGAACCGGTCCACGTGGACCACCCATGCCTCGACCTCGCCTTCTTCCGGTAAGGGCGTCTCCCGCCAGGGAAGGCGAACGAGGTCCACCGGATCGACCGGCTCTCCCAGCTCCACCAGGGGAACGTCGATGGCCAGGTGCGCGGCCACGGGCGCGAACACGTCCCGGCCGTGGAACGTGCACGACACATCGGGCAGGTGGAAGTCGGGGTTCGTGCAGGAGATCGCCTTCAGCACGCCGCCGTCAGCGTCCGCGGCCCAGAGCATGAGGCCGTTGTCGGGTCCGACGAACCGGTAGTGGGCCGTCTGAAGCGCAAGGGCACGGCGCGCGGTACCGACGCCGGGATCAACCACGGCGCAGTGCACGGTCCCGGGCGGGTAGAAGCATGACGCGGCACGTAATGCGAAGGCGCCGTTCTGCACGTCCTGGGACGGCACGTCGTGGGTGATGTCTACCACCGGCTCACCCGGGGCGATGCTGGCGATGACGCCCTTCATGGCACCGACGAAGCCGTCGACGGTACCGAAGTCGGTCAGTAACGTGATCATGGCCTATCGGTAGATGGACGGGTACTGCTGGCTCTCCATCCCTTCCATGGCCTTCTTGGTCTGGCTCATCAGCGCCTGCATCTTCGACTCGATGCGGTCGGCCGTCTCGAGGAGGGGCTTTGTGGATATCTTGAGCTTGAGCACCTTGGCCATTGCGTCGAGCGCTGCTGCCGCGGCTGCCGGGTCGGGATACTCGTAGTGTGCGTCGGCAAGGAATCCCATGGCGGGGATGCCCCGTTCAGCGCACTCCATCATCAGCACACCGTACACGCCGGTCAGGAATCCGAGGTGGATGGTCTCGAGGCCGACGTTCTCGATCTTCTTCATCTCGCGTGCGGTCGTCGCCACGCCGTACACGTTTGGTTCGTCCTCCTGCTGCCGAGCTGATTGGGCGATGCCACCGATGGAGACGATCTGCTTGGCCTGGTGCTTCTGGACCCAGTCAACGATGCAGTCGGCCACGTCGTGGACCATGGCCGGGGGAACTGCGGTGTCGGACACGAAGACGACGAGGTTGTCCTTGGCGTAGATGCGGATGGGGGCCGTGGGGATGCCGTCCTTGATTAGGGTGATGGGAGGGAAGCGCTTGGACTTCATGTACCCGATGTACTTCATCTTCAGTTTCGAGGTGAGGTACTCGGTGGCGATGGCGCCCACAAGCCCCACCGAGGGGAATCCCTCCACGACGATGGGATTGTCGAGCTTCTCGAACCTTAGATCGATGATCTTGACGGTGCTTTCTGTTTCTTCTCCCATGGTAATCACACAACTACAGAACGCCTTGCTGGCGCCCCGGGCTGGGGAGCCCGTGTTACTATTTAAATATACGCTGAGCGGGCCGCGGGACGCCGGTAGGGAGGGCCCGCCCGAGGAAAACACATATATTTCCATGCAGGGGTGGTAGGTCCGGCGAGGGCATGAGACGGTTGCAAAAAATCATCAAGACCCTGAGCGAGGCGATAGGTGTATCGGGGAATGAGGGAGAAGTACGGCGCATCATGTCCGAGTACCTGCGTCCCCATGTCGACGAGGTGCGCGTCGACATGCTGGGCAACCTCATCGCGATCAAGAAGGGCAAGATCGACGCCCCGCGTATAATGCTCGCCGCGCACATGGACGAGATCGGGCTGGTTGTCAAGTTCATCAACGACAAGGGCTTCATCAAGTTCGCCCGCGTCGGCGGGATCCACTTCTCCACCCTCGTCAACCGCCGGATCGTGGTCCACACCGAGAAAGGTCCCATTAGGGGCGTCATCGGCATCCGCCCACCTCACCTACAGAGGGAGGTCGATGACAAGGATCCGGACCTCTTCATCGATGTGGGGGCCACCAGCAAGAAGAACGTGGAGGCCATGGGCATTACCGTCGGCGACTACATCACCTTCGACCAGCACTTCGAGGTGCTCGGTGCTCCGAACATAATCACCGGAAAGGCGCTGGACAACCGCATCGGATGCGCCGTGCTCGTCGAGACCGTTCGTCAGCTGAAGGACAGCGACTGTACCATCTTTGCGGTGGGCACGGTCCAGGAGGAGGTAGGCCTTAAAGGCGCACGGGTTGCCGCCTACGGACTCAAGCCCACCCTAGCTATCGCCCTGGACGTCGCGGTGTCCGCCGACTTCCCCGGTGTGGAGCTCCACATGGCGCCCGTTAAGCTCGGTGCGGGACCGGTCATCATCCTCATGGAGGCAGGCGGGAGGGGGACCATCACCCACCCTGCCGTCAAGCACCTCCTGGTGGATGCAGGGAAGGCGAAGAAGCTCCCGTACCAGCTCAAGGTGAGCGAGGGGGGGCAGACCGACGCCGCCATGATCTACCTCAGCCGCGAGGGCATCCCCTCGGGCGTACTGTCGGTGGCGTCCCGCTACATCCACAGCCCCATCGAAGTGGCCAGCCTCAAGGACATGGAGAACGCTGTTACCCTTCTGGTGGAGGCGATCAAGGCGGTCCCGGCCAACACGGAATTCGCCTCGGAGCCCTCTATCGTGCTCCAGTAGGTTCATTATGGCGGAGGATACAGCGCCCCCGCTCTACAGACGCCTTGCGTCACTGGACCGCACCGTCCTCCTTTTAGGCTGTGTCAGCCTCCTCACGGACCTCTCCAGCGAGATGATCTGGCCTCTGCTCCCCCTGTTCATAACTACCGTGCTCGGCGCGCCACCAGCAGTTCTCGGGCTCATCGAGGGGCTGGCCGAGGCCACCGCCAACCTCATGAAGGCCGGATCGGGTCTCTGGTCCGACCGCATACGGAAGCGACGGCCCTTCGTGGTGGGCGGGTACGCCCTCTCGGGACTGGTAAAACCGCTGTTCGCTCTCGCCACCGTATGGCCACACATCCTGGCTGTCCGGTTGGCCGACAGGGTCGGCAAGGGGCTTCGTGGGAGCGCCCGCGACGCCATGGTCGCCTCGTGCGCCGGATCGTGCGACCTGGGCCTTGCCTTCGGCTACCGCAAGGCCATGGACTCATTGGGCGCCATGCTGGGTCCGGTGGTGGTGTTCCTGCTGCTACCGACCCTCACGGTGATGTACGGGGAGGTAGGCGCGTACCGGGCAGTGTTCGCCCTATCGATCGTACCGGCGCTCATGGCCGTAGCACTCGTGTGGCAGCTGCGCGACACCCAGGACGAATCACGGTCGAGCACAGGACCGCACCCCGAGCTCTCCTCGCTCCCCGGCCCGTACCGCCGCAACCTCGTTGCCCACGGCCTGTTCTCCATAAGCCTGTTCCCCTACGCCTTCCTTGTGCTCGCCGCGGTGGACCAGGGGATCACGTTGCGTTACATCCCCTTGATCTATGCCTGGTACAACCTTGTGTACGCTGCCACGGCGATCCCTGCAGGTGCCCTCTCGGACCGCTTCGGCCGACGTCCGGTCGTGCTCTGCGGCTACCTCCTCTTCGCTGTGACCGCCCTCGGGCTCGGTCGTGCCTCATCCCCCGCCCACTTGGTGGTGCTCTTCGCCGCCTACGGGACGGTGATGGCCGTGATGGGGACGGTCCAGCGCGCCCTCGTGGCCGAGCTTGTGCCCG
The DNA here is from genome assembly GCA_030753015.1 of Candidatus Undinarchaeales archaeon. GTDB lineage: Archaea > SpSt-1190 > SpSt-1190 > JASMDC01 > JASMDC01 > JASMDC01. The sequence continues at coordinate 24,255 of JASMDC010000025.1, read as the reverse complement.
ATGAAGTAAAGGCCACGGCGTTCGGTGTCCACCAGGCGACGGCCGGTGTCTGCGCTCTGGGCGCCGGCGTCATCACCGGTCTCCTGTGGGAGGTCCCGGTGGCAGGGATGCGCGGGAGCTACGCGTTCTCTGCCGGTGTGAGCCTCACAGCAGCGCTACTGTTCAGCATGCTCGTCGGTAACGAGCCTGGGATCCCTGCTCCGAAAGAGGAATAAAAAAGTCGGGGGCCCGAGGTGGTGATGGGCCCCCGTAAGGGAAGGTTGGTGTTAAAAACCTAGAGGAGCGGAAACGGGTTCGAACCGTTATCCGCTCACGACGGATCCGTCCTCCATGGCCATGCCGTGCCCACGGGCGGCCGCGACGGACCGGTTCCAGGCATTCTCTTGGCGTTGATAGCAGTACACATTCTCTCTACTCCACTTGTTCTCGCAGGACCGATCCATTGATCCCTATGACCATGTGCTTGAGCCTGAGGTCAACGCCTGACGCCTCAAGCGCCTGCTTGACCATGATGTAGAGGCCGTGGCAACAGGGCACCTCCATGGTCGCGACAGTGAGCGACGAGAGACCGTTGTGCTCGATGATGGCCTGCAGCTTGTCGACGTACGGCGACGTGTCATCGAGCTTTGGGCAGGCGATGGTTATCGCCTTCCCCTTGATAAGATTCTGGTGGAGGTCGGGATACGACACTCCCACGCAGTCCGCCATCACGATGAGGTCGGCCCCCTTGAAGAAGGGCGCTTGCGGTGGGAGCAGATGGAGCTGTATGGGCCACTGTCGCAGCTGGCTCTCCTGAGGTGCTGCCGCGGCAACGGGCGCGGTCTCCTGCCGCAGGTCCCTTACCATGGTGCCGGGGCACCCGCAGGCCATGGGCGGCGGCGCCTTGGGCGTGGGGGCGTCCACTTTCTCGAGCGGGTTCTCGGTGAGCTCCTCCATCCCCTGCTCCCGCAGGTTCTCGTTCGTTGCCTCGAAATCGAAGGCGTTCACGTCCTTCTTCACGATAGTGATCGCGTCCTCGGGGCAATGGCCGAGGCAGTTGCCAAGGCCGTCACAGTAGACATCCTTCACAAGGCGTGCCTTTCCTCCGACGATCTGGAGCGCTCCCTCGTGGCAGTTCGGGATACACAGACCGCAGCCCGTGCACTTGTTCTCATCTATCTGGACTATTTCGCGTAAGACCATATCGATCACCAACCCTTGCTATATTTTTACTAGCTAGTATCTTTTGTATAGTTAACTATAAATACTTAGAGGTTTCAAAGAGTATACTATGGATAAGGAGTGCACGGTCTACCAGAGCACCCATCTCTTCGGAAAGCGATGGACACTGCTCATCCTCCTCGAGCTCTATAGGGGGAACGGTGGATGGAAGCGCTTCTCGAAGATAAAGAAGTCTATGGACGAGATCACTCCCAAGATGCTCTCAGCCCGTCTGAAGGAGCTGGAGCACGAAGGGCTCGTCATGAATCAGGTGGATGCTTCCTCTTTCCCCGTCAAGAGCGAGTACAAGCTGACCGGGTCGGGCGAGGACTTCATCTCGGTCATCCAGGCTCTCAAGCAGTGGACTCTGCGGTGGAGGGGCGACAACGTCGCCTGCTCTCAGGCGAACTGTGCCAAGTGCGTGCTCTAGGACAGGACCTGCGGGAATAGCGGCACGCCGGCCTCCTTTCTTTAATAATGATTGAGACTCCTATAATCTATAAGATGCTCCGTACCCTCGAGGCCGACTGTGCTTGCGGTACACATATCCGCGTGGACACCGACCGGGAGGACAACGAGTTCCGCTGCCCCCTGTGCGACCACCCTCTAGACGTGGAGAACTAAGGGGCCGACGACCACCCCCCGGCGGACACGGTACGATGGAATACCCTGGACCAGCCATACATTCATAATGGTTGGGCATTCCAGACTCGTCCATAATGGAATCGTCGATACGACCTCTCCCGGTCCTCATAGCTGCCGTCGTGTGCCTGCTCGCCCTGGCGGCGGTGCTCGCTCCGCCCAGTGCAGGTACGTCCGCTCGCTTCGTGCGCCTGCGCCCAGCCCTCATGGAGGCGGCCCTGGCCCGTGGTGATGTTGCGGCCTTCGTCGCCTGGGAGCCCCACTGTGCACGGGCCGTGCTGTCCGGAACGGCACGGATGCTCGCCGCTTCAAAGGACATCTGGCCGTCCCATCCCTGCTGCGTCCTCGCGGCCCGGCAGGAGCTTCTCGAGAGCCGGCCGGGGCTGGCATCGGCCCTGCGACGGATCCACGAGCGGGCCACGGCCTACATGAACGAACATCCGGACGAGGCCGTCGATATCTTCGCTGCGTCCACCGGCATGGACCGGGAGGCAGTTCAAGCCGCCATGGACAACATCGCCTTCCGTACCGAGCCTGACCGGACGGGGATGACCACGTACATGCAGGCCATCCGCGATGCTGGCCTTGTACCTTCCGAGACCGATCCCGCGACCGCTGTGTCCAGGCTAGTGCCCAAGCAGCAGGATGTAGATGCTCCGACCGGCCCGATCACACTGCGTGTGGGATGGTTGGAGGGAGACATCCACCAGGCCGCCTTCCTCGTCGCCAAGGAGAAGGGGTACTTCGCTGATGAAGGGATCACGGTCGAGGAGGTTGTGTTCGAGAACGGGGTCAAGGAGATGGACGGGTTCGCGGCCGCCGATATCGACGCGGGGTACCTGGGGGCCGCACCCCTCCTGCTCAAGGGAACCGTCGCGCAGGTGCCTGTTGTCGTGCTCGCCGGGGTGAACGAAGAGGGTTCCTGCATCGCCGTGCGCACCGACGGGCCCATCACGGACGTGACCGACCTGGCCGGGCGTGACATCGCTGTCCCCGGATTCGGCACCGTCCAGCACGTGCTAGCGCTCCGCGCGCTCGAAGCCGCCGGCGTTGCCGTGGAGGGAGAGTCCTGAGGCTCCGCCGTGGTGCTGGGATCGTCATCTTCCTTGCCCTCTGGCAGCTCGCTGCATGGGCAGCAGCTGGACGAGGTGGTACCTTCGCGGCCCTCTTCCCCGGACCGCTGACCGTCGCCGTGGAGGGTGTTCGCCTCCTCCGCTCCGGCGATCTGGTCCGTCACGCTGCAGCTTCACTGGGACGCGTGCTGGTCGGACTCGGCGCGGGCTCGCTCGTGGGCATCCTGCTGGGCTATCTCATGGGGACGCGACCCTGGGCACGGGACATCCTAGAGCCGGTTGTCGAGCTCGTACGACCCGTCCCGCCCCTCGCATGGATCCCTCTGGCCATCCTGTGGCTGGGCATCGGGCTCGCCGACCAGGCGTTCATCATCTTCCTTGGATGCGTGTTCCCTATCCTCCTGAACACGTACGAGGGTGTGCGTGCCATCGAGCCCCGCTATCTTGAGGTCTCACGGGTGTTCGGGGCCGATGACTCGACGACGTGGCGGCGTGTGGTGGTCCCCGCGACGCTCCCGCACGTGCTGACCGGACTGCGCGTGGGTGCGGGTGTGGCGTGGATGTGTCTGGTCGCCGCGGAGCTCCAGGGCGTACGGACCGGTTACGGCCTCGGCTACATGATGGTCGTGGCCCAGGACCTGGCCCGTGCCGATCGTATCATGGTCGGGATGGTGAGCATCGGTGTCCTCGGCTATCTGATGAACCGGGGCATGCGAGGTCTCGAGGGGAGGTTCGTACCGTGGCGGTAGACCCACCAGTGCTAGCAGTCAAGGGCCTCACCAAGTCCTTCGGCGATCTAGATGTCATCGATGGTCTCGACCTGACGGTCCGCCAGGGCGAGCTCATGGCCATCGTTGGACCCAGCGGGTGCGGGAAGACCACGCTGCTTCGCCTCCTCGCGGGGCTCGAGACACCCACGGCGGGGAGCGTGAAGGTGCGGGGCGAGCCTGTTACCGGATCCGGACCGGACCGTGTGCTCATCTTCCAGGAGGGCACGGTGTTCCCCTGGGCCACCGTCGAGGAGAACGTCTCCTTCGGCATGGAGGCCCGCGGGGACGTCGATCCTGAACGGGTGGCGGAGGCCGTCCGCACGTGCGGTCTGGACGGATTCCAGGACAACTATCCACGTACCCTGTCCGGCGGGATGGAGCGACGTGTCGCCCTGGCCCGTGCCATGGTGGCCGAGCCCGACATGCTCCTCATGGACGAGCCTTTCTCCTCCCTGGATGCCCAGACATCCAGGATCCTCCAGAACACCCTGATGCGGCTCTGGAAGGAGACGGGCACGACGGTCGTCCTTGTCACTCATGATGTCGAGGTAGCCCTCCGGCTGGCAAGCAGGGTGATGGTTGTGTCCAGCCGCCCGCTCAGGGAGCGTGACGTGCATGATCTTACGGGCAAGGACGGGGAGCGCGAGGTGGTCCGTCGCAAGGTGCTCAAGGTGCTGGAGGCCGAGGTGGGAGAGCGGCTATACTGAGCGAGCGGACCTGCCTTTATAACTCATGAACACGGCCTCTCTGTCGTGGAGTCATTAGAAGAGCCCGTCTCACTCGACTTCATAGCCGGAATCGGCGGTATACGCGCCATCGGCGTCATCAGGGCTCTTACCAAGGGCGAACGCACGGAAACGGAGCTCGCTGAGGATCTGGGGCTCACGGAGCAGATAATCAGGGGTATCCTCCAGCGGTTCTATGATGCGAAGTTGGTCAATTTCCGCAAGGAGCGAGAGCCCAACGGCTGGTTCGTGTACCACTGGGAGCTCTATCCCGAGCGCCTGGCAGAGGCAATCAGTCGTCGCAAACGCAAGATACTGAGCCTCCTGCGAAAGCGCTTCGAGTTCGAGCATTCCAACCACTTCTTCATGTGCACTGAACGATGCCAACGGTTCACCTTCGAGGAAGGGTTCGAGAACGACTTCATCTGCCCCTCGTGCGGCGAATCACTGCGCCAGCACGAGAACGAGTTCGCCTGCCAGGAGCTCGAGGACTACATAGGACGGATGGAGTCTTCATAGGGGATCACGATCATGGCCATCATGAAGGGGAACGACGACCGGGCCGCGGTCCGGAAGGTCTTCGATAACTGGTACAAGGAGAAGCTGGGCATCGGTGAGGACGAGGAGCCGCCAAAGGCATCGTCCACCCGGACCCGGGACGGCTTCATCACCGCCTAGGCCCGGTCCGATCACCATTGCACGGGTTCTCGCCAGGATAAGCTTTGGAACGTTCAATGGACGAATCGATGATACGTATCAATTTTGATACGAAATGAATCGTTTTTGATACATATTGACTGCCGGTCAAATCACACTGCAGCCGCCCGCATGGCGTCCTTGACCGCGTCCACTTCGGCGTCGGTCTTCACCCCGCTTCCCGAGAGGTGGGTGGGACCAGCGATATACCCCTGCTCACGGAGCGCGTCCATCACGCGCGATGTCCGTGGAACATCCATCACGAGGTCCTTCCCGAGAGCGTGGAGGTCATAGAAGAGAGGGATATCGGGTTCGGCGGCAAGCTTCTCCAGGAGCTTCTGCGCGTCGGGCGCTAGTTTCTCCTGTCCCGCCAGCGAGGACACGAGCTCCTGGTCGTTGAGAGGGCCCGTCCACAGCGGTCCGGCCCACGCGGTGGGTTTCTGGCAACACGGGCACAGCTCGCGAGGGCGTTTCCCCGTCCCACGCCAGCCACAATGCATGCAGTGGGCGACGTACCCGATTTGGTCCATGGTGAGGTCCGCTCGCGCCTTCCCCTTGCGCGTCTCGAGGTACACCCGGAAGAAGTGGATGGAGGCGTGAGAGAGCACGGGTCTGACGCCGTAGTCGTCCCGAAGGAGGGGAAGGGCCGAGGCGTACACCAGGATGCGCATCGCCAGCTCGTGGCAGTACGGGGTCTTGAGCGATCGGGATCCGTACTTGCGCATGCACACCTTGGGATGGACGCCACAGAGCACGGCGCCATCGGTCGCCGATACTCCGATGAGCCCACGACGCGGTCTGATGGCAGCGGACACCCCCTGGAGGAAAGGTGTGGGACAGCCGAAGGGGTCCACGTCGATTATATCGAACCATTCCCTTCTGAGGACGACCGCACGGGCGTCACCCTGCACGGCCTCTACGATATCCGACACGCCGTTGCGCTCGATGTTGGCGCGGATGAGCTCCACTGCGGCCGGTTTCGCATCACAGGCGAGCACGCGGGTCGCCCCCGCCTCGAGGGCTGCACGGACCGACCGCACCCCGGTAGCTGCCAGCATGTCTAGAATTGAGCCCTTCCCGCCGAGGAACTGCCTGTACACCAGGAGCGATATGTCCCTGTTGTGCACCATGTCAGGATTGTAGAACACCGGTGCCTTCGTGGGGTAGGCGCCTGGGGCGATGCGCTCCAGATCGGGGACGACGAGGTGCGCTGCTCCCTCCTCCACCTCGATGAGCGGGAACTCGACCACGAGGGGATGCGACCCGGAAACATTTATCAATCTTGGGCGGGCGCGCCACCTCCCGCCGGGGACCTGTCTCATGCTCATCGACTGCCATGCCCACATAAGTGATCCCGCGTTCGATGGTGAGCGCGAGCATCTGCTCGACGAAGCGTGCGCCGCGGGCCTGGGGACCGTGGTGGACTGTGCTCTTGGACCGGACCTCCTGCCCAGCTCCTTCGCACTGGCGGATGCTCGTCCGGACCTCGTGGTGAACACTCTCGGCTGCGATCCGAGGGAGACCGACGAGGAGACCATCGAGGAGGTCTGTCAGCTGGCCGAACGGCACCGGGACCGGTTTGTTGCCCTGGGCGAGGTGGGGCTGGACTTCGCCCGCTCCGAGCCTGCGGAGCGTGAGCGACAGAGGTGCGTCTTCGCCCGGTTCATCGAGCTGGCTCGGGACCTCGAACTCCCGCTCATCGTCCACTCCCGCAGTGCCGGGAAGCATGCTGTGCGCCAGCTCCTCGATGCCGGAGCATCACGTGTGCTATTGCACGCCTACGACGGACGTGCCGGCCCAGCTTTGGAGGGAGCGAAGGCAGGGTTCGTGTTCTCTGTCCCACCCCGGGATACCACCCAGAAGGTGAAGCTCGTGCGTGCGCTCCCTCTGGAGAGCCTGGCGCTCGAGACGGACTGCCCCGCACTCGCACCCGAGCGTGGAGCGGTGAACATCCCGGCGAACATCGTCATCTCGCGTGACCTCGTGGCCCGGATCAAGAACGTTCCACCCGAGGATGTCGCTTCGGCCACGACAGCCACAGCCGGACGCCTCTTCGACCTCCCGCGGTGACCCCCGGTTACCCCTGCTGGGGGGTAGGAGAAAGGTATATCAAAGCTTCGCCTGAACACCAGCGTGGTGCCTTCCGAGATCAGTGATTCCGAGCAGGTCATCCAGAAGTTCGAGAACTTCTTCAACACGTTCTACAACGACGAGCTGCTCAGGATCGTGCGGGAGGGTGAGAGCTCCATCAAAGTGGACTTCCGCGAGCTGGACTCCTTTGACATCGACCTGGCCGACGACCTTCTCAACCGTCCCCGGGACATCCTCGCCTGCGCCGAGGAGGCGATAACCCGCCTGGACCTGGGCGAGGACTTCGTGGAGCTGAAGGTCCGGTTCGAGCATCTCCCCGAGAGCCAGGCCGTGTACATCCGCGACGTGCGGAGCGATCACTTGGGCAAGTTCATCTGCATCGAGGGCCTGATCCGTCAGGCAAGCGACGTGCGCCCCGAGATCCTGGAAGCTACCTTCGACTGCCCCAACTGCGGGAACCTCATCATCATCCCACAGACCGGCCCGCACCTGCGCGAGCCGACCAAGTGCATCTGCGGGAGGAAGGGAAAGTTCCGCATGACGGACAAGAAGCTCACGGACATGCAGAAGCTCGAGGTGGAGGAGCTGCCCGACAACCTAATAGGGGGCGAGCAGGCCAAGCGGCTGCGGGTGTTCATCCGCGACGACCTGGTGGACCCTGGTATGGGCCACAAGGTCATTCCCGGTACCGAGGTGTTCATCAACGGCACCCTCGGCGAGGTCACGGTGACCTCCAGCCACGGCCAGCCCACCCGACGCCTAGACATATTCCTTGACGCCAATTTCATAGATCCCAAGATCACCCAGTTCGAGGACATCGAGGTCACCCCCGAGGACGAGGAGGAGATCCGGCGACTGGCGGCCGACCCCCACATCTACAAGAAGCTCAAGGAGTCCATCGCCCCCTCGATCTACGGCTACGAAGATATCAAGGAGGCGCTGTCGCTCTTCCTCTTCGGCGGCATCCGCAAGCGGCGCAAGGACGGTACGGAGACAAGGGGCGATATCCATATCTTGCTCATCGGCGACCCCGGGGCCGGCAAGAGCATGATGCTCAAGTACATCGAGAAGATGGCCCCCAAGGCGCGGTACGTGTCCGGGAAGGGTGCGTCAGCCGCTGGCCTCACCGCCTCTGTCGTCAAGGACGAGTTCCTCAAGGCGTGGGTGCTCGAGGCAGGCACCCTGGTGCTCGCCAACAAAGGCATCGCCTGCATCGACGAGCTGGACAAGATGACCCAGGACGACCGGTCCGCCATGCACGAGGCCATGGCGCAGCAGACGGTCACCATAAGCAAGGCCAGCATCCAGGCCACCCTCAAAGCACAGACGGCCATCCTGGCCGCGGCGAACCCCAAGCACGGTCGGTTCGACCCCTACCAGCCCCCGGCCGACCAGATCGACCTCCCGCCCACCCTCATCAACCGGTTCGACCTCATCTTCCCCATCAGGGACAAACCGGACCGGGAGAAGGACACGCGGATGGCCGAGCACATCCTCCACCTCCACTCGTCCGTTGAGGACCAGAAGGAACCTCCGATCTCCCAAGACATCCTGCGCAAGTACATATCCTTCGCCAAGCGGAACTCCAGCCCCCGTCTAACTGAGGCGGCCATCCAGGAGATCAAGAACTTCTTCGTTGGGCTACGAGGCCAGTATAGCGAGAAAGAACGGAGCGTGCCCATCTCCGTGCGCCAGCTGGAGTCCATGATCCGCCTCGCAGAGGCGTCCGCCCGCGTCAGGCTGTCCGACCGCGCCGAGGCCGAGGACGCCCAGCGCGCCATCCGTCTGATATTCGCCTACCTCAAGGAGGTCGGTTTCGATCCCGAGACCGGGAAGCTCGACATCGACCGCGCCTCCGGCGTAACACCCGCGAGCAAGCGCAACCTCCTCACCAATGTGCTGGGCATCATCCGGTCGCTCGAGGAGGTCGAGGGCACCGCCGTCAAGACCGAGGACGTGATCCGGGAGGCGGGCGGCAAGGGCATGGACGAGCTCGCGGTCGAGAAGGTCATCCGCGAGCTCATGCAGGTCGGGGAGATCTTCGAGCCCCAGCGTGGATATATAAAGAGATTATGATTTCAGGATGGTGAACGATCATGAGCTTCCAGCGACTAACCGCGATGAAGGTGCGTATCGCCAGCTTGGTCAAGGGCCGGTACCACAAGGGGCAGAAGGAGATGGAGCCCAACGTGCTCATAACCCCCGGTGGGACCACAGTCTCGCGGATCCGAGTGCTGGGCACGGTCGTCTCGTCCTTCATCAACGACGACGGCACCTACGCCTCGGTCACACTGGATGACGGCTCCGAGACCATACGGGTCAAGGGATTCAGGGACGACCTCCACAAGATCAAGGACCTGGGCGTCGGCGACACCATCGACATCATCGGTAGAGTGCGCGAGTACGAGGGCGAGCTGTACCTCATCCCCGAGACCGTGCTCACGATCACGGACCACAACTGGGAGCTCGTGCGGAGGCTTGAGCTCCTTCGCGAGGACGGCCGCGAACAGAAAGTGCTCGATCGTGCCGACGAACTGAAGGCACAAGGCAAGGGCACCGACGAGATCGCCGCTGCACTGGCCTCGGAGTTCGGCCTCTCCGACCGGGAGGTAGCTGGGGTCCTTTCGGAGCCCATGACACCCCCACCGGTAACCGAGACGCTGGACGGACCGGCGCCTGTGTCCCAGGCCCCCACTGCGGGGGATGGATCGAAGGCCGCGACCCCCGTCGAGACGGGACCCGGCCCCAGGGCCGCACTGCTCGCGCTCATCCAGAAACTGGACGAGGGCGACGGCGTCCCCTACGCCGCGCTCAAGGACGCGTCAAAGATGGGGGACGAGATGGACGACGTGCTCACCGAGCTCATCACTGAGGGCGAGATCTTCGAGCCCCGCACTGGCAAGTACAAGAGGTTAGACTGATGGCCGAGAAAATACCAGACTATAACACTCTGCTCGAACGGGCCGTTAAAGCCCTTCCTGAGGACACGACGAAGGACATCCGGTTCGAGGTACCAAAGGGCCTCGCTGATATCCAGGGAAACCGTACCTTCTGTTCTAACTTCAGCGAGATCGCGAGCTACCTTCACAGAGAGCCAGGTCACCTGCTCAAGTTCCTCCTCAAGGAATGCGGTACTGCAGGCAATCTGGACGCGCACCGCGCCGTGTTCATGGGCAAGATCACGCCCATGAAGCTCAACGACCGGGTGAACAAGTACGTGGCGGAGTTCGTCACCTGCCCGGAATGCGGTAAGCCCGATACCAAGATCGTGAAGGAGGACCGGATCCGGTTCCTCAGGTGCATGGCGTGCGGCGCAAGGCACTCTATCAGAAACCTGTGAAGCGCACGCGCTTCTGCTGCGTGTGCGGCAAGGAGGGCTCCTTCACAGGCAACATCTGCCCCGAATGCACTCCCGTAGAGATAGTGGAACCTGCTCAGCCCACCGCACCTAACAAGCAGGAGATGGCCCGCCTGTGCCCGGATTGTGGCAGGGTGAAGTTCAATTCAGAGGAGCCCTTCGTCGAAGCCGAGTGGCCCAAGGTGTTCAAGAAACGGTACTGCGAGGACTGCGGCCGGATGCGCTCGAACCGCATCACCGCCATCCTGCAGGTGCGCAGCCCGCGCCCCCTCACCGAGGACCAGGTGGAACGTATTGCCGAGTGCCTCTCGTCCGTCCAATGGACGCGCTACCGCGCCAAGGACGTGGCCGGTGGTGTCGACTTCTACTGCCTCGAGCATTCGGATGCCACGAACGCCGGACGTCGTATCACCATGCGGCTCGGCGGGCTCTTGACATCGACCAGGACCCTGGTGACCCAGGACCGTAACACCGGGAAAGGGCTGTATCAGGTCACAGTCCTCGTGCGCCTCCCTAACGCCCGTCCCGGCGAGCTCGTGCGTATCGACGCAGGGATCGGCCGTCTCATCTCCATGGGGAGCAAGGGTGCATTGGTGCGTGATCTGGCCACCCGCGACACTTTCAGGCTGACACGGAAGCAGGCCTCTAAGCTCAAGCTCGTGCCGGAGGATATCGTCCACGAGGCCATGGTGTCGGCCGTGTCGCCCGGCGAGGTGTTCGTCACCCTCATGGACACCTATGAGACCCTCACCATCCCGCTACCGCCCGGACCTTCCCCTGGTGAGGGCGAGCAGGTGCAGGTCGTGATGGACGGTGCTCGGCCTCTATTGGTTTTTTAAACGTTCGGGGCATTGGATTCAACGTGCGTAAGACCCAGGATGCCGATACGGATGTCAAGCGGGCCCGTGTCCCCGATGATAATGAGCTTATCGGCATAGTCCAGCAGCGCCTCGGGAACAAGAAGATGCAGATCATGTGTTCCGACGGAAAGCTCAGGCTCACCCGCGTCCCAGGCTCCAAACGACGATTGTGGGTCAGGGAAGGGGACTTCGTCGTCGTCCAACCATGGAGCATACAGAGCGACACACGGGGCGATGTCGTACACCGTTACACCGGTGCCGAGGTCGAGTGGTTGAAGAAGAACGGCCATCTTGATGAGTTTCAATGATCGAGGACAAAGGCGAAGAGGCTATCGATGTCAAGCGCCTGAAGGGCCGCGAGGACCTTAAGGTCTACGGTGACGTCTTTGAACCGCAGACGCTCAAGGCACTGTACAAGCTCGCCAACCGTCGGGTGTTCGAGCGGTTCAGGGGCGAGATATCGGTGGGGAAGGAGGCAAACGTGTTCCTTGCAGAGGACGAGGACGGTGCTTACCTCGCATTGAAGATCTACCGGCTCGGCACGGCGGACTTCCGCAACTTCCGCATCTATATCGAGGGCGATCCCAGATTCGCCTATATTGGCTCTCGTCGTAAAATGGTCAAGCTCTGGACGAGCAAGGAGTATCGCAACCTGCTGCGGCTCGCCGAGGCAGGTGTGCGTGTACCGGCGCTCATAGACGTGTTCGGGAACGTGCTTGCCATGGAGTTCATCGGTACAGACGGTACCCCATCACGGGAGCTCAGGCTCGCGCCCAGCGACACTGACTGGGGCGATGTGTTCGACCATCTCATGGCCGACGTACGACGCGCGTACCAGAAGGCAGACCTGGTCCACGCCGACCTGAGCGAGTACAACATCCTTCTTCACGAGGGATCACCGGTCATCATCGACTGCGGTCAGGCCGTGCTGACCGTCCACCCGCGGGCAGAGGAGTTCTTGCGGCGGGACGTACATAACGTCCGGGCCTTCTTCAGCCGTCGCATGGAGGTCCCATCGGAGGAGGACCTTATGGCACATATTACAGGAGGAGAGAGCAATGGAAGCTGAGAACACCGTTGATTTCGTACGAATCCCCAAGGAGCGTATCGGTATACTTATCGGCAAGAGCGGGAAGAGCAAAGCCAAGATCGAGCGATACCTCAAGATACGGCTCGAGATCGAAAGCGCCACCGGCGAGATCACGATCGTCGTGCCCCCCGATCCACGGGACCCGCTCACAGTGCTGAAGGCCAAGGCGATCGTCAAGGCGATCGGCCGCGGATTCACGCTCTCTGATGCGCTCTTTCTCCTTGAGGACAACATGATGCTCGAGATCCTTGACCTCTCATCGGCCCACCTAACTGAAAAGGCCATGCACCGCCAGAAGAGCCGCCTCATCGGTACCGAAGGCCGCACGAAGACCTTCATCGAGAGGCAGCTGGGCGTGCGAATCGCGATCTACGGCAAGACCATATCGATCATCGGTCCCCCAGAGACCATCCAGCTCGCCATGGAGTCCATCGAACGCATCCTCTCGGGAACCCCCCAGTCCGCAGTGTACCATATGATCGAGAAGCGGACAGCGCAGTTCGGAGGATTCTGACGTGGTCGAGGACAGGTCCACCGAGGAGTTCTTCGACGCCACGTTCCGCGAGGTCGGCATCGCCGAGTTCTTTCGCAAGAACCTCCACATGCTCGGGTACGGTGGCACGATCAAGTCGTTCACCACCGCGGTCCACGAGTTCCTCACCAATTCCCTGGACGCATGCGAGGAGGCGGGTATCCTGCCGGACATCACCGTCAAGGTGCTGTCGCGCAAGGGGGATAACCACTACCAGCTGGTCGTCAAGGACAACGGTCCCGGCATCCCCATCAAATACATCGACAAGGTGTTCGGCAAGATGCTGGCGGGTACGAAGTTCCACCGCTACATCCAGTCACGCGGTCAGCAGGGCATCGGGGCCGTGGGTGCCATCCTGTTCGGCAAGATCTCCACCGGGAGGCCTTTCAGGGTGGCGACGTGCACTGGTGACGGTGTTATCCACACGCTGGTGATGGACCTCGACCTCAAGCGGAACATAGCCCGTGTGCACGAAACGATCAAGGAGAAGGTGGAGCTCGAACCCGAGAACGCACGCGGTGTGCGCATTGAGTCGTTCTACAAGGACGTCCAGTACTCCCGAGGGACCACGGGAGCGTTCGAGTATGTGCGCAGGACGGCCATAGTCAACCCGCACGCACGCATCACGCTCGTCGAGCCGGACGGCTCGGTCATCGAGTTCCCCCGGACATCGGAGAGTATTCCCAAGAAGCCGAAGGAGATCAAACCACACCCGCTAGGGCTCTCGCCCGACGATCTTGTGCAGATGGCCAAGCAGCCCGGCAGTTACCGCAAGCTCTCCAGCGTGCTCATCAACGAGTGCTCCCGGGTCACGAACAACACCATCAGCGACCTCCAGGAGGCGGTAAGCGTGGACATGAGCATGAAGCCCGAGGTGCTCACTCACAACCAGGCGGAGGACATCGTGAAGGCGTTCCGCCGGATCAGGCTCATGGCGCCCCCCACCGACGGGCTCATCCCCATCGGCGAGGAGCAGATCGAACGCTCGCTTCGCGAGATCCTCAAACCGGCATTCATCGCCGTGTCCGTCCGTCGCCCCACGGTATACAAGGGTGGCGTGCCCTTCCAGGTGGAGGTGGGCATGGCCTACGGAGGCGAGGCGGGACGTCGAGTGGGGAGCAACGAGAAGCTCGAGGTACTCAGGTACGCAAACCGTGCGCCCCTACTCTTTGACGCCGGCGGGTGCGTCATCAACAAAGCGGTCGCTTCCGTTGACTGGAAGCGCTACCACCTGCGCTCCATCGATGAGGCTCCGGTCTCGGTGTTCGTGAACATCATATCCCCTCACATCCCCTACACGTCCACTGGTAAGCAAGCCGTGGCGGAAGAGGAGGAGATCCTGATCGAGATCCGCAACGCTCTCATGGAGGCGGGACGGAAGATCGGCAGGTACCTCTCCGGACGGCGACGTGATGAAGAGCTGAAGACCAAGCGCAACACCTTCCTGCGCTACATCCCCGAGGTGGCCGCCGCACTGGCTGAGCTCACCGGCGGGGACGAAGAGGCCTACCGCGCGGCCCTGGAGGCTGCCGTCGACCGCAAGCTCCGGCTCATGGAGACCGGTGAGGGGGAGGATGAAGAGGAGGGAGGAGGCACGCCTGAGGAGGCAGACACTTCAGGCGACGAGGACGAGGAGGAGAGTGCGGAGGTGAGCGATGATGAAGAGTAACGAGCCTACCCTGGAGAGCATCCAAGCACTGGCGGCCGAGCTGGCCGGGCAGCTGGAGGGGGGCGAGGAGCCGCAGCTCTCCATCCCGCTCCGGACCATCTCCAACGTCTACTTCGATGAGGCGAGCCAGTCCATCCGGCTTGGGAACAAACGGTTCACTCGTTCGTTCCTCAACACGGCCCATACCCGCCGCTTCATGCAGACCCTGCTCATCCTGGCGAGGTGCAGGTCACTGCTCGAGGAGCAGCGCCACGCCTCGATCAGGGAGATGTACTACCAGCTCAAGCGCTCGATGAAGTTCACCAAGGAGAACACCTTCGACGACCAGAAGGAGTCCAATCCCCTCATAGAGGACCTCGAGGTCACCCTGGACGTCCTGCGTGAGGAGCTGAACCTCAACGCCAAGAAGCGGGGTACCCTGTACGGGGACATCACCCTCAGCCAGTCCGGCGACACCTTCAACTGCGCGAAGCTCGGTCGTGGCGGCTGGTCCATCACGTCGAACGTGGAGGACATCGAGGTGAAGGATACATCGGCGGAGTTCGTGCTCGTCATCGAGACCGATGCTATGTACGAGCGGCTTGTGGAGGAGGGTTTCCAGAAGAAGCACAAGTGCCTCCTGATCGCGACAGAGGGTCAGGCGCCCCGGGGGGCCCGCCGGCTCATCCACCGTCTCTCGAACGAGCATAATCTACCCATCATCGTGTTCACCGACGGCGATCCCTACGGATGGTACATCTACTCCGTGATCAAGCAGGGTTCCATCAACCTCGCCTACCTCTCGAAGTGGCTCTCCACCCCCGACTGCAAGTTCGTGGGGATGACCATGGACGACATCGAGCATTACGGGCTGCAGAACGTCACCGAGGTGCTCAAGCCCAACGACGTCAAGCGCGTGAAGGAGGAGAAGAAGTACGCGTGGTTCCAGGACGAGCTCTGGCAGCGCCAGCTCGACATGGCGCTTGAGAAGAAGGTACGCATCGAGCAGCAGGCGCTGGCCAACAAGAGCCTGCAGTTCGTGGCCGACACCTATCTTCCCGAGAAGATAGAGACTGAGGACTTCCTGCCATGAGGACCGACGGACCGATCACGGCACGTGCCTTCAAGGAGCGGGAGTCCTACGCACGGCTCTCCGCTCCGGTACCGTTCGCCGTGAGGCTGGACGGCCGCACCTTCCACGCGCTGGCCAAGGAGCTGGGGTGGGAGACGCCCTTCGACGAGGGCGCCATGCGGGCAATGGTGGCCGCCGTGCGGGGGACCGCAGAGGGTATCGGCGTGCCTCCCGAGCTGGCGTTCATGTTCTCGGACGAGGTGTCGCTCGTGTTCCTTGAGAAGGCCCCCTTCGGTGGGAGAGTGGAGAAGCTCGCTTCCGTGCTGGCCTCGGGCACGGCAGGACGCCTCTCCATCATCCTGGGGAGGCCTGTATCGTTCGACGCCCGGACCGTGCTCCTCACGCCCGCTGGCGTGGGCGACTACCTGCTCTGGCGCCAGCGAGAGGCTTGGAACAACCACGCGCACGGTCACGCCTACTGGGCGCTGCGACGGGAGGGGCTGGACGGCCCCGCCGCCACATCACGGCTCAAGGGCGTGCGTAAGGCCGAGCTCCACGAGATGTGCTTCTCCCGGGGCATCAACCTTGCCAAGACCCCCGCCTGGCAGCGGAACGGCGTGCTCCTCGTCCGGCAGGGCGGGAAGTACGACGAGCGGTGGGATCCGCCCCGGTTCGCCACGGGCGAGGGCCGGCGCTTCCTGGAAAGGCTTATAACATCTGATGACCGTACCGACGAGGGGATGAAACGATGAGAGGAAGCTGGTTCCTTGCGTTCGCTGTGGTGTATGCACTGCTCTCTCTGGCGGTCGCGTTCAGCATCCGTGACGCCGCTGTGGCCATCTTCATCCTCTTCACGACCCTCATGATCGTCCTCATGGCCAAGCGCTCGGTGGAGAACCGCCTGCTCCTCATCGACCTGGTCCAGGCCATCGATGTGCGGGAGCGGGAACAGTCCCAAATGAAATCCCCCGAGGAGGACGAGCCGGAGAAGGCGCCCTCCAGGAAGAAGAAGCGCAAGAAGAAGGCCGAGAGGGATACATTGGGAGTCCCCGTCACAGTAGCCGGTTACCCCACGCTCAAGGTCAAGAACAAGGACCTAGGTGTCCCTATCGCAGTGGCCGGCTACCCTACTTCCGAGGGCGCGGAGATCGATATTACAGAGAAGGAAGAGGATACTGAGGAGTGAGGGCCGCCAGGCCTACTCGAGCCCCTGAAGCTTATCCAGATAGCCGTTCCTGCGCAGCCAATCCTCCTCAGCCTTGCGGTACTTGTGGACTATGTCGGCCTTCTTGTCGGCTTGGACAGGCCAGGGCTGGATCACGATGGTGTTGCCTTCACGGATCCACAGCCGGCGTTTGCGTCCCGGTGTGCGGGTCACCCGGGTCTTGCCGTCCTCGCACAGAACGTACATGCGCTTGAATCCGAGTCGCTGGACGACGATGCCGAAGAGTTCGTTATCCTTGGGGAGGTAGACGCGGCTGACGTACTCCTCGCCGTCCCTGCTGACACCACCGACGACCGGGCTCGCCCATGCGTTCCGCTCGCGCACATTGTCGACGTGGACCTTGGTGGTAGTGCCGATACCGGCACCAGTAACGAAGACGGTGTAACCCCAGATATGTCCGAGACCGTCACCACGCTGGCCTTTGGCGGTTATCTCCAGCTCGACCACCATGCCGGCCTTCAGTTGCTGCGGTTCATTATCGTCCGGGGTACCCAACAAGCGCGGGACGCCGGGAGAGATTTAAAAGCTTTTCCAACACGACGGCCACGCACGCGAATCGTATAACTTTTTAATGGTTGGTGCATCCATCTCGGACGCCATGGCCAAGAAGACGACCTCCAAGAAGAATAAAGAGGAGTTCGAAGAGGAGCTCCGAGAAGAGGTCAAGGAAGAAGTGAAGAGGGAGTTCGCGCTCGAGAAGAAGAAGTTCGAAGAGGACATCGAGGCCGACCTCCGGCGCGAGATCGACCACGAGATCCAGCTCAAGGAGGCCGAGGTCAAGTTCACCCTTGAGGAAGCCGTTCTAACCTTCGTGGGAGGTCTGTCCATCGGTCTCGGACCATGGATCGGATACACCTACCTCAACCTGGACCCGTCGGACTTCGCGTTCGCCGTCGTGAACGTGCTGGCGGCCTGGTTCGGTCTGCTCGTGTTCATCGTCCCCATCATCCGCAAGATCGAGCAGATCACCGAGCGTCTCGGTTAAGCGTTCCCGTCACGAGGGCCCATCCCTGCTTCAGTAAGCCGCTGCGCTAGCTCGGAGAACTTCGCCACAGGAACGTTCCTGACACGCTCGTCGGCCAGCGGGCCCAGCACGTCCTTTATCCTCGCGCCGTCGTGCTTATCCACAGCCAGGATATGGCGTCCGTGCAGCATCGCGTTCCGGACCGTCTGGTTACGATGCTGGAAGAGCGCCCGCACGATCCCGTCGAGCACCTGATCGCGGGTCAGGTCGCGCGGTATGAGGCGCAGGGCCATCGAGTCGACACGCGGACGGGGGTGGAACGCAGAGCGGTGGACCGGGAAGAGCAGTTCGGGATCGGCGTAATGCTGCACCATCACGGACAGCCGGGAGTACTCCCTCGTGCCGGGCTTGGCCACCATGCGCAGGGCGAACTCGCGCTGGAGCACGAGCACGACGGGGACGCGGCATGCCGCGATGAGCCTGAACACCAGCGGCGAGGAGATGCTGTACGGGACGTTGGATATCACCCGCTCCGCGGAGGGGAGGTCGGTGGAGAGGGCATCGGCCTCGACCACGTCGACGTTTTCCAGGTCAGCGAGCTCCTCACGGGCCACTCGGGCTATCCCCCGGTCCTTCTCGAGGGTGGTCACGTGCCGGGCGACCGCGGCGATCTCACGTGTGAGGAACCCGAACCCAGTCCCCACCTCGAGCACGGTGCGGTCCTCAGCATCGAGCTCGCGGACCTCTTGGATGAGCACAGAGCGCCGCACGAGGAAGTTCTGGCCCAGAGAGCGCCTGGTAACAAGGCCATGACGTCTGAGAAGGTCGTCCGCCTCGGCGGCGAGGTCCCGTGCGCTCCCCACGGATCTAGTACCGCCGCTTGGGCGGCGGGGGCGGGGCCACGAAGATGTAGTACTTCTCCTTCTCCTCGAGCTCCGAGATAACGCGACGTGAGATGACCTTCTTGGGATCGGGCATGAGCTTCACCCGCTTGCGCAGGTCCTCGAAGTCCTTGAACGGCTTGAACTTGCGCTCATCGATGATGGCCCACATGTGCTTCTTGCCCACACCGGGCAGTAGCTCGAGCTGGTGGAGGCGCGTCGTGAGCGCTTGGGAGAGGTTGAAGAACTGGATGAACCGCTCCTGCTGGTGCTCCACGACCTCCTCGATGATGAAGGGGAGCTCCCCGCGCGCCATCTCGGTGAGCCGACCGGGCTTGATGCGTCCGCGGATGTGGTGGATCTCGTCCCGGCGGCCCTCGCCGATGTACACCCGATCGTTGGGCTGGAGGTACACACCGGACTTCACGGTGGCCTCGAGAAGGATGAACTTCTTCACGCCAAGGCCCTGGACCACAGGCTCCCGCTTGTAGGCGGGCTTTTCCATGGGATGGCCGTCTGGCATGAAATCAAGAGCTATCATATACTCCTCGCGGTCGTCGTCCTCCACGGCGCTACCCCCTGTAATTGTCCACGATGGCAAGGATCTGGTCCTGCACGTCCTTCTTGAGGTTGATCTTGTCCTTTGAGAATATAACGTTCAGCTCGGCGGAGTTGGCGGGGAGCAGATCCACGATCTTGGCGATGTGCTCCTCCTTTACCCGAGGGAGGCTGAGGTCTGCAATCTCGTTGGCCAGCTTGTTCGCATCCTCCAGTTCGAGGCGCGTGAATCCTTGGGCATAAGCCAGGGCCAGGCGCTGCTCGTACCGGAGCTCACCGGCCTCGGAACGCTTCTCGAGGATCGACCTGACAAGGCTGACAGGGACCGCCCGTTCTTCCATAATCTCCTTCCCTACCATGATCATTCACCCAGTGGGCGGAAGTGCACCGCCCGGCCGATTATGTCCTTGATCTTATTGCCGTCCTTGAGCCGGAGGACGTAGGCATCACCGCGCTTCTCCACGATTGTACCTGTACGACCCTGGAACTTCGGGTGAGGCATCCCCTTGTGGACGCTGGGCTCAATAGTGACTGCAGCCCGGTCACCGACCTCGAAGGTACGGAGGAACTGATTGACCGTCACCTTACCCTTCTCCCTGGGCTTCTTCTGAAGGACGTTCCGCGTACGGACGCGGAATCCATGTGATCGCTCGACCATGAGTATCCCTCGATGACCTTCCGCGGTGAAGTTAAAAAGGTTTCCTATAGGTCGTGCCCTTCCGTCCCTTTCTCGAGCCCTTCCTCACCGATCCGATACGTCTCGACGGTGACGGACCGGTCCGATATATCGAGGACCATGAAGGACGGTTCCCGGACCACTCCCGCGGCGGCCCACGCACCGGTCGCGCTACCCGGATTGATCACGAGCAGCCCATTGAGCACTTCCTGCCTGAGCTCGTGCGTGTGGCCAAGAACAAGGACATCGACTCCCATCTCCCGTGCGGTCACGACTGCAGGCTCCCGGCCCATTTCATCCAGGGCCTCATGGCCATGGGTCATTCCGACCTTGATACTGCCCACCCCGATGATCTTGTTCTCGGGGAGGTCGAGGAAGTCGATCTCGCCGCGGACGGCGTACAAAGGGGTCAGTTTCCGCAGCTCCTTGAGCGTGGAGAGCGTATTGATATCGCCTGAACAGAGGATGAGCTCGACACCGCGCTCCCTGAATGTCTCGAACACGAGATGAGGGATGGAGCGGACCCTGCCGGGGACGTGCGTATCGCCGAGAACGCCGAGGATCATGGTGATGGTCTCCTACATCCTGAGGCTGGGCATGAGCGACACCTTCTTCAGGCAGGCCATGCACTGCCAGACGATGTCGATTATGTGCTCCTTAGGTTTGGTCTTCTCCTCTTCATAGATGCGCACGGGGAGCATGTACCCTCGTCCGCAATCGCAGGGGATCTTCTCGTGAATATTGATGTCCACATGGATGGGATAGCCCGAAACCATTAAATGCCTTGTCCCAGCGCGGTCACGCCGGCAGGGCCTCGCGCTTGTAGAGGAACACGTCATCGCCCAGGGCCGGCTCATCGGTCCCGGGCACCTCAGTGAACCCGTGCACACCCAGGAGCTTCCGTATGTTCTTGAGGTCGTAGGTCTGCTCCATATCGCTCCGCAGGTCATCGTCCGGCGGGAGACCGTTGTAGTAGTACCAGCAACCGCTGGGTACGAGGTCGTTCAGCGCCCAGATGAGCTCTCCCCTGTCCGCCACCTCCCGCGGCTCGCCCCGGAACGAGAGCATGTAGGGTGCGAGCACGTGCGGGCCGTTGACGATGACGCTGCAGCGTGGGTCCACAGTTCCCCGTTGCAACAGAGCACGGTACTCGATGTACTGAGGGTCACCGACACGTTGCTCGTGGAAGGCGCGCCCCGTCTTCACGAGCTCCCAGGAGAGCACGAGTATTACGGCGAACGCCATGACGCCCGGTGCTCGCGGGTGGAACCGTATGGACCAGGAGAAGAGCACAGCGATGCCCTGGGCCGCAAGGACCATGAGGGGGAGCAAAAGGACAGGGAGCGTGCCCAATGGTTCCCTTTCGAGAACGGTGGTGAAGAGGAACATGTAGGCAAGTGCGAACGCCAGGGCCCAACCGCCGAGCAGGATCAGCGCCTTGGGCCGTCGGTCGGAGAGGTCCACGGCCCCAGCGAGCGCTAGCAGGAGGATATAGGATGGGACATGGCTCCGGACCATGGCGGCCAGCCGGCCGATCGCGGAACCGGTCGCACCCCGGTCGAGGACGTCCTCCTGGTATGCCACCAGCACGAGATGGGGGAGGGTGGCAAGGAGGAACGCCACAATGAGAATCGGCACGGTACGCCCGGTGCCACCCTGCCAGTACACGAGGAAGGCGATAAAGAACGCGGGTACCATAGCGATATGGTCGGGACGCACCTCGACGGCGAGGAGGAGGAGCGCGAGGGACAGTGCCAGGGTTCTCGGCCTACGATCGCGGCGAAGGAAGAAGACAAGGGCCGTGATGGAGACCAGGAGGAGAGGAGCTGTGAACGCCTCGGTCGTGCTCGCCAGGAGATAGGTGGGGGCCAGGGTGAACAGGGTCGCACCAGCCATGGGGGCATGGGGGCCGCCCAAAAGGAACCGACAGAGTGAGTAGGCGACGAGTGTGAGGAGTGCGCCCGAGACCGCGTTAAGGCACAGGAGCACGGGGACCGACGCCCCGAGGAGCACGAAGTGAAGGCGATGCCAGAGCGCGCGACCGTACACGGCATCAGGGACGTTCGTCCCGAGAAGATCGAACCCCCGCCCATGCCGCATGATCTCCGCTGCAGCAGGATGGTCCAGGGGCGCAGTCCGTACTACGCTCAACCTCAGCCACAGCCCACCGACCACCAGGAGTGCGAGGGCGAGAGCGGTGGTACGCTCCTCACGGAGGAACCTCATAACACGACGTGGCGCTGAGGTCGCCAGGAAGAGCACCGGTGAAGCCCAAAGGGCCACGAGGACAAGGATCGCGTTCACGGCGCGGACGAGCGTGAAGGGCACGGAGTCTTGCGGGATAACGGGTCCCGCGATGTTGTGAAGGAGGAGAGGGATGACGCACCATGCGATGAGACAGAGCTCAAGGGCCACATGTCGCCGCTGATCGGCTACCTCCGCCAGCGTCATGGCGTAAGGAGGCATGTTGCGTTTTAAGAGTCTTTTGGCGCCGAGGCTCAGGTTCAAAAAACTTGACCCTTTCGTAGGTGCATGGCCGTCAACAAGGTCTATGTGTCCGCCAACCAGCTCCTGGACGACTCCTTCCGCCTAGCGCGAAAGATCTACGAGGACGGGTTCCACCCAGACTTCCTCCTGGGACTATGGCGTGGAGGTACGCCACCCGGAATCGCCATCCACGAGTTCTTCCGTATGAAAAAGCTCGATCCCTACCACACGTCCATCAAAACCCAGTCCTACACGGGGATCGAGGAGCAGAGCGAGAACATCGAGATCAAGGGTCTCGGCCACGTCATAGATCGGTGCGATGCTGACGAGAATATGCTCATCGTGGACGACGTGTTCGACACAGGCCACACCGTCGACGCCCTCATCAAGGAAATCAAGAAGCTCGCCCGACGCAACACCCCCAATATCAGGGTGGCGGTCATCTACTACAAGCCTACCAAGACCCTCGTGGACTTCAAGCCCGACTACCATCTTCGTACCACGGAGGACTGGGTCGTGTTCCCCCACGAGCTGGAGGGTCTCTCCAAGGAAGAGATCATGGAGAAGAACAAGTACGTTTACGAGGTACTGTTCGGCTAGGTACGCAGCTCATCCCTGAACCGCAGCCCCATCATCCTGTAAGCCAAACGTGCGCACGTGAAGTCGCTGGCATGCCCTCCGTCGGCTGGCGACAGCTCCACTACATCGCATCCCACGACGTTCCTTGATCCGAACACCGCTTCGAGGAGCGAGACGACATCGTACCAGTCCAGGCCCCCTGGCTCAGGGGTTCCGGTGTGCGGGACGACCGATGGATCGAACACGTCCACGTCGACGGACACGTACACGTTCGCCTTCAGGTGCATGAGCACGTCGTCCCAGTCACGCATCCCACGTGCCTCAGGTGCCATGACCACCTGAATCCCCTCGTCGCGAATACGCTCTGCCTCCGGTGAGCTCATGCTCCGCACGCCGACCTGTACGGTCGAGCTCACGGCCTCTCTGATCCGTGCCACGGTGCATGCATGTGAGAGCGGCTCCCACTCATACTCGTTGCGCAGGTCAGCATGCGCGTCCAGGACGAGCACGGAGATCTCAGACCGCTCGCGAACGCAGGCGTGTACGGCCCCAACGGTGACCGAATGCTCGCCACCGAGCAATACGGGAAAGGCGCCCCGTGCGAGGATGTCGGTAACTCGGGACTCCACGCGCTCGAGCACGTCCTTTGGTTCGCCGGTCACGTCCACGGGCGGTTCGGTCGCGATGCCCAGTGCCGCAGGTGTCACACGGAGCGCCTCGTCGAACAGCTCCATGTGCTGGGAGGCCTCTATGATTGCCTCCGGTCCTCTCGCAGCACCGCGGTGCCAGGTCACGGTCCCGTCGTAGGGAACGGGGAGCACCGCGATGCGGGCCGTTGCATGATCTGCCCGGTCCGCAGGGATCGCGGCGAAGGTGGGATCGGCCTTTTCCGTCACGGGAGAATCGTCCGCGGCAGCCTTTTTTATGTGTTCCGATGGTTGACTGGTAATTTGTTGTCACTGCGTAAGGACAAGATATATATACCACTTCAACGTACTATATACTTGCCCAATAGATAGGGCTATGGAAAAGGTGTTATTATCATGGAAAGTGCTTTGTTGCATAACCTCGACGTTTGCCCCCTCTCCCTACCCCATCACTACGCTCCCGCCCCTGCCCGGGCATAGT
>JASMDC010000024.1 GCA_030753015.1 Candidatus Undinarchaeales archaeon | reverse complement strand
TGGAACGGGTTTAAAAACGTTTCCCTGGGGTCCGCGGGATTCGGTCCCCTAATGGTTGTGCGAGCAGCCTTGATGGTGATCGTGGCCCTGACCGCTGAAGTTGATGGCGTTGAGGTGCTCGATCCCCACGCGATGGTTGACCTGGCTTGCGTACGGTGCCCACCACTCCTCCCGCTCGCCACCGATGGGCTCGCCGTCGTAGGAGAGGAAGAAGAGGAGGAACAGGACCAGAGGGGCGACTATGAGCACGAAGGTCCAGTAGCCGATACGTCCGGTGAGCATTAAAGCGTCAAAGGGCTCGTAACCGAACACGACGATCAGGATGAGGATGACGTAGAACGCCTCATCGATGGGGAGGGCCCCACATCCTCTCCTAGCTCTTAGTAATGGTACCATCCTTGTACCCCTGTCCGTCCCGCGGGTTCTGTGGCGGTCCCCGAATATAAATATTTCTGAAAAATGCATGGTTTCCAGGGAATAAGTGGTTGAAATGTGCTCTCAACGACGAGGGTGTGTCAAGCTCGTTCAGGCGACCATACCGTAGACGTCGTTCAGCATCTCTTCTGCTGCCATATCCTGCTTGTAAGCGGCCACGTCGTACACGATCATCCGCCCATCGCTGGACTCAAGGTAATCGTTGAACCGCTCTGGGAGGTAGCGTGACATGGGTGTCGACTGGATGATCACCTTATCGCGCGCGATGGTGAAAAGATCCTCAATGAAGTCCTCGACACCCTGGGACTTGTCCTCGTAGATGGCCATGGGCGGCCAAAAGCTCATAACGTAGTCGAAGGAGTCGGGATCGAAGGGCAGGTCGCGCATGTCAGCAATGATGGCCCGGATCCCGTGCTCACGCATGTTCTTGACCATGCTCGGATCTACGTCGGTGGCCACCACGTCGTCGTACACTGAGGCAAGGGACACCGGTCCTGAGCACACGTCGAGGACCGAACCGTTCAACTCGAGGCCGTACCTTTCGATGTCCTCCTTGAACCGCTTAGGGGCCGCGGCCTCGTATCCTGGATGCGAGTAGTCCTTGACGTCGTCCCATTCATAGGAGTCCATCTCATCGAGGAGCGCGTCCACGTCCCGCATCACGACGTCGGGCTCGATAGGTGGTTAATAAGCGTTTCCATGGTATATTCTGTCACGGTGGGGCAAGACAACACATATAACGGTGAATGGGGGCATGTCGGCCCGTGGCGAAGCGGACAGGTATCGTCGTCGTGAACCTCGCCTTAGACCGACACGAACTGCGATACGTCGAGCCGTTCCGCCAAGCGTTCGCGAGCCCCGTGACCGTCGTCCACTGGTCCGATGTGCAGGCCCTCGATGATGTCGACGGCATCGTGCTGTCCGGCCAGCCCGTTACAGATCCCTCGCATACACAGGAGATGGTGAACGAGAACTTCGGCTGGGTGGCAGACGTCGAGGTCCCCCTCATCGGCATCTGTGGTGGCCACCAGGTCATCGGGCTCATCTTTGGTGCCGACCTACGACGTAATGATTCCGAACCGCTCGGACTGTATCCCGTGTTCGTAACAGAGGAAGGGGTCCGGGATCCGCTCTTCAAGGACGTCGAGCTCGAGGATCGTGAGGAACGGCCCTGCTTCATGTCCTGCGCCCATCATCGGGACACCATCACCTTGCCCGAGGGCTTCGTGCTCCTGGCCGCTACAGAGCTCTGCTCCGTGGCGCTGATGCGGCACCCTGCACGGCCGATCTACGGCTCGCAGCTACATCTCGAGAACGCCGAGGAGCTCCCCGGCATGGGGACCTCCGCACAATTGCTCAGGAACTTCGAACGACTGGTGCTGCACGGGGGGGCGCGTGCGTGAACGGTCCGGTGGAGGGTGCGTGGGACATCCATGTCCATGCGGCCCCAAGCCTCTTCCCGCGTGCCACCGATGCGTTCGAGCTCGTCCGGCTGTGCAGGGACGCCGGTATGGGCGGTGTCGTGCTAAAGTCCCACCACGGGAGCAGCGTCGAGGTCGCTACGCTCGCTCGTGAGCGGTATCCGGATATAATTGTATATGGTGGCGTCACACTCAACAACTTCACAGGAGGCCTGAACCCCGCTGCGGTTGAGTGCGCACTCGCCCTCGGCGGACGGATCGTCTGGCTGCCCACCATCCACGCAAGGCACCACATCGAGCGGTTCGAGGGGCAGGCCATGTCGCCGTCGCACACTACTCACGCCTCTCTCGGCGCGGGAAAGGGCCTTACTGTGCTCGACCGTTCGGGCGAGCTGTTGCCTGAGACGCGCACCATCATCGATCTAGTGGCCGACCGGGGTGCCGTCCTTGCCACCGGGCACCTATCGCCTCGGGAGGTCCTGGCCGTCCACGACTACGCTCGTGAGGAGCGATCGTCCCTTAGGCTGCTCGTTGACCACGTGTTCTTTACCGTTCCCTCGCTCTCCATCGACCAGATCCGGGAGCTCATCGACGATCGGACCTGGTTCGAGCTCTCCTATTACTCCGTGTCGCCCCTCGCTCGTGCAACGACACCCACACAGGTGGCAGTTGCTGTCACCGCGTTGCCCGACGCCCAGTGGATAATGGTCAGCGACACCGGGCAGGTCGGTAACCCCCTTTCCCCCGACGCCCTCGCCCGGTACTGCCAAGAGCTGGCAAGAACGGGTGTCCCGGAAGATGAGCTCGTGAGGATGGTGGTCGACCGTCCGCGCCGGCTCGTGGGGAGCGCTCCGGGAGAGCAACCTTCTTAAGCCGTCCGGGGAACGTTCCACTTCACGCACGTTGCCGGAACCATACCTCTGTCAGGCGTTTAAACTTCGGCGAGCGAATCCACCTTCATGAAGCAGCTCATCGCGAATCTGAACGAGCTCGGGCTCACAACGTACCAGGCGCGTGTGTACCTCACCCTCCTGAGGTACGGCGACCTGACGGCATCACGCATCTCCAGATATGGCGGCATCCCGAGCAACAAGTGCTACGAGGCAGCCCGGGGCCTGGAGTCGCTCAGCTTCGTCACCCGCTCCGTCCGCTCCCCCTTCGTCTACCGCGCAGAGGAGCCGCGCTTGTGCATCGAACGGCTCCTTGAGGTCCGGCGGCGGGAGAAGGACGAGCTCAAGCACGACTTCGTCCAGCGGGCCGGCTCGATATCCCGTGAGTCCCCCGAGACGGCGGGCGTGTGGTACCACACCATGAAGGAGGTAGCCCGGGGCCGTCTCCGGGACATGATGCGCTCGGCCAAGCGTGAACTGATCCTGCTCAATGCCAACGGGACGGAGAAGAAGTTCCGGCGCACGCTCAACGAGCTGTCGGAGCGCATCCCTGTCACGGTGCGTCAGGTAGAGGGTGAGGCGGACATCCTCATCGTGGACCGAGAGCGTGCCTACTTCCTCCCGCACAAGCAAGGTGGTGTTGAGATCGCCTTCCCCTCGGTCGCAGGGATACTTGCGGGGATGGTGTCCTGACATCCTTTCGAAAAGATTATATACCGGCTGACCCGCTGATTCTCGCTGGGACGGGGACTGTGTGATGCGAGAATATATCGTCCTTGCGAGAGATGGCGTGGCCTCAAAGTCCTTTCGGGATATCGAGGCCACTGGAGCGAAGATCGTCGAGACCTATACCCACCTGCGGGCCGCCCTGGTAAGGGCAGAGGACGACACCGCCCTCAAGGCTTACGGGACGGTCGTGGAGGACTTCGACGTTCACCTCGAGGAGCTTGAGGACCAGCCCGATGATCCGACGAACGTACCGGAGTCCGGATGGAACCTCGACATGCTTCGAGTGCAAGACGCCCACGATGCCGGCTATACCGGGGCCGGGGTGAAAGTAGCTGTCGTCGATACGGGATGCGACTTCTCTCATGAGGTCTTCAACGGCATGAACGTCTACGGCTACAATGTGCTCGATGATTCCGACAATGTGCGCGACACCCACGGTCATGGTACGGGCACGGCAGGTCTCGTGGCCCAGGTCGCCCCTGACGTCGAGGTCTACTCGATAAAGGTGTTCGGCACCAATACCTCGGACACGAAGTTCTCGACGACCCTCAAGGGCATCGACAAGGCCATGGACCTCGATGTGGACGTGATCAACTGCTCGTTCGGGAGGTACGGACGGGAGAGCTCGGCCGAGAAGGAGGTGTACAAGCGTGTGCACGATGCAGGCATCACGGTTGCATGCTCGTCGGGTAACTATGGCACCGACCACATCTGGCACTATCCCTCTGCCTACGACTGGAACCTCAGCGTCGGCTCTGTGAACAGTGGTGAGAAGCGATCATCGTTCTCATGCTACGGGGAGACGACCGGTCTCGACCTCATGGCCCCGGGGGAGAAGGTCACCCTGCCCAAGGTGGGCGGTGGCTATCGACTTGGTTCCGGGACCTCGTTCGCGTCACCGCACGCAGCAGGTGCGGCCGCCCTGCTCAAGGGCAAGGACGCGAGCATGACACCGGACGACATCATGGGCTCACTGAAGGGTGGGGCCCGACAGCCTGCCGAGTACAACGATCACGAGTACGGCGCTGGCATCATCGACCTCTACGAGACCCTGGTCGGGGCCTAGCCGAGCGTGCCCGTCCGCAAGGATTAAATGTATAGGTGGGGAACTCCCCACCGTGCGCAGGCCGTCCGATGACATAGTTTCCTGGGCCATCATAGAGGTCCTCCGTTCCCATGGTGTGATCCATTCCCAGCGGAAGCTGGCCCAGATGGTGGCCGCACGGCTCCGTGACCTAGATCCTGCCTACGCCGTAGGTGAGGGACGCCTCCGACGCATAGCCCTACGCATCCCGCAGGTCGAGGTGCAGGTGGAACTGCGCCAGGGCGGTGATGCCAAATTGGACGGCTGTCCCTGCTGCGGGGCTCGTCTCCATGCCCGATGGGGTAAGGACCTCTTCGGGAAGCGGCGCCTCCAAGGGCGCGTGTGTACGGCCTGCGGGTTGCACATGGGCGCCGAGGGCGGGGTTCCCTCACGGTACGTGTTCATCTGGCGGAGCGGTCGGGCCCAGGGAAAACGACGTCGTGGTTCCAGAGGTTCGCTGGACGCATTCCCGTCAACGTGAACCGACCGACCAGGACCGGCCGCCCCACGTTTTTTAAAACCTCCCCGATTTCCCTTGGCACATGACACGCCGATACGCCCGGGTGGCGGTTGGAGGCACCTTCGACCGCTTCCATCGAGGCCACGAGGCGATCCTCAGGAAGGCCTTCGACCTGGGCGACCGCGTGCTCATCGGTGTAACTACGGACGAGATGCTCGGTCGGAAACGAGCAGGCCACCAACTCGAGGGAATCGAAGCGCGCAGGAAGGCAGTGGAAAGATTCTTGTCCTCCAGCGGGCTCGATGTGCGGGCCGAGATCATCGTCCTCACCGATACGGCGGGACCGACTGCTACCGATCCCGCGATTGATGCCTTGGTGGTATCACCTGAGACGGAGCCCGTCGCCCTCGGTATCAACGAGCAGCGACAGAGCAACGGCCTCTCGCCTATGGACATAGTCACCATCGAGTTCGTGATGGCCGATGATAGCGTGCGGATCTCGTCCACGCGCATCAGGGAGGGTGTCATCGACCGGGAGGGCCGGCTGGTCCCCTCGATGGATGATCAGGAGTAGTGCTTCACTTCGATGTGCATGATCCCCAGTGTCCCTACTGAGACGATCAGGAGCACGAATACAGCGAATGTCGTACCGTCGGCTTGTGATTCGGCCAGGAGGTCCCCCGATGTCCGGGCCTGGCATTGTCGCTTGATGTCCGAGTACTGGATGCCCTCGCACAGGTTGGCGTGGGACGTGTTCAGCCAGGATACGCTGAGGTCGACACAATAGCGCTGGAGCTTAGGGGCGAAGGTAGCGCACAGCTCGAGCCCTTTGGCAGCGCCATGTCTGTCGGTGTAGTCGCGCAGGAGCGCCACCAGCCAGATGCGGGCCTCATCCGATGGCAGCCGTGCGCTTTCTTGTGCGACGACGGCAGGATCGTTCTCTGCGCGTCGAGCAGCTATGAGCCCGAGGCATGCGCTCCTATGTGCTTCGGATTTGATGGAATTGCACGCGTCGAGCGCACGGCTCGCATTGTGTGGGAGGAGGCGATAGGCGACGATAGCGGTGCACTCTGCCCTCAGGTACTCGTCCTGGACAGTGACGCAGGAGCCGAGCATCTCTTTGGACAGGTTGAGTGGGATGGTGGCGATAGCGTCCCTGACGCAATGGTCGAGCTCACGTCCCTGCAGGTCCTCGCACTCAACGAGGACGGAATCTGCAGCTACCAGGGTGAGGATGAGTGCAACCACCGTCAACACGACTGGCCAAGCTCTGGCGACCTTGGACACCTCATGCATCCTAGAACGAAAGAGGGGGCCAATCTTTATTAAAGGGTCGGTGCCCGGCCGGGCCCAAGAAAGAGGTGCGGCGGCCCGGTGTGGTCCCACGGACCACCGTAGAGTTAGTGCACGGGGCGGGGAAGGAGGGAAGGGTTCCGCCCCGGCACATTGATGTTTCTCACCTAGGTGAGGAAGCCCTCATAGGCGAGTAGGAGGGGAGTCTCGGCCATCGGCGCATTCTCTTCGTACCGCTGGGTCTCCCATGAGTCAGCGAACTGCATTACGTCGATGATCAGCTCCATCGTCTCTTCAATTGACATGATCTGCACCTCTTGTGTGGTTGATGGTGTGGGCTTGCTCAGGAGAGCATGCCTTCGTACGCGAGGAAGAGCGGGGCACTGGCCTGTTCCTCAGGGGCCTGAGCGCGGCGGGTCTCCCACGAGTCAGCGAATTGCATGACGTTTATGATCAGTTCCATGGTCTCTTCAAGTGACATAGTCATTACCTCCTTGTGTCGTCCTTGTCGTTCTCTCGGTTATCTCGTTGAGTTCGGATATCGGCGCGTGCGCCCCCAACGCCGCGATGAGGACGACTGATAGTCGCATAGCGACTTAAGAAAAGGGTCAAAAAACAATCACGGCGTTGTTTTCATCATCCCCTTGCGCTACAACCAGCGCATGCAGGCATGATTGCGCGCAATAATAAAGGTCGGTACCAATACCTTTCCTCTAATATACGCTGTCATGTTATCCTGCTCCGGGAATGATTATGCTATTAGTTAGCACGGTATGGTATATATAACTTCCGGTAGGATTGTATATACTCCTACGTTATTCGTAATGAATTTGCACAGTATTATATGTAATACGTAGGTCAATTAACGAAATCTGGCCATTTGCAGTGCTCCTGCCCGCGAAGGCATAGGTGAACCGACCCCCTATGAGTGGACAGAGCACGCGGGAGAGCACTCCGAGTTCGCCCATGCAGAAGGCAACGATCCCCCGATCGGTGTACCGTTGATCAATGGTTAGCATTGTAAGCTCGTCCCTCCATGAGCCGGCAGTAGTGACCAGCTTGATGATGTCGGCGTCCGTGGCCGCCATCACCTGAGCAACGTCAGCGATCCCTTCTGGGGTTCCCTCGAAGTCGTGGAATGAGAGGATAGTGCCCACACCGGCGCACTTGGCAACGGCAATGAGCTCCATGTCAGCATTACCGAACTCTAGGTCGATGTACGCCGGGCCGAGGTTTATGATGCGCTCCAGGACCGCTCGACGTGCGTCCCCTTCCAGTTCGCTCCGTCCGCCCTGGATAGCGGAGCGGAGGGTGAGGATCACTGGGAGAGCGGTGAACTCCTTCAGTCCCTCAAGCTGCTCAAGTGAGACAAGATGGTCGATACGGAATTCAACGAGGTCGGCGTCCTCTCTTGCCTCCATGGCCCGGTCCACCATCTCCTCGACCGTATCGGCGGCGACCACCGCACAGATACGGGCCCGTGCCTTGTCCGTGTCCTCCACGGCCCGGAGGTCGCAGCAAAACCATTTAAATGCCACTCGGTCACGTCTTCCATGCAGGTCGACGGATCGCGTATCCTGGTGACCGGCGGGGCCGGTTTCATAGGCTCCCATCTTGTAGGGGCCTTGCTCCATCGTGGTGCCACGGAGGTGCTGGTCATCGATGACCTTTCCACGGGCCTGCTCGAGAATCTTACACCTCTTCCCGAGGAGCGGGTATCGGTATATAGTATGGATATCCGAGATGTTACATCGCGCGAGTTACGCAATGTGGACGGCGTCGTGCATCTGGCAGCGGACGTGAGCGTGGGCGCTTCCATGAAGGATCCTTGGGCGACCTTCGATGCAAACGTCAGAGGCACACTGGCGGTGCTCGAGACTGCCGCTGATGCCGGAGTAGGATCCCTGGCATTTGCCTCATCAGCAGCCGTGTACGGTGACACGCCACCTCCACTGTCAGAGGACTCGCCCTTACGCCCGCTTTCGCCCTACGGCGCCTCCAAGCTCGCTGCCGAGTCCCTGGTGCGTATGTTCGCAAATGAGCGGGGGCTTATGGGCATCTCCCTGCGACTTTTCAACGTGTACGGCCCACGGCAGCGTGCGGACTCCGAGTACGCAGCGGTGGTGCCGGCGTTCGTGTCAGCGGGGCTCGCTGGCGAACCGATGAAGGTTCACGGGGATGGTACTCAGACACGTGAACTGGTGTACGTGGGCGACGTATGCGATGCGTTCGTGACCGCTCTGGAGCGGGCAGGGCACTATCCTGGACGGGCGTTCAACATCGCACCGGGCGCGCCGGTGACGGTGAACGACCTCGCGGAGGCCGTGAACAATGCCCTGGACGCACCTGTGGGAGTGGAGCACGACCCGCCCCGCCCGGGGGACATCCACGAGAGCAGTGCGGATGTCAGAGCGGCCAGGGAAGCTCTGGGATTCGTCCCTCGAACCACCCTTGAGGGGGGGCTGCGTGCGACGATTGAGGCCGAAAAGGAAAAGGTTTATATAGCTGGAACTACTATAGAGTAGTAACTCCTGCGGTACAGTGTGATACACCATGTTCGAGGATTACGGACCGAAAGATCAGGACGTGACAAAGGACGTC
This sequence comes from Candidatus Undinarchaeales archaeon, assembly GCA_030753015.1. GTDB lineage: Archaea > SpSt-1190 > SpSt-1190 > JASMDC01 > JASMDC01 > JASMDC01. The sequence goes on along the minus strand of JASMDC010000024.1, from coordinate 43,842 downwards.
AAGATGCTCTTTGTTACTGACGTGCACGTCCGCGATCGTCCGGTCTCAAACCGCAAGGAGCTGGAGACCTACTTCCAGGACATCGACGACAAGGCGAAGGAGCTTGAAGTCGACGCCATCGTGACCGCCGGTGACTACACCGATTATGACACGCCGTTCTGGGAGGGAAAGCACCTCGACTTCGCGTTCGAGAAGCTGAACGCCGTCGGGAAGCCTGTATACGCCATCCACGGCAACCACGACCGCATGGAGAACGTGGTGAAGGCGTGCGACAGGTTCGACAACATCGACTACGTCGTGGGAGACCACCGAAAGGCCGGAGGCTACTCCTTCGTCGCCATGGGCGGCGAGGGCCCCACCGACCACCCTCACACACCCGGACACCACGATAACGACATCATCCGCGGATGGCTCGATGACGGCTACAAGCTGGCCAAGGACTCGGGGAGCACGGGGAAGGACACCATCGTGATCAGCCACGCCCCGCCCAAGGGCACCGGCTACCAACGCTTCCGCAACAACTACGAGAGCGAGCTGCGCGCCTTTACTGACGAGATCCGCCCGCTGCTCTCGGTGTCTGGCCACACCCACGCCTACGGGTGTGAGGTGCGGGCCTACAAGGATGACTTCGAGCTCTTCTTCGACCTGGACCGCAAGGAGGTCAAGCTCAAGAAAGAGAACGGCTACAGGCGCACCCTCGACTACGAACAGCTCGAGAACGGTGTGAAGATCGACGGCGAGGAGATCAAGCTCACCAAGATGGACGGGGGCGGCTACTGTATCGACATGGGCAGCCTCCAGATCAGGGAGAACCGCCGTGAGCGGGAAACCCACGTCACCTTCAACGAGCGTGAGTGGGAGACCACCACCTACCTGAACCAGAACGCCCTCAAGAAGGGTGTGTTCGGGTACATGCGGGCCCGCGAGTACGACAGCGGCACACACCAGCTCGACATCTACGGGAACGTTTCTCCCGAGACGGAGGCCATCGAGGCAATCGATGGCGATGAAGGCGATCCCGCCTACGAGCTCTGGGGCTGATCCGTCACTTCCGGAACGCTGACACTTCGGAATATCAGTGGTAGGGCTGCGCGCGGGAAACTAGGAGGTTTCGTCCGAGCTCTCGTCTGTACCGCCGCCCCAACCGCCAAAGACCCGTTCGAAGAAACCCTTCCTCTCGCCATCGGCCAGCTCGGCATCGACGCGAACGGCATCATCGAGCCCGTCCTCGGAGATGACCCCCTCGGCCTCCCATCCCATGGAGGCGGCGAACTGGCGGAGCTTGCGACGCTGGGTCGGGGACATCTTTGAGGGCACAGTGACGCGCACCTTCACGTACTGGTCTCCTCGCCCGCCACCACGGATGTGTGGAAAGCCCTTGCCCTTCATGGAGAAGACCTGCCCGCTCTGCGTCCCGGCCGGGACCTTGATGATCGCGTCCCCGTCGAGAGTAGGGACTCGCGTCTCCCCGCCAAGGGAACCCAGTGCGAAGGTGATGGGGATCGAACAGTAGATGTCGAAGCCGTCCCGCTGGAAGAAATCGTGAGCGCGGATGTGGATGACCACATAGAGGTCGCCGGAGGGCCCTCCGCGATGACCGACTTCGCCACGACCCGGTACCCGAAGGTGCGAACCCGTATCCACACCAGGAGGGATCTTGATCTCGATGGTCTCTTTCACCTGCACGGTGCCGTCGCCACCGCACTCCGTGCACGGATCGTCCACGACCTCGCCGGCCCCACGGCAGGTGGGACAGGCCGAAACGGATACGAAGGTCGTGAATCCTGCCTGCCGGCGGTTCTCCACCTTACCCGTGCCGTTGCACTGGGTGCATCTACGCTTCTCGGTACCCGGTTTGGCGCCAGTACCGTTGCAGGTGGTGCACTCCTTGTGACGTGGGACGTGGATGGTCGTCTCGAGCCCGGCCGCGGCGTCCTCGAAAGTGACCTCCAGGTCGTACCTTAGGTCGTTCCCACGGACGGGACCGGTCGGACGTCGTCGTCTACCGGACGCCCCCACGTTGAAGATATCGCCGAACCCGGCGAAGATGTCCTCGAACCCGCCGAAGTCGAACCCTCCCGCACCACCGCGGCCGCCGACACCAGCGTGCCCGAACTTGTCGTACCGGACGCGCTTCTGCTCGTTGGAGAGCACCTCGTAGGCCTCCCGCACCTCTTTGAACCGCTCGGTAGCGCCCTCGGGATCATCAGGGTTCACGTCAGGGTGGTGCTTGCGGGCGAGCTGGCGGAACGACTTCTTGATCTCTTCCTTGGAGGCGGACCGGGGGATGCCCAGCACCTCGTAATAGTCCCGCTTGTTCTTTTTGGCCACGGTCGTTCACATGGTTCCCAGGCCGCCCCACGGTGGAGCGGACCTAGTCCTTGACCTCGTAGTCGGCGTCCACCACATCGTCAGGATTGATGTTGTTGCCGTAGGCACCCGGATCGCCTCCGGGCGGAGGCGGGGCGCCGGCGCCCGGTGCTTCCTGCTGATAGAGCTCCGACGAGATCTGATGCATCTCCTGCATCAGCTTGTCTTTCAGTTCTTTCATCTTGGCCACGTCCTCGTCCTTGACGGCCTGACGCAGTTCCTCGATGACCTTGGTGACCGATTCCTTCTTGGCCGCGTCCACCTTGTCGCCGAGATCGGTGAGGGTTTTCTCCATGGAGTACCCGAGGGAGTCGCACTCGTTGATCAGCTCGACCTTCTCCTTGCGCTCCTGGTCCTGGGACTCATACTCCTTGGACTCGGACACCATGTTGTCCACGTCCTCCTTGGACAGGTTCGTCGAGGCAGTGATGGTGATCTTCTGCTCCCGGCCCGTCCCCAGGTCCTTGGCGGAGACGTTGGCGATACCGTTGGCGTCGAGGTCGAAGGTGACCTCGATCTGAGGGAGGCCCCGGGGTGCGGGAGGGATACCCACAAGGTGGAACTTGCCCAGGGTCATGTTATCTCCTGCCATGGGGCGCTCACCCTGGAGTACGTGGATCTCCACGCTGGTCTGGTTGTCGGCCGCCGTGGAGAAGGTCTCCGATTTGGTGACCGGGATGGTGGTGTTGCGCTCGATGAGCGGGGTCCGCACCCCTCCCAGCGTCTCGATACCGAGCGTGAGCGGGGTGACGTCGAGGAGAACGATGTCCTTGACATCGCCCGAGAGCACGCCTCCCTGGAGGGCGGCGCCCATGGCGACGACCTCGTCGGGATTGATCTCCTTGGACGGATCCTTTTTCAGCCGCTTCTTGATCAGCTCCAGCACCTTCGGGATACGGGTGGAACCGCCCACAAGCAGGATCTTGTCGATGTCCTTCTCGGCCATCCCTGCATCCTTGAGGGCGGCGTTGATCGGTTCCATGGTCTTTTCCAGGAGGTCGTCGATGAGCGACTCGAACGTCGCCCGGGTGAGGGTGATGTTGAGGTGCTTGGGACCGTCCTGGTTGGCGGTGATGAACGGAAGGTTCACGGTGGTCTGCGAGACGTTCGACAGCTCGATCTTGGCCTTCTCGCCGGCCTCCTTGAGGCGCTGGAGGGCCTGCTTATCCTTGCGTAGATCGATGCCCTCCTGCTTCTTGAACTCGTCGGCCAGCCAGTTCATGACACGCTCGTCGAAGTCGTCACCGCCCAGACGCGTGTTGCCGCTCGTGGCCTTGACCTCGTACAGTTCGTCACCGATCTCGAGGATGGACACATCGAAGGTGCCACCGCCCAGGTCGAAGATGAGCACGGTCTGAGTGCCCTCCTTATCAAGACCGTAGGCGAGTGCTGCCGCAGTGGGCTCGTTGATGATGCGCAGGACCTCGAGGCCGGCGATCTTGCCGGCATCCTTGGTCGCTTGGCGCTGCGAGTCGTTGAAGTAGGCGGGCACGGTGATGACGGCCTTAGTGACTGGCTGCCCGAGGTAGGCCTCCGCGTCCTTCTTGAGCTTCTGAAGGATGATGGCAGAGATCTCCTGAGGCGTGTACTTCTTTTTGTCGATCTTCACCTTGTGCTTGGTGCCCATCTCACGTTTGATCGAGTACACCGTGTGATCGGGATTGACGATTGCCTGGCGACGGGCGATGTTCCCCACCAGACGCTCATCTTCCTTCGTGAACGCCACGACGGAGGCCGTAGTGCGCTCTCCTTCAGCATTTGGGATGATGGTCGCCTTACCACCTTCCATCACCGCCATCGCGGAGAATGTGGTCCCAAGGTCGAGTCCTATGATCTTGTCTGAAGCCATGTTCATTCCTCCTTATCGTTCTCCTGTGATCCGTTAGCATTAGTCGTTGAGCGTTCTTTCCCTGATCCTTCCTTTTTGGCGACGGGCACTGTGACCTTGACGCGGGCATGGCGGATGACCTTGCCCTTGAGGGTGTAACCCTTCTGGAACACCTCCGAGACCGTTTCCGCATCGACATCGTCCATCGTCTCACGAGCTATGGCCTCATGGTAGAGGGGATCGAAGGGTTTATCGAGGCACTCCATCTCCTGAAGGCCTTCGACGGCGAGCACGCCCAGCAGCTGGTCCTTGATCATCTCCACACCGCGTGTGTGCTCCTGCGTACGCTCGTCAGTCCGCATGTGCTCGATCGCACGGTCGAGGTTGTCGACCACCTCGAGGACCCTGAGTATAAGGCCCTCGGCTGCGGTCTTGGCGAGATCATCCCGATCGCGTTCGACACGCTTGCGGAAGTTATCGAAGTCGGCTTGGACACGAACGAGCCGGTCGAGTTGTTCCTTGCTCTCGCGCTCATGCTCATCGAGGGTATTCCTCAAGTCTTCGATGCGCGTGTCGGCTTTACCGTCCTGTGTCACCATTTTTGGTCCAACTTTTTCCTGGGTATCCGGTTCCATACCGGTCTCGCACGCCATGTTATCTTCATCGTCCGCGTCACCCATTTCTGTTCGCCGGTTCTCGGGAGAAGAAATAGGTTTTTCAATGTTATTTTTTGTCTGTGGAAAGGTGGGATTTAAAAATATTAACCGAGGGGTGCCCACCATGGGAGAGGATGTGGTCCTGGCGCACGGAACTACCCGTGCATTCAAGCTTACCAAGGGTCAGCGGCTGAGGATCACTACACTCGAGGGCGGTCAGGTTGTCGACCTCTGCTTCAAGGACTTCAACCAGTCGCTCAGCCGCGATCTGAACGGGATTCAACGGTTCGATTTCCCAAAGCTCGTGTCCACTCTGGACCTGGACATGGCGCTCTATGACGGTGCCGGCGAGGCTGTGCTCACTCTTATTGAGAACCATACAGAGGCACCCCATGACCTGCTCTTCCCTGGCTGCCGCTCGGATATATACGAGGGCGAGCTCGACGGTTGTAGGGACATGCTCGCCAGCGCCCTGGACATCTCACTGGCATCACTCCCTCCCACGACCACGTTCTTCATGTTCGTGGACGAGGACATGGCGCTCACGATCCACAAGACCGCTGAGAAGGATGATTACGTCGTGCTGCGAGCGGAGCGTGATGTGACCGTCGGCCTGTCGGCGTGCCCGGACCGGCACTGGTGCAATCCGAATCCCAGCGACATCAAGGTCGAGGTGCTCGGTCCCGAATAGATAAGACAATTATCGTGTAGAAATCCTCACTCACCAGTGAACACGTTTTCTAGGGCGGTCACCAAACCAACTTTGGGGGCTTTTTATATTCCCCGAGACATGGAATATCTATGGAGATGGACGCCACAATCGAGCTCCTTCAGAGCCTTGCGGCCAATAACGACGTACCGGACGACGCGGCACTCGCCTACGGTTGCTTCCTCACCTGTCACGTGCTCCTCGACGTCGCGACCCCCGCCTTAGGTACAAGGATAAAAAGGATATCCAACACAGCAGACCTTGGCGAGATCGGGACTGGCGTGGAGTGACCCCTGGCCGACCACGGCCCCCCACTGAGGTGAATATGGACGATGAGGCTTGACGCATCATTGATGAAGGCGCTGTCATCCGGTACCCGGAGGGACATCCTCCATGCGCTCAAGGACCACCACGGGATCATCCTGTCGGACCTCGCCCGCGCTCTTGGGAAGCATGTGACAACGGTCAAGGAGCACCTGCAGGTCCTGGAGAGGGTCGGATTAGTGGAAAAGGACAAGCAACCCGGTAGGAAGTTCGTTTTCTACACCCTCTCCAATGAAGGTTCGCGCATCCTCCTACCCTTCATAAGCGATGTCTCGGTCGTCTTCCTCATCGGCTTTCTGGTGATGGCCGGAGGGATCCAGAACCTCATCGCTCCCTTCGGCCCCGCTTTCGAGGGCGCCATGCCGATGGACCGGGCGGTAGAGCCCGTGAGGATCAAATCGGTACAAGAAGTACCGCGCGAGGATGGACAGGTCATGACCGGAGCTGCTGGTGGTTCCCTTGGAAAAGACCCACCGCTCGAGAGAATGCAAGAACCGGAGATGGCCGATGCCGATATGCCCGCGCCAGCGCCTACCATGATGGCCGTCGCCGCGCCCCGTGCCGCTGCTGCCAACGAGGACATGGCCGTTGAGGTCGATAAAGGAGCGACCGTCGAGGATGAGGGGACCTCCATCGCAAAGTCGAAGAGTGAACGGGGTGTCCCCGAGGAGTTGCCGGTCAGTGCCTCTCGCAGGACCAGTCCGATCGGTCCGGTCCTCCTGGCGATCGGGTGTGTGGCCATGGGCTACTCCCTGCTCCTGACCCGGCGCCGCCGGATAATCTTCGAACGGCTCGAGGAGACCACGGGCGAGGACGAGTGAGCCTCATCCGCGCTGGAGGGCCTGAGCGAGGCCGCCAGCGTCCGGGAACACCTGTCGGGCGCCGGCCGCCACGAGCTCCTGCTCGGGGAAGCCACCGGTGAGCACACCATAGGTGTCGAGCCCGGCGGCCACACCTGCCCGCACACCCGAAAGCGAATCCTCCAGTACGAGAGCACGTCCATCGTTACCCTCGTCACGGGCACGCTCCAGGGCAAGCAGGAACATGTCCGGAGCTGGTTTTCCGTGCTTGACGTCGGCGGCGTGCACCGAGGGCAGGTCGAGCCCGTGCATATGCAGCATGGCCTCGACGTTGGCCTTGGAGGATGAGGATACGACGTATGGCGCGATACCCTGTTCGGCGAACACAGCGAACAGGTCACGGACACCCGGGCAGAGCTGTACGCTCCGGACCGCATCTCCAAGGAATAGGCGACTCTTTTCCGCCAGAACGGCCGCACGCTCAGTGGAAGTGGAGCCGGGCATCACCAGGTCGAAGAAGTCGTTGGCCGTCCTTCCGAACAGGACGTTCCAATGCTCGCGAGTGAAGGGATGGCCGTTGGCCTCGAATGCCGCCTTCCAAGAGACGAAGTGGGCTTCCCCCGAGTCCATGAGGGTACCGTCCATATCCAAGAGGGCCACACCATACCGGGGGTATGCTCTGGCGATGGTCAGGATCCCTCCAGCTCGATGATGTTGCGGTTGGCCTGCTCGTTCTCGGGCTGGATATCAAGGGCCTTGAGGAAGAGGGCCCGTGCCTGGTCGATGCCCCCGCGCCTGCGCAGCACGACCCCCAGGTTGACCAGGGCATCCACGTAGTCGGGCTTGATGGAGAGCGCCCGCTTGAAGTCCTCGATGGCCTTGTCCTCATAGCCCTTTGCTAGGTAGGCGGTGCCCTTGTTGAACCAGGCCTCGTGGAGGTCGGGCCTGAGGTTGATCGCCTTGATATAGGAGTCGATCGCCTTGTCGTAGAGGTGGTTCAGATGGTAGGCCGCTCCCAGGTTGATCCAGGCGTCAGCGTCGTTCGGATCGTACTTGAGAGCCCTGTCGTAGCACCCAATGGCTTCCTCGTGCCGTTCTCTGCGCGATTGCAGGATGCCCAGCTTGTACCACGCCCGCCCCATTTCCGGGGCCTGCTTGAGCACCTGGGTGAAAGCCTCGATAGCAGGATCGGTCCGCCCCATATCGGAGAGCACGACACCGAGGATGTACTGTGCCTTGACATGATCGTGGTCCAGTGAGATAGCCTTTCGTGCGGCCTGCTCCGCGTCCTGCAAAGCTCCCTTACGTTCAAGGAACACGGCGAGATTGTACCAGCCCTCGACGTACTTGGGATCGGACTTCACCGCTCCTTTGAGCATGTCGATGGCCTTGTCGACGTCGCCCTTGTCCGCAATGATGACCGCGAGGTTGTTGAGGGCTTCAGCATGTCCCGGCTCCGACTTCAATGCTTTCGCAAATGCCTCAATGGCCTCCTCTAGCCGTCCCATCCGATGGAGCACGACGCCGAGGTTGGTAAGGGCCATCACGTTCTCGGGATCGAGCTTGAGCACATTGTTGAACGCCTTGGCGGCCTGATCTATGGCACCATCCTCGAGGAAGGCCAGAGCGAGGATGTTATGGATCTCCACGTTGTCCGGTTCCATCTCGACAGCCTTGACGTAGCACATGATAGCGCGACGCAGGTCACCCCGCTCTCTCACCTCGTTCCCGAGGTGCATCCACCCCTCGACGGTCTCAGGCTCTCCTGCCACTTTTCAGTCACCTCCTGCATGGCCCATGGTCAATTCGAAGGGGCCAAGATTTATGTCTGTTCCCCCTTCTTTACCACCATCCGCCGGTCCCGGCGGGGTGGACGCCGTGTACATCCCAACGCATTGCAAGCATGTGGCCCACAAGACCGTCCCCCGTCCCCTACCTGAGGACGAGCTGGCTGACCGGTTCGCCGCCGACCTGGCCTTCTTCCGCACCGATTTCGTCGTCGTCACGACCGAGGACCGCGAACGGGCGTGCGTGTTCCAGCTGGTGCGTGAACCTGGTGCCGATGGCACACTCCAACCCGTCGAGCGGGTGACATGCCTGGCCGGATGGGACGAGACGGCGGTCGTGACAGCGGATGTGGAGGTGCACGATGCCTTTCATGTGCTGGCTGCCGTCGATGGATCGGGCGCCCCCGTGACGGTGCTCTTCGGCCGTACGGACCATGTGATTTTCGTGGACCTGCGCACCTCGCTCTCGGTCATTCATGTATACGACATCGTACCCCCCGGGCCCACCCGACTCATCCGCTTTGTCAAAGAGACGGAGCCCCTGCTCCCTGTGCGGTTCGAGCTCCACCTCCGTGACCTGACCGACGAGGCACTGGGGGCGTCCGAGGGCACGGTCGTGCTCCCTTGCTCCGTTGCAGCGGACCAGGTGGACCTCCCCGGGCGGCGTGTGCTCTTCTTCGACCAGTGCGACCGGAAGACCGTCGTCTCGCTCCCCTCGGGTGACACCCTCGCCTTCGGGTGCGTTCTCGGCAGGGACATCCTCGAAACGCTCGGGGCCAAGGACGTAAGGACCGTGACCATCTGCCCCCATGAACGGCTCTCGGACCCTGAGGGGCCGTTCATCACCCGATGCTGCCGCACGTCACGCACGGGGCCTACAGTCATCGAAGATGCTCAAGGTCATGTGCTCCACTGGGGCGCGAGCCGAGAGGAGTTCCTACGGGCAGTGCTGTCCTTCGAGGTGCCTTTGCAGGGGCCGGAATCCTACTTACAGAGCTCCAGGCACTCGGCATGGTAGTCAGGTTGACGCTTGCAGCAGGCCTCGCATGTGATATCTGCCGTGGCGAGGCTCCCCACCGAGGGCATGATCCTGATGCTCATGAGACCGTCAGGTCGGTCGGCGAGCGTTCCACAGTCGATGTTCAGAGCGATGGTCTTGGTGTCTTTGGGATTCCAGGGCGTATCGAAGCCCTGGGTGATGCCCCAGCCCGTGGCGTTCGCCAGGGGCACCTCGTTGATGTACAGGCTCATCCCCCAAAGCTGTGACGCGCGGATGGTGTTGTCGCCCGAGTTCTTTATCTGGAGCAGGAGCTTGGCGGCGTTCACGTTCGTGCTTGACAACTCGCACAAGTTGGGATCGCCGCAGAAGCCGTTCTTGAGATTGTCCACGGTCGGGTAGATCGAAGTGATCTCAAGACGGCCAGAGATGACCTTGTGGAGCTGGTCGCTCTCCTGCTTGCCCTTTGTCATGGCTTGGCCAGCAGTGTCCTTGATATATTTCCCGACGAACGAGACCACCATGAGGCCGATGACTAGCCCGAGCACAAGGAGGATGGGTCCAGCCTGACCTTTGGCGTTGGAAATGGTGTGACGAGCGCGTTTCATCGACATACCACCTATTCTCGCATCAAATAATGGAACAGTAATGCTATAAAAATCCTCGGGTTAATGTCCTTTCCTAGGGCCAGTTTTTTAAATCAAACCTCTCAGGTTAAGGGCGGTCATGATGGAACACACTCCTCAACGTACTCCAACGGACGATGCAATCAACGTGCTTGCTGCCCTATGCGGCATGGTGGCCTTCGCCATCGTGTTCTGGGCGGTCGTCGGACCGGTGGACGCACCAACGGCAAAGGAAGGCGCAGCCACCACCAAGAAATCCTCCGAGATCGAGACGACTGGCCCAATTAGACCCCCGGTGGCCTCTGCTGCACCCGTCGCCCCCGCAGGTCCACAGGGCATCATGGTCCTGGAGACCACCAAGGGCACGATCAAGGTGAAGCTCGACAAGGAGAAAGCCCCCATCACCGTCAAGAACATAGTCGCGTACGTCGAGGATGGCTTTTACGACGGCCTCATCTTCCACCGCGTGATCCCGGACTTCATGATACAGGGTGGTGGTTTCCTCCCCGGTATGCAGCGCAAAGAGCCTGGTCGGGCGTCCATCAAGAACGAGGGGAAGAACGGCCTCAAGAACGAGCGGGGCACCATCGCGATGGCGCGCACCAGCGCTCCTGACAGTGCCAGCAGCCAATTCTTCATCAATCACAAGGACAACGCCATGCTGGACTACCCCAGCCCGGACGGTAACGGCTACGCTGTGTTCGGCAAGGTGGTCGAGGGCATGGATAATGTGGACGCCATCGCTGCGGTGGACACTGCCTCAAAGGCGGGTCACGGGGACGTTCCCGTGGAGGACGTGGTCATCACCCGGGCCTACATGGAGTGAACAATCCCGCACCCATCACCAAAGCCTTTAAAAATGTCGGTCAGTTCTCAGGCCCGCCCAAAAGGGTTTAGCGAAAGGTGATTACAGATGCCAGACAATGTCGGTATTTTCGAAGGACGAGACTGGATCGAGCCTGAGATGCTCGGCAAGAACAAGGATCCGCGCATTAACGACGACTGGTCCATAGATGACTGGAAACTGCTCATAGAGATTGCAAAGGATCTGAAGAAGAAGTTCAAGGCGGGAGTCCCTCACGACTACATGACCCGTCAGACCCTCTTCATGTTGTTCTTCAACGACTCGCTGAGGACCCGCAACTCCTTCGAGGCAGGAATGACCCAGCTGGGCGGCCATGCCCACTTCCTTGATCCCTCGGCCATCTATAAGCCCGCGCTCCCTGGCGAGGACGTACCCTACAAGACCGAGCGCATCGCCGATGTTGGGCGTGTGCTCTCCGAGATGGGCAACGCCATCTCCATTCGCATCTACGGCGATCCCGTGGAGTGGAAGTACGCAAAGGGCCACAAGATCATCCAGGAGTTCGCCCGGTGGGCGGATGTCCCCCTCATCAACATGGAGGACGACATATTCCACCCATGCCAGGCGCTCGCTGACTGGCAGGCCATCGACGAGCACCTCAACGGAAAGTACGAGAAGAAGAAGTACGTTATGAGCTACGCCTTCTCCGGCGGTCTCAAGCCACTGGCCGTTCCCACGAGCTGCGTTCTCCACACCACCATGATGGGAATGGACGTCGTGTTCGCCCGGCCCAAGGGATTCGAGCTCGAGGACTCCATCATCGCACGCTGCAAGGAGTACGCGGACATGTTCGGCGGTTCCTTCGAGGAGACGGAGGACATGGAGGCCGCTTTCGAGGGGGCCGATATCGTCTACCCCAAGGCGTGGGCGCCGCGGGACGCCCTCGTGGGCCCTTGGAACAACCGCACCGTGCCTGACAAGGAGCTTGCGAACAAGCTCGCCCTGCAGGCTCGCGGCTGGATCTGCGACCAGCGTAAGATGGACCTTGCCAACAAGAACGTCAAGTACATGCACTGCCTGCCCGCCGACCGCGGCCAGGAGGTCACCGACGAGGTCATTGACGGACCTAACTCCATCTGCTTCGACGAGGCCGGAAACCGCCTCCACTCCCAGAAGGCCCTCATGACGGCCATCATGGGCAAGAAGGAGTAAGGTAGTTAGATAGGCGTTAAACAGGCCCCCCGGCACTCCCGGGGGGCCCTGCCCTTCTTTTTCACACTGACTACGGTTCAGAGCGTGACCTGTTCGGTCGGACCTCGGCGAAACCTTGATAATACTTCCACGGCACTAGATGGGCATAGAGTGAGGATTGTCAATGGAACGGCTACGTGGACCTTCGGTGATCACCATCACCCTAGTCCTCACGCTCCTCCTCGTTCCAGCCCTTGCCGGGCCCTGCGGCCACGGTGTGAAGACCGGTACCGTGAGCGTTCCTGGTGAGCCCGAGGACCTGGACACAACCCTCCTCCATTGCCCCCCGGCCGCCCATACCAATATCGCCGCATACATCAGCGAGGTCGAGCGGGCGTTCGAGCGCTACATAGCCTTCTACACCGACATGTACGCCGACCTGAAGCTCGAACACCTGGCGCTGATCGTCCATTGTGCGAGATGCGAGGCCTCGGTGGGTGACATCGGAGGAGGCGGGTACGGCGTGGCAACGCTGGGCACCACATCGGCCGATGCCGGCGGTAAAGCGCTCCCGGAAGGATGCGCTGGTGTGGCCGCATCGTGCCCCTCTGATGCTTTCTGTGTGGACCGCTATCGATCGCCCACGGGCGTGCATGAGTGCTCGCTAAAGACGATCGACCTGCGGGACGCCTGCCTCCTTGCAGAGAATCCGGGGATGGCCCCCTGCGCCGGCGCCGCAGAGCTGGCTTTAGCGCTGAGGTTCATGGAGAGGAACGTCCTCGAACGATACCCTATCGTGCTCGAGCGCCTTGGCGTGCTCCGGGGAAAGCTGGAGGCCGCCATGCGGACCGGGGCGCTGGACGGTGACTCCGCCCGCGAGGCCCAAGCCGAGTTAGATATAATCCTTGACATGGTGCTCGGCTCCGCGGAGCCTGTGGGGGGGATGGACATCAACGCCTACCAGCAGGCCGTGTCCCGACATGTGACCACCCTTGCATCCCCCGTTCTCAGGGATGACGTCACCACACATCACTTCTCACGGCCCGCCACCATGGTCCGTCTGGTAGTGGACGAGGCCAAGGTGTGGCGGTTCTGCAAGGACCAGGGCATTGATGAGTGCGACGACGTGCTGACGCGCGCCCGGGAATGCTGCGAGGGTTTTGGAGTGGAGGCATGCTCCGCCACATCTGACGGTGCCGGGGGCAGCTCCCGAGCAGAGAGCGCGTTCTGCACGACCTTCAAGCTATGCAAGGAGGAGACCTACGGCCGGCAAGTAAGGGATGGCAACGTGGACCCCTGGTCAGCCAACCTGCTCCGGCTCCTGGAGGTGTTCACCCGGGCCTCGGGACGCAGCCTCTTCGTGAACGAGACGCAGTGCCTGGATGACACCTTCGTCAGACCACTCCCTGCCGCTCCCTGCGAGACCCACTGCATGGACTGTTACCGGACCCGACGCTCCCACTGTCATCCCCAGACCGGAACCTGCGTGTGCGAGATGGGGGACGAGTGGCGTCGTACACTCCAGCGATGTGTCCCCCGTCCGCGCCCTGACGTCGAAGCGTGCTGCCGACGCCTCTTCCCCACGAACGCTCTCGGTGGTGTCAAGGCATCAGGTGACGGTGCCAGCTGCGACCTTGCCGAGCTCTACGGTCTCACCTACGACCGGTGCCAGACCGCCACGTCATCCACCGGGATGTGTTGTCGTCTGGGACTGAGGGAGGTGCCGGTGGACGAGGGCTGCCTCGTCGGGGAGGACAGCTGCCTGACCGACTGCCAGAAGATGGCCCGGGGCGACAGGGCCCTGGTCGACCGGTGCACAACGGCGTGCGAGACCGCCGACATATCCTGCGAGCGGGAGTGCCTCCGCCGGAGCCCGGACCTCTGGAAGGGATGCATCGAGACCTGTGCTACCCTCCCCCTTGCGGCACTCAAGTGCACTCTCAGCTGCCGGGGTGAGGACCTACCGGAACTGTGCGGTCGCATGTGTCGGGCACGCGCTCCCGTTGTTGAGATAGTGCCCGACCTGCTCCTGGCCGGTGAGCCTGCCGAGCTGCTCGTCGTCGGCGAGGCCGTGACCGCCTCCTTACGCGTCCAGAACCTCGGTATCACCAGCTTCTCGGGCTCGGCAGAGCTCTCGCTCCTGGTGCTGACCGAGTGCCGGTGCGGTGAGTGCCCTTCGGACCGTTCGTGCGAGTGCACCTGCAAGGAGCGCCGGACAGGTACCGTGACCACCCTCACCATTCCCACCATGGACCCTGGTGACATCAAGATCCTCACAACAGCACCACTCACCCTGGGATCCGACCAGGTGGGCTCCTACCTACGATCGTTGATCAACGTACGTGACCGCGACGGGGTGGTCGTGGCCCAGGCAATGGGTCCGATCCGCGCCTACGACCATCCGCCTGAGGCCATGATTGTATCGGCACGGGTGCTCGCCGACGGTGAACCGGTCAATCGGGTATATCCCGGGATGAGCGTTGTGGGAGAGGTGCGGCTCTCGAGCAGGACCGCGCCGGTGAAGGTGGAGCTCGCCATCACCGCAGGGGGACGCTTTCAGGGCACGGTCCAGACCCACACCCTCTGGAGCGAGGAGGACGGTGTCGCCCTGAAGACCGATCCGGTCATCGTCAGCAGCGAATGGGCCGATCTCGTGCTGGGGATCCATGCAACGGCCCGGGCCGCGAGCGGTATCCTGTTCCAGGGACCTCTTACAGTGTACGGGACCGGCAAGGATGCCTGCGCCCTCCCGCATCTCACCACTGCCTGCCGGGACGCCGCCACTCCCGCCGGTCGCTCCTATCCCGAGGCCTACGCAGAGGTCGTGCTCCCGCGCCTGGAGGCCGTCGAGGCCAGGTTCCTGGCCGGGGATGCTTCAGTGGTGAACGTGGAGCCGGGCGGCCGTGTTTTCGCACGCGTTGTTATGCGCAACCTGGCCCGTGTCCCCTTCAGTGGTAACATCGGCCTGAAGGTGATCGGTACGGGTTCCAATCTGGGAGAGGCCGTGATGGCCACCGGCGGCGAGCTGGTGCGCGGGATAGCTCCCGGTGCGAACATAACCGTGGCGACCATGCCCTTCCGGATCCAAGAGGGCGCGACCTATGTTCTCCAGGTGAAGGCCAAGGACGAGGAAGACCTCGCCTGGGCGGACAGCTACATAGACCAGTCCGTCCATCCCGGCGCCAAGCTCATCGGCGGCTACGAGGCAGTGGAGGGCGATCGGGTGGACATCCTCCAGGACATCGAGGTTGGCGACTGCGCACTGGAGGTCAGATGCAACGGATGCGTCCCTTCATGCGAGCTGAAGGTGGACACGGATGCTTGCCGAGTGGACGTCCATCACTGCGGTTGCACCTGTAGCGTCCAACAGCTCGACTAGATGCCCGCACCGGACATCTCCTGTCTGATGAAGCGTTCGTACTTGCGCAGGTAGTTATGGGAGATGTCAAGACCATGGGCGAGCTCACGCGATGAACTGACATGATCGAAGCGTGCGGCAGCAAGATAGACAAGGGTGGCGCAGTAGTAGAACATCTCCTTGACCCGTGCTCGCTGGGAGGCCGGGATCGTGTCGTTGAGGCGGCCTGCCTCCTTCTGCACCGGATGGGTGAGGGAGAGTGCGCGGCAGATGCTCGCGATGGTCTCGTTGATCGCCGCGTCGCACGCCACGCACCGCTCCCTCGATATGTCCAAAGCCCGCCTTACCTTCTGGATGAACTTGAACCGGGCCTGTCCCGGTCCCTCGCTCGTGACCTCCGCCGGTGAGACGACCATACCGTGTCGGTCACGGAGGATGACATAGGTGACCGCAGGAAGATAGGAGTAGAAACCGTTGCCGCAGGTCAAGGAGTCGGTTGTGTCGATGATCTCGTCGAAGTATTCATCGCACCCCCGCTTCTCCAGGAACCTGAGGAGCCGCTGTTCGGCTTCGTTTCGATTGCACATCAACTAAGTATATATCCGGCAATCTAATTAAATATTTCATATAAATAATATATATGAACCTATACAAAGTTACAAATGCGTTATATTACTATAGTACGCTCCAGGAGAGCCCGTGAACCGCATCATTCCTCGTCATCCTCGTCCTCCGCTTCACTTTCCTCTGTCCCCTCCGCCTCGAGCTCATCCCCCTCGACCTCATCCTCTTCCTCGATCTCGAGCCATTGCTTCTGGTAGTAGGTGAAGCACGTCATCAAGGTCACGAGCACCAGGGGGCCGAGGAACACACCGATTAGGCCGTAGGATACCACGCCACCGAACACCCCGAGGAGCACGAACACGGGATGGCAGCGCATGTAACGGCCGATGACCTGCGGTGTGAAGATGTTGTCCACGTAGGTCTGCACGGTGAAGCCCCAGATGATGATGCCTCCGCCCGAGAAATAGTCGCCGAAGACCAGGGCGATGATGCCTGCGGGGATCCATATCAGGTTAGTGCCCACCATGGGGAGGAAAGCACAGAACATCATCACGAACCCCCAGAACGCAGCGCCGTTGAATCCGAAGAGCCACAGGCCAAGACCTCCTGAAAGACCTGAAACGATGGAGGTGAACCCCTGACCGATCACGATTCCGCGTACGTTGTTGGAGATCTCGTTGATGAAGGACGCGGTGTTCGACGGATCGAGGGGTATGATGTTGTGAATGACCTCAAGGATGCTCTCCTCGTCAACATACACGTAGAAGATGAGGTAGAAGATGACGATGAGTGTGGGGACGATGTCGCCGACGGCACCGACGAGGCCTCCGACGAATTTAATGAGCACGCCCTGGTTGCCTGCGACGAGGTCCTGGAGTTGCTTGGCGATCTCCTTCTCGCTGAGCTTCCCCCATGTGTACTTTTCGAGGAGAGCGCGATCGCCGG
This sequence comes from Candidatus Undinarchaeales archaeon, assembly GCA_030753015.1. Lineage (GTDB taxonomy): Archaea > SpSt-1190 > SpSt-1190 > JASMDC01 > JASMDC01 > JASMDC01. Next base: position 26,882 of record JASMDC010000024.1, on the reverse strand, counting down.
TGACGCTCACGTACCGATCCATGAGCCTGGAGATGTTCTCATCTGCGTTGTTACCGATCTCCGTGGCTGCGGACCCCAGGGAGGAGAGGAACACACTGGTTATACCGAAGAAAATGGTGAGCATGACGAGGATGGTCCCGAACGAGGCCAGACGGCGGGAGCCGATGACTTCAAGGAGCCGCTTGAACACAGGGTAGAACACGATGGCCAGGACCGAGCCGACGAACACGGGCTCGAAGAAAGGAAGGAGCAGAAATGTCGCCCAAACGAAGAACACCATCAGGATGGCGAACATGAATACCCGGGCGGACCGTACACGACCGAAATCGATCATCCCTTCTAATCCTCCGAAGAGGCAAGAGCGGGCAAAGGCATTAATAACATAACCCTGACGGGGAGCCCAACATCTTCAAAGGGGTCCAGTCCATTTGGGGTCGTGCTTCTTTCTGATGTGGGATATGATACTATGCCAGTAAAAGAAGGCGACACGGTTAAGATTGAGTACACGGGAACCCTCGAGGACGGGACCGTGTTCGACAGTTCGGAAGGTCACGGTCCTATCGAGTTCAAGGTCGGCGAGGGCAAGGTCATCCCTGGTTTCGAGAAGGCCGTCCTCGGTATGGAGAAGGACGAGGAGAAGGCCGTCAAGATCGAGTCGGACGACGCCTATGGTGATCCCGATCCCGAGAAGGTGAGGCCTGTCCCGCGTGACATGTTCCCCAAGGATGAGGAACCGAAGCCCGGGATGATGATCGCCATCGGTCTCCCCAACGGGATCCAGCTCCCTGCCAAGATCCTCGAGGTCGGAGATACGCAGGTCAAGATCGACCTCAACCACCCGCTCGCGGGCAAGGTCCTGAACTTCAAGCTCAAGGTCGTCGAGATCTCCGCCTGAACGGGACCCCGGTTCGGCCACGAGAGGGGCAAAGCATATAAACCGGCCCCGGGGCCTCCAACTCGCCTGCCACGGCAGGAAGGGCTGACCGGATGGAACAGGTCGAAGGACTCTATGAACGACTTCAGCACTTGGAGAAGTTCGCGGAACCGATCATGATCCCCGAGGGCGACGGTTTCGACCGTGACGGTGTGCTCAATCCATCCGTCGTCAAGGAAGGCGACACCTTCTACATGCTCTACCGCGCCTACGACGACCGCACACCATACACCGCCCAGCTGGGGCTTGCCACCAGCACCGATGGCGTGCACTTCACAAAGGAGCCGGAGCCCGTGATGCGGCCGGACCAGCCCTACGAGTTCCAGGGGGTGGAGGACCCGCGTATCGCAAAGATCGACGACACGTACGTCCTCGCGTACGTCGGTATCAATCCCACCTATGGCACGTCCCACATCTGTCTGGCCACGTCCACTGACCTCCGTTCCTGGGAGAAGCTGGGGCCGGTGCTCACTGAGGGCGTGGAGGACTGGGACGCCGGCAACAAGAAGGCCGCAGTCATCGTACCTGAGAAGGTGGACGGACGGTACGTGATGTATTTCCTCGGAGAGAGCGAGCCATGGCACACTGCCATCGGAGTGGCCTACTCCGACGACCTCGTCCACTGGGAGGAGGCGCCCGAGCCGGTGCTCGTCACCAGGGAGGGTAACTGGGACTCCATGGGTGTCGAGCCCGGGGCCACACCGGTGGTGACCGATGAGGGCATCCTCCTCGTCTACAACGGTTGGGACGCTGACAAGGTACACCGGACCGGTGTCGTGATGTTCGACCGAAACGATCCCGGGCGCGTGATCCGACGCACTGACGATCCCATCCTCGAGCCTACCGAGCCCTGGGAGACCGGTGGACTGGTCCCCAACGTGACCTTCTCGGAGGGACTTGTGGACGACGGCGAGAGGGTGTACGTGTACTACGGCGCCGCCGACACCTGCATCGGGCTCGCGGTGGCCGAGAAGGACTAGGACCATGTCCCGCCCGATGATGGACCATGACGCGTTCCTCGAACGTCTTTCCCGCGATACCGTCAGACAGGTAGGGGCCTCACTGCGCTCGCTCTACTTCGGTGGCAGCCGGGCCATCGGAGCGGGCATTCCCTCGTCCGACTGGGACCTGTTCGGCATCGTGGAAGACACGTACGATTTCGATGGTGAGGAGGCGCGCAACAGTTCATTGTCCGAGGCCGCCGGGGAGCCCGTCCGTCTCCGCGGCATCGCTGCGAGCGAGCTGGCCGACGGTCCCCAGCATGGTACACTCACTAAGTACATCCCCCTCCCCGTCCTCCTTCGCGGGCTCCCGTCCTGGAGGCATCTGGCCGGTAAGCCGCTCGCACCCGAGGACATCATCGTGCGACCCGCTACTGCCCGGGAGGAGCTGGCGCACGACCTGGCCCGTCTCCTCGAGCACCGTGAGGCGGCCGAACGGGGAGAGCTCCCGTTTGCCTTCGGCGACTACCTCAAAACCTTCCTCATGTTGGTGGAATCAGAGCAGGAGCTGCGCGGCCATCCCTTCACCCTGGACTACCGGGAGGTTGCAAGACGGGAGAAGGACCGGGCGCACCTGGCCCACCGTGCCCTGGCCATGCGAAACGGTATGGACCTGGGCCGCGGTCGGTTCCTTGCAGAGCTGGACACCTATCTTGCAGCGGTGAAGCGAGCCTACAAGAGCACATCGGACTGAGCCCTAGCACGGTCCGTAGAGGGCGAGATAATGGAACTGCCCTGTACCTACTGTTCCCATTAGTCGGAATCCGAATGGTGTGATAACGCTGTCCAGCTCGGCGGGGGAGAGCCGGACCGAGAGAGGTGGCCCAGGAGTGTCTTTGACCTTCTTGAACTCGACAACGCCGAGAAGGCCACTTTCCTTGAGCACCCTCCTGACCTCGGGAAGAACGACATCCAGCTCGCCGTTAGCCGCGAATCCATGCATCACGTTCGCCACGAGTACGCAGTCGATGCTCCTGTCGTCCAAGGGGAGCCTCCGCGTGACATCCGCAATCATGGGATGGATGTTCTGGATGTTTCGTTCCTCGATCTCACTACGCAGCGAGGTGATGGCGTGCTCGTCCACATCGAAAGCGTGGACTACGCCCCTGTCACCGACGACGCGGGACGCTCCCAGGGAAAGATGGCCGTCACCGCATCCCAGGTCGAGGACGCTCATGCCGTTCTTGAGCCCGAGCCCGGCGGCCACCTCATCGGCGTTCAGGATGTCCCGGCTCGACCGGCCAGCGTGATGGTGTCGGTGTCCTGGCATCTCCATCGGTCCTTGGGAGTATCACCTAGGAGAAGATCTTGCAGACCTTGTCCCAGAGGTTCTCCTTCATTTGTGATGGCGGGCGCGGGGCGCCATAGCTATCCCTGATCTTATCCATGAAGAACTGTCGTTCGTACGGTCCGTCGGTGATCTCGTTGATGATGGCGGCGATGGTGTACTGGGTGTGGACGTCGTTGTCTGTACCGTCGGTACCGTTCACGTCCAGTCCGATGATGTTCTTCTTCTCCCGGACCTGGTTGATCGAGTCGAGCAGCTCATCCAAGCTCATCTCGCCGTTGTCCCAGTCAGTGGTCACGTACGCTCCATGGAGCACGTCCAGGTCCACGGTAACGTACACGTCCTCGGTGGGCGTGCGTTCAAGGGCCCTGCGCGTGATGGCATCGATGCCCTGCTCCTTGATCGTGTGCCAGGAGATGTCGCATTTACCGGACTCCTTGTCGCACACCAGACCCTCGTCACACTCGGCGTTCGACTTGCAGCATGCTTTCCCCTTGATGCAGCAGACGCCGTTCTTGCAGTTACCTGTCGTACAATCATCAGGATCCTCACATTCCCCGCCCGCACCGCTCTCGTCCATCCCACCGAAGTCACCGAGGCCGCCCAGGTCGCGGCCGAATGGTCCCGCTAGTGCCATGCTCGGCCCCACTAGAGCGAAGCAGAGGAGGACGGCTATGAACACTCGAGCACGGTCAGCCATGGTATCAATTCCCGACAAGAGCGATATCAGACATCTTGTGGGTGTTATTTTTTCAAACTATCTTCCGCGGTCGAAGTATGGGAGCGAGCGAAAAATGATTTTTATCCATGCAATACACACGAGCCAATAATCCTCTCCCCTTTTCACCAGGTCACACGAGTTGTATCCTGAATGAAAAGAAAGTTACATATATCCCTTCAAGTGCAAGGAAAAGAAACTTGGAATTCGCTCGGAGGCCCCCGGTAAACTTTATAAGGGATAGAGCCATCGCCCCGGCAGTTCGAGGAAAGGGATGATACACATGGACCCCATGACACTCTACTGGTTCGCCCCTGTGGGCGCCCTCATCGCGCTCGTGTTCGCCTACCTGTTCTACCAGGAGGTCAACAGCTACGACGAGGGGAACGACACTATGCGCGAGATCGCCGGCCACGTGCGAGAGGGTGCGATGGCCTATCTGGAGCAGCAGTACCGCGAGGTCGCCAAGTTCTTCGCTGGCTCCTTCGTCCTGCTAATGGTGCTTTCCTTCGGAATGGGTATGCAGTCCAAGTGGGTCCCCTTCGCCTTCGTCACCGGCGGCGCCTTCTCCGCATTGGCAGGATACATCGGGATGAAGACCGCAACCAACGCATCGGCCCGCACCGCCGAGGGCGCCCGCCATTCGCTCAACCGCGGGCTCACTGTTGCCTTCCGCGCGGGAAGCGTCATGGGCCTCACCGTGGTGGGGCTTGGGCTGCTCTACATCGCCTTCTGGTTCTATATACTCAAGGAGACCGGTTTGTCCGTAAGCATCTTCGGCGAGAGCCTCACCCTTCAGTCCATCACCACGACCATGCTCGCCTTCGGAATGGGTGCGTCCTTCCAGGCCCTCTTCGCCCGCGTGGGCGGTGGAATATTCACCAAGGCCGCCGATGTTGGTGCCGATCTCGTAGGTAAGGTAGAGGCCGGGATCCCCGAGGACGATCCGCGCAATCCCGCCACCATCGCCGACAACGTGGGCGACAACGTGGGGGACGTGGCTGGCATGGGTGCCGACCTCTTCGAGTCCTATCTGGGCTCCATCCTCGCCGCAGCCACCCTGGGGGTTGCCGCCGGCCTGGGCCTTGCCGGAGTCGTCCTTCCCATGGTCATCGCCGCTGCGGGGATCATCGCCTCTGTGCTTGGCATCTACCTTGTAAAGACCAAGGAAGATGCCACCCAGATGGACCTTCTCCACTCGCTGGACAAGGGTATCAACGCAAGCTCGGTGCTCATCGTCATCGGGGCCATCATCCTCGTCAAACTCCTGCTGGTGGATCCCGTGACTGCGGGTGTGGACCTCGACACCGACAGGGCCGCTCCGGCCGTCTTCGGCCGCTTCGGTCCCTGGGGGATCCTGGGCTCCATCGTCACCGGACTGGTCGCCGGGATCATCATCGGCAAGGCCACCGAGTACTACACCAACGCCAGTTTCGCTCCTACCAAGCTCATCGCTGAGCAGTCCAAGACAGGACCCGCAACGCTCATTATCGCGGGCATCGCCACGGGCATGGTGTCCACCATCATTCCCGTGCTCACCGTGGGGCTCGGAACCCTGCTTGCCTTCGGCCTCGCCGGTGGATTCGTGAATCCTGCCATGGGGCTCTTCGGTGTGGGTATCGCCGCGGTGGGGATGCTCTCGACCCTTGGCATCACCCTGGCCACCGACGCCTATGGCCCCATCGCCGATAACGCGGGGGGCAACGCGGAGATGAGCGGGCTGGGCGAGGAGGTCAGGGAGCGCACAGATGCCCTGGACTCGCTGGGGAACACCACCGCCGCCACGGGCAAAGGATTTGCCATCGGCTCTGCGGCGCTTACGGCGCTGGCGCTCTTGGCCGCGTACATCGAGCAGGTGCGCGTGGGGCTCGTACGCGCTGGGCTGACCGCGCTCCCCAACGGCGTGCCCCTGGCAACGGCCAAGCTCGCCGATTTCATGGCGGCGTACAACGTCACCCTCATGAACCCCGCGGTGCTAGTGGGGCTGTTCATCGGTTCCATGCTCTCCTTTGTATTCTGCGCCATGACCATGATGGCCGTGGGGCGGGCCGCCAGCCTCATGGTGGACGAGGTGCGACGCCAGTTCCGGGAGATCCCGGGCATAATGGAGGGCAAGGGAAAGCCCGACTACGCCGCGTGCGTGCGCATCTCCACAGAGGCTGCCCAGCAAGAGATGATCGTACCGTCGCTCATGGCGCTCATCGCTCCCATCGCAGTGGGCCTCATCCTGGGCATCCCCGGGGTCATGGGACTGCTGGCCGGAACCCTTGCCACGGGCTTCACCCTCGCGGTGTTCATGGCCAACGCCGGAGGCGCCTGGGACAACGCCAAGAAGTACATCGAGTCCCAGGAGAGGACCTACGATCCGAAAGACAAGAAGAAGGAGCACCCGCTCACGGGCAAGGGCTCGGACATGCACAAGGCCGCTGTCGTGGGCGACACCGTGGGCGATCCCTTCAAGGACACCTCGGGTCCCTCGCTCAACATCCTCATCAAGCTGATGTCGATGGTAAGCGTGGTCGTGGCCGGCCTTGTTGTAAAGTACAACATCTTCAGCTACCTGCAGTAGTTGGGATGGAGCTCCGTCCGGTCCTTCGGGGCCGGACGGTATACCATCATCATTTTCGACCTTCCCGATATCAGCTATTTATCATTGAACCTCCTTTGTTGCCCGGGAAACTATCATGTCAACTATCTTTTCGTATCTGCGGATCCTGGAGTGACTGGGAGTGCCCGAGGAGATCACCTTCCCGCTGTTCGTGGGCGTCTGTCTCCTAGGGGCCTACGTTTACTTCAAGGGCAGCGATGACGACGGGGACTGACGGGGAGCGTAACTCCTCGCCTGAGCATGGGCATAAAAAGGTGACGCGTGCCAGCAAGCGCGGTGCACTACCATGGACGAGATGGAGATGCTCTTCGAGGTGTTCACTGGACTCCCCCGGGCGGGTCCCGGCGACGACGAGTCCACCCGTCGTGCCTACCGCATGATGAAGGGACGGTCTGACAATCCGGCGGTCCTGGACATCGGCTGCGGTCCGGGAAAGCAGACCATCGAGCTCGCTCGCATCTCGAACGGGACCGTCACGGCCCTCGACATCCACCAGCCCTTTCTGGACCAGCTCATGGCCAAGGCAAAGGATCTCGGCGTGGCCGACCGGGTACGGACAGTGAACAGGTCCATGACCGACATGAACTTCGACCCCGGGACCTTCGACGTCGTCTGGTCGGAGGGAGCGCTGTACCTCATGGGCTTCATCAACGGCCTGAAGGCCTGTCGTATGCTTCTCAGACCGGGAGGCTACATCGCCGCCACGGAGATCGTGTGGCTGCGTGACGATCCTCCCAACAAGCTCCGTGCGTTCTGGGACGCTGAGTACCCCGACATCCGGACAATCGATGCGAACCTCAAGCTGATCGCCGGCCTGGAGCTCGAAGTCGTGGGACACTTCGTCCTCCCGCAGTCGGCCTGGACCGAGAACCTCTACGCCCCATTGATGGAACGGGTTCCAGTGCTCGAGAAGAAGTATGAGGGAAATCCAGATGCCCAGGGATTCCTCAGGACACTACGGGACGAGGTCACAATGTACGAGCGGTACAAGGACTACTACGGCTACTGCTTCTTCGTGCTGCGCGGGACCGACTTGTAGTCGTTCCTACGTTCGCCGGAGGGTCGAACCATAAAAGCGGTGTCCAGTTAGGATTCACCATATCAGGAGCACGATCATCATGGACATCGATAATCTCCACGCCGAGCTCGACTACCGGACAAACTTCGACCTAACGGTGCACACCGACCACGGCGACGACCGGTATCTGGCGACATTCCCCCAGCGGGACGAGCTGGCAGGGTACATCGGGGCACTCTCCGAAGAGCTGCGCGATGATGGGTACGAGGCGGACATCGTCGTCAAGGAGTACACAAAGGACCTCGAGGACCTCTACGAGGGCGAGGGCAGCGTGCCCACCAGCGGTGAGGAGCGTGGGATCCGTGTCACCTACATCGGCGACCTGGCGGGCCTCGATCAGCTCATCACCCGGACCGCCACCGCCGAGCACGGACGGCCCTCACCGAACTTCCCGCCCGAGGAGGGCGTGAGCCTCGAGGCGTACATCGGTTTCCGCGAGGCGCTCCACATCTCGTACGAGCTCATCGAGAACGTCGAGGAGATATGGGACCGCGAGGAGTACACCGACGCGGACGGTACCCGCACTGAGGAGTCTGTCGTCACCTTCATCTGGAAGGAGTAGGCCTGCAAAGGGTACTACTGGCGGTCGTAACGAAAGCATATCACCCCCGGAGGCCATCTATCATGACGGCCCCCCGGGGATGATGAAAGGATTCTGGCGGTAGGAGGCGTCCCTCGCGGGCGCACCCGATGACCTAACCAACCGTGCTGACCCGGTGGGGCCACCATCCTTTTCAACCTTTCGGCAGCCGTACCGAGGCCCTGCCCGCCATGGGTACCCTTATAAATCTCAATCGCGGTCAACCGTCCGGTGGCCGAGGAAAGCGATGACGAGGGGCTGGCCGGTAATATCGCTGTGCTCGGTGTGGTGTTCGTCTGGCTCGTGGTCTCCAACGGGATTTACGGCGAGCTCGTGTCGATCATCCTGCGCATCTCCGCGGTCTTTACGGGGATGGCGGTCTCCTCCTCGTCGACGGCCGCCTTCACATTCAAGCTCCTCGCCGTTCTCTCGGCGGTCTTCGGCCTGAAGTTCATCGGCTCCATTCCCACTAAAGCGAAGCGCAAGATACTGCTCCCTTTCGTGCTGCTGGGCCTATCGATCATGGGGATGTTCGGCGCCCATCTGGCAGGCAAGAACGATTACCTGATCGAGATCTTCGATCTGGTGGTCATCATCCCCGTGAGCTCAACTGCCGTTCTTGCGCAGCCACCCGTCCAGGTCCTCACCAACGCCATCGACCTGATCATGAAGGACCCCCTCGTCTCCGCCGTGCTCATTTATTTGCGTCTCACGTGCTGGAAGGTCATGCTCACCAAGAGCCCTGAGAAGGGATAGTCACCATCCTGTGGCAGTCGACCATCACTTCATCTGTTCGAGAAGTGTGTCGATATCCTCGACGGACTTGGCCCCAGTAAGGTTGCTGTACACGTTCCGTGACCGGTACATGTCGATAAGGGAATGGTAGCTCAGGTCCCCCACTTCGGCCAGCTGGTCAGGATTGATCCCTTCCGGTTTGTCGGACTCGCTGTGGTAGTTAGGGATGCGTCCGTTCTGGCGCCGGAGTAAAGTGGTGGCAGGAATGTCATTTCTGATGAGCGGGTCATGATCGCTGTTCCCACGGGACCAGTCCATCCGCTGGACCGGTATCCCCAGTCGCTTGCCGGTCCCCTCGATGAGTTCGTTCACCCACTTTGTTGTGTAACCTGTGCCCACGTACTCGCTGTAGCCGTCGAAACCACTTTGCGCATGGGATATCAGGACGCTCAGCTGGTTCCCAGCTCCAACACTGTCCAGGTTGATAGCCCCAATCGCCTTGGCGTTTTCACGGTCAGGCATGGATCTGACATACGCCTTTGAACCGTTGAGGCCGGTCTCCTCGGCACCGAACGATACGAATCGCATGTTGACCTTCGGGCCGTTCTCCTTGGCGGCCCGTGCAAGTTCGAGGATGAGTGAAGATCCAGAAGCGTTGTCGTTGGCCCCGGGACAGAAGTTTGATACCTTGTCCGCATGTGCCGTCACGAGTACGTAGCGGTCGCTCGAGGGATCACCTTTGTACTCGGCGATTACGTTAGCGCCCGGGTGGTAGCCACCTATGGACTGCTCTTTGACCTCGTACCCGAGATCGCGAAAGCTATCGGCCATGTAGCTCGATCGGCCATCGTTGTCGCGTGAGGCCAGCTCCTTGATGTGCCCGAGCGAGCGGTCCTTGTCGATGACACGTTCATCGGTCCCTTCCGAGTACGCCAGTTTGCGCGAGTGACCGTACAGTCGTTGTCGTGTGCCGTTAATGACGGATGGCTGATCGTACTTCTCGTTGAAGAGGTCGTTCAACTCCCCCTTAAGCCCTTTGCAGGTCCGGGCCTTCTCCTTGTCGCCACCGAAAAGTCCACCCAGGTTCCTCTCCCGGAAGTTACCTGCGTTCTTTAGCTCTACCTGCTTCGCCTCGTATAGCGTTTCCAGTTCACCGAGGCGCTGGCGTCCCTCGTACAGAGCGACTGCGTCTTCGCGAATTGGTGCGTAGAGCTCGTTCATAGAGAAGCTACCCGTTATTATGTAGCGTTCCAGGTATATATATGTTACTATTTAGTAGTAGTAACATTAAGAGACGCAATACGGTGTTGCACTTTTTATTACTTGGTCCTTTCGGGGGACATTCCCATGCAGCCCGCGGCCCCTGCCTATTACGACATCATCATCAAGAACGCCGTCGTCATCGACGGCACGGGCAGGAAGCGCTTTGTCTCGGACATCGGCATCCTGAACGAGCGCGTGGCGTTCATCGGCGACCTGAAGCAGGCCAAGGCGGTCCTCGAGTTCCATTGCAAGGGCAAGCTCGTCGCGAGCCCCGGCTTCGTCGACATGCACAGCCACTCGGACCTCATGATATTCTCCGATGATCCGACATCTCACGTAAACCGGGGCGATCTTCCCAAGATCAAGCAGGGAGTGACCCTCCAGGTGGTGGGGCAGGACGGGCTGAGCCTGGCCCCCGTGCGCCCTGTAGCCCGGGTGGACCTGGCCACCAAGATGTCAGGGCTGTGCGGTGTCATCGACGATCCCTGGGACTGGGAGCAGGTGTCCGACTACCTCGCCAAGGCCGAGGGGCGGCTCGCAGTGAACATGGCCTTCCTCGTGGGCCACTGCACGGTACGCGAGTACGTCATGGGCCCCACGGACCGGGAGGCCAACATCCGCGACCGTCTTCAGATGGGAGAAGTGGTCAAGCGTGCCATGCATGAGGGCGCCTTCGGATTCTCCACGGGCCTCATCTATGAGCCGGCCATGTTCGCCGACTTCAAGGAGCTGGACCATCTGGCCCGCATCGTCGCGCAGCACAACGGCTTCTTCGTGGCCCACATCCGCAACGAGACCGACAGGGTCATCGAGGCCGTCGTCGCCGAAGCCGAAAGGGAGCTTGTGGCAGAGAACGTAGTACAGGCCTACCGACTCGCCTTCGACGCGCGGATACGGGTTGAGAGGGCGCTGGGCTCGGTCAAGAAGGTCGTGGGCAAGCTCTGCAGCTCAGACACAGAGTGCGCCACTGGCAACTGTAACACTGTTTGCTGCATGGGGGGCTATGTCTGCTGCACGAGTGATGCCCACTGCACGGAAGAGGACAGCTGCGACACCGAGCGCTTCTACTGTGTTGGCCCCGAGGGCGAGCCCGTGACCGCCGAGCCCCGTGGTTTTATTGACACGATCATCCGCTACAAGGAGATCATCGAGGTGGGTATTCTCGTCATGGCGGGGATAGGCGCGCTAGCAGCATTCTTCGGCAGGCGGCGCAGTACCCAACCCGCGCTGGTCCAACAGCAGGCCCCGGTGGCCGCGGAGGGCTGGAACGCCGCCCAGCAGCAGCCTCCCGCCGCGCCAGCCGCCTGGAACGCAGCACCGCAGTCAGCTTACCAGGACGCGGATTACAGCGGCTACTGGGACCAGAGCTACAACAGCTCATCGGCCTATTACCCCACCCAACCGACAGAACCGCAGGTTGCAGCACCTCAGGGGGGGAGCGTGTGCCCGTACTGCGGGTCCATGTTCATCACCAAGATGGCACGGTGCCCTCACTGCGGTGGGAACCTCTGAGGGCCCGGTGGTAAACCCTACGCCTTGTCGAACCCCACGGTGACCTTCGTCTCGCGGGACGTGAATGTAGTCGTGAACTCCCGTCCATCGACCGTACCGAACACCAGCTCATCGGCGCCCACGGTTGACGTGATCTCGTCCGTGTGGGGCTCGAGCTTTTCGGAGACATTCTTAGCGATGGTGACCTTGATGCGGTCGGTCCGCACGAGCTCGGCCTTCTTCCGCAGCGACTGCACGTGGCGGACGACCTCGCGCGCAAGGCCCGCCGAGAGCATGTCCTCGTTCTCCTCCAGGTCCACGTAGATTGAGAACCGGGTTCCGGGGATGGAGTAGATCGTATCCGGGACGGTCTCCTCGATGAACACTTCGTCCCGCTCGATGACGATCTCGTGGTCGTCGGCGGTGATGGTAAAGGTCCCGGTACGGTCCAGTGACTCGACGACCTTCTCGGAATCCGCGGCCTGGATGGCCTTGGTGATGGCGCCGGCCAGGCCCTTGTGCTTGGGGCCGATGCGTGAGAAGTCGGGCTTCACCACATGAGTGAGGCTCTCCTCGTGCTGCTTGACCACAAGCTCCCAGGCATTGGTGAGGCGCTTGACGAGCTCGCCTTGCTTGGCCAGGGTGGAGATCACACGCTTGTCCCGGGTGATGACGTCCACGTTCCGCAGGGGCCAGCGGACGCCGCGGTTCACCTTCTCGCGGGCAGCCAGCACGTTGGTTGTCACGTCGCGGAGGATCTCCATGTCGCGCTCAATGTCCTTGTCGATGCGCGATGTATCGGCCTCGATCCACTCCTGGAGGTGGATCGTTTCTTCCTTGAGGCCGTACTCCTTGCGCAGATCCTGGTAGATCGCCTCTGCGGTCATGGGCACCATGGGGCTCACCAAACGGAGCAAGCCCAGGTAGACGTGCGAGAGCACCGCCAGGGTTGTCTCGTCGCCAGCGGCTATCTGGGGCCGCTTGTTCTGCACGTACCAGCGTGAGAGGTCCTCGCGCCAGAAGTGGCGCAAGAGCGTTGGGATGTCCGAGAGATGGAAGCTATCGAACTTCTCGGTCACCGTATCGGCGAGCGAGCTGTACACCGACAACAGCCAGCGGTCGGTGAAGTCCAAGTCCTCGTCCTTGAACGTCGCCTTCGTGGGATCGATCCCCGCGGCACGCGCCGAGCGGACGATGAGGTTGTGCATGTTCCAGAGCACGTTGAGCGCCTTGGCGTTCTCTTCGATGTCGCGCATATTGAACCGCACGTCCTGGCCAGGAGCGATCCACTCGATGAACTTCATGCGGACGGGATCCCCGCCCATCTTCTTGGCGATCTCCTGGACAGCTATGAAGTTGCCCTTGCTCTTGGACATCTTGCGGCCATCCTGGTCGTTGAAGAACCCGTGCCAGTAAACAGCGTTATACGGCCTGCGTCCGAACGCGGCCATGGAGAAGTTCATCATGGCAGAGAACCACGCGCGGATCTGGTCGCGTCCCTCCATGACGAAGTCAGCAGGGAAGTACTGGTCGAAGAGGTCCTGGCGCTGGGGGTACGCGAGCGAGGCCCACGGCGCCGCTCCCGAGTCCAGCCATCCAGTGAGCACGTCGGGGATGCGGCTCATGGTGCCACCACACGAGCATTTCCAGGTGAGCGGGTCCACCTTCGGCCGGTGGATGTCGTCGAGCTTCACACCCGACCGCTCTTCCAGCTCCTTGATCCTGCCGAAGATCTCGTAGTTGTCGCACTGGTCGCACACCCAGATGGGCGCCGGGATGTTCCAGAACCGCTGGAGAGTGATGCACCAGTCCGAAAAGTTACCGATCCACTCCAGGAAGATCTCCTTGGCCTCGGCGGGGACGGTGTACAGCTGCTTGATCTCCTCGAGGATCTCCTCGCGGATCTTGGATACAGCGATGAACCACTGGTCAGTTGCCCGGTAGATGATGGGCGAGTCACAGCGCCAGCAATGAGCGTACTCGTGCTCCACCGGCGTGCCGGCGAGCAGGTAGCCCTTCTCCTTGAGCTTGTCAACGAACTGCTGGTCGTCGTCCTTGGCCTTGAGCCCGACGAACTCGCCGCTCTCGCCTGCGAGATAGCCGTTCTCGTCGACCTCGTTGAAGATGGGGATGCCCATATCTAGACCGATCTGGAAGTCCTCGGGACCACACCCGGGAGCGCAGTGCACAAGGCCGGATCCGGCGGAGGCGGACACGAACTGTGTGGACGGGACCACCATGTAGGCGTTCTTCTCCTGCTGGTGGTAGGGCATCTCCTCGTAGAATGGATGGCGGTACTTCATGCCCACGAGCTCGGATCCCTTGATGGTCTCGATCGGCTCGTACTTCTTCTCCACGATGGAGCCCATGAATATACCCGTCAGGCGCTTGGCCATGATCCACACCTCGTCCTCCACCTTGAACCGGAGGTAGTCGAGGTCGGGATTGGCCATGATGGCCATATTGAAGGGGATGGTCCACGGTGTGGTGGTCCAGATGATGAGGAACTCCTTATCCTTGCCCTCCACCGGCATCTTGACGAATATGGAGTCGTCCTCCACCGTTCTGTACTCCAGCTCGTTCTTGGCAAGGATGGTGGCGCACCGTGGGCACCAGGACAGGGCCTTCTTCCCTCGGTAGAGGAGCTCGCGCTCGTGCACGCACTTCAGGGCGTACCATACCGACTCCATGTACTCAGGGGTGATGGTTCGGTAGGCGTTCTCCCAGGTCATCCAGACGCCCAGGCGCATGAAGTCGCGCTCCATGGCGCCCATGTGGCGCAGGGCGAACTTCTTGCACTCGTCGATGAACTTGTCGATGCCCACCTTGTCGATGATGTCACGCTTGTCCTTGAGCCCGAGCTGCAGCTCGGTCTTCTGCTCGATGGGAAGGCCGTGCATGTCCCAGCCGGGCTGGTCGCGTACGTTGAAGCCGCGCATCCGCTTGTAGCGGATGAGGAAGTCCTTTGAGACCTTGTTTGCCGCCGTTCCCGGGTGTGTCTCGCCCGAGGGGAAGGGTGGGCCGTCGAGGAAGTAGAATGGCTTGCCATCCTTCACCCGCTCCCTGACCTTGGTGAAGGTGTCGTTCTCCTTCCAGAACTGGATGACATCCTCCTCCACGGTATGGGGATTGTACGGTCGGACCTGGGCTTTGGCTGTCATGAGCATCACGTACCCCCCCCTATGGAGCGAGGGGCGGTGGGCGCAAAACTGACCATAATTATAAAGGTTATCCGTGGCCTTCCCAGACCGTGGGTTCCGTTGCCAGACGGCACAAGGCAGCCGCTCTCGTCAGGGACGGGCGTGTGAGCCTCCAATCGACCGGTCCAGAACGCGTCCATCTAGACGTGAAGGAGTATCAGGTGGTGTACCACCGACGGAAGCGCCGATGGTCGTGCACATGCCGATACAACACGCTCACCCAGAGCGAGTGTTACCACATAGTCGCCGCCCGCCTCTTCCTCGACAAGGCCATCAAGGAAAAGCGTGAGGGTAAGGAACCCCAGGGGAAGGATTTATAACGTCGGCGGGTCACATCCGTTCCGGGCCGATGAAGAAGATAGGCTTGACCTGATCCTACCGCCAGGAAGATGAAGTCAAGGAGGTGATCTCAGAGGCCTACTTCCTCCATGCTATCAGTAGCTACTGTCCCACCGGGACGCCCTCCCTCCGGCATCCGATCCAGTAACGGAAATTATATTAACGTCAAAGTATAACAATAGTTATAGCTTCTTGCGAGAGCATCCGTCCGAAAACCCCCCTGGTGTGGAACAAATATGAAAACGGGCAAAGAGTTGAAAGATTCCTCCATTGGGATTAGGGTGAGGGCTCTGATTCTCATCGGGATTCTCGTCATTCTCGCGGGCTGCACAGAAGTACGCCTGCCACAAGGGCCTCAAGCGAATCCAATCGGATCGGACGGGCTCATTCTCAAAATGGCCGACCTGCCGCCGGGCTCGGAGTACCACTTCGTGTTCAGGGAATCGATCGCGGCCATCCTCGTCAACACTGACGGCAAGCTGAAAGCCTATATCAACACCTGCGGTAAGGGAGGATTCGTACTGCTGGAGGGCGACACACTAAACTGCCAGGGGAACGAGGCCACGTTCGATCCCAAGACCGGCGCGGTGCTCCAGGATTCCGATGAGTCTCCGCTCAGGATCATCCCCATAGTCATCAAGGACGGCGCGGTGTACGTAGACGAGCGTCAGACCAAGTCGATCCCACCAATCCCGACGGATGAGCCGCCAGTCCCGACAGATGAGCCGCCAGTCCCGACAGATGAGCCGCCAGTCCCGACGGATGAGCCGCCTACTCCAACGGCACAATCCTCGCCCACCGACACCTCGCAATCCGAGCGCACGTCGCCAAATCCGCCGCTCTCCCGGGAGCAGATGGAAACGTACCCCGATTTCGCGACCGCCCTGGACCCCGTATGCGCCGAACCACTAGTGGAGGAAGGTACGTGTTCTGAGGGCATGGCCTTCATCCGGCAATGCGGCGGATACTGCATCGACAAGTACGAGACATCGAAGGGTGAGGATGGCGCTGCCGAGTCCAAAGAGGGGGTTCGGCCTTGGATCAACATAACCTTCTACGAGGCAAAGGAGGCGTGCGAGACTGCAGGCAAGCGGTTGTGCAAGGACTTCGAGTGGATGTCAGCATGCAACCTGGGTGGGGATAGGTACTATCTCACTGAGGAGGAGGACAACGAGACCTTCGGCTGCAACACTAATGATAAGTGCCCATTCCCGGAATGTCACATCGGTGGGGAGCGGATGTTATGGTGCCCTGAACGGAACTGCCCTGGTGGTACGAATCCCAAATGCCGGTCGGCCGAGGGTGTGTACGACATGATCGGCAACGTGTTGGAATGGACGGACGCACAAGTACCCAGTGATGAGTGGGGCGAGAACGTGGGTAACTCCATCGCTTCCATCCTCGGTGAGGACGAGGATAAGTACGGCCAGGATGGCTTCCACCGACATCATGCCCTCACGATTATCGGCACACCCTTCCTCCGAGGCGGCATCCATACACAATCGGAGAGTATGTCACCGTGGGCGGGATGCTTCACCCTACATCTCCATCGCCAGCCGACGGAGGCCGAGCCGTATGCTGGCTTCCGCTGCTGCTCCGATCCGGAGTGAGCTTGCCTAGGCGAGCGTAACCGTGTCCCCGGCCCTGGCAGTACCGCCAGCGATCACACGGGCGAACACGCCTTCGGTGGGCATGATGCACTTCCCCGTCCGCTTCTGAATGGCGCATCCGGTGTGGCACTCCTTTCCGATCTGGGAGATTTCGAGCAGAACGTCCCGACCGACCCGGAGCCTTGTGCCTATGGGGAGGTTGTGCACGTCGATGCCCTCGATGGTGATGTTCTCTGCAAGGTCCCCGGGAGCGACCTTGACTCCCTGTTCCCGCATCCGCTCGATGGATGCCATGGACAACAGGCTCACCTGGCGGTGCCATGTCGACGATGCGTGGGCATCGCCCTCCACACCGTGCTCCTCAAGAAGGGATATCTTGTCCTGCGGTACCTTGGGGACGCCCTTCTCTGAGCTCGTGTTGACCGAGACCACTGTTCCCTTCGCTGTTTCCATAGATACGCACCTCCTTATGTCAGCCCCTGCGCTACATCCGCGACACGTGAGAGGAAGGTGTCTACGTCCTCCTCGTTATTGTAGCATCCGAGCGACGCACGCACCGTGCCGTCGGGCGCTCCCAGACGCTTCACCAGCGGTATTGCGCAGTGGTGGCCAGAACGAACGGCGATGGCGTCCATCTCGTCGAGAATGATCGCGACGTCGTGAGGATTGATGCCCTTCACGTTGAAGGACATGACCCCGGTCTTGAGCTCGAGATCCTTCGGCCCGTACACGATGAGATTGTCGATGTCGAGGAGGCCATTGAGCATGGTCGTTAGGAGATTGCGTTCCCGTTGTTCGATGTTCTGGATCCCAATACGTGAGACGTACTCGACGGCTGCTCCGAGCCCGATGGCACCACCGATATTGGGCGTCCCTGCTTCGAACCTGTCGGGCGGCCCCAGAAGCGTGAAACCCCCGGACTCCACGTCCTTGACAGTTCCGCCACCGAGCGCGACGGGATTGAGCTTCTCCAGGTGCTCGCCCCTCACATAGAGCACGCCGATCCCAGTGGGTCCCAGTGGGCCCTTGTGACCCGAGAACGACATGATGTCCACACCTAGCTCGTCGACGTCGACTGGCAAGTGGCCTACGGTCTGGGCGGCATCGACGCACACCAGAGCGCCCGCGTCGTGAGCGAGCTTGGCGATCTCATTGACCGGGCAAATGCTCCCGAGCACGTTGGATCCGTGGGCGATGCTCACTACCGCGGTCTTTTCGTCGATGACCTCAGCTGCCTTTTCCAGGTCGAAGCTGCCCTGTTCATCAGTCTCGAGGAACGCCAGGTCCACATTGTGGCGGTGATGGAGAACTTGCCAGGGCATGAGGTTGGAGTGGTGCTCCAGGGACGTAAGGACGACCTTGTCGCCAGAGCGCAGGCGCAGCCCGTTGGCGGCCATGTTCAGGCCATCGGTGGTGTTCTTGGTGAAGATGATCTCGACCGGGTCGTCGGCCCCGATGAACCGGGCGACCCTCGCGCGGGCCTCGTCGTACTTATCACTCGCTTTCACCGAGAGGCGGTGGGCGCCACGATGGACGTTGGCCCGGTAACGGATGTAATACTCCCTCACGGCATCCAGCACGGGGATGGGGGTGAGGCAAGTTGCAGCGCTGTCGAGGTATACGACCTCCTTTAGTATTGGGAAGTCCTCGCGTATCGTGTTCCAGTCGACCATTGACTCACGACCTCCTTCTCACTCTTCTCCCTCCCACAGCGGAGAGAGCTCACGTAGCTTCGCCACTACCCGGGGCAGTGCCTCGAGTGTTCGATCAATGTCTTCGTCGGTGTTACCGCGGCCGAGGGTGAGCCTGAGGGTGCCCTGGGCCTGGATACCGTCCATGCCGATGGCAGTGAGCACGTGCGATGGCCCCGACTTCTTCGATGAGCATGCCGAGCCAGAGGAGCTGGCGATGCCCTCGTGGTCCAGCGACAGAACCAGCGATTCGCCCTCTACGGCGTCGAAGCGGAAGTGGGCGTTGTGGGGGAGCCTCTTGGTCGGGTGGCCGTTGAGGTGGGAGGCGGGTACCGTATCGAGCACACCACTGATGAGGCGGTCACGCATGCTCATCAGTCGCGCCATGTCCTCGCCCATCCGCATCTTGGCCAGCTCGGCGGCTTTTGCCAGGCCGACGATCCCGGATACGTTCTCGGTGCTCGAGCGCAGCCCGCGCTCATGGCCACCGCCGTGGGCGAGCGGCTCCAGCTCCACACCTTCCCGCAGGTAGAGCGCGCCCATGCCCTTGGGGCCGTGGAGCTTGTGCGAGGAGAGGGAGAGCAGGTCGATGTTCATGGACCGTACGTCAACGGGAACCTTGCCGCATGCCTGGACCGCGTCGGTGTGGAAGAGCACACCTCGTTCCCGACATAACGCCCCGAGCTGCTTGACCGGCTCGATGGTCCCGATCTCGTTGTTGGCGAACATGATGGAGACGAGGAAGGTCCCTGTAGCGATCGCGTCCTCCAGCGAGCCCACGTCGATCATACCTTGGTTGTCAACAGGCAGGTAGCGGACCACGAACCCTCGCGTCTCAAGCCATTCACAGGT
Source organism: Candidatus Undinarchaeales archaeon (assembly GCA_030753015.1). Lineage (GTDB taxonomy): Archaea > SpSt-1190 > SpSt-1190 > JASMDC01 > JASMDC01 > JASMDC01. Next base: position 7,494 of record JASMDC010000024.1, on the reverse strand, counting down.
CCTGAGGATTGCAGGGTGCTCGATAGAGGATGTGATGATATGAGGACCCTCGGGATTGTCACGCACGCTGTCGTGGTGGAGGGCAGCGATACCCTTGAGCGCCATATTGTCGCTCTCCGTGCCCCCGGCGGTGAAGATGACCTCTTCGGAGCCTGCGTTCATGAGGGCAGCGACATGCTCACGGGCATCTTCGATTAAATGCTTCGCGTCCTGACCGAAAGAATGGATAGAGGAAGCATTCCCGAAGTCCCGCTCAAAGCAGGGCAGCATGGCCGCAACGACATCCGGATCGACAGGTGTGGTCGCTGCGTGGTCGAGGTAGATCCTCCTCAAATCCCTTCCCCTCCGCCGCCCATGAGCATACAGTCCCCGTCCTTCAAACAAACGGAGCAGTCATCAGGGACCTTCTCCAGGCTGTGGTGGAGGTCGCATAGGAGGTTTCCCTCCTTTGCCATATCGCAGATGGCGCATACCTCGGTGCGGACCATCGACTCATCGACACTGTCAATCATCTTTGCGGCCAGCGCACGCACCCGGGTGAGCGTTTCCTTCGAGAGCTTAAGCTCTTGGCCACGCTTGTCCTTGAGGTACTGGGAGACAGCAGGTTGGGTAATCCCCAGGCGTGAAGCGATCTCCTTCTGCTGAAGACCCTGACGGGACAGCTCCTTGGCGAGCTCACCACGGATACTCGGTAGAAGGTACCACACGATGATCTCACAGGGAAGCTTCATTGTTGCTCAGACTCCACGTCGCTGTTAATGTGAAAATCCAAAAAAACCATCGTTATATTTGTTTCCCTTTGCCTTCGCCGGTGAATCGAATGGTCCTTGTATCGGGAAAAAAGACCATAGTTAAGCATGCCGGTACGACCATACCGACCACTCGTGAAAAGAGGATTTGTACCAATGTTTCGAAAAAACCGGGCTGGCAGAGTGGCCATGCCACCGGCTGCAGTCCTGAAGTGCAGACCTTGGCACAACTATGCTCGAATCTTGGCCCAGGTTCCATCATTCCTTTCCTGCGGGAAGGCCGTTTCCCGAAAGAAAATCTATTTAAATCCGCGTCCGATACATTAGTATTATGCGCTGGAGGGATCGTTTTTGTCACCGACAATACCTTTCCCTACAGTGTGCTCCTTTCGGGATCAAGGTGTAGGTCGGTACATGCTATTGACCACTACCTTGAGCGGCGTCCACCTTCCCTTTGCTGCTTGGGTACCAGAGTTCTGGCCCCCGACATCCCGGCCCCCTCGAACGTTCAGCACGGACGGATGACTTGGAGCGAAAAAGACATGAATGACGAATGGCAGGTGGAACGACGATGAACATCGCAAATGACATGACGAAGCTGATAGGCGGGACGCCGTTGGTGCGTATCAACCGATTGTCAGAAGGCCTTCCGGGGAGGGTGGTCGCGAAGATCGAGTCCCGGAATCCGCTTTTCAGCGTGAAGGACCGCATCGGGGCGGCAATGATAGACAAGGCAGAGACGCTCGGGCTCATCAAGGAAGGGACCACCCTCATCGAGCCAACCTCGGGGAACACGGGCATCGGGCTGGCCTTCGTGGCGGCTGCACGTGGCTACAAGCTCGTGCTCACGATGCCCGACAACATGAGCTTGGAGAGACGCAGAATCCTGAAGATATTAGGCGCTGAGATCGTCCTCACCCCGGGTGCTAGGGATATGAAGGGTGCTGTGGAGAAGGCCGAGGAGCTTGTCAAGAGCACGCCCAACTCATTCATGCTCCAGCAGTTTGAGAACCCGGCGAATCCGGATATCCACCGTCGGACAACGGCAGAGGAGATCTGGCGCGATACCGACGGGCAGGTGGACATCTTGGTAGCGGGCGTCGGGACGGGCGGCACCATCACTGGCGTGGCCGAGGTCATAAAGACCCGCAAGCCGTCCTTCCAGGCTGTGGCCGTGGAGCCCAAAGCATCATCTGTACTCTCTGGGGGCAATCCCGCCCCCCACAGGATCCAGGGCATTGGCGCCGGATTCGTGCCCAGGGTGCTCAACACGAACATCATTGACGAGATCTTCCCAGTGACCGGAGAGGATGCACGGGCCACGGCCCAGGCCTTAGCCCGGAAGGAGGGGATCTTTGTCGGGATCTCCTCGGGAGCAGCCATGACCGCGGCCCTGGAGGTCGCGAAGCGTCCATCCAGCAAGGGCAAACTCATCGTGGTCATCCTTCCCGACACTGGAGAGAGATACCTTACGGGCTGGCTCTTCGAGAACATCGAGGTATAGGGATATGAGTATCATCCCGAGCATGCGTGAGGATGTGGACACCGTCATCAGAGAGGATCCTGCGGCCAGGAACATCCTGGAGGTCGTCACCTGCTATCCGGGTCTTCACGCGCTCTGGATCCACCGTTTCGCCCATGTGCTCTGGAAGCGGGGCTGGGTGGTGCTCCCTCGGTTCATCTCCCATATCGGGAGGTTCCTTACGGGTATCGAGATACATCCCGGTGCCACCATCGGCCACCGGTTCTTCATCGACCATGGGATGGGCGTTGTCATCGGCGAGACCTCGGAGATCGGGGACGACGTGCTCATGTACAAGGGCGCGGTCCTCGGGGGAACGAGCCACAAGAAGAAGAAACGCCATCCTACAATCGGTAATCACGTGGTGATCGGGACAGGCGCGACCGTGCTCGGTGCCATCACCGTTGGTGACGATGCCTGCATCGGTGCGGGCTCGGTGGTCGTCAATGACGTACCCCCCGGGAGCACGGTCGTGGGCGTCCCCGGACGGATCGTGAGCGATGGACCAAAGCGTGCCAGTGACCTGGACCACGGGAACCTCCCGGACCCTATCGCGGACGCGGTGAAGGTGCTCATTCACGAGATAGGTCTCCTCGAGAGCCGATTCCAGGCCCTTGAGCACACACTTACCAAGAACGGGAACGGCGGCTCGACCGTCATCAAGGCCACATCCCACAACGATACCGGGATTCGTGGTGAGCTCGACCGGATCGAGCGGGGATTCCAGGGCGAAGGTATTTGATAATCACATGAGAATGAACGAGGTAAGAGACATGAAAGAAGAGAAAGAGATCAAGATAGGCGGCATGAGTTGCAGCCACTGCGTCATGCACGTCCGGCGGGCCCTTACGGAGCTCGAGGGCGTGGACGACGTGGACGTCGCCATCGGCTCGGCAAAGATCAAATTCGATCCCGAGTCCGTGGACGAGAAAACGATGAAGAAAGCGATAGTAGAAGCCGGGTACGAGGTACTCTAGTCAGGGACCGATAAATAGGGACAGGATTGCAGTGTTTGTTGACGCGACCGCAGACGCCGCGATCAGTCCGGTCCACTTCCTGACAACGTACCGTTCGGATTGGTGGTGGCGATCGTATGATGAAAGTGATTGAGCAGGTCCGTAGGGGCATTGATGATAAGGTGTCCATGGTACTTGCTACTCTAATCAGGAGGACGGGATCCGCACCACCCCCTCTCGGCTCCAGGTTTCTCGTCAAAGCGGATGGTTCCACCGCCGGCTCGATCGGTGGCGGATGCCTTGAGGCTGAGATATGGCAGGATGCGATGGAGATGATGGGGCGCACGGAGCTCCGTCGACGTATATTCTCCCTGTCAGGTGACCTGGCCGAGGAGGAGGGCTTGGTCTGCGGTGGGACGGTGGATGTGCTCATGGAGCCGATATCATGGGAAAGGAAGCATCGCACAGAGGTCATATGCCGGCTCCATTCCATTCTCGATGAAGGCCGCTCGGCAGTGGTTGCTACAATCCTGCCGTCAGTAGATGGGACTATCCCGGTTGATGACCCGTTAACCTTCATGCTCATCGAGGACGGTGAGGAGGTTGGGCGAATACCTCCCGGCCTCGATAGGGGAGCATTTGTCAAGGCCATGAAGGATGCGATGACCACTGGTCGTCTGGACATTATCAAGCTTGATTCGACCGATGACGGCGAGGAACAGAAAGAGATCCTCATCGAACCTGTGTCCAGCGCTCCGATGGTGTTCATCTTCGGTGGCGGTCACGTATCGCTCCCTCTAGAATCGTTCGCTCGTACCGTGGGATTCCGCACGGTGGTCATAGATGACAGGGAGCCCTTCGCCAATACGGAAAGGTTCCCCCTGGCGAGCGAGACCGTCGTGACCGACCTTACGACCATCGTTCCATCTCTCCCCATCGCGCCATCATCCTTCATCGTGATCGTGACACGCGGCCACCGGCACGACCTCGTGGTCCTCGAGCAGGCACTCGGGACATCAGCCCGATACATCGGGATGATCGGCAGCCGGCGGAAAATCCACTTGACCTACGAGGAACTGACGAAGCGTGGGATCCCCCGCGAACGTCTGGAAGAGGTCCATGCGCCCATCGGCCTCGACATAGGATCGAAGACACCCGAGGAGATCGCGCTCAGTGTGGTGGCCGAAATGACCGCAGTGCGAAGAGGGCATAAGGGGAAGCGTGACGCGCCCTCAATGAGCAGATAGGACCACCGCTCCCGCAAAGACTGGAGTAGATTCAGCAACTTGCTGGGTATCAGCTTTTAAGCCAATACCACGTAATCCCATGTTATCGCAATAGTAGAGGAATCCGATACGATTGACGATATACCAGAACCACCGAAACCTCCGATCGATCCAAGAAGCGAGGGCCTCACGGTCGTGCTCGCGGTCGTGATGGGTGGTGTGCTCGCTGGTATTCTCCTTATGGCAGGCCCTGGTGGTGGCGGCGGACCTGCCCCGGAAAAGGACGAGCGTGGGCTCGAGATCGTTGCGGGCCAGCCAGGGTGCATTACCCCAGGTACGGTCCGTGTGGACTACTTCTACAGCCCGACATGCCCTGCCTGCATCAATGCCAAGCCCACCATAGATCGACTAGTGGCCGAGTTCGGCGACACCATCACCTTTGCCCATCGCTGCATCCGCATCCACGGGGAGGACGCCATCCTCTGCCCCGAGGAGATAGGTGAAGCAGGCTATCAGGAAGCAATGGCCAAGGCCAATGAGTACCGCATCCGCGCTACGCCGACGTTTGTGTTCAACTGCGACCGGGCGCAGGTGGGCATCCCATCCTACTCTCAGCTCAAGGGCGTCGTGTGCGGCTACGAGCCGGGGCTGGCAGCGTGCGTAGGATAGGACGAGCGCTCCACGAGCTCGTCGGTGCCGAACGTGCCCTTGCCGGCAGCGCACCAGACGTTGATGCCCTTGGTGTCGAGCACGAGGATGAAGCAATCCATGTCCGCCATGGCCGATCGGAGGGCGTCGAAGCTCAGTGTATAGTTGCCGGTGACTAGCACCGGCGAATCATTGCCGGGCTCGTCAAGGGCGTACAGCCCCGGTTCCACCCGGTGTCCCATGCGATCATATCCCCACCGGGCCAGGAAGTGGTCCCAGCGCTCGGCCCGGGAGATGTTGCCATCCGTGCGACGGACTTGCTGTCGTGAACCTTTACACTTCATTTTCGGTCCATCCTGCAACAGAGTTCCCCTCATGCTACGATCACTCAAAAAACCTTTGGTCGCCTCACTGCCACGTGGTCGCGATAGCGTCCCCTGAACCTACATAGATAAGGAGGAACCGGATCCCTGCCATGATGAGGAGGACGCCGGACACCCGTCGGGCGCTGACGTTCATCCCACCACCGTCATTAAGGTCCATGAACCGCCCCGCTAGCCAACCACCGCCTCCACCGAGGGCCAGGAGAGGGAGCCCCGTTCCGATACCGAAGAGGAATAGATGGAGCATCCCCATCCAGGGATTCGAGAGCAGGACGACATACGATAGGATGGCGAGGAGCGGCGGACAGGGGACGAATCCCATGACCACACCAAAGATGAGTGGGGTCTTGACGTACCGTGACAATCCCTCCACACAGTACTCACGCTCCTCCCGTCTGAGGATGAAACGGCCCCCGACGAGGATGCACATCAGGGAAAGGAGGAGCTGGACGCCGCGGAAGATACCTGCCGAGTTGTACCGCTCCACGACGATCTGGCCCAGAAGACCACCGAGGAACCCGAGCACCATGAAGGAGAGCACCCTCCCAGTCACCACGGCGAGGTTCGTGTAGAACACCTTACGCCCGCTCCGCGAGGTGGCGATGGTGTAGGGGAGGATGACCGGGCCGCACACCGCGATGCACGGCCCGATCCCGTACACGAGCCCCATGACAAGAGCTCCGGCAAGGCTCAGCTCGCCCAGTTGCGCGACAGGGAAGAATCCCATGGGGACCTATATCCTATATCTCCACGTCCTCTTGGACGCTGATGCGGTACTTGCGCGTGCGAGCAGAGATCGCTTTGATGAGTTTCTCTGGATCGGTGACCTTGGGATCGTACTCGACGATGCCCCTGCGCTGCTTGAAGCTGACCTCAGCAGAGATGACGCCCGGTGTCCCGTCCCAGAGCCGCGTGAGCCCGACAGCGCACCCGCCGCAGCACATGCCTATGACCTCGAACGTTACCTGTCGCATGCCCGTGACCTTCGTCTCCTCCACTTCCTCGTACTCGCCCGTGGAGGCAAGGATCTCGGTCCTGTCGACCTGCGCTGGGTAGCCGATCCGCTCGGTGATATAGGTCGCGATCTCCTCGGCAGAGATGACGCCCGAGTCGTACTTCACGATACCCGACTTGCCACGATAGTTTGCGTCCACGAAGGCCACGCCGCGCTGCTTGCCCGTGCTGTACTCGATCTCCGCCTCGCAACCACCGCAGGTCATCCCCTGGATATTGAGCCACACCGTGGACAGGCCTTTCTCGGCCTCATCTGAAGGAGGGGCCATCGATGGCGTATCACCACGCCTCATGGCCTCGATTAGGGCGAGCGTCTCTTCATCAGGAGTGGCAGCTCCAGAGAAGTCGTCGGTCATCTCCCGGATCTGATCGGGGGAGTACACCGACGTGCCATCGCTCGCGACCGGTGTCTCTGACATCGGAGGCCCTTCGACCTGGATCTCCAGGTAACCGCTCGAGACCGTTCCACCAGTGTCACTGGGAGGGCTCTGCGTCTCGATCCCGCCGACCATCTCACGAAGAAAGCTCCCGCCGGCCTCACTTCCCGTCGATCGGGCCGCCGTTCCGTCGATGAGGACGAACAGCAGAAGGCTGCCCGCCACCACCAGAGCGATCTTGGAACCCTCCTCGAGCACGGACTTGGACGGCTGGCATCCCTCTTCCACACACGTAATGTGGGAGAGATAGACGCCCACGATCCCCATGGAAACGAAGAGCGCCGCCATGGGACCCGCGATCCACCAGGCACCGACGCCAAGGACAGATGCTGCCAGGATGCAGGCGACGCATAGCATAGGACCTACCTCCGTTCCTTCCAGGCCTCGAGGTCGGACTTCTTGATGAGCACGGACTTGCCGCGGATGATGTTGGGGAGCTCGTCGGGCGGGTAGGCCATGCAGCCACCTTGGATACCGTTCAGCTGCTCCAGTGTCCATGTGGTGCCGCACTTACCACACACGAGGACGTCGTCCTGGATAAAGAACTTCTCGTAGTTCT